>CAZKPN010000005.1:0-3310 GCA_964554655.1 uncultured Aquabacterium sp. | reverse complement strand
AGCCGACCCATGAGCCTGATCCTCTACGCCCACCCCTTTTCGTCTTACTGCCAGAAGGTGCTGACCGCGTTGTACGAGAACGCCACGCCGCACACGGTTCGCCTGCTGGATGGCAGCGACGAGGTCAGCCTCGATTTTGCACAACGGTGGCCCCTCAAGCGCATGCCCGTGTTGGTCGACGACCCGCGCACCGTGATGGAGGCCACGATCATCATCGAGCACCTGGAGCTGCACCACCCGGGCCCCGTCCGCCTGATCCCGGCGGACCTTGATGCCGCGCTGGACGTGCGCTTCATGGACCGCTTTTTCGACAACTACGTGATGACGCCCATGCAGCGCATCGTGGGCGACTACCTGCGCCCCGCCGAGCAGCGCGATGCGCACACCGTGGCCGATGCCAAGGCCCTGCTGGACAAGGCCTACCGCTGGCTGGACCAGCGCATGGCCGACCAAGAATGGGCCTGCACCACGGGCTTCAGCCTGGCCGACTGCGCAGCGGCGCCCGCCTTGTTCTACGCCGACTGGGTGCACCCCATCGACAGCGGGCTGGGCCATGCGCGGGCCTATCGCCAGCGGCTGTTGGCTCGGCCATCGTTCGCGCGGGCCGTGGACGAGGCGCGGCCTTTCCGAGGCTTCTTCCCGCCCGGCGCCCCTGATCGGGATTGACGCAGCCGGCATGGGGTCATTGGTCTGTGGGTACGATCCCGGAATGACTCCACTCAAAATCGATTTTGTGTCCGACATCTCCTGCCCCTGGTGCGCCATCGGGCTGTCGGCCCTGGAACAGGCCCTGGAGCACCTTCAAGGTGAAGTCTCAGCCACCCTGCGGTTTCAGCCTTTCGAGTTGAACCCGCAGATGCCACCCGGCGGCCAGGACATTGGCGAGCACCTTACGCAAAAGTACGGCTCGTCGCCCGAGCAGCAGGCCCAGATCTGCGAGACGATTCGCCAGCGCGGGGCCGAGGTGGGCTTCGAATTCAGCCCGGCCGGGCGCGGCCGCATCTACAACACCTTCAATGCGCACCGCCTGCTGCACTGGGCTGGTGTGGAGTACCCCGACCAGCAACTGGCCCTGAAAAAATCGCTGCTGCAAGCCTGCCACACCGACCGCCAGAGCATGGAGTCGCCCGATGTGCTGCTGGCCTCGGTCCGCGAGGCGGGGCTGGACGAACTACGCGCGCAAGCCATCCTGAACAGCGGCGAGTTCACCGACGAGGTGCGGACGCAAGAGGCGCTTTACACCAACAGTGGCGTTCACTCGGTACCGGCCGTGATCATCAATGACCAGCACCTGATCTCAGGCGGGCAGCCGGTCGCCGTGTTCGAGAATGCCTTGCGCCAAATCGCAGCGCAGTTGTCCGTCAACGAATCAAGGCTGCGCCCTTGATTTGCGCGAACACCGCTTGGCCGGGCATCAGGTTCAAAGCGTCGCGCGAGCGGCGCGTGATGCGGGCCAGCAGCACCGGCGCCTGTTGGGCCTCCACACCGTCGGGCGCCTGAAGGCGAAGCTGCAAGGTCACCGTGTCGGGGCCGTCGTCGCGCAAGGCATCGATGTGGGCGGGCAAGATGTTGACGATGCTGCTGTCGGCGCGGTGGCTCAGGGCCACGCTCACGTCGCGGGCCAGCACGCGCACGCGCACGGCTTGCCCCACAGGCGCCTGGTGCAGGCCCACCCACAGCGGCAGGCCACTCACGTCGATTCGGCTTTGCCCGTAGCGAGCATCGTGCTCGGCCACCGTGCCTGGCAGCATCACGCTGGCTTCGTCCAGTTGGCTCAAGGGCAGGTCCAGCCGGGCCAGCAAGTCGCGGGCAGCGCCACTGGCCACCACCCGCCCGACCGACATCAGCACCAGGTGGTCGGCCAGCCGAACGGCTTCTTCCAGGGCATGGGTCACGTAGATCAGGGGCACGCCAGACTGTTGGTTCAGGCGCTCCAGAAAAGGCAGCACCTCGGCCTTGCGTTGCGCGTCAAGCGCCGACAAGGGCTCGTCCATCAATAGCACGCGAGGGCTGGTCAGCAGGGCCCGTGCGATGGCCACGCGCTGGCGCTCGCCACCAGACAGACGATCGGGGCGACGCTCCAGCAGGTGGGCAATGCCGAGCAGGTCCACGGCTTCGTCCATCGTCACGCGGCGCTCGCTCTTGGGGGTGCGCTGCAGGCCGTAGTGGAGGTTGCCTTGGACCGTGAGGTGCGCAAACAGGCTGGCCTCTTGAAAGACGTAGCCAATGGGCCGCTCGTGGGTGGGCAGAAACTGGTGTTCGTTTTGCCAGACCTGGCCGTTCACCTGCACCGAGCCTTGGGCCCGCTCCAGGCCCGCCAGGGCGCGCAGCACGGTGGTCTTGCCGCAGCCCGAGGGGCCCAGCAACACACTCACGCCCTGCCCTGGCAACTGGAGCGACACATCCAGCGCAAAGCCACCGGGATAGGACAAGGCCAGCTTGGCCAGGATGTCAGACATGCCCCGCCCCTTGGCTGCGCAAGGCCCGCCCATTCAAGAAGTACAGCAGGAACATCACTGCAAAACCAAAGCCGGCCAGGCCCGCCGCCAACAGGTGCGCCTTGCCGTAGTCCATGGCCTCGACGTGCCCGTACAAGGCCACCGACAGCACGCGCGTGGCGCCGGGGATGTTGCCGCCGATCATCAACACCACGCCGAACTCGCCCACGGTGTGCGCAAAGCCCAGCACGGCGGCGGTCAGGAAACCAGGGCGGGCCAAAGGCAAGGCCACGGTCACAAAGCGGTCCCAGGGGCTGGCCCGCAAGGTCGCGGCCACTTCAAGCGGGCGGGTGCCCAGCGCTTCAAACGCCTGGTGCAGCGGCTGCACCACGAAGGGCAGCGAATGCAGGATGGAGGCCACCACCAGCCCCCAGAAGGTGAACGGCAAAAGGCCCCAACCCAGCATGCTGGTGAAGCGCCCCACCGGCCCTTCGGGGCCCATCAGCATCAAGAGGTAAAAGCCGATGACGGTGGGCGGAAGCACCAGGGGCAAGGCCACCAGGGCCGCCACCGCGCCCTTGAGCCGCGAGCGCGTGCGGGCCAGCCACCACGCGATGGGCGTGCCCAGCACCAGCAGCAGCGCGGTGGTCACGCTGGCCAGCTCGGCGGTCAGCCTCAGCGCTTGCAGGTCATCGGCGTCCAGCATCACAGCCCGTAACCGTAGGCCTTGATCACGGCCTGGGCCTTGTCACCGCGCAGGTACTTCATCAGGGCGGCGGCGGCCGGGTTGCCCTCACCCTTTTTGAGCACGGTGGCATCTTGCAGGATGGGGGCGTACAGCTTGGCCGGCACCACCCACCACGAGCCCACGG
>CAZKPN010000004.1:0-102778 GCA_964554655.1 uncultured Aquabacterium sp. | reverse complement strand
CTATCCTCGGGGTTCAGGCCCGGGCTCTCAAGATGCCTTCACCGGACGCTTACGATTCATTTCTAAATTGGTGGATAACTTCGATCACACCTACGATGTGATCATTCAATGTTTCGAGTTCTTCGGCAGGCACCCACCACTCCGTGTGACGCGAGGCACCGACCTGCTGTATGGGGTAGCGACTCATGAAATCCGCATCGACTTCGAAGCGAGTCACAAACCCCTCGCCGCTGGCGGGCACATTCCAGTCGCGGGCAATCTCAATGGCGTACTGCTCATTGGTCACCGGATAGAAGATGGGTTGCTCCGGCAATCTCGGTGGCCAACGCTTGAAGTCGCTGGCAGCAACCAAGGCCAGTTCTTGCGGCCCGGTTGGTCGATAAAGCGTGATTGTCTTTGTCATAGCTGGCTCCCGCCTATTCCTGACGCATCAGGCGCATGTATTGCGTGCCCACAGCATCAACCAGCCAAACGCCATTGTCTGACTGGAAGAACTGCTGCCCGTCCAGGTGCATCTGCAATGAGTCAACCTCCAGGATCACTGGTTGACCATGCCTTTGCCCCACTGAGATGGCCACATCCAAGCTCGCGGTCAGATGCACGTGGTGTCGAGCTTGCCTTTGCAAGCCCTGCGCCCAGATGGCATCCAGAAAGCGTGACGCAGTTCCGTGATACAGCTTCTGCGGTGGCGTCGTCGGGCCAAGGCCCAAATCGATCTCGACAGAATGCCCCTGATTGGCTCGGATGAACAAACCATCGTCGCTCAAAGCAAATCGCCTTTTATCGCTGGCCTCAACCACCTCCTTGAGCAGTTCAAGCGAGATCGGCTTGTTGGCTTGCGCACAACGGGCAAGCAGTTCATCGACCCGCACCCATCCGCCCTCGCCCAGGGTGATCCCAACGAGTTGTGGCTCATGTCGCAAGATCAAGCTCAACAGCTTGCTGGTGGACACCACTTTGTTGTTCGTTCCCATTTTCTATTCTTTCTATTTCTCTTCTTATTGATTCGGCCGCCGCTCACATGATCAACTGCCCCTTGTTTGCGCAGATGTTGACCGTTGCCTCAATGCCGGCGGTGAACGCCAGAAAGTCGACCTCGATCCCATCCGAGAAGATGACACCGTTCTCAGGCATTCTCGATCGCACCTTCAACGATCGACCAGGCGCCACATCGCCATAAACCAAGGTCGCCTGCGATGATCGGCTTGGGAAAGGTTCTCGCACCGCAAAGCTCAGCTTGTCGGCGTCCCACGCCAAGGGTTTGTAGCTGTTGTTTCCGCTCACCATGCCACTGGCGTTAGCCAAAGCCATAGAGCCTGTCATGACACTCTTCATCCAAGCCGTTGACCCCAGCCCTGTCGAGATGATCAGCCCCGAGGAGGATTGAAACTCCTTCGTCTTGCCCTGCTCGATCTCATACAGCGCGGAGGTATGCGTGCGCGGCCCGATGAAAAGGTCGTTGACGGCCCTGAGGCGCTGGCCATCAGACAAGACAACCTCAGCCATGGTGATCTGCTTGGTCGGCCTGCGATCCTGCGCGACAGTTGGCAACAAGCCGCGAAGTTGTTCAGGGTCGAACGGCAACAACACACCGTCCCACCTCTGAGGTTCCGGGTTCAAACCGATCAATGGCTGTCCCTCCAGATACTTCATGGTGTTGGCCACCAGCCCATCCTGCCCCAGTGCCACAACGATATCGTCAGGCGCAAAGACAAAGTTGGGCAAATAGCCGCGGTCAATGATCTGATACCGCCCCCAGGCTTGCAACACCTCAACCGTTACGCGCAGGCTCCTTGCGTATGCTTCGTTCTCTCGCAGGTAGTCGGACAAGTCGGCCCCCAAATGCTCGATATAAAAGCGCGCCTGAGCCAAGGTGTGGTAGCGAGAGACCAGGTCTTCCAACCTGGTCCGCCTCGTGACCAGCACCACCTTGCGTTCAGTTGGCGCGACCACGATTGGCTCCCTGTGGCCCGCCGCTGTTGTCGCGGATCAAAGACTGCAACAGCTCCGGCGACATGTTGAGTTGCCCAATGTGTTGTGCCTTCTCGGCAATGCCACCAAACGCCTGAGCGATCAACTGACCTGGTTGCATGCCCGATGCTGCAAGTGCCTGAACGATGCGAGGATCAGTCTTCTCCATGGTCTGCATGATGGCGCCCAATCGATACGCTTCTGCATCAGCCATGGTGCGACTGTTTTCCGCCTGCCCCTCGACAAACAACTTGCGCCGCTCCTCCAGCGTGACGTCAGACTCCATCTGCTCGGTTCGAAGTTCGTTCTCCCGACGCGCCACGGCAGCCTTCGCATCCATCTGAGCCTCGCCGATCTGACGTTTCTTGTGCTCAACGGCCACTTCCGTATCAAGCTCGGTTTCACGCACCGCGCGTTCGTTTTGAACGGCAGACATTCGACGGCCAAAGACAGCGTCATCTGCGGCCTTGAGGTTCGATTCTCTGGCCTCCGCCTCCAGTGCCCGCGACATCTCAGGTGTTGGCTTGATGGCCAGCACAGACACGCCCAGGATCTCCAGTCCCAATGCGGCCACCTCGGTTTGCAACGCCAGACGCTTATGAGTTTCCTGCGCAATCGTGGCTGATGCCCGCAGTGCCTGCTTCAAATCCATTTGCTGAACAGATTGACGCACGATGACTTCAGCTTGCATGGCCACCCGTTCGCCCAGCCTTCTGGGGTCTTCCGACGTATGAGCCTGTCCGTCTGCCGACAAGGAAAAATCCATCAGGCCCGCAATGCGCCCAGGATCAGCAACGCGATAGGTCAACTGCCCCTGAACTGTAATGCTCTGAAAGTCAGACGTCACGAGTTCAAGAATGAAAGGCCGATCCTGACTGCCGATCGGCACTGCCACCAACGTGGATGTAGGTCTGTAGTAGAAGAATGACAAGCCAGCACCTTCGCGAACGACCTGCCCACGACGGAACTGCATCAGATGCATCGTCGGTTGTGACTTGATGAAGCGAATTCCCAGCATACGATTTCCCCTTTCAGTGGTGTACTGTTGACTTCGTGTTGTTGTGCAACTATCATAAGTTCATCAATTAAACTAAGTCAACAAGAATTTGAGGATCGCGCAACATGGCCACCTTTCAAGCAATCAAGGGCGACATCACCAAGTTGGCGGTAGACGCCATCGTGAACGCTGCCAACACGTCCCTGCTTGGCGGCGGCGGCGTGGACGGTTCGATTCATCGTGCGGCCGGGCCCGAGCTACTGGAAGCCTGTCGCAAGCTCTACGGCTGCAAGGTGGGGCAGGCCAAGCTGACCAGGGGTTTCAAGCTGCCAGCCAGTTATGTCATTCACACTGTCGGACCAGTCTGGCAAGGTGGCGCAAAGGATGAGGCGAAGTTGCTGGCTGCGTGCTACCGCGAATGCATTGCGCTGGCCATCCAGCACGACATTCAGTCATTGGCGTTTTCGTGCATCAGTACTGGCTCATACCGGTTTCCATCGCAAGCTGCAGCTGAGATCGCCGTTGCAACTGCCAGAGAGCACGCGGCAAACACCAGCCTTGACATCACCTTCTGTTGCTTCAATGAAAGCGATCTGGAAATCTACAAAGCGCTGCTGCGCTGAAAATCACATCAAGGGGATCACCTATGCACGCTACCGACCACATCGGCCAGTTGATTGAGCAAGCCAAGCAAGTGCAACGACTCAAGTACCTCTATTTTTGGGGCCATCAGCCAAAGAAGGATGGCTCCATCGGAAAGACTTGCTTTAGCCAATGGTTCGAGTCGTCCTTCACCTTGAGTGAAATCACTTATTTGACGGCGGAGCACTACATGATGGCGGAGAAGGCGCGGCTGTTCGAGGATCAGGAAACCTTGAATCAGATCATCGCGGCGAAGAGCCCAGCGCTTGCCAAGAAGCTCGGTCGAGAGATTCGAAACTTCGATGATCGCCTCTGGGACGCACGTCGTTTCGATGCCGTGGTCGAAGGAAACCTGGCCAAGTTTTCTCAGAATGCTTCGTTGCAAGACTTCCTGCTCAAAACCGAAGACCGTGTCCTGGTGGAAGCCAGTCCGGTTGACAAGGTTTGGGGCATCGGCATGGCCGAAGACCATCCAGAGATTGAAAACCCTGCGATGTGGCAAGGGCTCAACCTTCTTGGTTTCGCATTGATGGAAGTGCGTCGGCAATTGCTGGTCATTCGGTAGCCCCCATCTGCCAGACCCGCTCAAACAACCTTCATTGGCAATCATATGGATCTAGAGAGTCGCTATCGGGGATGCCTGATTGGTCTGGCCTGCGGAGATGCCCTCGGCACCACCTTGGAGTTCAGTCCACGCGGGAGTTTTGAACCCATCACCGACATGGTCGGAGGCGGCCCGTTCAATCTGAAGCCGGGGCAATGGACCGACGACACGGCCATGGCCATTTGCCTGGCTCAGAGTCTGCTACATCGCGATGGATTCGATGCGATGGATCAGATGAACCGGTACATTAACTGGTGGCGCTGGGGATATCCAAGCCCCACCGGTGAATGCTTTGACATCGGGATGACCGTTCAGGATGCGCTGCTTCGATTCAGTGCGACTGGGTACCCATTGTCTGGATCGACGGACCCCAATAGCGCTGGCAATGGCTCTCTGATGCGCCTAGCACCCGTGGTGCTGAGGTACTTCCCAGACCTTGAGGCCATTTTGCAGTATGCGCAGCTAAGCTCACAAACCACCCACGGCGCCGTAGAAGCCATAGAGTGTTGTTCAGTTCTGGCCGAGATCATCTCCAACGCCTTGAATGGCGCGCCCTCAAAAGCGGCGGTCCTCAAAATTTCTCAAGCTGGTTTGAGAAGTTCGGTCGTACAGGACATTGCCGATGTCCGCTACCTGAACAAAGATCGCGATCAAATTCAGGGTAGTGGCTATTGCGTACCATCTCTTGAGGCAGCGCTTTGGAGCTTTGCGACGACCGAGTCATTCGAAGCTGCCATCCTCGCAGCCGCGAACTTGGGAGATGACGCCGACACCACCGCTGCCATAGCTGGTCAGGTCGCAGGGGCGTTCTATGGTATTGACGACATTCCGCAACACTGGCGCAAGCAGTTGTACATGTGTGAAGACATTGATGCCATGGCGCGGGGGCTTTTACATCGCGATGGGCGGCCTGTGCCGTTTTGAGGTATTCCATCGCGCCGTATAAACCTTCAAAAGCTTATCCGCCCACTCACTCCCACTTGATCAGACGGTTTAAATAGCTCCATGACGGCTTGTAGGAAAGTCCTCGACATCAGTTGCGCCAAGGATCCCCGACTGAACGATTGGTTAAAGCAAAGCAAGCAGCATCTTGTGAATCGCCCCGGGTTTCGTGGAGGCGATTTGACTTAAGTCAGGCCGCCACCGTGGCACCACCCAAGTTTGGTCCACCACAAAAAAGGTGGCTTCATCATGGCTAGCCCTATCTGACCGGTTTGTGAACCGCTGGACAAGGAACCAAGACCCGATGCCGAAATCCCCCACAATTGCGCGTCATTCACCCCGGACGATAACCGTCAAATTTTGCAAAATAGAAGTGCTGAGACCCCTTCACTCCCACTCGATCGTCGCAGGCGGCTTGCTCGACACGTCATAAGTCACGCGGTTGATACCACGCACTTCATTGATGATGCGCCCGGACACCTTCTTGAGCAGGCTGTAAGGCAACTCCGCCCAATCCGCCGTCATGAAGTCACTGGTCTGCACAGCGCGCAGGGCCACCACGTAGTCATACGTGCGGCCATCACCCATCACGCCCACGCTCTTGACCGGGAGGAACACGGTGAAGGCCTGGCTGGTCAATTCATACCAGCTCTTGCCAGTGGCAGGGTCGATCGTGGCCCGCAACTCTTCAATGAAGATGTGATCAGCGCGGCGCAGCAGGTCGGCAAAATCCTGGCGCACTTCACCCAGGATGCGAACACCCAAGCCTGGGCCCGGGAAGGGATGGCGGTAGACCATGTCGGCCGGCAGGCCCAGGGCCACGCCCAATGCACGCACCTCGTCTTTGAACAACTCGCGCAATGGCTCCAGCAGCTTCAAGCCAAGCTTCTCGGGCAAGCCGCCCACATTGTGGTGGCTCTTGATGGTGGCCTTCTTGCTGGCCGTGCCCCCTGACTCGACCACGTCGGGGTAGATGGTGCCTTGGGCCAGCCACTTGGCGCCCTTGTTGCCTTCGCCCTTGAGCTTGTTGGCCTCGGCCTGGAAGACCTCGACGAACTCGCGCCCAATGATCTTGCGCTTGGCCTCGGGGTCGGTCACGCCCTTCAAGTGGCCCATGAACTGGTCGGAGGCCTCCACATGGATCACCTTGGCGTGCAGGCGCCCGGCGAACATGTCCATCACCATCTTGCCTTCGTTCAAACGCAGCAAGCCGTGGTCCACGAACACACAGGTCAGCTGGTCGCCAATGGCACGGTGGATCAGGGCTGCCGCCACGCTGGAATCCACGCCGCCGCTCAGGCCCAGGATGACTTCCTCGTCACCCACCTGCTCGCGAATTTTGGCCACGGCTTCGGCGATGTAGTCGCCCATGATCCAGTCGCACTTGCAGCCGGCAATGTCGCGCACGAAGCGCGTCAACATGGCCGCACCCTGCACCGTGTGAGTCACCTCGGGGTGAAACTGCACGGCGTAATAGCGTTTGGCCTCATTGGCCATGCCCGCGATCGGGCAGCTGGGCGTCGAGGCCATCAGCGTGAAGCCATCCGGCAAGGCCGTGACCTTGTCGCCGTGGCTCATCCAGACCTTGAGCATGCCGTGTTGTTCGGTCGTGCGGAAATCTTCGATGCCTTCAAGCAGCTTGGTGTGCCCCAGCGCCCGTACCTCGGCATAGCCGAACTCGCGGTGGTCGCTCCACTCCACCTTGCCGCCCAGTTGCACGGCCATGGTCTGCATGCCGTAGCAGATGCCCAGCACCGGCACGCCCAGGTCCCACACGGCTTGTGGCGCGCGCAGTTGGTGGTCTTCGTAGGTGCTGGCGTGGCTGCCCGACAGGATGATGGCCTTGGGCGCAAAGCTGCGGATGAATTCATCCGACACGTCGTTGGGGTGGATCTCGCAATACACGTGGGCTTCGCGAACACGGCGCGCGATGAGCTGGGTGACTTGAGAGCCGAAGTCAAGGATCAGAACTTTGTCATGCATGGTGAATTCTCTTGAATATCGAGCCAGGGTCAGACCACGGTCGCCACTGGGCCCGGCGCACGGTAAGTGCGGCTGAAATAGCGCAAACCAATGACGGCTGCCACCCCCTGGATGGCCGCGCACAGGTAGAACGGCGCCCCCACGCGCCAGTCGCCTTGGGGATAGTGCGACACCGCCGCCAGCAGCGGCGTGCCCAGCAAAGGGCCGAGCACGGCAGCCACACTGTTGATGGACGACACGGCGCCCATGCTTTCACCCTGGCGGGTCGGGTCCACAGCGTTGGACACCAGGCTTTGCAGACCCGGCTGCACCATGTAGCCAAACACATTGGCCACCACGACCACGAAGAGCATCCAGCCCACTGGCACCAGACCGTAACCGGCAAAAGCAATGGTGGAAGAGACTAGGCCAAAGGTGACCAGCCTGTGCAGCGGAATGTACTTTTGCACCACGCGCATGAGGCCACCTTGCACCACCACCGCCATGCCGCCCACCACCAGCAGGGACAAGCCGTTGTCCATGGGCGTCCAGCCGAACTTGAACTCGGTGTAGAGGAACCAGGAGGTGTGCAAACAGAACTGCGCCAAAATCGACAGACCCATGATCCACATCAGGGTTTCGACGCCCTTGAGCTCCTTCAAACGGGCCAGCGCGGTGAAGGGATTGGCCTGGGCCAGCTCGAACTTGCGGCGCTTGTCCAGTGGCAGGGATTCGGGCAGCACGAAGTAGCCATACAGGCAGTTCAACAGCGACAGGCTCCCCGCCAGCAAGAACGGCCAGTGCAGGTCGTAGCTGCCCAGCGTGCCACCCAGCACTGGCCCCAGGATGAAGCCCAGGCCAAACATGGCGCCCAGCATGCCGTAGTTTTTGGCGCGATCTTCCGGCACGGTGATGTCGGCCACATAAGCGTTGGCCACCGCGATGTTGGCGCACACGGCGCCGCCCATCACGCGCACGGCCAGCAACATCCAGAACTCGGACGCCAGCGCCGTGACGAAGAAATTGATGCCCATGCCCAGCAGGCCCAGCAGCAGGATCGGGCGCCGACCATAGCGGTCGGACAGCGCCCCCAGCACCGGCGCACTGAAGAACTGCGCGATGGCAAACGCCGCCTGCGCCGCGCCATAGGCCACCGAGGTCCCGGCACCCGAGTCCATGAAGGATCCGATGAGCTTGGGCAGCACGGGGGCGATGATGCCGATCGACATCATGTCGAGCAGCACTGTCACCATGATGAAGGGCATGGCCGCCCCGCGGCGCGAGGACGCCATCACTCCATGCGGTAGTTGGGCGCTTCTTTCGTGATCTGCACGTCGTGGACGTGACTCTCGCGAATGCCAGCGGCCGTGATCTCGACGAACTCGGCCTTGTTGCGCATGTCTTCGATGGTGGCGCAACCACAGTAGCCCATGGAGGCGCGCAAGCCGCCCGCCATTTGCGTGACGATGCTGATCATCGAGCCCTTGAACGGCACGCGGCCTTCAATGCCCTCTGGGACCAGCTTGTCCGCGTTGGGGTTGGTGGTTTCGTCGTTTTCCTGGAAGTAGCGGTCGGCCGAGCCGGCCTTCATGGCGCCGATCGAGCCCATACCGCGGTAGCTCTTGTAGCTGCGGCCCTGGTACAGGATCACTTCGCCCGGAGCTTCTTCGGTGCCAGCGAACATGCCGCCCATCATGACGGTGCTGGCACCAGCCGCGATGGCCTTGGCGATGTCGCCCGAATAGCGGATGCCGCCATCACCGATCAAGGGCACGCCCGTGCCCAGCAAAGCCGTGGCCACGTTGTCGATGGCCATGATCTGGGGCACGCCCACACCCGCGATGATCCGCGTGGTGCAGATCGAGCCCGGGCCGATGCCGACCTTGACGCCATCGGCGCCCGCTTCGACCAAAGCCAAAGCCGCTGCACCAGTGGCGATGTTGCCGCCGATCACATCCACTTGCGGGTAGTTTTTCTTGACCCAGCGCACGCGCTCAATCACGCCAGCGCTGTGGCCATGGGCCGTGTCGACCACCAGGGCATCGACGCCAGCGCGAACCAGCAGCTCAACGCGCTCTTCGGTGCCCTCCCCCACGCCGACCGCCGCGCCCACGCGCAGCTTGCCGTGCGAATCACGGGCCGCGTTGGGGAAGTTGGTCTGCTTGGTGATGTCTTTGACGGTGAACAAGCCCTTGAGCTCGAACGCCTCGTTGACGATGACCACGCGCTCCAGCTTGTGGTGGTGCATCAAGGCCTTGGCTTCTTCTTTCGAAGCGCCATCCTTGATGGTGATCAGACGCTCGCGCGGTGTCATGATCTCGCGGACGGGTGCGTCCAGGCGAGTTTCGAAGCGCAGGTCGCGCCCCGTGACGATGCCCACGACGCGGCCATCATCCACCACCGGGAAGCCCGAGATGCCGTGCTGCTGCGACAACGCGATCACATCACGCACGCGAACGCCGGATGAGATCGTGATCGGGTCACGCAACACGCCAGACTCGTAACGCTTGACGCGTGAGACTTCCGCAGCTTGTTGCTGAGGCGTGAGGTTTTTGTGGATGATCCCGATACCACCTTCCTGAGCGATCGCGATCGCCAGGCGGGCTTCCGTGACCGTGTCCATGGCGGCAGACACCAAGGGCAGGTTCAGGGTGATGTTTCGAGAAAGACGAGTGGCCAGCGACGTGTCACGGGGTAACACTTGTGAAAACGCGGGCACCAGCAGCACATCGTCGAATGTGAGTGCTTTACCAAGCAGGCGCATGAACAGGCTCCAGACGCAAAAGCGGATTATACGCGCAGTGGAGGTAGGCTGTCGAAGCGGGGATTTACCGTGACGAATGGGCGTTTTCGCGGCCATTGCGATCGCCAAGCCGGACTAAACTCCGCGTCATGAAAAGCACCAGCCCTCATTCCACCCTGATCCTGTCCCTGATCCTGGCCAGCGTGGCGCTGATGTCCACGCCTGCCAAAGCCGGCACGCAGTGGAAATGGAAGGACGCCGCCGGTGCAACGCAATACAGCGACCGCCCTCCTCCTGCAGGCACCCCCGAAGCCAACATCCTTCAAAGGCCCCATGCTTCGAAGACTGTGCAATTGGCCAAGCCCGCCTCCGAAGTGGACGCCGCAGCTTCCGCTGCCAAGCCCGCCGCCACGGCCAAGGCGCCTGAGTCCGAACTGGACGTGAAGCGCCGCAAAGCTGAAGAAGAAAAAGAAGCCCAACGCAAGGTCGAGGAAGAAAAGGCCGCCAAGGGCCGCGCTGAGAACTGCACGCAAGCCCGCAACTACCAGCGCACGCTCAACGACGGCATCCGCATTGCCCGCACCAACAGCAAGGGCGAGCGCGAGATCCTGGACGACAAGGGCCGCGCTGAAGAACAGCGCCGCACGCAGGAAGCCATCGCCAGCAACTGCAAGTGATGGCTTTTCAGCTGATTAGTCTGACGGCTCGGTCACTGACCGCGTTTGAAGCCGTTTGACACCCTTCCCGGGCAGTTTTTCGCCATGCGCCCGGTACCTCACACGCCGAGCCTCTTTCGGATCAACGATCAGGCCACGGTAGACCTCGACCCGATCGCGGTCCTGCAAGACATGCCCCAGGGTGGTCTTGCGGCCCCAGATGCCCACGCTCAGGCCTTGTTGCGCCTGGGCCAGCAAGTTGGCGCCCAACAAAGCATCCTTGACGCAACTGCCCAAAGGCAAGGTCAAGGCTTTCAGTTCGATCTGCCTCGGCCCTGAACCGAACACAACCTCAACGTGAATCACCGGAACTGGGGTTGGTTCAACGGGACCCATACACCTGCTCAGCCCGTTTGACGAAGGCATCGACAAAGGTGTTGGCGATGCGGTCGAACACAGGGCTGATCACCAGGGCCAGGGACCGACTGGAAAAATCGTAGCTCAGTGAAAACTCGACCTTGCAGGCGGTGGGCTCCGGCAAAGCCTCACCCGGTGCTGAGGCGGGCGAACCGGGTTTTTGCAACGGCGTGAACTTCCAGGTGCCCTCCAGCTTGGAGAAGGGGCCATCCACCAAACTCATGTGGACCTGGCTGGCCTCGGTGTTGGTATTGCGCGTGGTGAAAGCCTGCTTGATGCCGGCAAACGCGATGTGCAGGCGCGCGGTGACGCCATCGTCGTGCTGCTGAAGGACTTCAGCGCGCGCGCACCAGGGCAGGAATTGGGCGTAGTCCTCGACGGCGGTCACCAGCGCGTACATTTCGCGGGGCGAATACCAGAGCAGGACGGACTTGTTGACTTGCTTCATAGAATGCCGCCATTTTAAGGACCCTGTATCCTTCTGACCATGACGATCGCTGAAAATAGAAAAGCCCTGTTTAACTACCACATCGAAGAACGTTTCGAGGCCGGTGTGGTCCTGGAAGGCTGGGAAGTCAAGGCGATCCGCGCGGGCCAGGTGCAGCTGACCGACGGTCACATCATGATCCGCAATGGCGAGTTGCACCTGATCGGGCTGCGCATCAACGCGCTGCGTTCGGCGTCTACGCACGTCAAGCCTGAAGCCGACCGCACCAAGAAGCTGCTGATGCACCGCTCCGAGATCCGCCGATTGGTGGGCAAGACCGAGCAGAAGGGTTACACCCTGGTGCCGCTGAACCTGCACTTCAAGGGCAGCTACGTGAAGGCGGAGATTGCCCTGGCCAAGGGCAAGGCCGAACACGACAAGCGCAACACCATCAAGGACCGCGAGTGGGAGCGCGAAAAGGGCCGAATGATGAGACATAAGGTCTCATCCAATCCGAAGGATTGAGCCCGCAGGGCCGAGGGCCTTTCGTCAAAAGGGCCGGATGATGAGACACAAAGTCTCGCCAGGCCCCAAGGATTAGGCACCGGCGGCCAACACCGTCAAGGCCTGCTCCAGGTCATCGATCAGGTCCTGCGGATCCTCCAGCCCAATGGCCAAGCGCACCAGGGTACCCTGCGGCACATCGCCCACCGTGCGCATGCTGGGCAGGTGGTACGGCACGGCCAGGCTCACCGGCCCACCCCACGAATAGCCAATCTTGAACAGGTCCAAGGCATCGATGAAGGCATCGACCTGAGCGGGGCTGTAGCGTTCATCGAACACCACCGACACCAAACCACCCGCCGCGCTGCAAGTCTGGGCCCAATGCGCATGGCCGGGTGACTCAGGCAAGGCCGGGTGCAGCACCTGCGAGACTTCAGGCCGGGTCTGCCACCACTGCGCGATCTGCCGGGTCGCGGCATCGTGCGCGGCATAGCGCAGGGGCAAGGTCGGCAGGCCACGCAGAACGGCTTCGACATCGTTGCCGCCCACGCCCAAACCCATGCGCATGTGCGTCATCTTCAGCTTGATGTGCAGGGCCTCGTCGCGCGTGGTGATCGAACCCATCAGCACGTCGGCGCCGCCCGAGGGGTATTTGGTCAGGGCGTGCACGGAGATGTCCACGCCTTGTGACTGGCCGCCAAACTCATCGAAGGCAAACGCATCAAACGCCAGGCCAGCGCCCCAGGTGTTGTCCAGCGCAACGATCACGTGAGGATGCTGGCGGGCCACACGCAGCAGGCCGATCAGATCGGGAAACTCCAGCGTCACCGACCCGGCCGCTTCCAGCCAGATCAGCTTGGTTCGCGGGGTGATGAGGCTGGCCAGTTCATCGGCGCGCAAGGGGTCGTAGAACTGGTGGGTGATGCCCCAGTGGGCCAGCTCGCCCCGCGCCAGGTCCTTGTTGGGGCCATAGGCGTTGTCGGGGATCAACACCTCGTCGCCCGCATGGAGCAAGGCCATGTCCACCATGGCGAGGGCGGCCAGGCCGCTGGGGGCGAGCAGCGTTTGCAGCCCCCCCTCCAGCGTGGCCAGGCGCTCTTCCAGCGTGAACGTGCTGGGGGTGCCGTGCAGGCCGTAGGTGTAGCCCGTCTTGTCCTTCCATTGGCGCGCCCGCAGGGCCACCGTGTTGTCAAAAATGACGGTGGAGGCCTTGTGGATGCCGGGCACCACGGATTTGAAGCCGGCAGGCGGCTCGTAGGCGTGGTGGATGAGGTGCGTGCTGGGGGCAATTTTGCGCTGCTTCATCCAGCCATGCTAATGGAGTTTGGCTCAGCGTTCACCCGCGCGGTAAGGCTTCATCAGGGCTTGCGGATAGGCCGCCCGGCGGGCCATGACGATCAGCGCCAGGATGGACAGCACGTAGGGCAGCATCAGGTACACCTGGTAGGGCAAGGCCATGCCCAACACCTCGCCGCCAGCCTGCTGCAGGCGCAGTTGCAGCGCATCGAAGGCTGAGAACAGCAAGGCACCCAGCAAGGCCTTGCCAGGCCGCCACGAGGCGAACACCACCAGGGCCACGCAGATCCAGCCTCGGCCGTTGACCATGTTGATGTAGAAGGCGTTGAAGGCCGACAGCGTGAGGAATGCCCCGGCCACGCCCATCAAGGCTGATCCGGCCACGATGGCGCCAGTGCGCAAGCCCACCACGCTCAGCCCCTGGCCTTCGGCGGCGGCGGGGTTCTCGCCCACCATGCGCACCGCCAGGCCCAGCGGGGTTCGCATGAGGATCCAGGCGAGCACGGGCACCAGGGCCAGCGCGGTCAAGGTCAAGGGCGTTTGGGCGGCCAGCACCTCGCCGATCAAGGGCAGTTTGGCCAGGCCTGGCCACGACTGGCCCACCGCCACCATCGGCGTGATGGTGGGGGGCGTTGAGATCTTGGGGAAAGCGATGCGGTAGCTGTAGTGGCTCAGGCTGGTCGCCAACAAGGTGAGGCCCAGGCCTGCCACGTGTTGCGACAGTGCGAGCCCGACTGTGAGCAAGGCGTGCAGCAAGCCGCACAAGGCGCCGACCAAAGCCGCGATCAGCACGCCCATGGGCAGGCTGCAGCCATGGTAGACGGCCAGCCAACCCGTGAATGCCCCGGCCACCATGATCCCTTCGATGCCCAGGTTGAGCACGCCCGCGCGCTCGCACAGCAACACGCCCAGGGTGCCCAGCAGCAGCGGCGTGGCCATGCGCAGCACGGCGATCCAGAAGCTGCTTTGCGCGACCAGGTCCCACACCTCGGTCATGCCAGGCTCCCCGCCGCAGGGCGCACCCAGCGCAGGCGATAGCGCGTGAACATCTGCGTGACCAGCATGCACAGCAGGGCCAATGACACCATCACGTCGGCCAGGTAGGTCGGCACGCCCAAGGCCCGGCTCATGCTGTCGGCGCCCACCAGCACGCTGGCCACGAACAAGGCCGAAGCCACCACGCCCAAAGGGTGCAAGCCCGCCAACATGGCGATCACGATGCCGCTGTAGCCATAGCCGGGTGACATGTCGAGCGTGAGGTAGCTGGTGCGCCCTGCCACCTCGCCGACACCCGCCAGACCGGCCAGGGCGCCAGACATCAGAGCGGTGATCAAGGTCAGGCGCCGCACCGGCAACCCGGCGAAGGCCGCCGCACCGGCGTTGGCCCCCACCGCGCGCAAACCCAATCCCAAGGTGGTGTAGCGGTCAACGATCCACAGGAGCAAAGCCAGCAATAGTGCGCCCAACAAGCCGCTGTGCACGCGAGAGCGCTCGATCAACCGGCTGAATTCGAGTTCGGGCCAAAGGGCGACCGACTGGGGCCACCCCATGGCCATCGGGTCTTTCATGGGGCCGTCCAGCATCATCGACACCAGCAGCAAGGCGATGAAGTTCATCAACAAGGTGGTGACCACTTCGTCCACACCGAGCCTGGTTTTCAGCCAGGCCGGGCCCAGCAGCCAAGCCGCGCCGGCAGAGGCCCCAGCCACGACCATCCAGAACGTGAGCCAGGCGACCGAACCCGTGAACTCGGCCACACCTGCTTGCTGGCCGCCCACGACGATGGCGGCCATGGCACCGAGGTACAACTGCCCTTCGGCGCCGATGTTGAACAGGCGGGCCCGGAACGCCACGGCCGCGGCCAAGCCGGTCAAGATCAAAGGCGTGGCGCGGGTCAGGGTTTCGGAGATGGCGAAGGTCGAGCCCCAGGCCCCCTGCACCATCAAACCATAGGCCTGGGCCACGGGGGCGCCGCTCCAGGCGATCAGTCCGGCGGCCAGGATCACCGTGGCCAGCACGGCGGCCAGGGGCGCGGCCAACCAGCCCCAGCGCAGGGGCTGTTCTCGGCTTTCGAGCCGCCAACGTGGCAAGGGGCTCATGTGGTGAGTCCTTCATGTGCGGTGGCCGAGTGGGCATCGCTGCCCGCCATGGCCAGGCCCAAGGTGGCGAGCGTCCAGTCTGATCGAGGACGCGCGGCGGTGAGCCGCCCTTCGTGCATCACCGCGATGCGGTCGGCTAGGGCGAGGATCTCGTCCAGGTCTTCCGAGATCAGCAGCACCGCGCTGCCCTGCTCGGCCGACTGGATCAAGCGTTCGTGCACGAAGGCGACGGCGCCAATGTCCAGGCCCCAGGTGGGTTGGGCGGCCACGATCAGGGTGGGCACGCCATGCGCTGAGCCTTCGCCCAAGGCCAGCGCCCGGCCCAGCACCAGCTTTTGCATGTTGCCGCCAGACAGACGGCGCGCAGGCGAATCAAGGCCACCGCCACGCACATCGAAGCGCTCGATGATGTGCTGTGCATGGGCACGTGCAGCGGCTCGGCGCACCCAGCCCCAGCGGGCGAAGCGCCGGTCAAACAAGCGCTCGGTGATGGTGTTTTCCCACAGGCTCAGGTCGCCGACCACGCCCTGCGCATGGCGGTCTTCCGGGATGCGGGCCACGGGGACGGACACCCAATCGCGCGGCTGGGCGCGCAATGGTTGGGAGGACACCTGCAGCCGCCCTTGGGCAGCAGGCAACAAGCCGTGCAGCAGCTCGGCCAGCGCCACCTGGCCGTTGCCGGAGACCCCGGCGACGGCGACGATCTCGCCAGCATGCACATTCAAGTCCACCCCTCGCAGCGCAGTGCCATGTGTCCCCTTGGCGGTGTGAACACCCTCGCATTGCAAAACCACCGCGCCCGAAGGTGGCCCCACCGCCGCGACACGCCGCGCGGCCTTGACCTCGCGGCCCACCATCAAGGCAGCCAGTTCGGCTTTGGTGGTGCCCTGCGCGGCACATTCGGCCACCAGTTTGCCGCCACGCAGCACGGCCACGCGGCTCGATACGCGCAGCACTTCGTCCAGCTTGTGGCTGATGAAGATCACGGCCAGGCCGTCTTTGACCAAGGTGTCCAGGGTAGCGAAGAGCTGTTCGCTCTCTTGCGGGGTGAGCACCGCCGTCGGCTCGTCCAGGATCAGGATGCGCGCGCCACGGTACAAGGCCTTGAGGATCTCAACGCGCTGGCGCTCACCCACCGACAAGCTGCCCACGCGCGCATCCGGATCTACGGCCAGGCCGAAGCGCCCGGCCAAGGACAACAAGCGTTGCCGCCCAGCCTGGCGGCGCGACGACAGGCGCCACATCGACTCCGTCCCCAACATCACGTTGTCGAGCACGTTGAGGTTGTCGGCCAAAGTGAAATGCTGGTGCACCATGCCAATGCCAGCCTGGAGCGCCGCCCTGGGCTGCCCTGGCGGCAAGGGCTGGCCTTGAACCTCGATGTGCCCCACATCGGCCACGTAGTGCCCGAACAGGATGGAAACCAACGTGCTCTTGCCAGCGCCGTTCTCACCCAACAAGGCCAGTACTTCGCCAGCCTGTAAAGTCAGCGAGATGTCGTCGTTGGCCACCAGCGAGCCAAAGCGCTTGGTGATGCCCTGCAGCCGCAGCACCGTCATCGGGAAAGCCCGACAGCCGTGTGGCTCAGTTAGACGATTTGGGTTCGGTCTCGACCACCGGCACCTTGAAGGCGCCCGACAGGATCGCTGCCTGTTTGGCCTTGACCTTGGCCACCACGTCGGCCGGCACCTTGGCCTCGAACGTGCCCAGCGGTGCCAGCTCACTGCCCTTGAACTTCATCATCGAGTAAGGCCCATAGTCCTCCCCCTTGAACTGCCCGGACTTGGCTTTCTTGATGGCCAGGTCCACCGTGGGTTCCATGTTCCACAGCGCCGAGGCCACCACGGTGTCCGGGTACTGCGGCTGGGTGTTGATGACATTGCCGATGGCCAGCTTGCCTTTTTCCTTGGCGGCATCGCTCACGCCAAAGCGCTCGGCGTAGAGCACGTCAGCGCCTTTGTCGATCATGGCAAAGGCAGCCTCTTTGGCCTTGGGTGGATCGAACCACGAGCCGATGAAGCTCACGGTGAACTTGACTTTGGGGTTGATCTCTTTCGCGCCCAGCATGAAGGCGTGCATCAGGCGGTTGACCTCGGGGATGGGGTAGCCGCCGACCATGCCGATGTGGCCGCTCTTGCTCATGCCACCCGCCACCATGCCGCTGAGGTAAGCAGGTTCCTGGATGTAGTTGTCGAACACCGAGAAGTTGGGCGCCTGCGGCTTGCCGGATGAACCCATCAGGAAGCTGACCTTGGGGTAGTCCTTGGCCACTTTGCGGGCTGCGGCCTCCACGCCGAAGACCTCACCCAGGATCAAGGTGTTGCCGCCTTCGGCGTACTGGCGCATCACGCGTTCGTAGTCGGCATTGGCGGTGTTCTCGGAGAACACATAGTCGATCTCGCCCCGGGCCTTGGCCTCGTTGAGGGCCTTGTGGATGCGCGACACCCATTGCTGCTCGACCGGCACCGTGTAGATGGCGGCCACTTTGAGCTTGGCCTGGGCCATGGCTGGCATGACAGCCGCCGTGGACAGGAGCACGGCCGAAGCCGCCACGAGGTTCAACAAGGATCGCCTGGCAAGTTGCTTCACTGAATACTCCTGATGCGCCGCCCTGCACCGGTCTGGGGCAGGTGGTTCATCTCTGCAAAAGGAGTGCCAGGCGATCAGGTCAGAACGGTTGCGCGATCAGGTCATGCCCTTCCACCGCCACGATGCGCGCCTTGGTGAACTCGCCCACTTTCAAGGTCTTGCTGGCCTTTTCAGGTGGCAGCAAGCGCACCGTGCCGTCGATCTCGGGCGCGTCAGCGTACGAGCGCCCCACCCCACCCTTGCGGCCCAATGCGGGCGCGCTGTCGATCAGCACCTGCATGGTCGCGCCCACGCGGCGTTGCAGCTTGGCAATCGACACCTGCTCGGCCACGGCCATGAAGCGGGCGCGGCGTTCTTCGCGCACTTCGTCGGGCAAGGCGCCCTCCAGCGCATTGGCAGGCGCGCCTTCGATGGGTGAATAGGCAAAACAGCCGGCGCGGTCGATCTCGGCCTCGCGCAGGAAGTCGAGCAGGTACTCGAACTCTTCTTCCGTTTCGCCAGGGAAGCCTGCGATGAAGGTGCTGCGCACCACGATCTCGGGGCAGATCTCGCGCCAGCGCAGCAAGCGCTCCAGATTCTTCTCGCCATTGGCCGGGCGCTTCATGCGCTTGAGCACGGCGGGGTGCGCATGCTGGAAAGGCACGTCCAGGTAAGGCAGGATCAGGCCCTCAGCCATCATCGGCAGGATCTCGTCCACGTGCGGGTAGGGGTAGACGTAGTGCATGCGCACCCAGGCGCCGTGCTGCTGCGCCAAGGTGGCCAGTTGCTCGGCCAGGTCGAACATGCGGGTCTTGACGGGCTTGCCGTCCCAGAAGCCGGTGCGGTATTTCACGTCAACGCCATAGGCGCTGGTGTCCTGGCTGATCACCAACAGTTCTTTCACGCCAGATTCGAACAAGGCACGCGCCTCGCTCAACACATCGCCGATCGGGCGCGAGACCAGGTCGCCGCGCATGCTGGGGATGATGCAGAAGCTGCAGCGGTGGTTGCAGCCTTCGCTGATCTTCAGGTAGGCGTAATGCCTGGGCGTGAGCTTGATGCCAGCGATGCCGCGTGATTCGGGCACCAGGTCCAGGAAAGGATCGTGAGGCTTGGGCACGTGCAGGTGCACGGCGTCCATCACCTCTTGTGTGGCGTGGGGGCCGGTCACGGCCAGCACGCTGGGGTGCATCTGGCGGACCAGGTTGCCGCCATCGGCACCGGCTTTGGCGCCCAGGCAGCCGGTCACAATGACCTTGCCATTCTCGGCCAAAGCCTCGCCGATGGTGTCCAGGCTTTCGCGCACGGCATCGTCGATGAAGCCGCAGGTGTTCACGATCACCAGGTCCGCACCATCAAAGGTTTTGGAGGTTTGGTAGCCCTCGGCGGCCAGTTGGGTCAGGATCAGTTCGGAGTCGGTGAGCGCTTTCGGACAGCCAAGGCTGACAAAGCCGATTTTGGGAGCGGCTGCGAACGGGGCGGGCGTGGTGGGGGTGAGCAATTCAGACGTCATGGGGGTGGATTGTCGGGGAAATTGCGGTTTTCGCAACGCCCCTGACCGTCAGAGATCTCACAAGAACCCACCAAGCCGGGTCTGCACTGCCTGCTGCCCTTCCAAAAACAGTGCTTCAGGGCTGCGCGGCCACCACCGGCCAATCGATCTCGGCCTTGTTGGAACATTCGGACGCCGCGCTGTACACACTGCACCGGATGCGCTTCATGACCTTGAGGCCCTGCTTGTCGTAAAAGCCCTTGCTGGCCAACTCAACGCGGATGTCGCGCTGAGACACCACAAAGGCCAGGGCGTCCTCGGTGGAGTAATCCACAACCTGGCTGACCGGCACGTCGGCCTCGGCCTTGCGCACGGCCACCACCGCCTGGTCGAATTGCGACGACCAGTACTGGCGGGATTTCTCGCCAAAACCCGCCGGAAAGCGGTTGCGGTCCAGCACCAGCTGCATGGTGCTGAACGCCAGCGGAAACCGCGACACCCCACCCTTGGTGCCCACGCCCCGGTAGATTTCCAGCGGCTTGTAGGCCACGGCGGGCGCAAAAATCACGTCCACGCTGCCATTGTTGAACTTGGTGACAAAGTTGCTGATGTCGGAAGACACGGGCTGGGCCCCGATCCGCTGAATCAGGTAGGCCTGCACCTTGTCGTCGTCAAAGGCCGGCATGCGGGTGCCGGCAAAACCTTTCTTGAAAATCGCCCGATCGCGCGCGAAGGTGTAGATACCGCCCATCGGGATGATCCCACCCACTTCAAAGCGGTCTTGCACCGTGAGCTTGGCCGCCGCGGGCGACGCGAAAAGCTGAATGGCCTTGCGGACAACGTCGTAGCTGGCCTCCAAGTCGATCTTGCCGTCCTTGATGATGGTGGACGCGCCAGCGTAGTCAATGGCCACCGTGATGGGGTTGTACGGCCGGGTGCGGATGGAGGTGGCCAACAAGGCATCACATTGGCCCACGCGGAAATCCTCGGAAGCAACCCGCTCGTCGGTGTAGGCCTTGAGCTTCACGTCCACGCCCAGCTTCTGCGCGGCCAGGGCATAGCTCTTGGCCGCGTCAAACAGCGGGCCTGCCGCACCGATCGGATCCCACACGCACAGGCTGGGCGAACTGCCCTCAGCGGCCAAGGCCGGCGCACTGGCCATGCACAGGGCAGTCAGCAGCGCCCCCCACTTGAGTTTGAATTCAGCTCGAATGTTCTTCATGACCATGAGATCCCTGTCGGTTGATTGATTGATTGAAGATTTGCGAAGCCAATGCGCGGCGCGAACGTTCATGGCTCATGACCACCAGCGCAAGATGGGCTCGAAGATGCTGAAGCGCTGCACGGCCAAGGGCACGAATGCCACCAGCAACAAGCTGATGGACATCACGGTGCAAGGCAGGATCCAGCGTTCGTAGCGCCGGTAGAACGACAACCCTTCCACCTCGCGGTCTGATCTCTCGATTTCGGCCTCGCCCACAACCTGGCGAGTGAGCAACTGATTCAGCGCCACCGGCGGAAGCAGGTAACCCAGCTCGAAGGCCACGAGCACCATCATCCAGAAGTTCACGGGATCGATGCCGTTGCGATAAGCCATGGGGGCCAGCGTGCTCGACACCAGGATGATGGCACCCAAGGGCTCCATGACCATGCCCAGCAGCACCTTGACCAGCACCAGGAAGCCCATGGCCAGCCAGACGTTTGGAAAATGCTGCGGCAGCATGCCCATCACTTCGGAGCGCTCAACCATGCCGCCCACCAACTGCGTGGCCACCATCAAGGTGATGTAGGAGCCCACGTGCTCCACGGTTTCGGCGGTCGCCACCCGGATCGCGGGCCCGGTGCCCTGGGATGAGGCCATGCCGATGGACGCGGGAAACGATGCTGCCACGGGACCAGCCTGCTCCTTGCCCACCCGTGATCCGATCGCCTTGTCGAGGACCAGCACCGTCAACATCAGGATGGGCAGGATGCTCGCCGCCGAGTTCTCATCGAAATGGGTGTCCAGCACCTGGCCATAAAACAGCAGGATCGCCCCGATCAAGGCCACATAGGGCAGGACCGATTTCATCTCCCGCAGCATGGCTGGCATGGCCACCAAGGGCGAGGCCATTTTGCTGCTCGCTTGCTGGCGGATTTTTGACGACATCTGCGAGGCAATGAAGAACATGGTCGAGGTGAGCGCGAAAACAAAACCGCCCCAGTAGAACAACTGCGTGGTGGTGACCTGTCGGTTCAGCGCCGCGATGCCCACCACCAACAGGCTGGGCCGCAAAACAGCGCCTAGCGAACCCGACATGGCCGTGGCCGCCAAGGCGTACTGGCTGGTGCCGCCCGCAGCCCTCACCTCGTGGTAAATGATGGCGCCCGCGGCGATCACGAACACGCTGGACACGCCGGCATAGGCCGTGGGCAAGCCGGCGGCCAGCAAGATGATGTACGTCAGGACTTCAGGTGACAGCTTCCAGGGCCGCATGACATTCATGAACAGGATCACCAGGCGGCTTTGCTTGAACAGCATGCCCGCCCAGATGTGCAAGGCCAGCGCCAAGGGCAAGCTCATGAAATCGAGCAGCTTGTTGGCGTAGATGGCCGGGCCGGACGGATGGCCTTCCAGGAAAAAATACACGCTGCTGATGACGCACATCCAAGCCACCAGCGGAACGCATTGCAGCGATTTCAGCCAGCCGCCAGGTTCAGGCAGCGCCGCAGGCAGCGGGCGCATCACCCGCCAGGCACTGGCCAGCGCCAATACGGCGAACAAGCCCATCCACATGAAGTAGACCTGCGGCGCATCCACCGGCACGCCAGAGCTCATCGACAGGCGATAAAAGCGCACGAACGAATACAGCAACATGCCGCTGGCCAACAGCATGCTCAACGACTGCGCCAAGTAGTCATGCGCGCGGCGGGGCGGACGCACAGAGATGTGCTGGTGCCGCAGCGTGGCGTGGGCTGCCGTGAAGGCCAGCAGCAACAACAGGATCAAGGCCCGGTTGTTCGAGCCCAGCAGGTAGAGGCCCAGGAAGCTGGTTTCCAGCGTGCGGAACGTCACCAGCGATGGTGTGATGTTCGACTTGATGCCTTGGTAGATCGCATGCCTGGCCGTGCAGACCTTGGCCTCTTCCTCTATCGAGGCGCGCAAGGCGGCGGGGTCCTGTTGGCTGGACTCGAACATCGCGTCGATGTCGTCCTTGCTCGACCCGGTGCCTGCTGCCAACTGCCTGGCCACCTCGGCTTGAACATCCATGTTCCGCTGGCAAGTGGGCGCCACCGGATCGGCCCGGAGCATGAAGTACTGGATCTGATGCGATGGATCGCCAAACAGCTTGTCGCCCAGCTTGAGCAATTGCCCATGGACCATCTCACCCGTGCTGAGGATCAAGATCAGAACCAGCAGCACGATGGTGGGCATGGTCATCAGCCAACTGGCCGCGCCGTGGCCAGCGCCCTTGTCAGCCAGGGTGTCCTTCATGCGTGTCTCTCCTGAAATATTTTTAATCGTCGCCTTGACGCAAGGGATAACCGCCCCGATGGCAAGGTGCCAGGGCACTATAAACTGCCTCCGGCCAGCCCCATGGGCGGGTTTACAGGCACACAAGGACAGCCAAACCATGATGAACACCGCCGCCACCATCCTGACCGCCCTGGTCGCGCTATTGCACCTGTATTTCATGGTGCTCGAGATGTACTTCTGGGATAAGCCATTGGGGCGCAAGGCATTTGGCCTGAAGCCTGATTTCGCCACCGCCTCCAAGGCCTTGGCCGCCAACCAGGGGCTGTACAACGGCTTTCTGGTGGCAGGCCTGGTGTGGGGCCTTTGGCTGGGTGCCGCAGGCCATGACATCAAGGTCTTCTTCCTGGGTTGCGTGATCGTGGCCGGGGTGTTTGGCGCTGCCACCGTCAGCCGCAAGATCTTCTTCGTGCAAGCCTTGCCCGCCATCATCGCGCTGGCTTTGCTGCTCGTGCAAAATGGCTGACACCCCCTAAAAACTGGAGGCTTTCATGAGCATTGGCCAGCACGTTACCTTCTACCACTCGCCCAACTCACGCTCGGCCGGCGTGCTGGTGCTGCTGGAAGAATTGAACGCCGACTACGAAACCTACGTCCTCAACCTCAAAGCGGGCGAGCAGCGCAAGGCCGACTACCTGGCCATCAACCCGATGGGCAAGGTGCCCGCCATCAAGCATGGCGAGGCGCTGATCACCGAACAGGTTGCCATCTACCAGTACCTGGCGGAGCTGTACCCCGAGGCCGGGCTGGCACCTCAAATCGGATCGCCCTTGCGGGGACCGTTTCTGCGCTGGCTGGCCTTCTATGGCTCCAGCTTTGAACCCGCCTTGGTCGATCGCTCGCAAAAGCGCGAGCCCACGCCGCCCTCGACCTGTCCCTATGGTGACTTCGACACCATGTTCAAGACGCTGACCGACCAACTGGCCAAGGGCCCTTACATCCTGGGCGATCAGTTCAGCGCCGCCGACGTGCTGTGGGCCAACGCTTTGCGCTGGACCACCATGTTCAAACTCGTGCCTCTGACGCCGGTCATCCAGGCCTACATCGACCGGGTCACCTCGCGCCCGGCGGCCGCGCGCGCCGCCGCCAAGGACCAGCAACTGATCGCCGCCCAGGCCTGAGACTCAAACGTGTACTCACCTGCCCACTTTGACGAGTCAAGGCCAGAGGTTCTGCAGGGCTTGATTCACGCCCACCCCCTGGCCACCTTGGTCACCCTGTCCGCCGATGGCCTGACGGCCAATCACATCCCGCTGCACCTGCAAGCCGATGGCTCGGCCTTCGGCAAGCTGGTGGGGCACGTGGCACGTGCCAACCCGTTGTGGCAGAACTCCGATCCCTCGGCCGACGTGCTGGTCATCTTTCAGGGGCCCAATGCCTACATCACGCCATCCTGGTACGCCACCAAGCAAGACGGCGGCAAAGTGGTGCCCACGTGGAACTATGCCGTGGTGCATGCCCATGGCCGATTGCTGGTGAAAGACGACCCGCAGTGGGTGCGCGCGCAATTGGCGTCCATGACTGCCCAGCACGAGGCCTCCCGGGCCGAGCCCTGGGCCGTGTCAGATGCCCCTCGCGAGTTCACCGATCGGCTGCTGCAAGCCATCGTGGGCATCGAAATCCCGATCACCCGCCTGCAAGGCAAGTGGAAGGTCAGTCAGAACCAGCCAGCGCAGAACCGCACCAGCGTGATTGCCGGGTTGAACGGACAAGACCATTCCGGCCCGGCAGCAGACATGGCCACCCTGGTGGCCGCTCATTCACCGTCTTAGTCACGTCGAGCCGAGGAAACATGGCCTTCAAGTTCTGCCCCCAATGTGCCCAGCCGCTGCAAGAGCGCGAGCTGGACACCGTCATGCGGCTGTCCTGCCTGGACACCAACTGCACCTACGTGCATTGGGACAACCCGGTGCCCGTGGTGGCCGCCGTGGTTGAACATGAAGGTGCAATCATCCTGGCGCGCAACAAGGCCTGGCCTGTGCCCTTCTATGCGCTGATCACGGGGTTTCTGGAGAAGTCAGACCCCAGCCCCGAAGAAGCCATCGAGCGCGAGGTGATGGAAGAGCTGGGCCTGCACGCGCAAGGCACCCACTTCATCGGCCACTACGCGTTCCCACGCCAGAACCAGATCATCATCGCGTACCACGTGCCCGCCACGGGTGTGATCACGCTGGGCGACGAACTGGTGGACTACAAACGCATCGCACCCGCCAAGGCGCGCTACTGGCCTTCCAGCACCGGCCTGGCTTTGCGCGACTGGCTGATCGGCCGGGGGCATGAGCCCCAGGCGCTGGACCTACCCAAGCTTTGAGGGGCCGTCGTCCTCGGACTTGGGGGGAATGTATTCGGGCAGCCAGTCCATGTGGTGGCCCAATTTGAGGGCCTTGGTGGCCAGGTAGTGGTGGTTTTCCGACTGTGACTGGCTGCGCACGGGCACCCGTTCCACCACCTTGACGCCGTGCTTTTCCAGTGTGGCCACCTTGCGGGGGTTGTTGGTCATCAGGCGCACCGAATCGACGCCCAATTGCGACAACATCTGCGCAGCCACCTCAAAATTGCGCAAATCGGCGGGAAAGCCCAAGCGCAGATTGGCCTCGACCGTGTCCAGCCCCTCATCCTGCAAAGCGTAGGCCTTCAGCTTGTTGATCAGGCCAATGCCGCGCCCTTCCTGGCGCAGGTAGAGCACGATGCCGCTGCCCTGCTTGCCAATTTCGTCCAGCGCAAAGTGCAGTTGCGGGCCGCAATCGCATCGCAGCGAGCCGAACACGTCGCCGGTCATGCACTCGCTGTGGACGCGAACGAGCGCCGAGCCCTTAACGTTGCCCATGACCAGGGCAACGTGCTCAAGGCCCGAGGGCTCTTCCTTGAACAATTTCATGGTGAAAGTGCCGTGCTCGGTGGGCACACGGGCTTCGGCCACCAGGGACACCTGCTGCGGTACAGGGGCCTGGGGGCGACTGGAGTCTTGCGGCGAATTCATCAGCGTGTGTTTTCGGGAAATCCTCGGGAAAGCCCCGTTCCTTATCTCTGTATTTTCGCAGATGCGTCAATACCCCCGAAATTAGACAGCCAGGTGGCCAGTTCCGCCGCCGTGCGCACGCCCAATTTCGAGAAAACTCTCGCCCGGTGGACCTCGACCGTGCGCACCGCGATGTGCAATTCATCGGCGATGACCTTGTTGAGCTTGCCGGCCGCCACCCGGGGCATCACCTCACGCTCGCGGTCGCTCAGGCTGGCCAGGCGGGCGTGGCCCTCGGCCTGGCGGGCATCGTCCAGCAGCATGGCGCGCTCGATGGTCACGGCCTGCTCAATGCGGTCGACCAGGGTGTTGTCGGCGTATGGTTTTTCCAGGAAGTCGAAGGCGCCTTTTTTCAGCGACTCGACAACCATGGGGATGTCGCCATGGCCGCTGAGGAACAGCAAGGGGTTGCGGATGCCCAGCGCCAACAACTCTTCGTGCAACACCAGGCCAGACATGGGCTCCATCCGCACATCGACCAGGAACACCCCCCGGATGGGGCGCGGACACGACGCGAGGTAAGCCAGCAGCGTCGGCCCGCCATCAAAGCTGAAAACCAGCAGTCCGCGCGATCCCAGCAAAAAGGCCAGCGCGTCGCGCACCACGGTATCGTCGTCCACCAGATAAACAATGCCTTGATCGGGTTTCATCATGATGCGGGTTCCTCCAGGTCTTCGGGACGCAAGCAGGGCACGGTGAAGGACAAGCTCGCCCCACCGCCAGAAGCCTCCTCGGCATCCAGCCCACCATAGTGCAGCTCAATGATCGAGCGGCAAATGGCCAGCCCCATGCCCATGCCATCGGATTTGGTGGAATAAAAGGGCTGGCACAGTTGATCGATGCTGCGACCGCCCAGGCCAGGCCCGCTGTCGGTGACCACCACTTTGGCAAAACGCCCGCCCGCCCCCAGCAAGGTCTGGATGTGAACCCGGCGTGGTGGCTCAGCGTGTGCCAGCTCATCGCAGGCATTGCGCACCAGGTTGGCCGCCACCTGTTCGATGAGGATGGGGTCGGCCATCACCATGGGCAGGCTGGCGTCCAGCTCGGTGGTCACCGCGATGCCATGGCGCGAGATCTCGCGGCTGAGCAACGCCACGGCCGAGGCCACCACCTGGTTGAGGTCGCAGGGTTCGCGCTGGGGCTCGCGCCGGGTCAGGAACTCGCGGATGCGTTTGACGATGCGCCCGGCGTGCGAGGCCTGCTCGCCCATGCGCTTCAAGGCGATCAGCAAGGCCGGGTCGCTGCCCGGCACACGGCTGAGGGAGTTCAACACGCCCGCGTTGTAGCTGGCGATGGCCGACAGGGGCTGGTTCAACTCGTGCGCCAGGGTCGAGGCCACCTCGCCCAGCATCGTCAGGCGCGAATGGTGGGCCATGGTGTCGGCCTGCTTGCGCTCGCGCTCTTCCAGGCGCTTGCGCTCGGTCACGTTCAAGATCGAGGCCATCCAGCCGATGTGCTGGCCCTTGGCGTCCACCAAGGGGGCTTCCAGCACCACCACCTCCAGGATCTGCCCATCGCGGCGTTGCCAGCGCGATTCATAGCCTTCGCTCGGCGCCTGGCCAGCCATGTTGCGCAAATGCCGCTGCATGGCCTGCTCCAGCTCGTTGCTGGGCCAGTAGGGCATGGGCGGCATGGCGCCGATCAGCTCTTCGGGCTGGTAGCCCAGCATGTCGGCCATGGTTTTGTTGACGTAGACCAGGCGCCCATCCAGGTCACGCGCCCGGATGCCCACGGCCAGCGAGTCTTCCATCGCCGTGCGCCAGGCGGCTTCTGTGCGCCACGCCTCTTCCGCCCGCGACACGCCCTGCATCTGGCGGCGCAGCATCCAGCTTGCGCCGCCAATCAGCAACACAAAACCGCTCATCAAGACCACCGGCAAAGTCCGCCACCAAGGCTTGATGTTCTCGCGTGCCGACAGCTCCAGAAAAGCCTGGGGCAGCGAAGGCCCCGCGGGCACGCGGTACCAGGCCTGGCGGGCCAGGCGCGGGCCATCGATGGTGGAGGCGATCACCTCGCCCAGCTCGTCAACCAGGCGGATGTCGTACTTGCGGGCCAGCCACCAGGGCACCTTCTGGCGCAAGACCTCGGCCGGCAGATAACGCGCCACAAGCAGGCCAGCAGGCTTGCCGACCTCATTTTGCAAAGGCGCCGACAAATGCCCGGCCAGCCCCCGCTCTTCGACCCCGCTTCGCGCAGACGAATGGGCGGGCATGCTGTCATCGGGCACCTGCACCACGATGCGCCCTTTCGCGTCCAGCCAGGTCACGCTGATCCAGAAACGGCGCAAGCCATCGAGCACCAAGGCGTGTTGGGCAAATGAATCACGGGACAAGGCCTTGGTGTTGATCACGTCGGCCAGCGTCCGCAACCGGGCGGCTTCGGCATCCAGCCGGTTGCTGACCTGGGCTTCCAGCGACAAGGCATCGGAGATCATCTCGGCCCGCTGGCTCTCCAGGTCGGCACGCTCCACCGAGCGCAACCAGGCCATCACCCCCCCCACGAACAGCAGGGACAGCACCAAAGGCCAGGCCCACAGGTGCGGCATCACCGACACGAACGAGCCCCAAACCCGCCAGCGCGGCTGCGGTGGCACGGCCAGCGTGGGGCGGGGTGGCGCGCTGATGGGTGGGCTCATGCACCTGAGTCTATGTCGGCACTTTGGGAGCTTGCCGACCCGCCACGCACAAATGTGGAACTCCACAATTTCCCATGCCTGCACAGGGGGAAACAATCCGGCTGACCCCATACCCTGAGGAGACCAATATGACGACATCCTTCGCTGGAAAGATCCTGCGCAGCCACCTGTTGGCTGCCGCAGCCGCCATCGCTTTGGTGCCCAGCGCTTTTGCCCAGGCTCCGATCGTGATCAAGTTCAGCCACGTGGTGGCCATGGACACGCCCAAGGGCAAGGCCGCCGCCTTCTTCGCCAAGCGCGCAGAAGAGCTGACCAAGGGTCGCGTCAAGGTCGAGGTCTACCCCAACAGCCAACTCTACAAGGACAAGGAAGAGCTGGAAGCCCTGCAACTGGGCTCAGTGCAGATGCTGGCCCCCTCGCTGTCCAAATTTGCGCCCCTGGGCGTGAAAGAGTTCGAAGTCTTCGACCTGCCCTTCATCTTTGACGACTATGCCGACCTGCACCGCGTGACCGAAGGCCCCGTGGGCAAGGGCCTGCTGGCCAAGCTGGAAACACGCGGCATCACCGGCCTGGCCTACTGGGACAACGGCTTCAAGGTGTTCTCGGCCAACAAGCCTTTGAGGGCCGTGGCGGACTACAAGGGCACCAAGATGCGGATCCAGTCCTCCAAGGTGCTGGATGCCGAAATGCGCGCCCTGGGCGCCCTGCCGCAGGTGCTGGCGTTCTCTGAAACCTACCAGGCCTTGCAAACCGGCGTGGTCGATGGCACCGAGAACCCGCCCTCCAACCTGTACACCCAGAAAATGCACGAAGTGCAAAAGCACCTCAGCGTCACCAACCACGGTTACCTGGGCTACGCCGTGGTCGTCAACAAGAAGTTCTGGGACGGCCTGCCCACCGACATCCGGGGCCAGTTGACCCAGGCCATCACCGAAGCCACCAAGCTGGCCAATGACCGCGCCTTTGCCGACAACCAGGACGCCCTGGCCAAGGTCAAAGCCACCGGCAAGACCGAAATCTACACGCTGACACCGGCCGAGCGCCTGGCCCTGAAGAAGGCCCTGGTGCCCGTGCACCAACAGATGACCTCGCGCATTGGCGAAGAAACGCTGCGGGCCATCTACAAAGAAACCGGCTTCGACCCCAGCAAACTCTGAGCCTTGAGCAACACACCTTGAGCCCACCACCCGCGTGGGCTTTTTCATGACCCGATTGACCCCCCTGGGAGAACGCCATGAAATGGCTTGATCACCTGGAGGAATGGCTGATCGCGACCTTCATGGCCGCCGCCACCCTCATCATCTTCGCGTCGGTGGTGCACCGCTACGTGATTGGTTTCAACATCCCCGGCGTGCAGGACTGGCTGCTCAGCATCAACATGGCCTGGACCCAGGAAGCCTGCATCTACCTGTTCGTCTGGATGGCCAAATTTGGCGCAGCCTATGGCGTGCGCACCGGCATCCACGTGGGGGTCGATGTGCTCATCAACCGCCTGTCTGATCACAAGCGCAAGTACTTCGTGCTGTTCAGCCTGCTGGCCGGCGCCTTGTTCACCGGCATGGTGGGCGCACTGGGCGCCACGTTCGTGTGGGACAACGGCCTGCACCACGCGGCCTACCAGGCTTTGGGCCTGAACATGGACGGCCTGATTGAAGGCCCCACCACCCCCGACCTGGAGTGGCCCACTTGGATCATCTACATGGCCATCCCCCTGGGCTCATCACTGATGTGCTTTCGCTTCCTGCAAGTGGCCTGGACGTTTCAACACACGGGTGAGTTGCCTCACCATGACCATGGCCATGTGGACGGCCTGGATGAAAAAGGAGCCACCGCATGAACGGCCTGATCATTCTGGGCCTGCTGGTGATGCTGATGCTCACCGGCATGCCGATCTCCATCGCCCTGGGCCTCACCGTGCTCACCTTCATTTTCGGGTTCACGCAAGTGCCCCTGGAGTCGGTCGCGCTCAAGCTGTTCACCGGCATTGAAAAGTTCGAGATCATGGCGATCCCGTTCTTCATCCTGGCGGGCAACTTCCTGACGCACGGGGGGGTGGCCAAACGCATGATCAACTTCGCCACCTCCATGGTGGGCCACTGGCACGGTGGCCTGGGCCTGGCAGGCGTGGTGGCCTGCGCGCTGTTTGCCGCCGTGTCGGGCTCATCGCCCGCCACCGTCGTGGCCATCGGTTCGATCCTGTTGCCGGCCATGGCCAAGGCCGGGTTTCCACCGCGTTTTGGCGCGGGCATCGTCACCACCTCCGGGGCCCTGGGCATCCTCATCCCACCCTCGATCGTGATGGTGATGTACTCCGTGTCCACCAACACCTCGGTGGGCGCCCTGTTCATGGCCGGTGTTGTGCCTGGCATCTTGCTGGCCTTCCTGCTGGGATTGACGGCCTGGTGGCGCGCCCGCAAGTTCAACTACCCGCGCCAAACCAAGGCCACCACGGCGCAACGCCTCAAGGCCTTGCGTGAATGCTTCTGGGGGCTGCTGCTGATCGTGGTGGTGATGGGCGGCATCTACACCGGCCTGTTCACGCCGACGGAAGCCGCCGCGATGGCTGCCGTTTACGCTTTCATCATCGCCGTGTTCGTCTACAAGGACATGCGCCTGAAAGACGTGCCACGCGTGCTGCTGGCCTCCGCCAACATGAGTGCCATGCTGCTGTACATCATCACCAACGCGGTCCTGTTTTCGTTCGTGCTGGCCAATGAAAACATCCCGCAGAACCTGGCGGACTGGCTGATCGGCATGGGCCTGGGCCCGATCGCCTTCCTGGCGGTGGTCAACATCCTGCTGCTGCTGGCGGGCAACTTCATGGAGCCCTCGTCGATCGTGCTGATCATGGCGCCCATCCTGTTCCCGGTGGCCATGAAGCTGGGCATCGACCCGGTGCACTTCGGCATCCTGATCATCGTGAACATGGAGGTGGGCATGTGCCATCCGCCGGTGGGCCTGAACCTGTACGTGGCCTCGGGGGTGACCAAGATGGGCATCACCGAGCTGACCATCGCCGTGTGGCCATGGCTGCTGACGATGCTGGGCTTCCTCGTGCTGGTCACCTACTGGCCGCCACTGTCGCTGTGGCTGCCCAACCTGCTGATGAAGTGAACGGGGCCCGGGCTGCCAAGGCCCGGGTTCCACCACCAAGTCATCCGGTGTTGCGCAAGCCGGCGGCCACCCCGTTGATCGACAGGTGGATGCCGCGCTGAACCCGCTCGGCCACGGTCTCGCCCTCGACCTCCGAGGCGCGCGTGTCTTGCGCCTTGCGGTGGCGGCGCATCAGCTCCACCTGCAAGTGGTTGAGCGGGTCCACATACGGGAAGCGGTAGGCCAGGAAGTCGGCCAGGTCCGGTTGCGAGGCCAGCCGCGCCTTGGTCCCAGTGATGAGGTTGAGCGCCTGGTTGGTGAGATCCCACTCGGCCCTGATCGCTGCCATGATTTTCTTGCCCAGGCGCTTGTCCTCCACCAGGGCCACGTAACGCTCGGCGATGCCCAGATCACTCTTGGCCAGCACCATGTCCATGTTGGACAGCAAGGTGCCAAAGAAAGGCCACTGCTTGTGCATGCGCTGCAACAACGCCAGTTGCGTTTTTCGCTCGGCACCGGGCTTGCTCAGAAACTCCTCGATCGCCGAGCCCATGCCGAACCAGCCCGGCAAGGCCACGCGGCACTGCCCCCATGAGAACCCCCAAGGGATGGCGCGCAAGTCTTCGATGCGGCGGGTGGATTTGCGCGAGGCCGGGCGTGAGCCAATGTTGAGTTCGGCGATTTCGCGGATCGGCGTGGCGGCGAAGAAGTACTCGGTGAAGCCAGGCGTCTCGTAAACCAGCTTGCGGTAGGCCGCCATGCTGGCCTGCGAAATCGCATCGGCGGTCTGCAAGAAGGTGCTAGGCACCGGGCGGCTGGGTTGGATCAAACTGGCCTCCAACATGGCCGACACCAGCGTCTCCAGGTTGCGCCGGCCGATCTCGGGGTGGGCGTATTTGGAGGCGATCACCTCGCCCTGTTCGGTCAGGCGGATCTGGCCGTTGACCGTGCCAGGAGGTTGCGCCAGGATGGCCTGGTGGGTGGGGCCACCGCCCCGGCCCACAGTGCCGCCCCGGCCATGGAACAGGCGCAGGCCGATGCCATGGCTGGCGCGCAAATCGTTGAACAAGGCGACCAGTGAGATCTCGGCGCGGTACAGCTCCCAGTTGCTGGTGAAAAAGCCGCCATCCTTGTTGCTGTCGCTGTAGCCCAGCATGATGTCCTGCTCGCCCCCTGATCGCTTGACCAGGTCGGCGATGCCAGGCACGGCGTAGAAGCCACGCATGATGTCGGTGGCATGGCGCAGGTCGGCAATGGTTTCGAACAGCGGCACCACGATCAGTTCGGCTTGCGAATCGGCGTCGTCCAGGGTGCCCCGCATCAGGCCACATTCCTTTTGCAGCAGCAGCACTTCCAGCAGATCGCTCACGGTTTCGGTGTGCGAGATGATGTAGTGGATCAGGGCCTGAGGGCCATAGCGACGGCGGGCGGTGGCGGCGGCTTCAAAAATCGCCAGTTCGCCTTTGGCCAGGTCGCTGTAGTTGGCGCCCTGCACGCGCAAGGGGCGGGCCTCGCACAGCAACTGGCGCATCAAAGCCTGCTTGGCGTCCTCGCTCAGCTTGGCGTAATTGGCCTCGACCTTGGCCGTGGCCAGCAGTTCGGCGATGACCAGTTCGTGCTGGTCCGAGCTTTGGCGCAAATCCAGCGTGGCCAGGTGGAAACCAAACACCTGAACGGCGCGGATCAGCGGCTTGACGCGCAGGTCGGCCAGCACGGCGGCGTGGTGAGTGCGCAAGGAGGTGTCCACCGTGCGCAGATCGGCCAGGAAATCTTCAGCGCTGTCGTAGGCATTTTGTGGCGCGACCGCGTGGCGCAGGGCCTTGGTGCCGGTCAGCTCCTCAAGCGTGGCGGCCAGCCGGGCGTAAACGCCGGTCAGCGCTCGGCGGTAGGGCTCGTCGGACCGGTGGGGGTTCAAATCGGGCGAGCGGTCGGTCAGCACGGCCATGTGCGGCGTGATGCCCACCAGTCGGCCGGACATCGACAGCTCGGCGCCCAGCTGGTGCACCTCGGTCAGGTAATGGCGCAAGGCGACCTCGGCCTGGCGCGACATGGCCAGTTGCAGGGTCTGCGCGCTGACATTGGGATTGCCATCGCGGTCGCCGCCAATCCACTGGCCCATGCGCAGAAAGGACGCCACTTCGCGGCCCGGCAAGGCACGTTCAAGCTGCGCGTACAGGCGCGGTATCTCGCGCAAAAACGTGCTCTGGTAATAGCTCAGCGCGTTTTCGATCTCATCGGCCACGGTCAGTTTGGTGAAGCGCAGCATGCGCGTCTGCCAGAGCTGGGTCACGCGGGCGCGCAGGGCGGGTTCGATCTCCTGGCGCTCGTCCTCATCGGCCGTGTCCAGGCGGGCAATCAGTTCGGCCACGGCACGCTCGGCGTCCAGGATGGACTTGCGCTGCACCTCCGTCGGGTGGGCCGTCAGCACGGGCGACAGGTAAGCACGCTTGAGCAAGGCGGCGATGTCGTCGGTGCGCACACCCTCGTCGGCCAGGCGCTGGAAGCAGGCGGCCAGCGAGCCTTCGGTGGCCACTTTGGCAGAGTGCTCGCGCTGGCGCACCTGGTGGCGGTCTTCGGCCAGATTGGCCAGGTGCGAAAAATAGCTGAAGGCCCGGATCACCGACACGCTCTGGTCGGCGGACAGGTTCTTGAGCAGCCGGTCCAGGTCCTTGCCGGCCACGTCGTCGCGGCGAGCGCGGTAGGCCACGGCCAGTTGGCGGATGCGCTCGATCAATTCGTAAGCTTCGCGCCCGTCCTGCTCGCGGATCACGTCGCCCAGGATCCGCCCCAGCAGGCGGATGTCGCGCAGCAGCGGCGCATTGCGCTTGGCCGGGGTGTTCTTGGTGGGGGTGGGGGTGGCGCTTTTGCGCGCGGGTGCCTTGGTGACCATGCCGTTTTGAGGTGTGTGTGGGTGTGGTTGAAGGACTCGAACAAGTTTGTAGCACCAGCACACAAACATCGTGCCAAGTCCCCAAAATGCGTTCACGCACCTGTTTCAAGGGGACCACGCTCGGCACTTCCTCGCATACAATTTGCGCTGCTAGGAGAGAACCCGTGTGCATTTCGATGCACACATGTTGGGTCGCCGAAGGCGCAGGGTGGCTTGCCAGCCGAACGCTCAGGCAAAAGGACTGGCAAACACCTTGTTCGCAGGGTGATCCTCACTGGAGAGAGGTTGGTCTTCGAGCCAACCCACCGAAGGGGCAAGCCCGCGCCGCCATGGTCATGCCGTGGCGACGGGTCAATCTCTCAGGTAAAGCGGACAGCGAGGGCAGCACCGGGATTGCGTTTTGCTTGGGTTTTCGGATCACAGCAAAGCGCACCCCGGAACCATGTCAATGCCCTCTTCCTGGCCTGGCGGTCAGGCACGCTCATGTCTGCAGACCTGCTCAAAACGCCCCTCCACGCCTTGCACGTCGAACTCGGCGCCAAGATGGTGCCCTTCGGTGGCTATGACATGCCGGTGCAGTACCCCACCGGCCTCATGACCGAGCACAAGCACACCCGCGCTGCCGCTGGTTTGTTCGACGTCTCGCACATGGGCCAGTTGCTGCTCAAGGGTGCGGATGCCGACAAGGCGCTGGAAACCCTGGTGCCGGTGGACATCGTCGATCTGCCCGTGTTCAAGCAGCGCTATGCCCTGTTCACCAACGACACTGGCGGCATCCTGGATGACCTGATGGTTACCCGCCGCGTTGATGACATCTTCGTCATCGTCAATGCCGCCTGCAAACAGCAAGACATCGCCCACCTGCAACAGCACATCGGGCAGCGCTGCATCGTGCAGCCCCTGCCCGACCAGGCCCTGCTGGCGCTGCAAGGCCCGCAGGCGGTGACCGCCCTGGCGCGCCTGAATGCCGACGTGCAAAAACTCACCTTCATGACCGGCGGGCACTTTGTGCTGAACGGTGCCGACTGCTTCGTGACCCGCTCCGGCTACACCGGCGAAGACGGCTTCGAGATCTCCGTGCCCGCCGCCCAAGCCGAGGCGCTCGCCCGTGCGCTGCTCGCACAACCCGAAGTCAAGCCCATCGGCCTGGGCGCCCGCGATTCGCTACGCCTGGAAGCCGGCCTGTGCCTGTACGGCCACGACATCAACACCGACACCTCGCCCGTCGAAGGCGCCCTCACCTGGGCCATCCAGAAGGTGCGCCGCGCTGGTGGCGCCCGCGCGGGCGGCTACCCCGGTGCCCGCGTGATCGACGAGCAGCTGGCGCAAGGCGTGCAGCGCAAGCGCGTCGGCCTGATCGGCAGCGAGCGCGTGCCCGTGCGCGAAGGCGCTCAAATCATCGCTGAAGACGGCACGCCCCTGGGCATCGTCACCAGCGGCTCGCCCGGCCCCAGCATCAACCAGCCCATCGCCCTCGCCTACGTGTCATCCACCCATGCTGCCGTCGGCACCACGGTGTTCGCCCTGGTGCGCGACAAGCGCGTGCCCATGACCGTGACCACCCTGCCCTTCGTGCCCAACGGCTACTACCGCGGCTGAGATTCACCTCTTCTTTTTTTGATCAAGGACCCGACCATGACCATCAAGTACACCCCCGAACACGAATGGCTGCAAATCGAAGCTGACGGCACCGCCATCGTCGGCATCACCCTCCACGCGCAAGACGCCCTGGGCGACGTGGTCTACGTTGATCTGCCCGCCGTCGGCACCAGCTTCAAGCCCCAGGAAGTGGCCGGCGTGGTCGAGTCCGTCAAGGCCGCCGCCGATGTCTACATGCCTGTCACCGGCGAGGTCACCGAAGTCAACGAAGCCCTGCGCGACGACCCCTCGCTGGCCAACACCGACCCGCTGGGCGCTGGCTGGTTCTTCAAGGTCAAGCTGTCCAACCCGTCCGAGCTGGACGCCCTGATGGACAAGACCGCCTACGACGACCTGGTCAAGAGCGCCTGATCGTTCTTTTTCCAAAGCCACCGCCGTTCCCGCTGTACCCCTGACCCTGCCAAGCCCGACCATGCTGACCCACACCCCCACCCTCGCTGAACTGGAAAACGCCCGTGAGTTCCAAGCCCGACACCTGGGCCCCCGGGATGCCGAGCAGGCGCACATGCTCAGCGTGGTGGGCGTGGCCTCGCGCCAGGCCTTGATCGACGGCATCGTGCCCGCTTCCATCAAACGCCCCAAGCCGATGGAGCTGCCAGCCGCCTTGAGCGAAGCGCAGGCCTTGGCCGACCTCAAGCGCATCGCCAGCCAGAACCGCCTGATGCGCAACTTCATTGGCCAGGGCTATTACGGCACGCTGACGCCTGGGGTCATCCTGCGCAACATTCTCGAGAACCCCGCCTGGTACACGGCCTACACGCCTTACCAGGCTGAGATCTCGCAAGGCCGCATGGAGGCATTGGTCAACTTCCAGACCATGGTGACCGACCTCACCGGCATGGCCATCGCCAACTCGTCGATGCTGGACGAGGCGACTTCGGCTGCTGAAGCCATGACCTTGGCGGCGCGCGCTGGCAAGTCCAAGAGCACGCGCTTCGTGGTCTGCCACGATGTGCTGCCCCAAACGCTGGAAGTGATCCAGACGCGCGCCAAGCCTTTGGACATCACGGTGGACGTGGTGCACGCGGCCAAGCTGGCCGAACACCTGGCCAGCAACGACTGCTTCGCCGCCCTGCTGCAGTACCCCGGCGTGAACGGCCAGGTGCGTGATTTGAAGCCCCTGATCGACGCCCTGCACGCCAAGGGCGCGCTGGCCATCGTCGCCGCCGACCTGCTGGCTTTGACCCTGTTGGTGTCGCCTGGCGAACTGGGCGCCGACATCGCCGTTGGCAACACGCAGCGATTCGGCATGCCCATGGGCAATGGCGGCCCGCACGCCGCCTACATGGCCACGCGTGACGACTACAAGCGTTCGATGCCCGGCCGCCTGGTCGGCGTCAGCGTTGACACCCACGGCAACACCGCCTACCGCCTGGCCCTGCAAACGCGCGAACAGCACATCCGCCGCGAAAAAGCCACCTCCAACATCTGCACGGCGCAGGTGCTGCCAGCGGTGGTGGCCAGCATGTACGCCGTCTACCACGGGCCTGAAGGCCTCAAGCGCATCGCCCTGCGCGTGGCCAGCTACACCGCCATCCTGGCCGAAGGCCTCAAGGTGCTGGGCCGCACGGTCGTGCACACCACCTATTTCGACACCATCCAAGTGCTGGCTGAAAGCGACCGTGACGCCATCGTCGCTGCCGCGCAAAAGGCTGGCATCAACCTGCGCATCGCAAGCCAAGACAGCCTCACCATCTCGCTGGACGAGACCGCCACGCGCGACGACATCATCGACCTGTGGACCGTGTTCGCGGGCAGCAAGGCGCTGCCCTCCTTCGCAGCTTTTGAATCGGGTGTGGCATTGACCATCCCGCAAGCCCTGCGCCGCACCAGCGCCTTCATGACGCACCCGGTCTTCAACACGCACCACAGCGAGACCGAGATGCTGCGCTACCTGCGCGCCCTGGCCGACAAGGACCTGGCCCTGGACCGCACCATGATCCCCCTGGGTTCGTGCACCATGAAGCTGAACGCCACCAGCGAGATGATCCCCATCACCTGGCCCGAGTTCGCCAACATCCACCCCTTCGCCCCGCAAGACCAGCTCAAGGGCTATGCCCTGCTGGACGAGCAACTGCGCGCCTGGTTGTGCCAGGCCACAGGTTACTCGGGCATCAGCCTGCAACCCAACGCAGGATCGCAAGGCGAGTACGCTGGCCTCTTGGTCATCAAGGCTTACCACGACGCCCGCGGCGAAGGCCACCGCGACATCTGCCTGATCCCTGAATCAGCCCACGGCACCAACCCCGCCAGCGCGCAGATGGTCGGCATGAAAGTGGTCGTCACCAAGTGCGATGCCGATGGCAACGTCGACCTGGACGACCTGCGCGCCAAGTGCGAGCAACACAGCGCCAATCTGGCCGCCGTGATGATCACGTATCCGTCCACCTACGGCGTGTTCGAGACCCGCGTGAAAGAGCTGTGCGCCCTGGTGCACCAGCATGGCGGCCGCGTCTACGTGGACGGCGCCAACATGAACGCCCTGGTCGGCCTGGCCGCGCCTGGCGAGTTCGGTGGCGACGTGAGCCACCTCAACCTGCACAAAACCTTCTGCATCCCCCACGGCGGTGGCGGCCCCGGCGTCGGCCCCGTCTGCGTGGTCGAAGACCTCGTGCCCTACCTGCCCGCGCACCGCGCTGCGGGCATTGGCACCGAGCAACAAGTGGGGGCTGTCTCAGCCGCGCCTTTGGGCAACGCCGCCGTCCTGCCCATCAGCTGGATGTACGTGCGCATGATGGGCCCTGATGGCCTGAAGGACGCGACCGAGATCGCCATCCTCAACGCCAACTATGTGGCCGCCCGCCTGGCCGACCACTACGACATCCACTTCAGTGGCGGCAACGCGGCCATCAAGGGCGGCGGTGTGGCCCATGAATGCATCCTCGACCTGCGCCCCTTGAAGGACAGCAGCGGCGTCAGCGCCGAAGACGTGGCCAAGCGCCTGATCGACTACGGCTTCCACGCGCCCACGCTGAGCTTCCCGGTGGCGGGCACCCTGATGGTCGAGCCGACTGAGAGCGAATCGCAGTTCGAGCTGGACCGCTTCTGCGACGCCATGATCGCCATCCGCGAAGAGATCCGCCTGGTCGAACAAGGCCAGTGGCCGCAGGACGACAACCCCTTGAAGAACGCGCCGCACACGGCCGCCTCATTGCTCAAGGGCGAGTGGGCGCACGGCTACACCCGCGAGCAGGCCGCCTACCCGGTGGCCAGCCTGCGCCAGCAAAAGTACTGGGTGCCAGTGGGCCGCGTGGACAACGTCTACGGCGATCGCAACCTGTTCTGCTCGTGCGTGCCGGTCAGCGACTACGCCTGAGTCACCAAGCCCCATTCGACAGGTAGCGGGACAACTCGGGGCTGCTGCCCCGGGTGAACGGCGTGTATCGGCCGTCTTCGTCCACGAAGCGCTTGAGCCAAGCAATGGTGTAGCGCCCCAGCACGGCACGCTGGCGGCTGCCTTCCAGGATGGTCGGCGTCAGGTGATCGGCCCCGGCGATTTCGATGTAGGCACTCGGCAACGCCGCATTCAAACTTTGAAAGACCGGCGTCGAGTAGGTCACATTGGGCGCGATCGCATCCTTCTCGGCGGCCAACACCAAGGTGGGCACCTGGAGTTGGGAAAAGTCCTTCTGCGCCCCGACCGCGAGGGTCAAGCCCACCACGGCCTTCAAGCCTGGATCGCTCAAAGCCGCCGTCAAGGCCGCGCCACCTCCGGCCGAATGGCCCATCAACGCCAGGCGGTCCGGATTCACCAAGCCCGAATAGGGCGAAGTGGCTGTCTGGCTCAAGGCCAACACCTGCCTTAGTGCGCTGGCCAGTTGAGGCGCACGCACATCAGGCGAATCAAAAAGGCTGTTGGTGTTCAAGCTGACCACCACGAAGCCATGCGAGGCCACCCGCTCGGCCAGCCAGGCATAGTAGCCCTGCGCCAGCAGAAAGCCTGGCGCCAGCACCACCAGCCCATAGGGCCCATCGGACTTCACGGTGGGGTAGGTCACCGTGGCGGCGCCATAGCCTGAAGGTGAAACCACCCTGGTGCTGGCCAGCGCATAAGGCCCTAGCTTGGCTTCCAGGAAGGAGGCTGTCGGAGCGGGGCCGTGCGGCGCCGGATCCGCGTGCGCCAGCACCGCCGCGAACAGGCATGCCGCCAGCGTGAAAGTGCTTCGTGTCAATGTGCGCATGGTGAGCCTCGCCCCTGCCGTAAACAGACAAACTCAGTACTGCCCGCGCGTGTCGAAGGCCGACATCTCCGCCGTCTTGCTCTTCACGAATGGGGTGTAGCGCGTGTCGCCATCGACAAAGCGCTTGAGCCAGGCGACCGAATACTTGGCCAGCGCGGTCTTGCACTTCTCGGCGCTGATCTGGATGCCGCACAGGTGGTCCGCGCCCGCCAGTTCAATCTTCGCGCTGGGCAACGCGGCATTGAAACTGGCGTAGAACGGGTTCGAGTGCGCCGTGTTGGTGGCGATGAAATCTTTTTCGTCAGAGATGATCAGCGTCGGCACCTGCAGCTTCGACCAGTCCTTGGTGGTGTGCCAGGGCGCCAGCGCCACCGCGGCCTTCAGAGAAGGGTTGTTGAGGGCCGTGGCCAGCGTGCCGCCACCGCCCATCGAGTGGCCCATGGCCGCCTGCCGCGTCGTGTCGACAACACCGGAATAAGGAACGGTCGACGTCTTGCTCAATGCCACGACTTGCTGCAGCGCCTTGGCCATCTGCGTGCCGCGCGCATCAGGCTGGTCGAAGGTGCTGTTGAAGTTGACCGTCACCACGACGAAGCCATGCGAGGCCATGCGCTCGGCCAGCCACTTGTAGTAGCCCTGCACCGCCAGGAATCCGGGGGCCAGCACCACCACGCCAAACTGGCCTTCGGTGCGGATGGTGGGATAAAAGACCGTGCCCGCGCCATAGCCGTTGGGCGTGCCGACCGCTGAGTTGCCGATTGCGTAAGGGCCAGCCGCCGCCTCCAGCGAGGCCACCGTGGGCTCCGGGCCATGCACCTGGGACTGCGCGATGCCTGCGGTGAGCGCCAGCACCGCGGCGCCCAGCAGACGGACGGTGAAGGCTGCGCGTGACGCGGTGCAAGTGGGGTTCGACATGGCTTGTCCTCTTGGTGTGGAATCGATCCCAACACTTTAAGAAGACAGTGCAACACGCCGTGCCCCGCACATACCCTGTTCACCCCCGGAACAGGGTGCGCACAACCCCTGGATCGGCGGTGGCCGCGGCCTGTCAGGGCCTGGTCAGCGCCCGCGCTTCTTGGCCTTGGGCACCTTGGCCGCCTTTTTGGCACCCTGCCAGGGCTCAAGCTCGTATTCAATCGACGCCGTGGAGAAACGCAAGGTTTCCTTGTGCTCTACCGGCAGTGCCGCCCAGCGCCGCCCAAAGCTGCCCGCGCACTCGCGAAAAACCTCTTCCGTGCTCGCGACCACGATGCGGTTGCCCCCGCACTCGATGTCCAGCGCCATCACCGACTCGCCAAAGACCTGCCAGATGCGCCCGACCAACCGGGTGCATTCCGGCTCGATGTCCTGCAGGTTGACCACCAGGATGCCGGACTCGGCCAGGGCCTGGCGGCAACGCTTGTAGAAATCGATGGACACCAGCGTCTCGGGCTGGCCTTCGTAGTTGAAGCCATCGATCATGATCAGGTCGTAAGAGCCCTCCGGCGCCTTCGCCATGAAGTCCGCGCCATCGCCGCACACCACGCGGAAGCGATCGCTGTCGGGCGGCACCTTGAAGGCATCGCGCACCTCGATCACGTGGGGATTGATCTCCACCACCGTGATGTTGGCCTGCGGCAGGTGCGCGTGGCAGTACTTGGCCAGCGAGCCGCCACCCAGCCCGACCATCAGGATCGAGCGGGGCTCGGGGTTCAGCATCAAAAACGCCATCATGGCCCGCGTGTACTGCAGGTCCAGCGCAATCGGATCATCCAGGCGCATGCGGCTCTGGATCAGCTTCAGGTCGAATTGCATCGACATCGAATCATCGTCGGTGCTGATGAAAGGCTTCAAGGCATTGGTCTCGGCAAAGGGGCGCGAGTCTTCGAATTCAGGCATCAGTAGATCAAACGGTCAGGGCGAAGGTCTCGAAGGATCGTGGTGGCGATTTCTTCGATCGATTTGTGGGTGGATGAGAGCCAGGCGATGCCCTCGCGGCGCATCATGGCCTCGGCTTGGTTGACCTCCTGGCGGCAGTTCTCCAGGCTGGCGTACTTGCTGCCCGGACGGCGCTCATTGCGGATCTGGGACAAGCGCACCGGGTCAATCGTCAGGCCAAAGCATTTCTTCTTGTGGGGCTTGAGCATGGTCGGCAAAAAACCGCGTTCAAAGTCTTCGGGAATCAAGGGCACGTTGGCTGCCTTGATCCCATGCTGCATCGCCAGGTAGAGCGATGTGGGTGTTTTGCCACTGCGGCTCACACCCACCAACACCACGTCCGAGGTTTCCAGACTGCGGCCGGACTGGCCATCGTCGTGCTCCAGCGTGAAGTTGATGGCATCGATGCGGTCGTTGTACTCGCGGTCCTGGCTGGCATCGCTGAAGCGGCCCACCCGGTGGTTGGACTTCAGGCCGAACTCCTCTTCCAACGGCTCCACAAAGGTCTTGATCATGTCGAAGACCTTGCCATTGCAAGCCTTGAGGATGTTGAGCACATCATCATTGGCCAGGGTGGTGAACACCACGGCGCGTTTGCCCTCGCGCTCGCCAGCGGCGTTGATCTCGCGCACCACCTGGAAGGCCTTGTCCACGGTGTCGATGAACGGCCGGCGCACATGCCGCGGCTTGACCGCGAACTGCGCCAGGATGGAATTGCCCAAGGTTTCGGCGGTGATGCCGGTGCCATCGGACACGAAAAAAACACTGCGATCGGACATGGTGCGACTCCGCCTTCCCCCGAATGCGTGAAGACGCCCGGGTCAAGGACTCTGGAATGAGCTTGAACAAGGCAGGATCATAGGCTGCGCCCTACAATCCGATCAACTTCGTGCGCAGATCGCCTGAAGGGCCCCATAAACACAATTCCAGGGCCCCGGGTGGATCTGGCACAGACCCATTTTTTTATCTTGGAGCTTTGTCTATGTCTACCCTCTTTGAGCCGACCGCCCTGGTCGTGCCCTTTGAACAACTGCGCATGACCGATGTCGAATCCGTTGGCGGCAAAAACGCCAGTCTGGGCGAGATGATTTCGCAGTTGCCCGACGGCGTGCGCGTGCCCACGGGCTTTGCCACCACGGCCCACGCCTTCCGGGAATTCCTCCAGCACGACGGCTTGACCGAGCGCATCAGCAAGCGCCTGGCCGCCCTGGACACCGAAGACGTCCGAGCCCTGGCCGAAGCCGGTGCCGAAATTCGTGGCTGGGTGGAGGCCCAACCCTTCCCCACCGACCTGGAAAAAGCCATCCGCGACGCCTTCGTCACCCTGGCGGGCGACAACCTGCAGGCCTCCTTCGCCGTGCGATCCTCGGCCACCGCTGAAGACCTGCCCGACGCCTCGTTTGCCGGTCAGCAGGAAACCTTCCTGAACGTGGTCGGGATTGAGGACATCCTCCACAAGATGAAGGAAGTCTTCGCCTCGCTGTACAACGACCGCGCCATTTCCTACCGCGTGCACAAGGGCTTCGCCCACGACGTGGTGGCCCTGTCGGCCGGCGTGCAGCGCATGGTGCGTTCCGACTTGGCCGCCGCCGGCGTCATGTTCACCATCGACACCGAATCCGGCTTCGAAGACGTGGTCTTCATCACCTCCAGCTATGGCCTGGGCGAAACCGTGGTGCAAGGCGCGGTGAATCCTGACGAGTTCTACGTCCATAAGCCCGCCTTGAAGGCCGGCAAGCAGGCGGTGATCCGCCGCAACCTGGGCTCCAAACTCATCAAGATGGAGTTCGCGACGCCTGAAGAGAAAGCGGCCTCAGGCAAGCTCGTTCGCACCATCGACACCACGCACGAACTGCGCAACCGCTACAGCCTCAGCAACGAAGACGTGACCGAGCTGGGCAAGTACGCGCTCATCATCGAGCAGCACTACGGCCGCCCCATGGACATCGAGTGGGGCAAGGACGGCATCGACGGCAAGATCTACATCCTGCAGGCCCGGCCCGAGACCGTGAAGAGCCAGCAGCAAGGCAAGACCGAGCAGCGCTACAAGCTCAAGAGCACCGGCACCGTGCTGGCCGAAGGCCGCGCCATTGGCCAGAAGATCGGCACCGGCCCCGTGCGCGTGGTGCACTCACTGGCCGACATGGACACCGTGCAACCCGGCGACGTGCTCGTCACCGACATGACCGACCCGAACTGGGAACCCGTCATGAAGCGCGCCAGCGCCATCGTCACCAACCGGGGCGGGCGCACCTGCCACGCCGCCATCATCGCGCGTGAATTGGGCATCCCGGCCGTGGTGGGCTGCGGCAACGCGACCGAAAAACTGAAAGATGGCGCCCTCGTCACCGTGGCGTGCTCCGAAGGCGACACCGGCCACATCTACGATGGCCTGCTGGAAACCGAGATCACCGAAGTCACACGCGGCGAAATGCCCCACGTCGGCATCAAGATCATGATGAACGTGGGCAACCCGCAACTGGCTTTTGACTTCGCGCAGATGCCCAACAGCGGCGTGGGCCTGGCCCGCCTCGAGTTCATCATCAACAACAACATCGGCGTGCACCCCAAGGCCATCTTGGATTACCCCAATGTCGACAATGACCTGAAGAAGGCGGTGGAATCGGTGGCCCGTGGCCACGCCAGCCCGCGCGCTTTCTACGTTGACAAACTGGCCGAAGGCATCGCCACCATCGCGGCCGCGTTCTGGCCCAAGCCCGTCATCGTGCGCCTGTCGGACTTCAAGTCCAACGAGTACAAGAAGCTGATTGGCGGTTCGCGCTACGAGCCGGAAGAAGAAAACCCCATGCTGGGTTTCCGTGGCGCCTCGCGCTACATCAGCGCCGAGTTCGGCGAGGCTTTCGCCATGGAGTGTGAAGCCCTCAAGCGCGTGCGCACCGACATGGGCCTGACCAACGTCGAAATCATGGTGCCCTTCGTGCGCACCCTGAAGCAGGCCGAAAAAGTGACCACCATGCTGGCCGACCACGGCCTGATCCGGGAATCGCAAGGCGGCAAGGACGGTCTGAAAATCATCATGATGTGCGAAGTGCCCAGCAACGCCATCCTGGCCGACCAGTTCCTGGAGTACTTCGATGGCATGTCCATCGGCTCGAACGACCTGACCCAGCTCACCCTGGGCCTGGACCGCGACTCCGGCCTGCAAGTGCTGGCGCAAGACTTTGACGAACGCGATCCCGCCGTCAAGGCTATGATCTCGCGCGCCATCGCGGCGTGCCGCGCCCAAGGCAAATACATCGGCATTTGCGGACAAGGCCCCAGCGACCACCCGGATTTCGCCGATTGGCTCGCCGAGGAAGGCATCGTCTCCATGTCCCTGAACCCCGACACGGTGGTCGAAACCTGGCAGCGCCTGGCTCAGAAGAAATAAGGCCTCAAAAGGTTCTGCCGCGCGGATGTTGGCAAATATCAACATCCGCGCTATAATCTTTGGCTACCCATTTGCTGCTCAGATGTGTCTTCTGGCATTGAGCAGCCCTTGCCGTTTGCGGGTTTGACGCTTCGCGACGGCTTCCATCCTTCCTGGTGACTTCATTTGAAAGGCATCAGACAAGGGAATCCATAAGGAGCATTTATGCGTCACTATGAAATCGTGCTGCTGATCCACCCGGATCAAAGCGAGCAAGTTCCGGCCATGCTGGAGCGCTACAAGACCCTGATCACCTCCACGGGTGGCCAGGTCCACCGTGTCGAAGACTGGGGCCGCCGTCAACTGGCGTACCAGATCGTCAAGCTGGCCAAGGCGCACTACCTGTGCCTGAACATCGAGACGACCAACGAAACCTTGATTGAGTTGGAGACCGGCTTCAAGTTCAATGATGCTGTGTTGCGCCACCTGACCGTGGTCAACGCCAAGGCCCCCGCTGGCCCGTCCATCATGATGAAGCAAGTTGAGCGTGATGAAGCCCGCAAGGCCAGTCACCAAGAGCAACAAGCTGCTGCCTGATTGATGCCGCAAGGCATCGCGTCCGCGCTCTCATGAACCGTGTGCTGTTGACAGCCCAGATCATCGAACGCAAAGCGCTGAGATACACCCCGGCCGGATTACCCGCCCTCGACCTGGTTCTGAAACATGAATCGGATGTCGTCGAAGCCCAGCAGCCCCGCAAGGTGGCAATGGACATCAAGGCGGTGGCCATCGGATCGATTGCCGAGCAATTAATCCGATGCGAAATTGGCGTGCCCCTTGGGCTGGCTGGTTTCCTGGGAGCTCCTCGCAACGGACGCGGCATGCTGCTGCACATCACCGAACTCAACGACACTGTTTAAAGAGGTCATCAAATGCCCGCTCCTCGTTCCAAGAACGGTAAGTTCTCCAAAGACCGTAAAGGCAAACGCAACACCCAATCGTTGCTGTTCCGCCGCAAGCGCTTCTGCCGCTTTACCGTCACCGGTGTTGAACAGATCGACTACAAGGACATCGACACCCTGCGCGACTTCATCGCCGAAAACGGCAAGATCATCCCCGCTCGCCTGACCGGTACGCGCGCGATCTATCAACGCCAGCTGACAAACGCCATCAAGCGCGCTCGCTTCTTGGCCATGCTGCCTTACAGCGACCAGCACAAGGTCTAAGGAGTTTTCGACATGCAAATCATCCTCCTCGAAAAAGTCGTCAACCTGGGTACCCTGGGTGACGTGGTCAAGGTCAAAGACGGCTACGCCCGTAATTTCCTGATCCCTTCGGGCCGCGCCCGCCGTGCCACGACCAAGGCCATCGCCGAATTCGAAGCTCGCCGCGCCGAGATCGAAAAGGCTCAAGCCGACAAGCACGCTGCAGCACAAGGCCTGGGCGACCGCCTGAACGGCAAGACCGTGACCGTGAGCCAAAAGGCTGGCGTTGACGGCCGCCTGTTCGGTTCGGTCACCAATGCCGACATCGCCGACGGTCTGAAGAAGGCTGGCTACGATGTGGTCAAAGCCCAAGTGCGCTTGCCCAATGGTCCTTTGAAGATCGTTGGCGACCACACTGTGTCGGTGGCTCTGCACACCGACGTGGTGGTGGACGTGACCGTGACCGTGGTTGGCGAAGTCGCCTGATCCATCAGTCCGGTTTCACACCGCACGACAAAGGCACCTTCGGGTGCCTTTTTTCATGCCTGAAACAGGTGTTGTTGTCAGCTGCGCTGGTGTGCCAAACGCATCACCTCGGAAGGCGGCAAGGCCTTGAGTTGATGGTCTGACCAGACCTGGCGCCAACGTCGCGCACCGGGCAAGCCGTTGTACAGACCCAGGATGTGCCGAATCACGGATGGCCAGCGCACCGCACTCCCCTCCATGCCTTGCGTGCGCGCGATTTCACGCTCGCAGTAGGCCACCATGGCCGCTTCCAGATCCTCGCGGCGCCGATCGGTGCCCTGTGACTCGTCGCCATAGAACAGGGCATCCCAGTCGGCCATCATCCAAGGTTGGTGATAGGCCGAGCGCCCCACCATGACGCCATCCAGCGTCACGCCCTCGAACACCGCGTTGGGCTTGAGCTGTTCGGCAATCTGTGCGTTGTCGGTGATGCCACCATTGAGCACGATCGTCAGGTGTGGGAAATCGCGCTTGAGCTGGTGCACGAACTCGTAGCGCAGCGGTGGCACCTCGCGGTTTTCCTTCGGGCTCAGGCCCTTCAGCCAGGCATTGCGGGCATGCACCATGAACACCTCGCAGCCGGCATCCGCAATCGTGCCCACGAAGTCCCGGACGAAATCATAGCTCTCGCCCTGGTCGATGCCGATGCGATGCTTGACCGTGATCGGCATGCGCGCGTTGCCACCCGTGGCATCCAGCATCGCCTTGACGCCATCGGCCACCAGAGGCGCTTCGGCCATCAGACAAGCGCCAAAAGCACCCCGCTGCACCCGTTCGCTGGGGCACCCGCAATTGAGGTTGACCTCGTCATAACCCCATTGCTGAGCCAGCTTGGCGCACGCGGCCAGGTCTGCAGGCTCGCTGCCACCCAGTTGCAGGGCCACCGGGTGCTCTTCGCCGTTGAAATCAAGGTGACGGGGCACATTGCCATGCAGCAAGGCGCCGGTGGTCACCATCTCGGTGTACAGGCGCGCGTGACGGCTCAACTGGCGATGGAAATAGCGGCAATGCCGGTCCGTCCAGTCCATCATCGGGGCCACGCTCAGGCGCCAAGGGCTGTGTTGATGGCTCATTGCTCGGTTAGTCTTCAGCTCAGGTCACGCAAGGGATGACGCCATTGCGGCCAGGGACTCTCAAAGAAAGCCTGCACCATCTCGGCACTCACCTCAGAAGTGGTGACGGGATTCCACATCGGCTGCTGATCCTTGTCGACCGCCAGGGCACGGATGCCCTCCACGGTTTCACTCTCGCGCCCTTGGCGCAAACTGAAGCAATGGCGCACCATGTCGCGCTCCATGCGGAACACCTGCGACAGGCTCATGGCGCGTGCACGGCGGATCTGTTCCAGGGTCACGCACATCATCAGGGGAGAATTGCCCGTCATGTGATGAATGGTCTGGCGCGCCCACTCGCTGTCATCCGTGGCCAGCGACGACAAAATCTCGGCCACGGTGTTGTGCGCGAAGTGGCGGTCAATGCGCTCGCGCTCGGCCAACAGCACAGAAGGCCTGATGCCTGACTGATCTGCCAAGCGCAGCATCGCGAGGGCTCGGCGCAAAAAGCCGGCATCGGTGCTGGGAGGTTTCTGGGCCAGCGATTCCAGCCAGGGATCCAGGTCGTGCGCAGGAGCGTAGGCATCCGCCAAGCCCCAGGCCAAGGCCTCGGCCGCAGCGATACCTTTGCCACACACGCCCAGGTATTCGCCCACCCGGCCCGGGCAACGCGACAAAAAGTAGCCACCAGCCACATCGGGGAACAGGCCGATGCGCGTCTCGGGCATGGCCAAGTGAGCCCGTTCGGTCACCACGCGCAGGCGTGCGCCTTGGGCCAGGCCCATGCCACCACCCATCACGATGCCCTCCATCCAGGCCACGATGGGCTTGTGATAGCGGTGAATCAGGTGGTCGAGCGCGTATTCTTCGGTGAAGAAATCGTCGAGCCGCAAATCGCCCGACAAGGCCGCGCTGTGCACGAAGCGAATGTCACCGCCCGCACAGAAATTGGCCGCGTCCTCGCCCGGACGGGCCGAGCCACGCAGCACGATGCCCACGACGGCGGGATCATGCTCCCAGCGCCGCAGCACCTCGGTCAGCGCCCTGACCATCTCCAGATTGAGCGCGTTGAGCGCCTTGGGCCGGTTCAGGCGAATCACGCCCACCGAACCCACCATGCGAACTTCTATCATGGTGAACGACCTCTCAACGCGTCAATCAGGACGGGAACGAACTCAAGCGCTGCGGTTGCGCTTGCGATCGCTTTCCTTGAGGAATCGCTTGCGCACCCGGATCGACTTGGGCGTGATTTCAACCAGCTCGTCGTCGTCAATGAAGTCAACGCCGTACTCCAGCGTCAGATCGATCGGAGGCGTGATCTTGATCGCGTCTTCCTTGCCCGAGACGCGGAAGTTGGTCAGCTGCTTGGTGCGCGTGGCGTTCACGACCAGGTCATTGTCGCGGCTGTGGATGCCGACGATCATGCCTTCGTACACCGGATCGTTCGGCTTGACGAACATGCGGCCTCGGTCGTCCAGCTTGCCCAGGGCGTAGGTGAAGATTTCGCCTTCGTCCATGGAGATCAGCACGCCGTTCTTGCGGCCACCGATGTCGCCCTTGTGCGCTTCGTAGCCATCGAAAATGGAGGCGATCAGGCCAGAACCACGGGTCAAGTTCATGAACTCGTTGCTGAAGCCGATCAGGCCACGCGCCGGGATGCGGTATTCCAGGCGCACGCGGCCACGGCCGTCCGGCTCCATGTTGACCATTTCGCCTTTGCGCAGACCCAGGGCCTGCATCACGCCACCTTGGTGGATTTCTTCGACGTCGGCGGTCACCAGCTCCATGGGTTCGAGCTTCTCGCCATTGACCTCTCGGAACACCACGCGGGGCTTGGAGACAGCCAGCTCAAAGCCTTCGCGGCGCATGTTTTCCAGCAGGATGGTCAAGTGCAGTTCGCCACGGCCCATCACCTCGAAGATACCGTCTTCGTCGGTTTCCTTCACGCGCAGGGCCACGTTGTGTTGCAGCTCTTTCTGCAGGCGGTCCCAGATCTGACGGCTGGTCACGTACTTGCCTTCACGACCCGCCAGAGGCGAATTGTTCACGCAGAAGTTCATGGTCAGCGTCGGCTCATCGATCTTGAGCATGGGCAAGGGCTGGGGATTGTCCCGGTCCGTCACCGTCACGCCGATGTTGATGTCTTCGATGCCGTTGATCAGCACGATGTTGCCGGGACCGGCTTCGGTCACTTGCACGCGGTCCAGACCGTGGAAAGTCAACACCTGGTTGATGCGGCCCTTGATGGCCTTGCCCTCAGGGCCTTCCATCACGACCACGTCCTGGCCCGGCTTGGCCGTGCCTTGGCTGATGCGGCCCACGCCGATGCGGCCCACGAAGGTCGAGAAATCCAGCGCCGAGATCTGCAATTGCAGCGGGGCGGCAGGGTCACCCGATTGAGCGGGCACGTGCTTGAGCACCGTGTTGAACAGGGCCGACATGTCTTCGCCCCACTTTTCACCGGGCGCGCCTTCGACCAGCGAAGTCCAGCCGTTGATGCCCGAGGCGTACACCACGGGGAAGTCGAGTTGCTCGTCGGTGGCACCCAGCTTGTCGAACAGGTCGAAAGCAGCGTTGACCACGGCATCGGGCTTGGCACCGGGCTTGTCCACCTTGTTGACGACCACGATGGGCTTGAGGCCCAGGGCCAGCGCCTTCTTGGTCACGAAGCGCGTTTGCGGCATCGGGCCTTCTTGCGCGTCGATCAGCAACACCACGCCGTCGACCATGGACAGCGCGCGTTCGACTTCACCACCGAAGTCGGCGTGACCCGGGGTGTCGACGATGTTGATGTGCGTGCCTTCCCAGCTCACGGCGCAGTTCTTGGCCAGGATGGTGATGCCCCGCTCGCGTTCGATGGCGTTGTTGTCCATCACGGTGTCGACCACTTTTTCGTGGTCGGCGAAGGTGCCCGACTGCCGCAGCAGTTGGTCAACCATGGTGGTTTTGCCATGGTCAACGTGGGCGATGATGGCGATATTGCGGATTTGTTTGCTCATGCGAGGCTCACTGGTCTGAAATCAAAGAACTGGGGTCAACAGCCCTTGCACTTCGGCAGGGCTGAGTAAACGGGTCGGGATCAATTCACCGGCCTTGATGTGGGCACTGCCCAGCAACACCCGGGGCAACTGGCCGTTGGCGGCCGTGGGGTTGGGTCCGTAGACCCGAACTTGGGGAGCGTCGTCCAGCTTCACACGTCGGCGCAGGCCGGTCAGGAAGCGGCCGGCTTCGCTTTCATCCAGGACCACGGCGGGCCAGTCGGACAAGAGCACATCGGCGGCTTGCAGGTGGGTGTCGCGCTCGGCTTCGGTCATGGCTTGCAAGGCTTCCAGGGTCACGGCGCCCTCCAGCGTCGTGCCGCCACTGGCGGTGCGGCGCAGGCCTTGCAGGTAAGCGCCACAACCCAGGTGCTCGCCGATGGATTCGGCCAGCGTGCGGATGTAGGTGCCTTTGCTGCAACGCACGTCCAACGTCAGGCTGTCACCTTGCCAGCCAACGATGTCAATGGCGTGAATGGTGATGCGGCGAGACTTGCGTTCGATTTCAATGCCTTCGCGGGCGTATTCGTACAGGGCCCGGCCTTCGTGCTTGAGTGCGGAATGCATGGGCGGCACCTGGTCGATTTCGCCCGTCATCACGGCGCAGGCGCTGGCGATGGAGGCGTCGTCAACTTGCACCGGACGCTCTTGAACGACTTGCCCTTCGCCATCACCCGTGGTGGTGGTTTGGCCCAGTTTGAGCGTGGCTCGGTAAGCCTTGTCGGCTTCCAGGGAGACCTGCGAAAACTTGGTGGCGGCCCCAAAGCACAGGGGCAGCAGCCCCGTGGCCAAGGGATCGAGCGTGCCAGTGTGGCCAGCTTTCTCGGCGCGCATCAGGCGGCGCACTTTCTGCAAGGCGTCATTGCTCGACAGGCCCAGGGGCTTGTCCAGCAGAATGACGCCGTGCAAAGCGCGGCGCGGTTGACGCGGTGGCCGAGTGTTCATTCGGGCTGAACCTCTTTGCCTTCTTGACCAGCTTGGCCAACTTGCGGCTCGGCATCCTTGGCCTTGTCGTTCACGGCTTTGGTGATCAAGGCGCTGAGTTCGGCCGCGCGCTCGGTGGTGCGGTCAAAGTGAAAGTGCAAGGTCGGCACGGTGTGAATCTGCAAACGCTTGAACAGGCCATTGCGGACAAAACCGGCGGCCTCATTCAAAGCCAGCTCGCACGCCTGCGAATCCCCGGTCAGCACCGAGAAAAACACTTTGGCGTGGGCGTAATCGGGCGTCACCTCAACGTGGTTGATCGTGATCATGCCGATGCGCGGATCCTTCAGATCGCGGATGAGCTCAGCCACATCGCGCTGAATCTGGTCAGAGACGCGGTGGCTGCGGTTGGGAGCTGATTTTTTATGGCGCATGGTGAACTCCTGAAGCACGGGCCCTCAAGCACGAACCCCGCCGGGTGAAGGCGGGGTCGCGGGTCAGGCCCGAAGGCACGTGAATGCCTTACAAGGTGCGGGCGACTTCCTTGATTTCGAAGAACTCCAGGACATCGCCTTCTTTGATGTCGTTGTAGCCCTTGAGGTTGAGGCCGCACTCGAAGCCTTCCTTGACTTCCTTGACGTCGTCCTTGAAGCGCTTGAGGCCGTCGAGCTCACCGGTGTAGATGACCACGTTTTCGCGCAGCAGACGCAGACGCGCGCTGCGGCGGACCACGCCGGACAAGACCATGCAACCCGCGATCGTGCCGATCTTCGAGGCGATGAACACCTGGCGGATCTCGGCAGAACCGATGACTTCTTCGCGCAGCTCGGGCGCCAACATGCCCGACATCGCCGCCTTCACTTCATCCACGGCGTCATAGATGATGTTGTAGTAGCGGATGTCCACGCCGTTGTGCTCGGCCAGCTTGCGAGCGCCAGCGTCTGCACGGGTGTTGAAGCCAATCAGCACCGCCTTGGAGGCGATGGCCAGGTTGACGTCCGACTCGCTGATGCCACCCACGGCGGCATGAACGATCTGCACCTTGATCTCGGGCGTCGACAGTTTGAGCAAGGACTGACCCAAGGCTTCTTGCGAACCCTGCACGTCGGCCTTGATGATGAGCGGCAGGCTTTGCACTTCGCCCTGGCCCATGTTCTCGAACATGTTCTCGAGCTTGGCGGCTTGTTGCTTGGACAGCTTGACGTCGCGGTAACGGCCTTGGCGGAAAGTCGCAATTTCACGGGCACGGCGTTCGTCGCTCAGCACCATGAATTCGGTGCCTGCCAAAGGCACTTCGGTCAGGCCCTGGATTTCAACGGGGATGGACGGGCCAGCCTCGGCGATGGGCTTGCCGTTTTCATCCAACATGGCGCGAACACGGCCATAGCTGGCACCGGCCAGGACCACGTCACCGCGCTTGAGCGTGCCGGTTTGAATCAGCACGGTCGCGACAGGACCACGGCCCTTGTCCAGGCGCGCTTCGATGACCAGGCCCTTGGCCATGGCTTCGGTCGGCGCCTTGAGTTCCAGCACTTCGGCCTGCAGCAGCACTTGTTCCAGCAAGGCATCAATGCCTTGACCGGTCTTGGCCGACACCAGCACGAAGGGTGAATCACCACCATATTCTTCAGGCACGACTTGCTCACCCACCAGCTCTTGCTTGACGCGTTCGAGGTTGGAATCGGGCTTGTCGATCTTGTTGATCGCGACCACGATCGGCACCCCAGCCGCCTTGGCGTGGTGGATGGCTTCCTTGGTCTGCGGCATCACGCCGTCGTCCGCCGCCACCACCAGGATGACGATGTCGGTGGCCTTGGCACCGCGGGCACGCATGGCCGTGAAGGCCTCGTGGCCTGGGGTGTCCAGGAAGGTGATCATGCCGCGAGGCGTGTCAACGTGGTACGCACCAATGTGCTGCGTGATGCCACCCGCTTCACCGGCCGCCACGCGGCTGGTACGGATGTAATCGAGCAGCGAGGTCTTGCCGTGGTCAACGTGACCCATGACAGTGACCACAGGCGCGCGGGGCAACATTTCGCCCGTTTGAGCGGCGTGTTCTTCTTCGAGGAAGGCGTCCGGATCATCCAGCTTGGCAGCGACCGCGGTGTGGCCCAGTTCCTCGACGAGGATCATGGCGGTTTCCTGGTCAAGCTGCTGGTTGATGGTGACCATCTGACCCAGCTTCATCAAGTGCTTGATGACTTCGGAAGCCTTGACCGACATCTTGTGCGCCAGATCGGCCACGCTGATGGTTTCGGGCACATGCACTTCAATGACTTGCGGCTCGCTCGGAGCGACGAAGTTGGACTGGTGATCGCTGTTGCGATTGTCCCCACGGCGGCCACCACGGCCACCCGGCGCACGCCAACCATTGGCACCACCAGGACGGCCTGCAGGGCCCTTGTTGCCAGCGGCGGCACGCTTCTTGGCGTCATCTGCCCAGCTCGACGAGAGCTTCTCGGATTTGACCGATTTCTTGTCGCCAGGCTTGGCGACACCAGGTGCAGCGGGTGCACCAGGCGCGCCCTTGGGCTTGTGAATGGTGCCCTTGATGCCTTCCTTGTTCGCGTCGGCCACTTTGGGCGGCTCGACAGGCTTGGCGGCGGTCAGCACCTTGCGGGGTGCGGACATCATGGCGCGAATGGCGGCAGCCTCGTCCTCGGCGGCCTTGCGGCGGCCTGCCAGATCGGCAATGCGTTGCTTTTCTTCGGCCTCGATCGTCGCGGCCTTGACCACGCGGACACCGGAAGGCTTGACCGGCGCGGCAGGCGCCACGGGGGCTGCTGTTGCAGCCACAGGAGCGGCAGCACTGGTGGTGGTGGCCACAGGAGCGGCGCTCACCTCATCGGAGGAGCTTTCGGCACCATCGCCACCCTCAGCTAGCGCCACCACGGGCGCAGCAGCCACTTCGGCCACCACAGCGGCAGTCTTGCGGGTGTTGCGGCTCTTGGATGACGCGGTCAGCGCAGCAGACTCGGCACGTGCCGCAGCCTCTTGAGCAGCACGGCGTGCCACCGCTTCCTGCTGTGTCGTCAGTTGGGCGGTGTCCTGCGCAGCACGTGCAGCTTCCTCCACCGCCTTGGCTTGCGCAGCCTCGGCAACTTCACGCTGGATGCGCTCTTGCTCTTCGCGCTGACGACGCTGCTCGGTCAGGGCCTCTTCCTGCACGCGCAGGGCTTCGGCTTCCTGACGGGCCTCTTCTTCACGACGCTGCAAATCAGCTTCGTCGATTTCAGGTGCAGCTTCTTCGCCGCCACCAACATCATCGCGCTTGACGAACGTGCGCTTCTTGCGCACTTCGACCTGGATGGTGCGGGCCTTGCCCGAGGCATCGGCCTGCTTGATTTCGGTGGTCGACTTGCGGGTCAGCGTGATCTTCTTGCGATCAGCCGCGGCCGAGCCGTGGGCATGGCGAAGGTGGTCCAGCAGGCGCTCTTTGTCGGCCTCCGTGAGCACGTCTTCGTGCGAAGCTTTCGGCACGCCCGCTGAATGCAGCTGCTCCAGCAGTGTCGCTGCCGGGCGATTGAGCTCCGCGGCGAGTTGTGCGACGGTGGTCACGGCCATTGTGTTAATCCTTGCGATGTACTTGCTAAATGAGAGGTCGAGTGCGGGCGGATGATCAGGCAAACCAGTGTTCACGAGCCTTCATGATCAAGGCGCGGGCTTGTTCATCGCCCACTTCCGTGATCTCGGTCAGCTCGTCGACGGCCAGATCGGCCAAGTCGTCACGGGTGTGAATCCCGGCTTCCGCCAATTTGGTGATCAACTCAGAGGTCAGGCCATCCAGACCCTTGAGATTTTCCGACAAAGTCTCGACTTCTTCTTCCTTGGCGATTTCCATGGTCAGCAGTGAGTCTTTTGCGCGGGTGCGCAACTCATTGACCGTGTCTTCGTCAAACGATTCGATTTCCAACATTTCCTGCAGTGGCACGTAGGCCACTTCTTCAAGGCTGGTGAAGCCTTCGGCGATCAGGATCTCGGCCACTTCCTCGTCCACGTCGAGCTTGTCGACGAAGAGCTTGCGGATGACGTCGGTTTCAACGGCTTGCTTTTGCGCCGATTCTTCCTTCGTCATGATGTTGATGCGCCAGCCCGTCAATTCTGACGCCAGGCGCACGTTCTGGCCACCACGGCCGATGGCAATGGCGAGGTTTTCCTCGTCCACGGCCACGTCCATGGCGTGCTTTTCTTCGTCCACGAAGATGGATTGCACGTTGGCCGGGGCCAGCGCACCAATCACAAATTGGGCCGGATCTTCAGACCACAAGACGATGTCGACACGCTCGCCGGCCAATTCGTTGGTCACGGCGGTGACGCGCGAACCACGCACGCCGACGCAGGTGCCGATCGGATCAACACGCTTGTCATGCGACAGCACAGCGATCTTGGCACGCGAACCGGCGTCACGGGCGCAGCTCTTGATCTCGAGCAGGCCTTGCTCGATCTCGGGCACTTCCTGGCGGAACAGCTCGATCATGAAATCAGGGGCGCTGCGCGACAGCATGATCTGCGGCCCACGCACGGCGGAATCCACACCCAGGATGTAGGCACGGACGCGGTCGGCGGTGCGGAGATTCTCTTTGGGGATCATCTCGCTGCGCTTCAGGCGGCCTTCGACGCGGCCGGACTCGACGATCACGTCGCCCTTGTCCATGCGCTTGACGGTGCCCACGAAGATCTTGTCGCCACGCGACAGGAAGTCGTTCAGCAGCTGTTCGCGCTCGGCGTCGCGGATCTTTTGCAGGATGACCTGCTTGGCAGCTTGCGCGCCAATGCGGCCAATCGGCATCGATTCAATCGATTCTTCGATGTAATCATCGACTTCGATGTCCTCGATCTGCTCCTGGGCTTCGAACAGCAGGATTTCTGCGTCGGGCAGCTGCAGGCCAGCCTCGTTGGGCACGACGTGCCAACGACGGAAAGTTTCGTAGTTGCCATCTTCGCGGTCAACGGCGACACGGATGTCCACCTCGCCGCTGTACAGCTTCTTGGTGGCCGAAGCCAGTGCCGATTCAACAGCTCCAAACACGATGTCGCGTTCCACGCTTTTTTCGCGCGCAATCGCATCAACCAACATCAACAATTCGCGGTTCATTTCTTCTGACCTCCGAGATCTTGCGCCTCATCCACGGCTACTTCACCAGCCTCCGGGGTTGCCACCCGGCGGCCTCGTCCTTTGAAGTCCACCACGGGCACGAGTCGTGCGTCGCGGACTTCATCGAGCGTGAAACCCAATGCTTGCTCTACTGCGTTCTTGCCTTCGCCCACCTGGAAAACCAGTTGCCAGGATCCACCCTCGGGAGCTGCTTCACCTTCAGGCACCTCGACCGCCTCAAGAACACCACGATAGTTCTTGCGGCCCTGGAATGGAACCTTCAGAGACACCTCGACTTCGACGCCAGCGAAACGCTCGAAATGCGCGGGTGTCCTCAATGGCCGATCCAGCCCTGGCGACGAAACCTCCAGGCGGCTGTAATCGACATTGACCACTTCCAGCGCATATTGAAGCTGGCGGTTGACCTTTTCACAGTCTTCCACCGTGACGTATTCGCCCGGCAAGTCGTACACACCACCGGGCAGGCGGTCGATGTACACGCACAGCAGCCCCTGCGGGGTGCGTTCGCAATCCACCAACTCGTAACCCAAACCAGTCACGGTGTTTTCAACAGCTTTGACCAAACTCATCAACTCTCAATACGCAATCTGGGACCAACTTGAAACCCTGTTTTTAGGCAGAATCAAAGCCGATCAAAAAATGACAAGCGAAAAAAATGGGCTGGAGTCATCCGCCCACCTGACGTAATCAGCGAAGCCGGTATTCTAGCCTCACCCGGACCCGTCAGCAAGGGTTGTGCCCGGAATTTACCGCTTCGCCCTTGTGGCATGCCAGAATCCGCGCTGGTTTAGCACTAACACTGGAGACTCCATGGGCTTTCTCGCTGGCAAACGTCTGCTGATCACCGGACTGTTGTCCAACCGCTCCATCGCCTACGGCATCGCCAAGGCCTGCCACCGCGAAGGCGCCGAGCTGGCTTTCAGCTATGTGGGCGAACGCTTCAAGGAGCGCACCACCGAGTTTGCCAAGGAGTTTGGCTCCAGCCTGATTTTTGACTGCGACGTGGCCAGTGACGAACAGATCACGGCGATGTTCGCGGATTTGGCCAAGACCTGGCCCACCTTCGATGGCTTCGTGCATTCCATCGGTTTTGCCCCGAAGGAGGCCATTGCCGGCGACTTCCTGGAAGGCCTGTCGCGCGAATCGTTCCGCATTGCGCACGACATCTCCAGCTACAGCTTTCCGGCCATGGCCAAGGCCGCCTTGCCCTACCTGAACAGCACGGCCGCACTGCTGACCCTCACGTATTTGGGGTCAGAACGGATTGTGCCCAATTACAACACCATGGGCCTGGCCAAGGCCTCGCTGGAAGCCAGCGTGCGCTACACGGCCGCCAGCCTGAGCCCCAAGGGGATCCGCGTGAACGGCATTTCTGCGGGGCCGATCAAAACCCTGGCCGCATCAGGGATCAAGGGCTTTCGCCAGATTCTGGACGTGGTCGAGCAAAGCGCACCTGCACGCCGCAATGTGACGATCGACGACGTGGGCAATGTGGCGGCGTTCATGATGTCCGACCTGGCGGCGGGCGTGACGGCCGAGATCACTTACGTGGATGGCGGCTTCAGTCACGCCATGAGCGGCATGGGCAACGGGGCGGAGTAACAACGAGGCGACAAGCCCCGTAAAATGCGCGGTTCTGGCCAATTGCCCTGGCCCACCGACTGCGACCATGCTGCGACTCACCGAACTGCGACTGCCCCTGAACCATGCCGAGGACGCCTTGCGCCCGGCGATCGTGGCGCGGTTGGGCATTGACGATGCCGACCTGACCGCGTTCACCGTGTTCAGGCGCAGCTACGACGCGCGCAAGAAATCAGCCGTGGTGCTGATTTACACGGTGGATTGCGAGCTGGTCGATGAGCCAGCGGTGCTGGCGCAGTTCAGCGGCGATCCGCATGTGCGGCCCACGCCCGACACCAGCTACCACTTTGTGGGGCATGCGCCAGCGGATTTCTTTGCTCAGCAACGCCCCCGCCCCCTGGTGATCGGCTTCGGGCCTTGCGGCATCTTCGCGGCGCTGATCCTCGCCCAGATGGGCTTACGCCCAATCGTGCTGGAACGCGGCAAGGAAGTGCGCGAACGCACCAAAGACACCTGGGGCCTGTGGCGTCAAGGCGTGCTGAATCCGGAGTCGAATGTGCAGTTCGGCGAGGGGGGCGCGGGCACCTTCTCGGACGGCAAGTTGTGGAGCCAGATCAGCGACCCGCGGCACCTGACGCGCAAGGTGCTGGCCGAGTTCGTGAAAGCTGGCGCGCCCGAAGAAATCCTGTTCGTCAGCAAGCCGCACATCGGCACCTTCCGCCTGGTGAGCATGGTCGAGAAGATGCGCGCCGACATCGAAGCGTTGGGCGGTGAGATCCGTTTCCAGCAGCGCGTGACCGACGTGCTGATCGAAGACGGGCACATTCGGGGCGCTACCCTGGCATCTGGCGAGATGCTTCGCTCAGACCACATCGTGCTGGCGCTGGGCCACAGCGCCCGTGACACCTTCACGATGCTGCACGAGCGTGGCGTCTACATGGAGGCCAAGCCCTTTTCGATCGGCTACCGCATCGAGCACCCGCAGGGTTTGATCGACCGAGCCCGCTTTGGCCCCAACGCCGGCAACGAGATCCTGGGGGCGGCCGACTACAAGCTGGTGCACCACGCCAGCAATGGCCGCGCGGTCTACAGCTTTTGCATGTGCCCGGGTGGCACGGTGGTCGCGGCCACGTCCGAGCCCGGCCGCGTGGTGACCAACGGCATGAGTCAGTATTCGCGCAATGAGCGCAATGCCAACGCGGGCATCGTGGTGGGCATTTCGCCGCAAGACTATCGGCAAGATGGCTTGACGGAAGGCCCCGTGAGCCCGCTGGATGGCATGGCATTCCAGCGCTTCTGGGAATCGCGCGCTTACGAACTCGGCGGCGGCACCTATGCGGCGCCAGGCCAGTTGGTGGGTGACTACATCAAGGGGCGTCGCAGCACGGCCTTGGGCGGCGTGCAGCCGTCGTACAAGCCAGGCGTGCACCTGACCGATCTGGCCCAGCCAGACAATGGCAGCTTGCCTGACTACGCCCTGGCCGCCATCCGCGAGGCCCTGCCCGCCTTTGAAAAGCAGATCAAGGGCTTTTCAATGCCGGACGCGGTGCTGACGGGGGTGGAGACACGCACCTCGTCACCATTGCGGATCACGCGCGGCAAGGATTTCCAGAGCCTGAACGTCAAGGGCTTGTACCCGGCCGGAGAAGGCGCTGGGTATGCGGGCGGCATCATGTCCGCGGGTGTGGATGGGATCGAGGTGGCCGAGGCCCTGGGCCGCGAGATGCTCGCCAGCTTCAAGCCTTGATCACGGCCCGCGCTGGCACCGCCGCCAGCAAGGCGCGGGTGTAGTCATGGCGCGGAGACTGCAACACTTGCAGCGCCGGGCCGGACTCGACGATGTCGCCGTCTTTCATGACGATGATGTCGTGCGCCATGGCGGCCACCACCTCGACATCGTGGGTGATGAGCAGGTAGCTCAGGCCTCGCTCGCGCTGTAGGCGCTGCAACAGCGACAGGATCTGCTTCTGAATGGTGACGTCCAGCGCGCTGGTGGGCTCGTCCAGCACCAGGGCCTGGGGATCGACCACCAAGGCCCGGGCCAGTGCCAGGCGCTGACGCTGACCGCCAGAAAATTCGTGGGGATAGCGTTCCAGCAGTTGAGGAAACTGTTCTTCGGTCAAGCCCACATCGACCAGGGTGGCCAGGGCCTGTGTTCGGCGCTGAGCCTGGTTCAAACCAGGGTGATGGATGGTGAGGCCTTCGGTGACGAGGTCTTCCACCGTCATGCGGGGCGACAGTGAGGAAAATGGATCCTGGAACACCACCTGGATGGTGCGCCTGAGCGGCTTGTCGGCCCGTGCGTTGAGCTGCCAGCTTTGGCCAGTGATCTGCAAATGGCCTTGAAAGGGCAGCAGGCCCAGGGCGGCCAAGGCCAAGGTGGATTTGCCGGAGCCTGACTCGCCAATCACGCCCAAGGTTTGCCCGGGCGCAAGCTGCAGATCAGCCGATTTGACGGCGACATACTCGCCATGGCTGAACCAGCCTTTGAAGCCGGGTTTGGGCACTCGGTAGCCCACGCGCAATTGTTTGGCCTGGAGCACAGGCTGTTGCGGTGCCGCATTGGCCGAAGCCTCGACCACATCGCGGTGCGGTCGGCTGTCGAGCAGTTTGCGGGTGTAAGGGTGCTGGGGGTTACCAAACACCTCATCGACCGTGCCCTGCTCTACCAGCAGGCCTTTCTCCATCACGGCCACGCGGTCGGCAAAGTTGCGCACCAGGTTGAGGTCGTGCGTGATCATCAGCACGGCCATCTGGTGGCTGCGCTGCAGGTCGTCCAGCAAGCCCAGCACCTGTTGACGCAGGGTGACGTCCAAGGCGGTGGTGGGCTCGTCGGCCAACAGCAGCTTGGGCTGGCAGGCCAAGGCCATGGCGATCATGGCGCGCTGGCGCTGCCCGCCGGACAGTTGATGCGGGTAGGCGCCTGCGCGGCGATCTGGCTCGGGAATGCCGGTGCTGGCCAACAGGGCCACGGCACGTTGCCAGGCTTCGCTTTTAGACAACCCTTCGTGCAGCTCGATCACCTCGGCGATCTGGTCGCCAATGGTGAACAGCGGGTTGAGCGCCGTCATGGGCTCCTGGAAGATCACGGCCACGTCGCGGCCACGCACGCCGCGCAGTTGCTGCTCAGACAGGCCCAGCAAATCGCGGGGCCCATCTGGGGCCACGTCCAGCACGGCGGAGCCTTCGATGTGAGCTTGGGGAACCAGCTTGAGCAGGCTGAGCGCGGTGATGGTTTTGCCCGAGCCCGATTCACCCACCAGCGCCAGCTTTTCGCCAGGCATCAGGTCAAAGCTGACGCCCTGCACCACCGTCTTGCTGCCAAAGCGGATGCGCAGGTCACGCACCGACAGAAGGGGCTTGACGGCGCTCACGACTCCAGCTCCTTGCGAGGGTCAAGCGCGTCACGCAAGGCATCGCCCATGAAGGTGAGCAGCAGCAGCGTGACCACCAGCACCAGGAAGGTCGACAAGGAGATCCACCAGGCATCCAGGTTGTTCTTGCCCTGGGCGAGCAGTTCGCCCAGGCTGGGGGTGTCCGGTGGCACGCCCAGGCCGAGGAAGTCCAAGGACGTCAGCGCGAGGATCGCCGCGCTCATGCGGAAGGGCAAAAAGGTGACCACCGGCGTCATGCTGTTGGGCAGCACATGGCGCCGGATGATTTGCCAGTTGCTCAGGCCCAGAGCGCGCGCCGAGCGCACATAGTCCAGCTGGCGGTTGCGCAAGAACTCGGCCCGCACATAGTCAGACAGGCCCATCCAGCCAAACAGGCTGAGCAGCACCAACAGCAGCCCCAGGCTCGGATTGAACATGGCGGCGAAGATGATGAGCAAATACAACTCGGGCATCGACCCCCAGATTTCGATGAAACGCTGGAAGACCAGGTCGGTCTTGCCGCCGTAGAAGCCCTGGACCGCACCAGCCGCCACGCCCACCACCACACCGATGACGGTCAGCGCCAACGCAAAGCCGATGGACACTCGGAAGCCATACAGCAACCTGGCCACGATGTCGCGGCCTCGGTCATCGGTGCCCAGCCAGTTGTCGCCGGAAGGCTCGGACGGGTTGGGTGATTTGGCGAAGTAGTTGATGGTCGAGTGGTGGTAGCGGTTGAGCGGGTAGATGGCGAAGTTGCCAGGGGTCTTCTTGAACTGCGCGACGATGAAAGGATCGAGGAAATCGGTGGGGGTCTCGAAGTCGCCGCCGAACTCGGTCTCCGGCACGTTGTGGACGATGGGCACATACCAGTGGCCGTTGTAGCGAGCCACCAAAGGCTTGTCGTTGGACAGCAGATCGGCGAACAGGCACAAGACCAGCAAGGCCGCAAAGATCAGAAAGCTCCAGTAGCCCAAGCGGTGCTGCTTGAAGCGCAGCCAGGCCCGCCGCGAGGGCGACAAGGACACCGGGGAGGCCGAGGTGATTGCGGTGGTCATGGCCATCAGTCGAACTTCACGCGGGGATCGACCCACACATAGCAAAGGTCGCTGATGAGCTTGGTGACCAAGCCGATCAGCGTGAACAGGTACAAGGTGCCCAAGACCACCGGGTAGTCGCGGCGGATCACCGATTCATAACCCAGCAAGCCCAGGCCATCCAGCGAGAACAAGGTCTCGATCAAGAGCGAACCAGCGAAGAAAGCGCCGATGAAAGCGGCCGGGAAGCCCGTGATGATGGGGATGAGTGCATTGCGGAACACGTGCTTCCACAAGACCTGGCGCTCGCTCAATCCCTTGGCGCGGGCGGTGAGCACGTATTGTTTGCGGATCTCTTCCAGGAAAGCATTCTTGGTGAGCATGGTGATGACCGCGAAGCTGCCCAGCACGCTGGCGGTGACCGGCAAGGCGATGTGCCAGAGGTAGTCCACCACCTTGCCTGCCAGGCTGAGGTCTTCCCAGCCGGAGGACGTCAAACCGCGCAAGGGGAACCAGGCCAGAAAACTGCCGCCACCAAACAGCACCAGCAGCGCCACCCCCAGCACGAAGCCCGGGATGGCGTATCCGACCAGCACGATGAGGCTGGTGACCATGTCGAAGCGGCTGCCCGCACGCACAGCCTTGGCAATGCCCAAGGGCACCGAGATCAGGTAGCTGAGTACGAAGGTCCACAGGCCCAGGGTGATCGAGACCGGCAGTTTTTCCTTGACCAACTCCCACACGTCCTTGTGGTGGAAGAAGCTCTTACCCAGGTCAAAGCGGGCGAAGGAGGCCAGCATGGTCACGTAGCGTTCGTGAACCGGTTTGTCAAAGCCATACAGCTTCTTGATCTCTTCGATCTGGGCTGGGTCCACGCCCTGACGGCCTCGGTAGCCCGCCCCCAGCGAGATGGCGCTTTCGCCACCTTCACCGCGTTGCTTGAGTTGCGAGACCATCTGCTCGACCGGCCCGCCCGGCACGAACTGGATCACCGCGAAGGTGAGGGTCAGCACGCCCAGCAAGGTGGGGATGATGAGCAACAAGCGCTTGATGATGTAGGCCCACATGCGTCATTTCCCCGGTTGGGCCCACCAGGTGGACAAGGCCCAGTCTTCGGCCTTGTAGTACAAGGGTTTGACTTCAGGTTGGGCGAATCGATGAGCGCGATAAGCCACGCGGTGCACGCCCGAGTACCAGGCTGGCACGTTGTAGTGCTCAAAGCGCAAGACCCGATCCAGTGCGCGCAAGGCAGCGATTTGCCTGGGCCGATCCACGGCGGTGACCACTTGATCAAGCAAGGCATCCACGGCCGGATCCTTGATGCCCACGAAGTTGCTGGAACCGGGCGTGGCGGCGGCTTTGCTGCCAAAGCGGTCGATCAACTCTGCCCCCGGAGACAGGCTGCCAGGCAGGTTCAAACTGGTCACCTCGAAATCGAAGCTGTCCAGGCGCTTTTGGAACAGGGAAAAATCGATGAGCTTGAACTGCGCCTCGATGCCCAGCTTGCCCAGGTTCTGGATGAAAGGGGTGACGATGCGGCTCATGGACGCGCCCTGCCCCGTGTCGTCCAGGATCTCGATCTGGAATGGATCGCCCTTGGCATTGCGCAGGGCGCCATCACGGTAAGTCCAGCCTGCTTCGGCCAGCAAGGTGCGCGCTTTGAGCAGGTTGGCGCGCAGGCTGCCTGGCGGCGTGGTGCTGGGTGGTTGCGGCACCGGCTGGGCGAACACCTCAGGACGCAACTCGCGGCGCAAGGGTTCCAGCAAGGTCAACTCGTCCGCACCGGGCAAAGCTTTGGCTTCGAAGTCACCCCCGACAAAGTAACCCCGCACCCGCGAGTAGGAGTTGTAGAAGAGCTGCCGGTTCATCCACTCGTAGTCCATGGCCAGGCCGATGGCCTCGCGCACACGCGCATCCTTGAACTTGGGCACGCGGGTGTTGAACAACCACGATTGCAGGCCGCCCGCATTGCGGTGCTGCAACTCCACCTTGATGAAGTCGCCGTTCTTGAACTTGGCACCGGTGTAGGCCCGGGCCCATTCGCGCGCGATGTTGGATTGGATGAACTCGAACTCGCCGGCCTTGAAGGCTTCCAGGCGAGCGGTGTTGTCCTTGTAGATCTTGAAGGTGATGCGGTCGAAGTTGTATTGCCCTTTACGCACATTGAGCTTTTGCGCCCAGTAGCTCGGGTCGCGCTGGTAGGTGATGTCCTTGCCGAAGTTGACACGGCCAATGCGGTAGGGCCCAGAGGCGATGGGCATGTCCATGATGATCTGGTCAAACGGCTTGAGCTTGCCGCCTTCCATGCCCCATTTGTGGCTGAACACGGGCACGGAACCGGCCACCAAAGGCAGTTCGGCATTGCGGCGACGGAAGTCGAAGCGCACGGTGCGCTGGTCCAGCACCGTCACGCCTTTGATGTCGCCAAAAGCCGACTGGTACACGGGTGAGGCTTCTTTGCTCATCAACCGGTCGAAGGAACTTTTGACGTCCAGCGCCAGCACCGGATCGCCATTGTGAAACCGCGCCAGGGGGTTGAGCTTGAAGGTGGCGGACAGGCCATCTGCCGCAACAGCGACATCTTCGGCGAGCAGGCCGTAAGCGGTCGTGGGTTGGTCAAAAGTGCCGGTGAGCAGCGACTCGAACATCAACTCGCTCAAGCCGGACGGGGCCGAGCCTTTGAGTGTGAAGGGGTTGTACTTGTCGAAGATGCTGACCCGAACGGGGGCCACCAGGGCGATCTCGCCGCCTTTGGGCGCGGTGGGGTTGACGTAGTCGAAGTGGTCAAAGCCCGGCGGGTACTTGATGTCGCCGAACTGCGCGTAGGCGTGGGCAGCGTAGGCCCCCGTTGACATGCACCACAGACAAACCAGCCACAAGAATCTCATGCGAATGATTCTGCCATAGGGGATGGGCTCAACATGGGGGGCGGGAGACCAGGCGCGGCACAGCGGCGAGCAAGGTCCGGGTGTAGTTGTCTTGCGGGGTGGCCAGAACCTGATGGCTTGGGCCTGATTCGACGATCCGCCCTCGCCTCATCACGGCCACCTCGTCGGCCAGGTACGCCACCACGCCGATGTTGTGGGTGATGAACAGGTAGGCCAGCCCGCGCTCGGCCTGCAACTGTTTGAGCAGGTTCAGGATCTGCGCCTGCACGGACACGTCGAGCGCCGAGGTGGGCTCGTCGCACACCAGCACTTTGGGCTCCACGGCCAAAGCACGGGCGATGGCCAGGCGCTGGCGTTGACCGCCCGAGAACTCGTGCGGGAAGCGACCCAAGGCGTCCTGGCGGAGGCCGACCTGGTCCATCAAGCGATGCAACCTTTGTTGGCGCTCGGCGTCCAGCCATTCAGGGCGCAACGAGCGCAGGCCTTCTTCCAAGATGTCTTGAACACGCAAGCGGGGGTTGAGGGAGGCAAATGGATCTTGAAAAACGATCTGGATGTCGCGGCGGGCCTGGCGCAAGGCCTCGCCTTGCAGCTTGAACAGATCCTGCCCGTTCAGCAGCGCCTGGCCTTTGACTTGGGCCGAGCCGCGCAGCAACTGAATGATGGCGCGGCCCAAGGTGGTTTTGCCGCAACCCGATTCGCCCACCAGGGCCAGCGTTTGCCCGGCGCGCACTGTCAGTGAAACATCATCGACCGCGGTGAAAGTGGGCTTGGCGCGAGAGAACAGGCCACGGCGGGGCACGTACACCACGCTGAGGTGGCGGACGTCCAGCAGGGGTTCGGTGTTGGGCGCAGCTGCGCGAGGCGCCATGGCTTGCGGGGCAAGGAGCTGAGCTGATTCAGCGCCAGCCTCTACACCAATGGGGAAGAAGCACCGGACCTCGTGCTGGGCCGAGCCGTGCTCAACGGGCATCAACTCAGGCACCTCCTCATGGCAGCGAGGTTGCACCCGGTGGCAACGCGGTGCGAACCGGCAGCCTTCAAACTTCTGCCACAGGGGCGGCACATGGCCTTTGATGGCCGCCAACGCATCGCCACGCTTTTGAGCGTCTGGCAAGGCCTTCAGCAACAGCTCAGCATAGGGGTGGCGTGGCCTTTGAAAAAACAAGTTGGCGGGTGCCACTTCCACGATCTGCCCGGCGTACATCAAGGCCACGCGGTGCGCCATGCCGGACACCACGGCCAGGTCATGGGTGATGAGCAACAAGCCCAGGCGGCGCTCACGCTGCAGATCCACCAGCAGGTCGAGGATCTGCTTCTGGACGGTGACGTCGAGCGCTGTGGTGGGCTCGTCGGCAACCAGGAAGTCGGGCTCGGCGCCCAAGGCAATGGCGATCATCACGCGCTGCTTCTGGCCGCCGCTGAGCTCGAAAGGATAGCGCTCCATGCAGCGCGCGGGCTCGGGAATGCCCACCCGCGTCAACCAATCAATGGCCTTGGCCTGTGCCGCCCTGCCCCGCAAAGCCGTGTGGGTCTGAATCGTTTCAAGGATCTGATCGCCGACCCGCATGACGGGGTTCAGGCTGGTGGCAGGCTCCTGGAAAATCATGGCGACACGGGCACCCCGCACACGCCGCATGGCCGATTCGGGCAAATCCAACAGACTGCTCTGCGCCAAATGAACATCGCCACCGACGACGCGGGCGTTCTCGGGCAGCAGGCGCATCAGCGCCAGGGCCGTCATGCTTTTGCCGCAACCTGATTCACCCACCAGGGCAAAGGTCTCGCCGCGTTCGATCGCCAGGCTCAGGCCGTCAATCGCCTTGACCAGGCCCGCTTCCGCGTCCAGCACCACCTTGAGGTCTTGGGTTTGCAGCATGTTGGCGGCCTTCAGCGCGTGGATGGGGCCGGTGGCCGAATGGCCAAGCGTGGACGGAAACTGCGGGCGCGCGGATCGAACGCATCGCGCACGCCATCGGCGAACAGGTTGGCGGCCAACACCACGGTCACCATGAAGCCGAAGGCCGCGGCAAAGCTCCACCACACCACCGGGTCGCGGCTCATCTCCTTGCGGGCAAAGTTGATCATGCCGCCAAAGCTGTTCATGGAGGGATCGACTCCCACGCCCACGTAGGACAGCACGGCCTCGTAAAGGATCAGCGATGAAAACTCCAGCACCGTGACGATGAGCATCAGGTGGGCCACATTGGGGAAGACGTGGCGCAGCATGATGCGCGTGTGGCTGACACCAAAGGCATTGGCGGCCTGCACATATTCCAGTTCGCGAAGCTTGAGCGTTTCGCCGCGCAGCAGGCGGCACAGGCCGGCCCAGCCGGTCAGGCCCAGCACCGTGCACAGCAGGAAGAGCTTGAGGTCGGCGCGCTCCACCGCCGTTTCGAACAAGTCAGGGTGCGTGTCCAGAAAGACCTGCACCATCAGCACACAGGCCGCGATCAACAGCACATTGGGAACGGAAGACAGCACCGTGTACAGGTACTGAATAACTTCATCGACCCAGCCGCCAAAGTAGCCCGCCATGATGCCCAGCACCACGGCCAGCGGCAAGGTGGCCACGGTGGCCAGCGACCCGATCACGAAGGCGGTGCGGATACTTTTCAAGGCCTGGTACAGCACATCGTTGCCCGTGGTGTCGGTGCCCAGCACGTGGTACCCGCCCATCAGCGACGTGACCGCGCCGATCAGCAAGGCCAGCACGGCGATGGTCCACAGCGCCACACGCCACGGGATCTCGCCTTCATTGCGCCACACGCTGCTCAAGGCTTCGGTCAAAGTGGATTGGCGACTGCGGGCCAGGCACAGCATCAGCAAGCCGGCCAGGATGGTGGCCAACAACGCGCCTTTGAGCAAACCCAAGGCCGCGCGGACGAGCACATCGTGCTGCCATTGCAGCTCTGGATTGGTGAGGTGCGCGCCGCCATGCTTCAACCTGGGGGCCACGCGCGCTGCCCGGCCATCGGCCGCCGTCACGGTTTCCTTGGTGAAACTCACGTAGGCCAGCGGCCGCGAGTACGTGACCTCGCGCGAATCGATGAGGCCTGCCAGCCCGGCGTCCAACAGGGAGCGCGTGCGCGTGTCGTAGGCCACTGAACCCGCTGGCGCGCCTTCGGCGTGCGGCAAGGGCAAGCGGTAGTGAAGGCTGTCGGCCAGCGTCACCAACAGGCACAGCGCCAGGATCAAGGACGATGCCAAGGCCGGTGCATCGCGGAACACCTTGCGCCAGTTGGCGGACAGGTTCGGGTTGCGCACCACCACCCAGGCATAGGCCAGCAAGGCCATCACCAGCAGCCACACCGCCGCGTCAGTCCAGAGCAAAACAAGTTTGGGCATGGTGGTCTCGTTCCTTCCTCAACCCAGCCGCACGCGCGGATCGGCCCAGGTATAAGCCAGGTCAATCAGCACGTAGGTGGCCACATACAGCAAGGAGCCCAGGAACACCATGGTGCGCACCACGGCAAAGTCCTGTTTGGTGATGGCCTCGATCACATAGGCACCCAGGCCAGGCAGGCCAAAGAAGCTTTCAAACACCAGGCTGCCCATGAACACATAGGGCAGGTAAGCACCCGCGCTGGTGATGATGGGGATCAGCGCATTGCGAAGCACATGCCTGAACAACACCACCGACTCGGACAAGCCCTTGGCCCGCGCGGTGCGAACGTAGTCCTTGCCCATCTCTTCCAGGAACATGGCGCGGTACAGCCGGGCCTCGCCGCCCAGCCGGGCCACCAAGGACAGCAGCACGGGCAGCACCAGGAACTTGATGGCGTCCAGGCCCGGCATGTAGCCCGAGATGGGCACCAGCTTGAGCACGCGAGAGAACATCAGCTGCCCCACGATCACATAGAACAGGCTGGAGATCGACAGCATGACCACGCACAACACCACGCCCGCCAGGTCCAGCCGGGTGCGCCTGAACATCACCAGCAGCAAGGCAAAGGCCACGCTGACGATCACCTGCAGGATGAACAAGGGCGCGGCCATCTGCAGGCTCACCCACATGCGCCGTCCCACTTCCAGGCCGATGTCGCCCGCGCTTTCCCCATCGGAGCGGCCGAACTTCAAGGTGAACAGTGAGGCTGAGCGCTCCCAGAAGATGGTCTGTGTGGCGCGCTCGGTGCCCAGCTTGGCATCGTTCCAGTACAGCGGCTTGTCGTAGCCGCGTTCGACTTTCCAGTGGTCAATCACATCTTGCGTGATGTACTTGCCGCCGATGTTCAGGCGCGCCATGTCGTCCGGCGTGTTCACCGTGAAGAACAGGAAGAAGGTGAACAGGTTCACCCCCAGCAAGACCAGGACGGCATAGATGAGGCGGCGGACGGCGTAGGACAGCATCGTGACTCGCTTTGGCTCAGGTCAGGACATCGCCGCGCGCAGTCCTGAGCTCGCGACGTTTCAGGCTGTGAAGGAGCCATCCCACCAGCGCGGCCAAGCCGATCAGCGCCAGGATCACCGGCCACCAGACCGGCTGGTTCCACTGCGCCTGCCGCTGCTGGCGTTCGGCCACGTCCAGACGCAAGTAACGGCCATGGTCACGCACCATGAGCGAGGGCTTGGAGTTGTAGACCCAATGCTGGACCGCCGCTGAGGCATGCGGGAAGTAGCCGAAGCTCCAGGGTGCGTCCTCTTGCGCAATCTTGACCATCTGATCAATGACCGCCTGCTTCTCGGGGCCATCCGCCATCAGCTTGAGTTTGGAGAACAGCCGGTCATAGGCCGGGTTGTCGTAGTTGGCGTAGCTTTCTCCGTCCGAGCGCGTCTTGCCATTGGGGCCGTACAGCAAGAAGAGAAAGTTTTCTGCATCAGGGTAGTCGGCCACCCAGCCTTGCCAGAAGACCTGGTGCTTGCCTTTGCGCACCTTGTCCTGGAACTGGTTGTTGTCGGTGGCGCGCACTTCCAGCTGGATGTCGACCTTGGCAAACTGGCGCACCACCCAGTCGATCTCGACCTTGCGCTCTGGGGTGGGCAGCACATAGAAGTCGTAGTTGAGCACCAGTGGCCGGCCGGTCTTCACATCGCGGCCATCGGGGTAGCCGGCCTCTACCATCAGCTTCTTGGCTTCTTCAATCGAACGGCGCACCGGCTGGCCATCCACGATCCGGTGCGTGACGAGGTTGACGCCAGCCAGCGTCCCTTCACGCGAACCAAAAATGGCTTTGGGCAAAGGCCCCATGGCCGAGGTGCCCGCCTTGCTGGGAAAGATCTTGGAGTACTCGTCCCAATCGATAGCGATGGAGATGGCCTGGCGCAATTTTCGGTTGCGGGTTTGCTGCGCAGGTGTCTTGCCATGCCCGATGACCGGGTCCAGCATGTTGAAGCCGATCTCGTAACTGTCCACGCCGTTGAGGCGGTCCAGGCGAAACCCTTTGGCGTCGTACTCGCGGCGGATCTCCTCCGAGTCCTGCTTGGCCACCAGATAGTCCATGCCCGTGTCGGTACGCTCGAACACCTCGATGTCGTAGTAGCCCTGGCGAAACTTGGCCCGTTGAGGCACGGCCTCGCGCTCCACGGTCGAAACCAGGGTGTCGATGAAAGGCGTCTTCTTGCCGCAATCGTCCAACAAGCCGGCTTCCCGATCACCTGGGGCACCTTCACAAGGATAAGGCTCTCCCCGGTAGTTGGGGTTGCGCTTGAGCACGTGGCGGCGGTCCTTGATGAACTCGACCATCATGTAAGGCCCCGTGCCCACCGGCCAGGTGTCCAGGCTCAAGCCCACGGTGGCCATGCCAGGCTGGGCGTAGAACGCATCGGCCTCCCAGGGGATGGGGGCCGTGAAGGTCATGGCCATCCAGTAGTTCCATTGCGGGTACTTGCCTTTGAGGCGGATGCGCAGCAGGTGCTTTTCGGGGGCAGTGACACCGGCCAGCGGCCATTGCCTGAAATCCAGAAACGGTTTGTCCAGGCTGGCGGGGTCCAGGCCAGAGCGCAGCTTGGCGTCCTCTTGCTTGACCAGGGCGCGGTAGTCCTTCAATCCGATCACGTGCTCGGAAAAGATGCCGAAGATGGGCGTGGTGATGCGCGTGGTGGCGTGCCGCTTGAGCGCGTAGACGTAGTCTTCGGCCACCAATTCGCGCGTGCCCTGGTGCTGGAACTGCAGGGGCGAGAAACGCCCACCCAGCTCACCCGGCAGCATCGAGTGGTAGCGATGCTGCCCTTGCTCATCGCGCGCAAAGCAAGGGTGCGGCTGGAACAGGATGCCTGGCTTGAGGCGGATCTCGTAGACGCTTTCGGCGATCTGATCGCCGGGCGCATCACCTGGCAAATCACGGCCGTTTTTGTCGAGGTAGCGGGGCTGGGACACCGCTTCGGCCGCCTTGCCGATCAACTCGTAGGGCCGCTTCAGGTAGTGGTAACCATAGAGCGGCTCGTAGATCTGGTAGGTGTAGGGCGTCTCGGGCGCCCAGTAAGAGGCGGTCGGGTCCAGGTGCCGGGGTGAGCTTTCCTTGACCGCTGAGTAGAGGGTGTTTTCTGCCGCCGCACCGGTCTCCCAGGGGCTGTTGTTGCAGCCTGCCAGGCATAGCACCGCCAGCATCCAGGTCGCCCTCACGGCGTCACCACATCATGAACACATCGCGCCCCTGCGCCACCATCTGAGCCTTGCGCCCGATGGGCAGGCACAGCTTGGTGGGCACATGGCCAAACGGCAGGCCGGTCAGGATGGGCGTCTTGGTGATGGTGCGCAAGTAAGCCACCATGGCCTTGAGGTTGTAGCCCCGGTCCAGCGGCGACTTGCGGAAGTTGGTGAAGTCGCCCAGGATGATGGCCTTCTGCTTGTCCAGGATGCCCGCCTGGTGCAGTTGCAACATGGCCCGCTCAACGCGGTAGGGGTGCTCGTTGACATCCTCCAGGAAGAGCAAGCCATCCTTGACCTTGGGGAAATGTGGCGTGCCCAGCAGGGCCTGGACCATGGACAGGTTGCCACCCCACAAACGGCCCGTCACATCCAGGCCGTCAAAGCCTGCCTCGGTCCTGAAGCCCACGCCTTCGAGCAGGCCGGTCACCGCTTCGACAAAGCATTCCTGGGTGACGTCATCACCCCCGTCGGGCAGTTCTTCGTTGCCGAAATCGTCGCAGGCCAAGGGGCCGGCCCAAAAACCGGAAGACACGTGTGGGGCCACCTTCAGGGGGCCGGTGGCGCCATGGGCCAAGGCGGCCAGTTGCAGCGCTGTCATGTCGCTGTGGCCCACCCAGGCCGTCCCCTGCTCCACACTTTGGGCAATCAGTGCCCAGTCGATGCGGTCGAGCAGGCGGCTCAGGCCGTAGCCACCACGGGTGGCCAGGGCCACGCAGGGTGCCGCTTTCGCGATGCGGTGCAAGGCTTGAAGGCGGGTTTCGTCATCACCAGCAAAACGCTGGTGCTTGGCCAGCGCGGACTCGTCAATCCGGGTGTCAAAACCGAGGGCCTTGAGGCGCTTGGCAGCGCGGCGAACGGCGGGTGCCTTGGCCACGATGCCCGCGGGACTGAATAAAATCAGCGAATGCGAATGATCGTGATCATGCGAATGGGAGTGGTCATGCGGATGGTGCGAATGCGACACGCGGGCCTCACGGAATCAACGCTGAAAGCCGAGAGTCTACGGGACAGCCACACTCACATCGGAGGCTCACCCGCCGTTGACAAGGCGTCCGTGCGTCGGAAGGGCATGAGCCAGGGCGCCCCAGGTTCGGTGAGAGCCACGATGCTGATGATCGGCGGCTCCGAGGTCACCGCCCCAAAGATGGTTGAAAACGCCACGTCCACGGCATCGCGCCCGGTGCCGATGCGCACGAAGCCCATGGGGATGGCCGTGCCCGAGGGGTCGAAGATGTACCAGCGCCCCCCCACGAACACCTCCACATAGGCGTGGAAATCAGTGGGGCCCAAAACCGGGTCAGCGCCGTAGTCAATGCCTGTGGCAAAGCGAGCCGGCAGGTTGACAGCTCGGCATAGGGCAATCATCAAATGGGCGAAATCGCGGCACACGCCCACATGCTGACTCAAGGTGTCCAAGGCCGAGGTGCTCGAATTGGAACTCATCGACGTGAACTTGGTGTGCGCCTGTACCCAATCGTGGATGGCCTGGGCGCGCACATAGCCTTGCCGCAGGTGCCCGAACTCGCGAGTGGCCAACGCCGTCATCTGATCTGACTGGCAGTAGCGACTCGGGTAGATGTAGGGCAACACCGCCATGGGCAATTGCGATATGGGTGCTTCGCCCAAGCTGCCCGGCGGTGAAAAAACCTGAGCGATGTCCACCGTGGCTTCGTAACGCACCATCATCGGCCCTTGCCCCGCCCGCAAACGCATGAAGCGGTTGCCCAGGTGGTCGGTGACGTGCTGCAGGGGCACGGGTTGACTGACGTAGAGGGTTTCCTGCACCACCGTCTGATTGAGGGTGTGGGCCGCGTGCAGATTGAAGATGAAATCAGCCGTGGGGTCCTTGATCTCGTAGTTCAAGGAGATGGAAAACTTCAGCCTGACCATGGCCACCTGCTTTCCATTGAGTCGTTGTCACAGGGAAATCCCGTGATGCATCATAGTCCCTGCAAGCATGACGCATGCCATGCGAAGGAATGGTCAGCTGGGAACCACAATGCGCCTGCGCGGCTTCACCACGACGACAACGGCCGCGCGCTCGGCGGCCGTGGGCCCTTGAACCACGGGCACCCGTGGGTGGCGAACCACTGCTGAGCGCAATTTAGCCTCGACACGGCTGCTGTTCAGGGTTTGGCGGATGTCGCCATTGACCAGCAGGTAAGCACCCGCGTGGTCTTTCGCCAAGGCACCGATCTCCATGCCACGGCGAATGGTCCCCATGAAAGTGAGGTCTTCTCGGGGCATGGCAAATTGCCGCCATCCCTCACCGAGGGTGATCTGGGTGTCGTTGCCGGGGCGCTTCTTTGGTTTCGGGTTCATGCTGGTACTTCTAGCGTGGGCTGTATTGTGACCAATTATTCAAATGAGCTGTAAACAAGTGTTCAGACCTCCATGCCTGTCCATGGCGCACATTGCAAAGTTTGAAAAATTGGGCACCTCGGCACTTCAATTGCTCAAATCAGCAATCAGCATGCCCAGGCCACGGGGCAGAGCATGACCCTGCCGCCACAAGGCATTTGCGCTCGGAATCAGCGCTGTCAATGGTAATTTCTTCGGCAAAAACTGCCAAGAGCTTGGGCGCCAAAATTGGATCGAAAAGAGGTACCAAAGTGATCACAGGCCGCAGCGGCTATGTCCCCAGCGCATCGGTGGCCGGCGAGGAAGATCCGGGCGCCTCGCTTGGCCTGGTGTCGGGCCATGGCGGCATTGATTTCCTGGAACCCTCGGACAAAGTGGCCAAAGCGCTGATCGGGGCCACGTTGCTGGTCAATGGGGTGGGCGGCATCATTGTCGAGACCGAAGCCTACGACGAGGAAGATCCCGCCTCTCACAGCTTTGGCGGCCAGACCTTGCGGAACAGTTCAATGTTCGGACCCGCAGGACAAGCCTACGTCTACCAATCTTACGGCCTGCATTGGTGCCTCAACCTGGTGTGCATGCCGGCGGGACATGGCGCTGGCGTGCTGATCCGAGCGCTTGAACCCACCCAGGGCATAGAGGTCATGAGGCGCCGACGCGGCTTGGAAAACACCATGCTGCTGTGCGCCGGGCCTGGACGGGTTTGCCAGGCACTGGCGGTGACGCGCGACCTGGATGGCCTGCGCATCAACGCCCCGCCCTTTCAATTGCGACCCGCACCTGAAGGCCAGACTGTCAACGTGGTCGTGGGTCCACGCATCGGCATCTCGAAAGCTGCGGACCTGCCTTGGCGATTCGGGTTGGCAGGCTCCCGATTTGTCAGCCATAACTTTCGGCTTGAACAAGCAGCTCCCGCAGCCCAACCGGCAGGTCGCAGGCGCCTGCCCTGACTATTTCGCGGAAGCTGGTGTGATCGCCAGAGCGGCGATCAACAGCCCTTGTGCAGACGCGTGGAAATCAGCAGAACTGACCGCGTTGAAGTGCGATGGCCACCAAAGCGCCAATTTTGACCGAATCACCCACGGTTGAGCCCATGAAGGCCATTCCGGGAACTGGCGCCCCCCCACCCAGCCGCCATCGGCCTGCTGAGCCAGAACCACACGTTGCAACCACACGGGCTTGACCTGATCGGGGCCTCCGCGCCAAAGCAGCAGCAGCACGCGCTGAAGATAGGCATCCTTGACGACCACGTCCAACTGCATCTGCTGGTGGATGTCGGCCAGCAAGTCACTTTCCAGCGTGGCCAACTCGTCAGGACGCGCACAGCCGACGCGTTGCAGCAGCATGACCCCGACCAACTGGTGCGTGGTGCAAACCGGGTCCTTCAGCCAGACCTGGGTGGGCTGGGGGTGGCAGGCGTTGCTCTGCAAGAAAACATTGCTGTCGCTGGCATCCAGGACCACAGGCTGGCAGGTCAACGCATGGTAGAAAAACCTTTGGTAGGGCTCCATCCAGCGGGTCGAGGCGATGTCCAGCACGACCTCCGCCTTGGGAAGCAACATCCGCTTCCAGGGCCCAACAGTCATTTCATCTGCGCTAGCGGCGGCCAGGTACCTCAGCACCAGATCTCGCAGAAACTCATCCCCGGTGCGCTCAGCCGCAGTCTGGACGAACCACCACAGGGCGACATTGTTTTCTTTGAGAATCTGCGCCTCATGCGCCCGCATCCAGGACACCGCCCGCTGAAAACTCTGCTGCCGATCGACCATCGAGACTGGTGTGACATCTCGGTTACCGTGCCAAACGGCCAGTGCGCCCAAGCTGGCCAGCACCACGATCAACACCAGCATGGTCTTGGCCACGCGCACGGTCCACTTCTTCATGCCATCCCCGTTTTATCCAAGGATGATTCTGACATGGTGGGCGATCCCCCTCGATTGCAGTAGTGGCCGCGATTGAAACCTGCTGCAGAAATCAGCAAATTCGTGAACTTGGTCACCGAGGCAGCTTAAGTGTCCGAGGGTGACTCCCGATATGCCCTGTAAGGAGCGATCTTTTCCCGACTCTTGGAAGCCACACAGTGGCCAACATGGGAGAGGGACGCACAGCTCTCATCAGATTTCACAGGGCCCGCCAGGACATGAACATCAACCACGACATCAAAGCCTATTTGATGTACCCCCCCATCCTGGGCGCTCTTGGCGGCACGGCCGCACTCGTGCTCAGCGGTGGAGCCCTGGCGGCCTGGATCACTGCACCGATTTTGGTCGGCGCTGGGTTGGCGGCCAGTTGGCGCATGTTGCACAACTTGCGCGAATCACGCCTGTCCATTCAGGCCTACATCGACGGACGCCAACGCTTTGGCGAAACCATGGCTCCAGTGTGGACCGGGCAGATCGAAACCTCACGCCAGCAGATGGAAACCGCCATCTCGGAACTGTCTCAGCGCTTTTCCGGCATCGTCGACAAGCTGGACAACACAGTGCGCACCACCAGTGCCGCGACCTCGTCCATCGGCAACAACGAGAACGGCCTGGTCGCCGTCTTTGCCAAGAGCGAGCGAGAACTGAGCTCGGTGGTGGCCACGATGGAGTCGGCCATGAGCAGCAAGACCCAGATGCTGGAAAAGATGCAAAGCCTGAACCACTTCACCATCGAGTTGCAGCAAATGGCCTCCGACGTGGCCAGCATCGCCTGGCAAACCAATCTGCTGGCCATCAATGCGGCCATTGAAGCGGCGCACGCGGGCGAGAACGGCCGGGGATTCTCGGTGCTGGCGCAAGAGGTTCGCAAGTTGTCGGCACTGTCCGGCGACACAGGCAAACGCATCACCGAAAAAGTCTCGCTGATCAACGCGGCCATTGTTGAAACCCGGGAAAGCGCCGAAGCCTCCAACCTGGAAGAAAGCCGCTCGATGGCCTGCTCGCAGGACACCATCACGGCGGTTTTGAACCAGCTGCGCGCAGTCACCGACACGCTGGTGGCCTCGACGGACCTGCTCAAGGACGAGAGCCTGGACATCAAGGCCGAGATCTCGGAAGCCCTGGTGCAACTTCAGTTCCAGGACCGCGTGAGCCAGATCATGAGCCACGTGAAAAGCAATATTGCGCGGCTGCCGGTGGTGCTGGACGACAACCGCGCCCAGTTCGAGCAAGACGGCGCCCTGCGGCCCCTGGATTCGGCGGGCCTGCTGGCCGAACTGGAGAAGACCTACGCGATGAAAGAAGAACGCGCGGTCCACCAACAAGGCGGCAAAGCCGCCGAAGCCACCCAAGACGACACCGAAATCACGTTTTTCTAGAGGACAACATGGCCAAAACCATTCTGATTGTGGACGACTCGTCCTCGCTGCGCGTCGTCGTGAGCATTGCATTGAAAAGCGCCGGCTACGAAGTGATTGAAGCCTGCGACGGCAAGGATGCCCTGACCAAGCTGACCGGCCAGAAGATCCACATGATCATCAGCGACGTGAACATGCCCAACATGGACGGCATCACGCTGGTCAAGGCGATCAAGCAACTGGCCGCGTACAAGTTCACGCCCATCATCATGCTGACCACCGAGTCGCAGGACGACAAGAAAAAGCAAGGCCAGGAAGCTGGCGCCAAGGCCTGGGTGCTCAAGCCCTTCAAGCCCGACCAGTTGCTGGGCGTGGTTCAAAAACTGGTTCTGCCATAAGAAGCACAAGGGAGCGTTCCATGACTACCGCATGCCTGCCCATTGAGGGCGAGATGACCATTTACCGCGCCGCCGAGTTGAAGCAGACGCTGCTCACGGCCTTGCGCGGCGCAACCTCGCTGGAGGTCGACCTGCACGGCATCACCGAGATCGACAGTGCCGGCATCCAGTTGCTGATGCTGGCCAAGGCCACGGGCCAGGCCACCGCCTGCGAAGTCAAGCTGGTCAACCACAGCCCCGCCGTGCTGGAAGTGTTTGAACTGCTGGACCTGGCCGCGCATTTTGGCGACCCGCTGCTCATGCCCGCCTGAGTTGCCGACCATTGCCATTGACCGTTCACTGAACCGAGACCGACTATGAACCTCGATCAAGCGCTACAGACCTACATCGTGGAAAGCCGCGAGATGCTGGAAGCCATGGAAACCGCCCTGCTCGGCTTGGCTCATACCGAAGGTGAAGAGCGCGCGGAATCCATCAATGCGATCTTCCGCGCCGCGCACACGATCAAGGGGTCTGCCGGCTTATTCGGGCTGGACCAGATTGTGGAGTTCACGCACGTGGTGGAAAGCGTGCTGGACCATGTGCGGGATGGCAAAGTCGCCATCGAAGACGCCCTGGTGACCTTGCTGCTGTCCTGCGGCGACCACATCGGCACGCTGATCGACATCACCGAAAGCACCCGCGCCGACCCTGACGAAAGCGTGGCGCAAGCCGGCAAGCCGCTGCTGGTCCGCCTCAGCGTCTACCTGGCGGCCCCACCCTCGCCGGCCCTTCCCGCCGCCACTCTGGTGGTCGAAGCCGATCCCGCGGATTTTGCGCGCATGGGCCACCACGGCATCAACACCGACAACTGGCACATCTCGCTGCGATTCGGCCGCGATGTGCTGCGCAATGGCATGGACCCGCTGTCATTCATCCGCTATCTGGGCACCATGGGCGAGATCGTCGGCATCGTGACCTTGCACGACGGTTTGCCTTTGGCCGATGAGATGGACCCCGAGTCCTGCTACCTGGGCTTCGAAATCTCGTTCAAGAGTGAGGCCACCAAGGGGGCCATTGAAGGTGCCTTCGAGTTCGTGCTGGACGATTGCCTGCTGCACATCGTGCCGCCCAACAGCCTGGCCTCAGAGTACATCGCGATGATCCAGGCGTTGCCCGAGGGCCCTGCGCGCCTGGGCGAAATCCTGGTGCGCTGCGGCACACTCACCGCACACGAGCTGGACTCGGCACTGGCGCTGCAAGCCCAATCCGAGCAAGCCGCCCCCATTGGGGAGATCCTGGTCGAACAAGGTCGTGTTCAGCCCGCCGTGGTGGAAGCCGCCTTGACCAAGCAAAAGCAAGGCAAGGACAGCAAGGCCCAAGAGAGCCAGTCCATCCGCGTTGATGCCGACAAGCTGGACCACCTGATCAACCTGGTGGGCGAGCTGATCATCGCGGCCGCCGGCGCCAACCTGGTGGCCCGCAGCACCCGCATCCTGGAGCTGCAGGAAAGCCACTCGACCCTGGCCAACCTGGTAGAAGAAGTGCGCGACAGCGCCCTGCAACTGCGCATGGTCAAAGTGGGCGGCACCTTCAGCCGCTTCCAACGCGTGGTGCACGATGTCTCGCGCGAGATCGGCAAGGACATTGGCTTGGTCGTCAACGGTGAAGACACCGAACTGGACAAAACCGTCGTCGAGAAAATCGCCGACCCACTGATGCACCTGGTGCGCAACGCCATCGACCACGGCATCGAGGCGGCCGATGTGCGCATTGCACGGGGCAAGCCCGCCAAAGGCACGGTCAGGCTGAACGCCTATCACGACTCGGGCAGCATCGTCATTGAAGTAGGCGATGACGGCGGCGGCCTGAACCGAGAACGCATCCTGGCCAAGGCCTTGGAGCGGGGCTTGGTCGAATCAGGCAAGGCCTTGAGCGACAGTGAGATTTACGGCTTGATCTTCGAGCCCGGCTTTTCCACGGCGGAACAAGTGACCAACCTGTCAGGCCGAGGCGTGGGCATGGATGTGGTCAAGCGCAACATCACCGCCTTGCGCGGCAGCGTTGCCATCAACAGCGCCGAAGGCGTCGGCACCACCGTCAGCGTGCGGCTGCCCTTGACCCTGGCCATCATCAATGGCTTCCAGGTGGGCGTGGGGCACTCGGTGTTCGTGGTGCCGCTGGACATGATCGAGGAATGCGTGGCGTTCTCGGCCGAGGAAGGCCACGACTACACCAACCTGCGCGGCCAGGTTCTGCCTTTCATCCGTTTGCGCGAACTGTTCGACGTGGAAGGTCAAAAGGGATCACGCGAAAACATCGTGGTGGTCAAGCACGCAGGTCAGAAGTTTGGCCTGGTGGTGGACACCTTGCTGGGTGAGGCACAGACCGTGATCAAGCCCTTGTCCAAGATGTTTGCACAAGTGCAAGGCATCAGCGGTTCCAGCATCCTGGGCAGCGGCGATGTGGCGCTGATCCTGGATGTTCCCTCGCTGATGCAACAAACCCATGCCGCCAAGTCTGGCGACAGAGCCTCCGTTTCGGCTTGAGAGACGGCCTTTCCGCATCCCTAAATCACAGGACGTTTCATGTTCAGCAATTTCAAAATCGGAGTCCGCCTGATCGCGGGATTCCTGCTTGTCGCGGCCATCAGCCTGGTGGTGGGATCAATCGGCATCTCCAATGCCAGCAAGATCAACACCATGGCGGACAACATGTACGCTCGTGAGTTGATGGGGCTGTCGTACATCAAGGAAGCCAACATCAATCTGGTCTACATCGGTCGAGCACGTGGCAACTTTTTGCTCGCCCACTCGCAGGAAGAGCGCGAAAAGCACCAGGCCGCGATGGCCAAGTACAGCGCCAGCACCAAGGATTTCGTTGACAAGGCCCGGCCGCTGTTCTTCACCGAAAAAGGGAAGAGCTTGCTAGCCTCGTTCGACCTCACCTGGACCGACTATCAGCGCGACCTGCAGAAAGCCTTGACTCTGGCCTCGACCAAGAAGCTGCAAGATCGGGACGAGGACTTGGAGACCGCACTGAACGCAGCCCGCGCACAAGCCGACAAGCTTGACACGATGCTGTCCGATCTCACCGTGTTGAAGGAAGGCAATGCCAAGGACGCCTCCGATGAGACCGCCCGCCTGTACGAAAGCAGCCGCGTTTTGATGATCGGCATCATTGCAGTTGGCGTGCTGATCGGCATTGCACTGGGCTTCTTCATCAGCCGCAGCGTGACCAAGCCTCTGGGCAAGGCAGTTGATGCCGCCAACCGACTGGCCGAAGGCGACCTGACGGTGAGCATTGACGTCACCGGCAAGGATGAAACGGCTCAATTGCTGCAGGCCATGCAGAACATGGTTCAGAAGCTGTCCCAGGTGGTCGCCGAAGTGAACAGCGGCGCCGAGGCTTTGGCTGGCGCCTCTGAAGAGGTCAGCGCCACAGCACAGTCCTTGTCGCAGGCCTCCAGTGAACAGGCCGCAGGGGTTGAAGAGACCAGTGCGTCGATTGAGCAAATGACCGCCTCGATTTCTCAGAATACCGAGAATGCCAAAGTGACCGACGGCATGGCCACCAAGGCCGCGTCTGAAGCAGCCGAAGGCGGTGAAGCGGTCAAGGCCACGGTAGCGGCCATGAAGCAGATCGCCCAGAAGATCGTCATCATCGATGACATCGCCTACCAGACCAATCTGCTGGCGCTGAATGCCGCCATTGAAGCCGCGCGGGCTGGAGAACACGGCAAGGGCTTTGCGGTGGTGGCCGCCGAAGTGCGCAAGCTGGCCGAGCGCAGCCAAGTCGCAGCGCAGGAGATTGGCTCCGTGGCCAGCTCCAGCGTCGAATTGGCTGAAACGGCAGGTCGCTTGCTGGACCAGATGGTGCCCAACATCAAGAAGACCTCGGACCTGGTTCAGGAAATCACTGCCGCATCGGAAGAGCAGTCTTCGGGTGTCGGCCAGATCAATGCAGCCGTTAGCCAGCTCAGTGACACGACGCAACAAAATGCCTCCAGTTCAGAGGAACTGGCGGCCACCGCTGAAGAGATGAGCAGCCAGGCTGAGCAGCTGCAACAGGCCATGTCGTTCTTCAAGCTGGCTGCTGGGAACCACACCCTGAGTCGCAGCACGGTGCCGCCTGCGACACGCGTGGCGCCCAAGCCCCGCGTTGCTGCCAAAAAAATGGCGGCCCCCCCTCGCAAAGCCGGTCAATTGGCATTCGCTCATGCCGAAGCCGATGAATCCCAGTTTTCTCCGTTTTGAAAGGCCTGTCATGACAGCTCTGACCAACACCACTTCGTCGCAAACGGCCGCACACACCGCCATGGGCTCGCAAGACCCCACCCAGTACCTGACCTTCATGCTGGCGGGCGAGGTCTTCGCCCTGGGCATCCTGGCGGTCAAGGAGATCATTGAATACCACAGCCTGACCGTGGTGCCGATGATGCCCGACTGCGTTCGCGGCGTGATCAACCTGCGCGGCGCCGTCGTCCCCGTGATGGACCTGCTGGCACGCTTTGGCCGCAAATCGTCGGAGGTGACCAAGCGCACATGCATTGTCATCGTCGAAGTGCAGACGGCCGAGCAGGAAAGGCAGGTCATCGGTGTCATCGTGGACGCCGTCAATGAAGTACTCGACATCGCCGCCTCGGACATCGAACCCGCGCCCGCGTTCGGTGCCCGCATCCGCACCGATTTCATCCAGGGCATGGGCAAAGTCAAAGGCAAGTTCGTGATCCTGCTCGATGCCGACCATGTGCTGTCCATGGACGAGATCACCCAACTTGCACAAACACCTGCACAGACCAGCGCTATGGCGTTGAACTGAGCCAGACGAAACTACCCAAAGGAACACGGCCATGAATTGGTTCTTGCGCATGAAGCTGGCTCACAAGCTGCTGACCACTTTTCTGACCTGCTCGGTCCTGACCGCCGCTGTTGGCGCGTATGGTCTGATGCGGATTTCCGAGTTGGGCAACATGCTCAGTTCGACCTATGACAACAATGTGGTCTGTCTGGAGCAAATCTCCGATGCAGCGCTCAAGCTGTCATCGCATGCGCGAACCTATGTTCGCCTGACCGCGACCAAGAATCCGGACGATGCCAAAGCCGCGATGACGCGTGCCAAGACCTACATCGATGGCTACAACAAGTCGATTCAAAACTACCGAAGCACCGTGCTCAGCGCCAAAGAGCAAACCCTGCTCAAAGAGCTGGATGCCCAGCTGCCGGTCTACCTGGCTGAAAGCGAAAAGGTCGCGCAGCTGGCATTGAGCGGCAAGTTCGCCGAGGCCACCGAGGTCAGCAACGGTGAAGCGCGCAAGATCACCCGCGCGATGGAAGACACGATGGCCGCCATCATCGAGGAGCTCAGCGCCCAAGCCAAGGCCACCAATGAGCTGGCCACGGCCCAGGTGTCCCACGCCAAAATCGTGACCATGTCAGTGGTCTCAGTGTCCGTCGTGCTGGCCATCGGCCTGGGCCTGATGGTCACCCGCATCATCAGCCGCCAACTGGGTGGCGAACCTGACTATGCCGCAGCCTTGCTGACCAAGGTGGCCAATGGCGACCTGTCGGCCGAAGTGATCATTGCCAAGAATGACGACAGCAGCATGCTGTTCGCCGTCAAGCAGATGGTCAGCCGCCTCAAGCAGGTGATTGATGGCCAACGCAATGTGGTCGAAGCGGCCAACCATGGCAACTTTGACGCACGCATTGAGCTGGCCGGCCTGCAAGGTTTTCAAAAGGAAATGGGCGAAGGCCTGAACCAGTTGGTGACCACCACGGGCACCAGCATCAACGATGTGGTTCGCGTCATGAGCGCCATGTCGCAAGGCGACCTCACCCAATCCATCGACAAGCCGTATGAAGGCGCCTTCGGTGAAATGAAGGAGTACGTGAACAACACCGTCAACAAGCTGTCGCAGGTGGTGACCGAGGTCAACGCTGGTGCCGAAGCCCTGGCTGGTGCCTCCGAAGAGCTCAGCTCCACCGCACAGTCGCTGTCGCAATCGGCCAGCGAACAAGCCGCGGGGGTGGAAGAGACCAGCGCGTCCATCGAAGAGATGACCGCCTCCATTTCGCAGAACACCGAGAATGCCAAGGTCACCGACGGCATGGCCACCAAAGCCGCAGGCGAAGCCACCGAGGGCGGCGAAGCCGTCAAGGCCACCGTGGCCGCCATGAAGCAGATCGCGCAGAAGATCGGCATCATCGATGACATCGCCTATCAGACCAACCTGCTGGCCTTGAATGCGGCTATCGAGGCTGCGCGTGCTGGCGAGCATGGCAAGGGCTTCGCCGTGGTCGCGGCCGAAGTGCGCAAGCTGGCAGAACGCAGCCAGGTGGCTGCGCAAGAGATCGGTACCGTGGCCAGCTCCAGCGTCGAGTTGGCCGAGAAGGCCGGCAAGCTGCTGGATGAGATGGTGCCCAACATCCGCAAAACCTCGGACCTGGTGCAAGAGATCACCGCCGCGTCGGAAGAGCAATCGTCGGGCGTCAGCCAGATCAATTCAGCCGTCAGCCAGTTGAGCCAGACCACGCAACAAAACGCCTCCAGCTCGGAAGAGTTGGCCGCCACGGCCGAAGAGATGAGCAGCCAGGCCGAGCAGTTGCAGCAAACCATGTCCTTCTTCAAGCTGTCCCAGGACGGCGACCACACGCCCGGCACGGCCACATCGCGCAAGCTGGTGGCCACCAGTCGGGCCAAAAAGCCACTCAAGCAGTCTTTCAGCAAGTCCACGCCCACGCGGGCAGCCGCTTACGAAGGCGTTGACGCGCCCGATGAAACCCACTTCGCACGGTTTTAAGAAGTCTGCGTGCCAATCCGATGAACGCCATCACCGATCAGGAATTCAACCGCTTCCAGCGCTTCATCTTTGAGGCGGCCGGCATCAGCATGGCCTCGTCCAAAAAGGCGTTGGTCTCGGGTCGCCTGTCCAAGCGCTTGCAGGCACGCCAGCTCAAGAGCTTCACGGAGTACTTCAACCTGCTGTCCAGCGGACAGGCCAAGGACGAAGTGCAGACCGCAATCGATCTGCTGACCACCAACGAAACCTACTTTTTCAGAGAGCCCAAGCACTTTGAACTGTTGAAGAAATTGGCGCAGGCGCACAAATCAAGCCAGCCCTTCCGCGTCTGGAGTGCCGCCAGCTCCACGGGTGAAGAGGCCTACAGCATGGCCATGGTCCTGGCCGACACCCTGGACCACAACCCTTGGGAAATCCTGGGCTCCGACATCAGCACACGGGTTTTGCAACGCGCCCGCGCCGGCCACTTCCCGATGGAGCGCGCCCGCAATATTCCACAGCCCTACCTCAAGCGCTTTTGCCTGAAGGGCATGGACGAGCAGGATGGCACCATGCTGGTCGAGCGCGCCCTGCGACAACGGGTTCGCTTCATTCAGGCCAACCTCAATGAAGCGCTCCCACAGCTGGGCATGTTCGACGTGATCTTTTTGCGCAACGTGATGATCTACTTCAATGGCGACACCAAGCGCCAGGTCGTGGCCCGCGTGATCTCGACGCTCAAGCCGGGCGGCTACTTCTGCATCGGCCATTCCGAGAGCCTCAACGACATCAGCGATGCCTTGGTGTCGGTGGCGCCCTCGATTTACCGCAAGCCGTGATCTCGGCCGATGAGATCATTGTTTTTCTGAACCCCGGCGAATACTTCGTGGGCGACGCCCGGCACCGAATCCGCACTTTGCTGGGTTCGTGCGTCTCGATCACTTTGTGGCACCCCGAACTGCGCATTGGCGCCATGTCTCATTTCCTGTTGTCTGAACGGTCGGCCAAGATCAGTAGTCCACTGGATGCCCGCTACGGCAAGGAAGCGCTCAGCCTGATGCAGACCGAATTGATGCGCCATGGCGTCAATCCGAAGGCTTGCACTGCCAAAATATTCGGCGGCGGCGACATGTTCCCGCAACACCGTGGCATGGCCAACGCCGCCCAGATCGGTCGCAGGAATGGCGAGGCCGCACGCAGCCTGCTGGAAGCCCAAGGCATTCGGGTATCTTCGGAAAGCCTGTTTGGGGTGGGTCACCGCAAAATCATGTTCGACGTGAAAAGTGGTCACGTCTGGGCTCGCCAGGTCAAACCTGTGGAGACTCTTTTGAATCACCAAGAAGGCACTCGCGCATGAAGTCCATCCAAGTCATGGTGGTCGATGATTCGGCGGTGGTTCGGCAGGTGCTGTCCGCTGTGCTGAATGCTGCCCCGGGCATCGAGGTGTGCTGCGCCGTGGCAGATCCGCTGCTGGCCATCGAGCGCCTGAAGATGAGCTGGCCCGATGTGATCGTGCTGGACGTTGAAATGCCCCGCATGGATGGCATCACCTTCCTGAAGAAGATCATGCAGGAGCGCCCCACCCCGGTGGTGATCTGCTCCACCCTGACTGAGAAAGGCGCCAAGACCACCATGGAGGCCCTGGCCGCAGGCGCGGTGTGCATCATCACCAAACCCAAGCTGGGCCTGAAGCAGTTCATTGTCGACACCTCGGACGACTTGGTCAGCGCCGTCAAAGCGGCCTCCAAGGCCAATGTGCGGCGCCTGGCCATCCGGGCGGAGTCCCCGCCACTGGTGCCGCAAGTCAAGAACAATGCGGACGTCATCCTGAGCGCGGCCAGCCCCAGGGCCATGGTGCAGACCACCGAGCGCGTTGTCGCCATCGGCACGTCCACCGGTGGCACGCAAGCTCTGGAAGAGGTGCTCACCGCTCTGCCCCGCGTCTGCCCGGGCATCGTCATCGTGCAGCACATGCCCGAGAAATTCACCGCAGCATTCGCCGCGCGCCTGGACAGCATCTGCCAGATCCGCGTCAAGGAGGCGCAGCACAACGACCGCGTGGTGCCCGGCCAGGCCTTGATCGCGCCGGGTGGCAAGCACATGGTGCTCAAGCGCAGCGGCGCGCAGTATTTTGTCGAGGTGCTGGACGGCCCCCTGGTGAACCGCCACCGCCCTTCGGTGGACGTGCTGTTCAGATCCGTGGCCAAGTCTGCCGGGGCCAACGCCCTGGGCCTGATCATGACCGGCATGGGCGATGACGGTGCCGCCGGCATGTTGGAAATGAAGAACGCCGGCGCCCGGACCATTGCCCAGGATGAAGAGACCTGCGTGGTCTACGGCATGCCCAAAGAGGCTGTGAAGCGCGGCGCCGTGGACAAGATCCTGCCCATCGGGGCACTGCACCGCGAGATCATCCAGCACGGCAGTTGACCGCCCCCTGCGTTGAAGGGTGATCTTGGCAAGGCTATGCTGGCCCCTTGCCCCAGGAGACCCGCATGACCGCCACCCGCACCGAGACCGACAGCTTCGGCCCCATCGATGTGCCCGCCGCAGCCTTGTGGGGAGCCCAGACCGCCCGCAGCCTGCACTTTTTTGCCATTGGTGAGCAGCGCATGCCCCTGCCCCTGATCCATGCCCTGGCCTGGATCAAATGGGCGGCCGCGCACATCAACCAGGAGCTGGGCTTGCTGGACCCGGGCAAAGCCCAAGCCATTGGCAGCGCGGCGCAACAGGTGGCGCTGGGCCAGTTCGATGCGGAGTTTCCGCTGTCGGTTTGGCAAACCGGCTCGGGCACGCAAAGCAATATGAATGTCAACGAGGTCATCGCCAACCTGGCCTCGCAGGCCTTGGGCGGCAGCCTGGGGGGCCAGCGCCTGGTGCACCCCAATGACGACGTGAACTTGGGCCAGTCGTCCAACGATGTGTTCCCCACGGCCATGCACGTCGCGGTGGCCAAGGAAGCGCAAACACGCCTGCTGCCCGCACTGGAGATCCTGCTCAGCGTGATGGCCGACAAAGCAGGCGACTACGCCGAGGTGGTCAAGATTGGCCGCACCCACTGGCAAGACGCCACGCCCGTGACCCTGGGCCAGGAGTTTGGCGGTTACCAGGCCCAGTTGACCTTGTGCCACAACGCCATCGACCACGCCTTGAAGGCGGTGCATGGCCTGGCCATCGGTGGCACGGCCGTGGGCACCGGGTTGAACACGCACCCCGAGTTTGGCACCCGCGTGTCTGCCCTGTTAGGTCAGCACCTGCAGCTGCCCTTGAAGCAAGCCGACAACCTGTTTGCCGCCATGGCCGGGCACGAAGCGCTGGTGGCCTTCCATGGCAGCTTGCGCATGCTGGCCGTGGCCCTGACCAAGATCGCCAATGACATCCGCCTGATGGCCAGCGGCCCACGCGCCGGCCTGGGCGAGTTGCACTTGCCCGAGAACGAACCGGGCAGCTCCATCATGCCCGGCAAGGTCAACCCCACCCAGGTCGAAGCCATGACCATGGTGTGCGCCCAAGTGATGGGCCACGACACGGCCATTGGTTTTGCTGCCAGCCAGGGCCACTTCGAACTCAATGTCTACAAGCCCCTGATCGCGCTGGACACCCTGGACAGCGTGCGATTGCTGTCCGATGCCATGACCAGCTTTGCCCAACATTGCGTCAAAGGCATCACCGTGAACCAGGTCCGCGTGGAAGAGCTGCTGCAACGCTCGCTGATGCTGGTCACGGCCCTGGCCCCGCACATCGGCTACGACAAAGCCTCGGCCGTGGCCAAGCATGCGCAAAAGAATGGCACCTCGCTGCGCGAAGCTGCGCTGGCCCTGAACGCCATCACCGCCGAGGAGTTCGACCGCTGGGTCGACCCCCGGCAAATGCTGGGGCCACGCTGACGACTCGCCATTGAAGTCCGATAGGATGCGGGTTTAGGGACACCCCCCGCATTTCACACCAGGACTCCCCCATGGCCGGCAGCAGCCTACTCGCCCTCATAGACGACATCGCCACCATCCTTGACGACGTGGCCTTACTGACCAAGGTGGCCGCCAAAAAAACCACCGGCGTGCTGGGCGATGACCTGGCCCTGAACGCCCAGCAGGTGTCCGGTGTGCAGGCCGACCGAGAGTTGCCCGTGGTCTGGGCTGTGGCCAAGGGTTCGGCCCGCAACAAGGCCATCCTGGTGCCCGCCGCGCTGGCCATCAGTGCTTTTGCACCCTGGGCAGTGACGCCTTTGCTCATGATCGGGGGCCTGTTCCTGTGCTTTGAGGGCTTTGAAAAAGTGGCCCACAAGCTGATGCACAGCCATGCCGAGGACCAAGCGCACCACCAGGACCTGGTCGAAGCCCTGGCCAACCCGGCGGTCGATCTGGTGGCGTTTGAGAAAGACAAGATCTCGGGCGCCGTGCGCACCGACTTCATCCTGTCGGCCGAAATCATCGCCATCACCCTGGGCACGGTGGCGGACAAAGCCTTCACCACCCAACTGTCCGTGCTGGTGGGCATCGCCATCATCATGACCATCGGCGTTTACGGCCTGGTGGCCGGCATCGTCAAACTGGACGACGGTGGTCTTTACCTGGCGAGAACGGCAGGGCCCGGCTCGCTCGGCCGGCTTCAGAAAAGCACAGGTGAAGTCATTCTGAAAGCGGCACCCCATTTGATGCGCCTGCTCACCGTCGCCGGCACCATCGCCATGTTCCTGGTGGGTGGTGGCATCCTGACCCACGGCATCCCGGCGGCACACGACTGGATTCACCACCTGGCTGAAAGCGCGGGCGGCATCTCAGGCATCGGCAGCGTGCTCAAGGTGATTACCCCAACCCTGGCGGACGCCATTGTGGGCATTGTTGCCGGTGGCGTGACTTTGGTGGCGGTCACGCTGTTTCAGCGCATCAAGGGCCAAGCCAAGTCTGCCTAGAATCAGACATCGCCACCAGCGCAAGGTTCTATGAAGCGCACATGTCCTCTCTTGGCCGCGGTCGTCCTGGTTACCACGCTGGCCGCCTGCACCAGCCTGGAACCCAACGTCGCCATGGTGCCCATCACCGGCTATGACCTGGTCGACAAAAGCAAGATCGACACGGTCATCTATGACAAGGACTACGCTGAGTGCGCGGCCATTGCCAACCAGGACATCAACAGCATGAGCACGACGGCCAGTCGGGCCGTGGGCACCGCTGCCGAGAAGGTGTCGATGGGCATCATCGGCCGCAAAGCCGCCAATGATGCCGACCGCATGAGCGTGCTCAAGCGCTGCCTGACGGGCCGGGGCTACAACATCCTGCGCTGACTGGTCGGCCGAACTGACTCACAGATCCCGCACCTGGACCAGCCCCGAGCGTGGGGCGAAACGATCGATGGCCGTGAGCTGCTCGATCTCGATGCGCGCCGCACGCCGGCCATACACCGAGGCCTTGAGCCAGGTGCACTCGGCTTCCAGCAGCTCAGCATCGTTCGCGCTGGTGTGCCAAACCTTGCGCTCGGCATCCCAGCGGTAACCACGGGCTTTCAAGGCGTCTTTGGAGTCAAAGGGCGATCCCGTGGCCATCACTTTGTAGCTGGTGGTCTGGCCGGCGTTCAGCAGGGCTTTCAAACCCGAATGGCCTGATTTTGGCAAGGGCTGGCTCAGCACGGCCAGCAAGGCATGGCAGTCCATCTCGGCCCGGTGGGCGTCGTAAAACAAGCCCAGCTCGGCCGCCAGAAATTCCAGCTTGGCGGAACCACGGCCCTCTTCACTCCAGTCGATCTCGGCCAGCGAACAGGCCCAAGGCAGCGCCGCGAAAGCGGGTAAACGGCCCTCCAGGAAGGCGCGGTCAAAACGGGCGTTGTGCGCAATGACCAGCGACACGCCTTCCAGCAAGGTGGCAATGCGCGCTTCGTTCAGGCGCTGGCCACTCACCATCGCATCGGTGATGCCGGTGACGCGCAAAGCGGTCTCGGGGATGGTCATGCCGGGGTCTTCCAGCTCGTCGTAGACCTCCAGCACGCGGATGGGCAGGCCGGCCTCCAGTTCCACCTCCACCAACAGCAAGGCCAACTCGATGATCTTGTCCTTGCGCCAATCCAGGCCGGTGGTTTCGGTGTCCAGGATCAGCACCTTGGTCTTGGCGCCGGCGGCCTTGTGGCCGAAGGTTTTGCGTGGCACCAGGCGGCGCAGCACGCGGTAGTCGGGGTGCGCTTCCAGCACCTTGGCCAGGGCTTCGGGGGTGTCGAAAGAGGGATCGAGCAAAGCGGTGTCGTTCATGGGTCAGTCGCCACGCATCAGGGAGTCGAGCGTGAGCTCGAAGGCTGGGCCGAATTGGTCCAGAAAGTAACGCACCTCGGGGATCATGTGCTGGTCAATTTTGCCTTTGATCTGCTCGGCGGCCTGCTCGAACTCGGTGTTGCCATAGCGCAATTCAGCCCGGCACTTCAGCCACGCCGCCAGGCGGTCGGCGGCCTTGACCAGCTGGGCGTGATCGTCGGGCCATTGTTCGTGGTCCAACACATCGCGCAGCGCGGGCTGGATAGCGGGTGGCAGCAATGCCAGCATTTCCTGGCTGACCTCGTGCTCAAGGTGGGCGGTGGCCTGGCGCATGGCTGGCGAATACTTGACCGGGGTCGGCAGGTCGCCTGTGATGGCTTCAGTGGCGTCGTGGAACAAGGCGCGCGTGGCGACCGCGTTGGGGTCAATGGGCACGCCCAGCACATCGCGGCGGATCACCGCCAGCGCATGGGCGAGCACGGCCACTTCCCAGCTGTGCTGGGCCACGTCTTCTTCGACGGCGTTGCGCATCAGGCCCCAGCGCTTGATGAAGCGCAGGCGGGCCAGGTGGGCGTAAAAGGGGCTGGTGTTCGACATGCGGGGAATATATCGCCAATGCTCCGGCCCGCCTTTGCGGCACACTGAGACCATGAGCATCGACTGGGAAAAATGGATCATCGGCGCGATCGTTGCGGGGCTGGCGTTTCTGATGTGGCGCGGCTACCAGGACCGCAAGGCCAGCCCCCAGTGGCCCACGGCCACCGGCTTGATCATCGATTCACGGGTGGTGGCGCAGAACGAGTCGGACGATGGCGCCAGTTTCACGCGTGAATGGCGGATCGACGTGAACTACACCTACAGCGTCAACGGCCAGACCTACAAGAACAACCGCATCCGCGCCCTGCTGCCCCGCTTCAGCACAGAGGCTGAGGCGTTGGCCATTCAGCAGAAATTTCCCGCAGGCGCCCAGGTGCCGGTGTTCTACGATCCGGCCAAACCGCAGTCCAGCGTGCTGATTTCGGGTTAGGCCTGCTCAATCAAACCGCCACGACCAGATCAGGCCCAGCGCATTGTCTTGCCCCGCCTGTGCCCGCACGGTGAAGCGCTGCGCCAGCCGGTAGATCAACTGCCAGTTGCCCGCCGTCTCGTTCAGGCTGCGCTCGTAGCCCAGGTACCACTTGCGCGAAATCTGCTTGCCCACATTGACCACGGTTTCGCGGGCATCACCGTTCTCGCTCTGGCGCACGGACAACTCGTCCAGGCCGATGGCCCCCAGCACCGAATCCTTGGGCGTGCCGCCCTCGCCCGCCAGCAAGGCCGACGCGGCGGTCTGCAGCAAACCAATGTCGGCGCCCCCCAGGCCGGCCGGACCACGGCCCAGGATCAACCAGGACAGTTTCTCGGTCTCCGACATGGCCGGGTCGGAATACAGCCGCACGCGGGGGTCCTGCGCTGTTCCGGTGATGGTGACCCCCACCTTCACGTCTGACGCTGCCGCGGTGGGCGATTCGGCCCGCATGGCCTGGATGTCCAGCCGGGGGTTGTCGATGGGGCCCGTGAACGCGATCGAGCCCCGTTCAATCACCAAGTTCTGCGCATACGCCACGTACGAGCCCGACTCGGTCTTGACGGTGCCATGCACCGCCATGCGACCATTGGGTGTGGTCAGTGTCAGCTTGCCCACCAGCAGCGCATTCAGGCCCCGGCCCTTCAGGCGCAGCTTGGACCCCAAATCCACATCGATGTTCGCCTGAACTTTGCGTTTGGGCGACACCGCGCTGGCATCTGCGGTTTGCTCGCCATTGGCAGGCGCATCGCCGGGCCGATTCAAGACATTGACGTCGTCGCCAATGGTCGGGGCGTCTGCCTTGCTGATGTCGATCAGGCCTTCGTCCACCATGAAACGGCCGTCGGCCTTGATGTCTTCCGCGCCCAGGACCAGCTTGCCCTGCCCGCTGACCAGCAGGCGGCGGTCCACCCGTTGAAGCAAGGCAAAGTGATCGATGGACAGGTTCAGCCGGGCTTCTGGCTGGGCGCCCAACAGGGCATCACCGTCCAGGCTGATGCTGCCGCCCTGCTCACCGCCTTTGGCCTTGAACTGCGTCAAGCGGGCATGGTCGCCATCCAGGCTCAACTGCAGGACGCCCTCGGACAAGTTGACACCCAGCAAGGCATGACTGGCCCCCAGGTTCTGCCCATTCACCTGGCCCTTGTACAAAGGCGCGCCCAAGGTGCCGGACAACACCGCATTGGCTTGCACTTGCCCAGACAAGCGCCACCCCGGTGGGGCCCAAACGCCCCACGGGCGCAGATTGGCGATCTTCACGTCCAGCGTGCCGGCCAGGCTGTCGCCGGCGGAGGGCAGGCTGTCTCGCGACTGGGCGCGCACGGTTTGCTGGCCATTCACCAAGCCCACCACGCGTCCATCAAACTGCTCTGACAAGGTCCAGACACCCTCGCGGGCTTTCAGCTCCAGCCGAGCTTGCTTGATGCCCAGGGTTTGAACCATGCTGCCTTCGATCGCGGTCTCGGCCAGGCTCAGGTCGCCGTCGCGCCGAACCAGCTGGCCATCGACGTGCCAAGGCTGTTCCGGGCTGTGCTGCATGCGCAACTGGCCCACCACGGTCAAGTCGCCCCCCCAGCCCGCCTGCGGCTGCCAGCGCGCCAACACTTCGGCCAGCTTGATGGGCTCCAGGTCGATGCTGACCTTGGTCTGCCCGCCCCTCACACCAGCTTGCCGAGGCTCGCGCCAGCTCAACTCCTGGATCTTCAACCCGGCGCCCATCAAGGACACCAGGGTCGGGCTGACCACCAGGCGTCGGTCGTCCTTGGTCGACGCCCACTGCACATCGACCGACTGCGCCGACAGCAAGGCCCGGGGCGCCGGCTCGATGGTGACCACGCTCAGTTTTTGAACCTGGCCTTTCCAGCCACTGAAGGATTCCAGCGCGCCACCAGTCACCGACACATCCAGGTGCACGCGGGGAACGGGCTCGGGTTGATTCGATTTCTCCTGGCGCACAGGGAGGTGCACATCGCCTTGCGCCACCAGGCGGTGGGACTGCGCGCTGCCGTCCAAAGCGGCGGTGAACTGCTCCACCGTGGTGCCACCCACCTTGGCCTGGCGAACCGTGATCGTGCCCTCGGACGGCGCTGACATCTGCCCGGTGTTGACCCGCCAGCGGCCTTCGCCCAGCTCCAGCGAGTACAGCGTGCCGCCCGCATCCTTGGCCTGCAATCCGCTCAGGTCCAGGCGCCCTTGGGTGGACAAGGCGGGCCAGACGCCCTCCACGGTGACGTCACCCTGGGCCTTGCCCTGCAGATCGCGCCAACCCCACCATTGGGCCAAGGGCTGCAAGGCCTGGAGGGCTGGTGCTTGAAGATGCAGCTGCCCACGCACGGGCTGCTCAGCGGCCCACTGAACACCCTGTTGCGCCGACCTGATCACGGGCACCACACCCGCCAAACCAAGCTGGTTACCTGCCACGTTCAGGTCAGCCTTGACGTTCATGTCGGGCTGGCCGGAGGGGGCCTTCCAGCTCAACAGGCCATTCAATGGAATGCCCGCCAACTGGCTCGGGTCCAGGCGCCCGGTCATCTCGCCCTGCCCCAAAGCATCGGCCTCGAACTGCACACGGCCTTGCAGCCGGTTGGTGCCGGTGGCCTTGTCGGGCCAGGGCATCCACAGTTGAGGGTCAAAGTTCGACAGGTCAAGCTGCCCCTTGGCACGCCACGGTGACTCCCCCGTTTGACTGGCTTGACCGGTCAGCTTGGCCAGCGCCGCGCCCGAACTGAGGCTCAGGCTTTCGACATCGATCAAGGCCGGCGACCAATGCCCATCCAGGTTCACGGCCACCGGGTGGATCGGCGTCCCCGGACCTTTGTGGTACTGCCCTTTCAGCTCGGCCTGCACGGCCCAACGCTCCCAAGCCTTGCCGTCAGAGGGTGCCGACTGGACGTTGACACGGCCCTGCAACTGCAAGGGTGGTGAGCGTCCATCCAGCGCCTGAGGCTCCAAGCCCTGGAGGTCGGCCTGCAAATGTGTTTTCTGAGGGGTGACCAGGTCCCACGTGCCATTGACCTGCACCGTGCCCGGGGTCTGCCCACCCGTTCTGGGCAGGGTCAGCGTCATCGCCAGCTGCCCGGCCTGACCCAGGCTGCTCAACTGCCCGGCCGAGGCCCCCGTGAGTGCAATCGGCAAGGCCGCCTGGCCTGCCACGCGCACCAGAGGCAAGCCCCGGGCATCCCAGGCGCCGGGCTTGGCATTGGTCAGCGCGATGTCCACGGCCAGATCGGGCGTGCGGCGTTGGGCACTCAGCGCGGTGGGTTGCACCGACACCTTGCCTGACAGGGCCGTGTCGGGCAAAGCAGGCCACAGCACCGCCAGGTTCAAGCCATTGGCCTGCACCGCCAACCTGGGCAAGGGCCAAGCGGCAAAGGGGGCCACTTCGCCCGACATGGTCAAGCTCTGCGCCGCTTCGGTGCCCTTGCCCAACTGCACTTGCCCATCCGCAACCAGCTTCTGCAAGGGCCCCTTCAAGCGCAACTGCGCATCGCCAATGTCGATGCGGCCGGTGCCCGCTGCAGCGCGCTCGGCGTTCAGGCTCAGGTCGAGGGCCATGGACTGGCGCGTGCCCAAGGCCGCCTGACCGTTCAACTGCCAACCATGCACCGACAGCTTTTTCAACACCACCTGGTGCTGGTGCTCCGAACCCACAGACTCTTGCAGGAAAACGCGGGCGTCCAGATCCTGCAAAACCTGGGGTTCCAGCAAATTGCTGCGAAACGCCCGCACGGTGACCGCCTTCAAACGCACCGACACCGGCAGGTCAAAGTCAGAGGGGGCAGGAGTCGACGTTTTGGACGGGGGCGAGGACACCCAATGCAGATGGACGCTGCGCGCCTGCAAGGCGTCAACGGTCACCCCCACCCGCCCGGTCACCGAGCCATCGTGGCGAAAACTCAACCCCTGCCAGCGCGGTTCCAGCAGCACCAGGCTTGATCCGCGCGGCAGGCTGATCTCCATGCGCTGGGCGCTGAAGCCCGTCAGCAATCCGCCTTTGGGCTCGACCACCTTCACCCAAGGCAGCACCGACAGCAAGCGCGCCGTGGGTGCCTCTTGGTGCAAAGCCCACCACAGACCGCTCAGACCCAGGATGATCAGCACCAGCAAGGTTGTCACCAGCAAGGTGCTTGCCACCCAAAGCGGGCGCACCCATACCGACCGCCAGGTGCGGGGGAGCGAAGCGGCGGGCTGATCCGTCAAAGCGTGATCCCCACGCTGAAGTGGATGCGAAAGCTCCTGGTTTGTTCGCCATACGCCAGGTCGATCTTCAAGGGCCCGACCGGACTGCGCCAGCGAATGCCCGCGCCATAGCCTCGTTGCAACTTGATGTCGGCAAGCTGGTCGGCCACGCCGCCGGCATCAAAAAACACCGCGCCCAGGATGCTGGGGTATTTTTTGAGGAAAGGGTGGGCCAGCTCACCGCTCAGCGTCGCCATTGAACGACCGCCCACCAGGGCGCCATCGCGGGTCACCCCGATCGACCGGTAGCCATAGCCGCGCACCGACTCGTCGCCCCCGGCGCGGAACAGCAAGGGATCAGGGATGCTGACCGATTCGCGGGACAAGACGCGACCACCTTCGACGCGGGTCGTGGCGTCCCAGCCCCAGCGCAGCGGCTTGTACCAGGTCAGACGGCCATACAAGCGGCTGAACGGGCCGGAACTTTCACGGGTGGCAAAGCTGTGGCCCACACCCACCGAGGTCAAGGCCGTGATGCCGGTGGTCGGCAAAGTCTGGCTGTCGACATCGCGCCAGGCGTATTGCACGGTGCCACTGACGGCGGAGGCGTCGGACACCTGCTCGCCAGCCTTCGATTTCACGCGGGCGCTTTGGTATTCAACATAGCGGGTCAACTCCAGCCGCTCGCCTTCCCGCAATTGCCCGAAGCGCAGGCGTTCGCTGGTGGTCACCGCGTCGGAGGTGTCGGTTTCTTTGGCCAGCTGCCCGGACACCAGCCAGCGTTTGCGCCCTGGCCGAGGATGTGAAATCAGATCCACCTGCAGACTGGAATCAATCTTGGCCAGCTGCAATTTGGTCTTGGCCTGCCAGTCCCGGTTCAGGATGTGGCGGTGCAGGTGCTCGACGGAGATGCGCGGACCAGTGTCGCTGCTGACGCCCACGCCCACCGTGGCCTGCTGCAAGGACAGCTCGTGAACCTGCACCGTCACGGGCGCCCCATCCGCCCGGCTTTGATCCTGCTCCATGTTGATGAAGACGCTGTCAAACAGGTTGAGCTTTTGCACGCGCTCCTGGAAGTCCAGCAAGGATTGCTCGCGGTAAACCTCACCTTTGTCAAACGGAGCCAGGTTGAGGATCGCCGAGGCAGGTTGAACCTTCAACCCTTCGATGTAGATGTCACCGAAATGGAAAATGGGCCCGCTGTCGGCCACCACGAACAAGGCGGCCGTCCTGGCCTGGGCATCGACCGTGGCCGAGGTGCCGCTCCACGTGGCCAGGGGGTAGCCTTCGGCCCGCATGCGCGCCAGCATGCCGTTCTTGGCCGCCGACCAATTGGGCTGCGTGAAAATGGTGCCCGCCGGCAAGGCCCATTCGGATTCCAGGTCGGCCACCAGCGCCTTGGCATGGGCCTCATCCTTGGACAAGGCCGTGTCCAGCTCTCCTTCAAACACCATCTGCACGCGGCTCACCCGGGTGCGCGGGCCGGGCTCGACCACCAGCTTGATGAGCAGGGGCTTCCCTTCCACCTCCTCAGACACACTGGTGTGAATCTGCGCGGCGAAATAGCCTTGGGCTTCCAGCAGGCTGCGCGCCTGATCGGGCGCGGCGGCCACCAGGCGCCGCAACTCGCTGCGACGAATGGCCATGCCCGTGTCGTCCCCTTCGGCCGTGGCCTCCTTGTGGTAACGCGCCAAGTCCAGGTAATTGCTCAGCAAGTCGTCCAGCGCGCCCGGTGCCTCAATGTCCAGCTTCCAAACCAGGGGCGCACGCCGCGCGGCCCGGGGCGCTTGCGCTGCACTGGCGGCCGCCTCGGGGGGCAGCAAGGCGGCGGTGTCCTGCGCCCAAGCCACAGACGGCATCAGGCCCCAGGCGGCGCAAGTCAGAACCAGGAAGCGACCGATCATTTGCTCAGCAACCGCATCGCGCCTTCCAGCCCCTGCAGGCTCAGAGGAAACATTCGGTTGCCCACCAGTTGCTGCATGATGGAAATGCTCTGGCGGTAGCCCCATACGCCGGCGGGTTCCGGGTTGATCCAGGCGTGGTGCGGGAAGGCATGCGTGAGGCGCTGGATCCACTCGGCACCGGCCTCGTCGTTGTTGTACTCAACGCTGCCGCCCGCCTGCAAGATCTCGTAAGGGCTCATGGTGGCATCGCCCACGAAGATCAGCTTGTAGTCCTTGTTGTACTTGCGGATGATGTCCCAGGTGGGGATTTTTTCAGTGAAGCGGCGGTGGTTGTTCTTCCACATGAAGTCGTAGACGCAGTTGTGGAAGTAGTAAAACTCCAGATGCTTGAACTCGCTCTTGGCGGCTGAGAACATTTCTTCGACGCGGTGGATGTGGTCGTCCATCGATCCGCCCACGTCCATCAGCAAAATCACTTTCACGGTGTTGTGCCGCTCGGGAATCATCTTGATGTCCAGCATCCCGGCATTGGCTGCGGTGGCCTGGATGGTGGCGTCCAGCGCGAACTCTTCGGCAGCGCCCTGGCGCGCGAACTTGCGCAGGCGCCGCAAGGCCACCTTGATGTTGCGCGTGTCCAGCTCGACGGTGTCGTCGTAGTCCTTGAACTCGCGCTTATCCCACACTTTCACCGCGCTGCGGTGCCGCGACTTGTCTTGCCCGACGCGGATGCCTTCAGGGTTGTAGCCGTGTGCGCCGAAGGGCGAGGTGCCGCCCGTGCCGATCCATTTGTTGCCACCTTCGTGGCGTTCTTTCTGCTCTTCGAACAGCTCTTTGAGGCGGTCCATGAGCTTGTCCCAGCCCATCGCCTCGATGGCGGCTTTGTCGGCTGCGCTCAGTTCGCGCTCGAATCGCTTGCGCAACCATTCGAGAGGTATTTCACGGGTCAGGTCAACTGCGGCGCTCGCCCCCCTGAAATAGGTGGAAAAGGCCCGGTCAAATTTATCGAAGTGGGTCTCATTCTTTACAAGTGACATTCGCGCAAGGTGATAAAACTCATCCACCGATGGCTCGATCACATCAAGCTTGATGGCCTCCAGCAAGCTGAGGTACTCCGGGATGGTGACCGGCAGCCGAGCTGAACGCAACGCGAAGAAGAAGTCGATGAGCATATGAAGTCCTGCGAATTGCCGCCTATTTTGGCCTCTTACTGGCGCCGTGCAGAAGCATGGCGTGTTTTAACCCTTCAGGGTTGGCCCTGTAACCAGAACGGGCTAGCCGTCCGTTAAGGTCTGATCATGGAAGTACGCCACCTGCTTTTGGCTTTTGTGCTGTTGACGCACGGCCTCACCACCTTGATGTGGTGGGCTGCGGGCACCTGGCTCGGCCTCTCGCGCAAGGCCGCGATGCACTGGCTGGTGGCCAGCCTGTCCAATGGCCTGGCGCTGGCCTGCATGGTGTTCAACGATGGGTGGCCGGACACCCCTTTGGCGCTGCTGGCCTGTGTGCTGGTGGTGCATGGTGCGGTGTCGATGCGTCGCGGGCTGCAGGCTTTCTTGAAATTGCGGCACACCGACGGATCGCACCTGGTTCTGGGGTTGGGCACCACCTTGTTCTGCCTCGGCTTGTGCCTGCCGATGGGTTGGCGGGTGGCCGGCATCGTGGTCAGCAGCACGGTGATTGCCTGGGTGATGTGGCGCACGGCCCTCGAATGCTTCGTCCCTTTGCGGGCAGAATTCCAGATCGGCACCGCCTGGATGCATTCGGCGCTGCTGACCAGCGTCGCCTTGATGTTCGCAGCCCTGGCCGTGCGCGAGTTGCTGCCCGGAATGCCATTACCTTGGCTGCTGGGCAATGTCCAGCAAGCGCAAGTGGGCATGGTGTTCACCAGCGTGATGGTGTCCATTTTGTCGGCCTTTGTGTTGGGGTACATCGTGGTCACACGGTTGGTGCGCCGGCTGGAACACCTGTCCCACCACGATGCGCTGACCGGCTTGCTGAACCGCCGTGCCATCGAATATTTGCTAGACCGCGAGGCCCAGCGCCTGCACCGCTTTGGAGAGCCATTCACCGTGCTGATGGTGGACATCGACCATTTCAAACGCATCAACGACCGTTTGGGCCATGCCGCCGGTGACGCGGTGCTGTGCGCGGTGTCACAAGCCCTGCAGGCGCAAGCGCGTGAAGTGGACCGGGTGGCCCGCTTTGGCGGCGAAGAATTTTGCGTCCTGCTGCCCCACACGCTGCACGAGGGCGCCCTGCTGGCTGCCGAGCGCCTTCGCCACGCCATCAGCCAGATCAACATCCCCTGGGCCGACGAGACCATCACGGTCACCATCAGCACGGGGCTGGCCACGGCCAATGATTCGCTGGAAGCACTGGCCTCGCTGCTGCGCCGTGCAGACGATGCGCTGTACCAGGCCAAGGCCGAAGGCCGCAACAAGGTGGTCAGCGCACCAGACCGCGTGGCGGCCTGATCAGCCCTGGTTGGCTTGATCAGCGGTTGTTGCGGGCCATGGCCACCAGGCGCTCGAACAGGCTGAGGTCTTGCTCGTTCTTGAGCAAGGCGCCCACCAAGGGCGGCACGCTGGCCTTGTCGTCCTTGCTTTGCAGCACTTCCAGCGGGATATCTTCGGCCAACAGCAGCTTGAGCCAGTCGATCAGCTCGGAGGTGCTGGGCTTTTTCTTCAGGCCCGGCAGGTTGCGCACTTCGTAGAAGTGCCGCATGGCCGACGCCAGCAATTCCTGCTTGATGCCCGGGAAATGCACGTCCACGATCTTCTTCATCGTGGTGGCGTCAGGGAAGCGGATGTAGTGGAAAAAGCAGCGGCGCAGGAAGGCGTCCGGCAGGTCTTTTTCGTTGTTCGAGGTGATGATGACCAAGGGCCGGTGCTTGGCCTTGACCAGTTGGCGCGTCTCGTAAACGTAGAACTCCATGCGGTCGATTTCGCGCAAGAGGTCGTTGGGGAACTCGATGTCGGCCTTGTCGATTTCATCGATCAGCAAGGCAACCTGCTGGTCGGCGTCAAACGCCTGCCAGAGCACGCCCTTGACGATGTAGTTGTGGATGTCCTTGACCTTTTCCTCGCCCAATTGGCTGTCGCGCAGGCGGCTGACGGCGTCGTACTCGTAGAGGCCTTGTTGTGCCTTGGTGGTCGATTTGATGTGCCATTGCAACAGTGGCATGCCCAGGGCTTGCGAGACTTCTTCGGCCAGCATGGTTTTGCCGGTGCCGGGCTCGCCCTTGATCAGCAGGGGGCGCTGAAGCGTCAGTGCGGCGTTGACCGCCAGTTTGAGGTCGTCTGTCGCGACGTATTGGTCTGTGCCTTGAAACTTCATGTGATTGCTCAACCGGGTTGATCCTGTATTCGAGTATAGGTCGCTCTCTATAATGGAGCGATTCGTGTTTTTTCACCTGCCCGCATTTTCCCCGCCAGAACCATGAAAACACTGCCTTCCCTGATTTGTTCCCTGAGCCTTGCGATCGCAGGCCTGCTGACTGGGGCAGCGCACGCCCAGGAGACCAAGCCAGGTGACCCGGTCGCGGCGCAGAAGAAGGTGGCCATGTGCATTGGCTGCCACGGCATCATCGGTTACCAAGCCAGTTTCCCGGAAATCCACCGCGTGCCGATGATCTCGGGCCAGAGCGCCAAGTACATCGCGTCATC
>CAZKPN010000003.1:0-120160 GCA_964554655.1 uncultured Aquabacterium sp. | reverse complement strand
ATGTAGGCCTGGATGGAGACCAGGTAGCTCAGCCGCTCGCCGTTCGTGAACACTTGCGACTCCCACAGCTTTGGCCGGGTGTAGCGCAAGGCCAGGACCTGGATGCCTTCGCTTTGAAGCTTTTTGCGCAGTTCTTCACGCTGCGATGCCTCGTAGCCAAAGCGCCGCTGCGCAATCGCCTTGGTCTCCCCGTAGGGCACCTCTTGTGAGGAAAAATAGCCAGCGCGTGCCATCAGATTTGCTCCCAGATTGTGCGGGCCAGCTGGGGGTCGAGGACCCCGTTGGTCAGCAGGTCTCGCGTTGCGTCTTCCCGCGTGTAATGAATGACACCCGGAACCTTGTAGACCTCATCGAGGTCCTTGCTCGGGTCGCGCAGCACCGCGCGAACACCCTTTCGCACTTGCTCGTCCAAAGGCACATACAAGGCATCAGGCAGCACCGTGCGGCCCATCAGCCCTGTTCCCTCACAAGCGTCGCAGCCCAGGCGCTTGCGCAGGGCGGCGTTGAGGGGAACGCCAAAGTGTTCAAGAGTGGCCTGGTCCTCTGCCGAGAACGCCTCACGGGGCGTGTCAACGGCGCAGGAACACAGCCGGCGCACCAGCTTTTGGTTCATCGACAGGCGCAGCTGGTCGGCCAGGGCTTCGCGGCCGACGGCCTGAAATGACGGAGAGAACAGGCCAATGAGGCGCGACACGGCACCAGTGGGGTCCTTGGCGTGCGTGGTGGTCCAGACAGCGTGGCCCGACTGAGCCGCCTGCATGGCGATTTCGGCGGTGGCCGCGTCCCGGATTTCACCCACGCCGATGACGTCAGGGTCATGCCGCATGAAAGCGCGCAGCACAACCGGAAAGCCCTTGCCGCGCTCGTCTTGGACAGGCACTTGGATGGCGCCTTCGACCTGCAGCTCGGGCGGGTCTTCCACCGTCAGGACTTTGGACTTCCCAAACTCGGCCGACTCGCGCAGACAGGCTGCAATGGTGGTGGTCTTGCCCGAGCCAGTCTCCCCTGACAACAGCATTAGCCCCACCTTTTGCAAGGTGAGCGCTTTCAGCCAGTCCGGCACGAATTGGAGGTGCACGAAGGAGCCTGGCAGGGGCTTGACGACGTTGGAGTCCAGCAGTCGCAGCACCACTGTCTCCCCTTCCCCGTAAGGAATGGTCGAGACTCGCACGCCCAGCTCGCGCTTGCGGTAGCGAAACTTGAAAGAGCCGTCCAGCGGCAAGACGGGCTCGCCCGGGTCCAGACGCGCCATTCGCTTGAGCGAGGCGATGAGCTGGCCAATGGCTTCAGAGCGAAACGGAATCTTGGGAGTCAGGTCCCCGTCCACCCGGAACCGGAGTTCGTTCTTGCGCAGGGAGGTGGTCGACTGGACCAGATGAACGTCCGAGGCTCGGCGCTCAACGGCTGTGTGAAGCAACTCAAAAATCAGCTGCTCGGGGTCCTTCATGTCGAAGGGACTTGCGTTGAATTCGTCGATGTGGCGGTACAGCGCTTGGGGGTCCACCGTCTCACTGGTGAGCGTGGCCAGGATGTGATTGGCCGAGCCTGGTGTGAAGACAATTTTGCGAACCTGGTTGTAGCCCTGGTCCCGCACGGCGCGCAGCAGGCGCTGCTCTTCCACAGGGTGCAATGGGCGCACGCCGGAGACCAAGAGGTTCTCGCCGTCCATCCCGTCGACCAGCACTTCGAGGGGCTTGAGCACCGAGACCGGCACATCAATGTCCACGCCGCCGGCGATGCCCAGCTTCTTGAGAAAAGAGGCCAGCTCTGCGGCCTGGACGTAGGTTTCCTCAACCAACACATCGGTCAAGGTCTTCCAGCGGGCATCAGGGTCGTAGCGGCGCTGGTGCGCCAGGCTGGTCTTGGCCTCATCCAGGTTTCGCCGGGTCAGCAGGCCCGCGGCCAGTAGGGCGGCGGTGAGCTTTTCCAGCTGTGCCGATTCGGCAGCGGAAGGGCCTTCACTCGCCTCGGCATTGGCAGGGGGCGCAGGGGCGGGCAAATTGGCAGAATTGAGGTCGTCGATGGGCATGTGATTTTCAGGTTTGAAGCAATCTTTCTCGTCAGTGCCAGGAGGGCCGCGAATGTGCCTGCGGCGTGCGCCCATAAAAAGACCCCCAGAGCCCGAAGACGCTGGGGGTTAAGTGCGAGAAACAACCACCCCTGAAAAGGTGGTCGGGAAGTAGGCTCACTCGCTACTTCATCGAGGGTTGCTTTGCGGGCTTGCCCCGCCACCGGCAGCCGCGGCGTTTCCTTTTTCGCCCGTCGTGGGGCGGTATTCAAATCGCATGTTGAAACCGAGGTCTCGAACAAACTTGCCTGGCTTCTTCGCCGTGCCGGGCAGTCGCAGGGTGACGCGAGAGCTCTGGCCTTCGCCGACGATGAACACAACCAGTTCCCGACCACCCAGCATGAAGCTTTCGCCCTGGGCGACCCAGCGGGAGCGGTTGCCGTCCTGGTCCGCGATTTTCAACAGCACTTCGGTACCGCGATTGGCAACCAAGGTGGCGCTTGCGCTGCCGCTCTCCTTGAGCGCTGGCTCAGGTGCAGCGGCCGAGCTGTCGACCAAGTTGCCGTCGCCGGCGCGCAGCTCAGGCACCACGGTCTGGCTGCTGCGCGCAACCGGGGCCACGGGCATGTAGGGGTTGGCGGTCGCCGGCCCTGCCGCCTGGGCCTGGGTGATGACCGTGGCAAGTGCCAAGGCAAAGAAGCGTTTCATGGTCTCGGCCCCCTCTTAGCGGCGGTTGCCAGCGTTGTAGTACTCGTCAAGCGTTTGCATTTCAGCGCGCAGGATGACCAGCACTTCGGTCGACTCGGCCTTGCGGTTTTTGGTGCCGGGCAGGAAGGCGTCCAGGAAGGTGTCGGTGTTCACGCCGCTCTTGCTGTTCGTCGCAGCGTCTTTTCGGAAGCCCTGGAGCAGCACGGTTTCGCCCGGCGCCATCTGGACCTTCACTTTCAGGGTCTTCCTCGAGTCGGTCGTGCGGTTGATTTCGGTGTCGCCGACCTTCGTAATCTTGTCCTCAGCGGCTTTCTCGATGATGGACACGTCGAGGTCGGCGGTGATGTTGCCGCCCGTGTAGCTGCCGACAATGGTCAGCTTCGTGCCCGTCTCATGTTCGCTGGTCTTCACCGTCACCGTCGGCTGGCCCTTGCCGTCGGTAGATGGCGTGCTCGTCACTTCTTCAATGACTTTTTCGACCACCAGGTCGTTGCTCGCGCCCTTCGTGCCAGAGATGCCGGTCAGGCTGGTTTGAACCAGCGTGCGCGAATCCGCCTGCGTTTTCAGGAAGCTGGTGGCGGTTGCCACCGACACGCGGCCCAGCGTGAAAACCGAGGCCGTGGACACACCGCCGATGACTTTGGCGACGTCCGAGACGATGCTGGTGCCGTTTCCTTCGTTCTTGCCCTGGATGACCACGTTCGACCAGATGCTCGCGAAATCAAAGCCGTCGGAGACGCGCACGCTCTCCACGCTCAGGGTGAACATGAGCAGCGGGGTTTCCTTGCGGAACTTGCGCGAGAAGTCCGAGATTTCCTTGGCAGCCAGGCGGTTGACCCGCATGATGGCCAGCTTGGACGCTTGGTTGACCACAATGTCCGTGGCGCCGAAGGTCTGAAAACCTTCCTTCAGGTCCTTGACCAGCTCGTCGTGGGGAGGCAGCTGCAAAGTGATGGATTTCACAGGGCGCACGCGAATACGCTTCTTGGCCGCGTCATAGGTCCAGAAAAAGCCGCCCACCTCAGAGATTTCTTCGATGGCGTCTTTCAAAGAGCCTTGGAAGCCATAAACCTGGATTGGGATTTTCGTGTCGCCAAAGCCGGAGTCCAGCGTGAAACTCACGCCAGTGCCGCGCAGCACGGTGTCAATGGCGTCGGCCACGCTGTCAGTGTTGATGTCCACGGGGCGGGCCTTGCCAACTTGAAGGTCAGGCAGAGGGTCGCCGGTTTCCTTGAGCACGTCATCCAGGTCCAGGACCCGGCGGCCCATTTGGCGCTGCGGTGCCTTGCCCAAGCCCAACACCGAGTCGGGGTCCGGCACAACCATCACGCTCATCTCGTTCGAGTTGGCACGCTCGGCCAAGGGCTTGGTCGAGGGTTGAGGTGCAGCTTCAGCATGAGCGCAGAAGCTGGCGGTGAGGTTCAAGGTAGCGGCCAGGGCCGTCAGAACAAAGAGTTTTTTCATGGGGTCTCGCACAGTTGTCTAAGCCAGCAGTGCCGTATTGCTGGGGTTTGTTCATCGGTATCAGGCACGCCGCTTTTTTAGGCACTCAGCAGCTGGATAACCCCTGTTCGCTAAAGGTAGAGGGCACCCCTGCCCTGCCAGTGCCCGCTACTTCGCGGGTGTCGCTCGAACAAGTTACTTGAACGAGCCCCCGCCCTTTGGCACTGAGTTTTCACCCTGGAACACGTGCCCGCGAGAACGAATAAATGCCTGCAAAATCACCCTGCCCTGCCTCTGCTGCCGAGGACAGCTATTACGCCGAGCTCGATGCGGACACCGACGACACCACACTGGTGGCTGAGGGCGTTCTGACGGTTCCCGAGCACTTCGACACGGCCCGCATGGCCAACGTGGCAGTGCTGCGCTCCAGCCTGTTTGGCTTTGCCAATCGCAACGTGGCGCGGACGTGGTACCGGCTGGCGCCGTTGGAGCGAGATGAGGTGACTGGCGAGCAGCACGCCACTCCCCCGCCCTTTCAGCCCCAGCCGCTGCGGGTAGTCAGCCTGGAAGGGGTCGAAATCAGCTACGAGGGCGAGGCCTTGCGCCAGGATGACCTCTCGGTGGCGCTTCACCTCACCTGGGCGCGCCAGCTCAAAGATGTGGACAAGTTCTCGAACATCAAACCGTACGAGGTGGTCAAGGCACTGGGCTGGTCGCACAACAAAGAGTCAGTGCGCCGCCTCGCCCAGAGCATCTGGCGCATGCACAAGGGCAGCCTGACAGTCAATTCGGCCCGAACGGGCGACCTGGCAGGCACGCACCTCATCAACGATTGCCTGGTCAACGTGCGGGACACAAGCCGTCCCTGGAAGGTCAAGCTGGGCACAGCCCTGCCGACGTTGCTCGCAGGCGCCGGGCGCTTTCGCTACCTTCGGGACGACACCCGCGCCCACCTGCCGGACTTCGCCCAGTGGCTTTACGGCTTCGTGGCCACCCAGAACAAGGGCAAACCCATGCCCAAGGCCATTCCCCTTGGCACGCTGTTTCGCATTGCGGGGCTGAACACGTCCGCGGGCACCTTTCACGAGAATCGGCGCAAGGTCAAAGACGCCCTGACGCTGCTGGAGCGCGGGGTCATCGAGTTCAAGCCCCGGGGCCTGGCGGTCGCCAAGGCCGAGCGTCGAGTGAAAGAGCTTGATGCGCTGCAAGCGCAGGAAGGCCTGAACGCGGCACAGCGCGCAAAGGCGGCAGCTGAGGCGAAAGAGGCCCGGGGCGAACTGCAAGAGCTGGCACGCCCTCGCATCGTGTCGTTCAAGCCCGGGGTTGCGCCAGGCTGGGAGCTGACAGGCAGCACCCTGAACTTCACCCACATCTGAGGCGCCCCCTTGTGTTTCCCGTAGTAAAAGGCACCAACGCTCCTGCGTCGGGTGCTCTGCCGCTCAACCAGCTCCGCCCTAGTAAATGGCACCAAGCAAAAGTAGTAAATGGCCCCAACGCGGCATAGTAAATGGGCCCAAGGTGCGAATAGTAAATGGCACCAGCATAGAAGGAAGCATTTAAGAGAAGGAACTAAATACAAGAAACCAGGGAAAGAAAGCGGGGACCCGGGGCCCCGCAAGCGCCCGCAGGCTGCGGCCCTGGGCAGGTCTCATCTCGATGGCAGGGCCTGCTAACCCCACCCCATGGCCCCCCCTTATTTTTTCCCTTGTCGTTCCCTTTGGTAGAGCAGCACAGCTGGCTGCCCCTGGCGGGCCAGCCGCCGCGGTGGGAGGGAGGCCCACACACTGGCTGCACTGGCGTGCAGCTAATCGCCTGGCGGCGGGGTGGCCATGGGGTGGGTTCGGGGGGGCAAGGCCGGAGCGCTTCAGAAGGAGGACCCGCCAGCACAGTGCTCTGCCCTTCCCCGCCCTTCCCTTCCTCTCCGTCCTTCAAATTTCAGTGCGCCAGCACCTGCTCTAACCGCTTTCGCAGCTCCGCCGCAGCGTCGTCCGTCAGCCCCTTGAGGCTGAGTTCGATGCGGCCTTCCGCCTCGAAGACCCTCAGTTCACCCCTGGCCCCCTTGAAGGTGACAGCGTGCTTTTCAGAGCGCGGCCGCTTGACCGGGCCCTTCACCGCGGCCTTGCGCCGGGCCTCGACTTCCCGGTAGCCCAGGCCCTGCGTGCCTGCCTCAAGCACGAGCGCCAGCGTCTCGTCCTCACCCCTGGCCTCGTAGAACTCCCGCAGCGCGTTGAGCATCTTCAGGGTCAGCAGGTCCGGGAAATCGGCCACCGTGTCCAGCATCCGGGCCGGCAAATCTGCCAGGGGCACTGTGCGGCTCACCTGAGTCGAGTCCTTGAACCCCAAGCTTTTGGCCAGCGCCACCTGCGACAGGTAGGTCTTGCGGGCGAGCAGCTCCTTCCAGCGCACCGCGTCATCCAGCACGCTCTGGGCTTTGCGTTCGACGTTCGTGGCACGGCTGATTTCGTAGAAGGCCTGGTCGCTGTTTGGACGGGGCTGGACCTCGACGCGAAGGGTCGGTTTGCCAATCTTTTGGGTGCCCTTGAGCCGAGTGTGCCCTTCCAGCAGCGTGATGTCTCCGTCCTCATCGACGAAGCCCAGGGCGGCGACCAGCTGGCCTCTTTCTTGGAGGGAGATTGCCATTTCGTCGATGGCCGACTTGGGATAGAACGCCCGCGCATTGAAAGGATTTTCCCGAATTCTGCGCAAAGGCACTTCGTAGACCTGCCCTATTTCGTACTCACCGCCGCCCCTTTGCCTCGCGGCAAAGACCGCCGGAGCATGGGGGCTGACCCCTGCACGAACCGCCTCGTCGCTGGAGTCAGGCACGCCCTCGGCCAGGGCTTCTGCCTTGGCCACCCGGGCGGCGTCAACCACCCTCGGCTTGAATTTGCTCATTACGTGTTCTCCCTGCCGTTGATGCGGGCGACGATTTCGTCGTAGACGGCCCGCATTTCAGCTGCGGCCTTCACGTCGCGGTCTTCCCCTGTCAGCTCCTGTGGCCCCCGCCCTGTCCTGCCGACGTTTCGCCAAGCGGAGCGCTGCGCAAGCATTGCGTCGAAAACTGGAACGCCTTCAGCTGCGAACCACTCCCGCGCGCCCTGCGTCTCTTTCGAGCGCGGATGGGAGGGAACTCGCGTCATCACGACAAAGGCCGGTACCCTGCCGAACTCATGGCTGGCATCCAGCGTCCGCAACTTGTCGAACACCTGCACGGTGCTTTCCATTTCCTGCTGGTCCGTCCCGCACGGCACGATGACCAAATCTGACAGCAAAGCGCATTCATCCATCGTCTTGTAGCTTCCGGCGCCAATGTCCACCACCACCAGGTCGTAGCTTTTGGAAAGTCGCGCGATTTCCCGGCCTGGCTTGGCGGTCGACGCCATCACCGGAATGGCCGGTTCGATATTCGACTGCTTTCGGATGGCTCCCCAGTTCACTGAAGAAGCCTGAGCGTCTGCGTCCAACAGAACTACTTCAACACCGTCTGCGGCTGCCATGCTGGACAGAGCGCAGGCGATGCGTGATTTACCGACGCCGCCTTTTTGGTTTGCACATGTGATGACCACGATTGTCTCCTTTGGGCGGTAGTATGCCCGCTGGGAGCTTGCCAGCCAAGAGGTCAAGGCTGGGCGTTGGCTGGGTGCACTCAACAGACACCTTTGCCGCGAGGCAAACAGGGCAGAAAACAAGGCCTTTGCCGCGAGGCAAAGTGGCGCAAAGCGCAGGCCCCCGCACTCGCCAGGCACCTTTGCCGCGAGGCAAAGCGGACCCCGGAAAGAGAAAAACGGCCCGCAGGCCGCTTAAGGAGAGTGGGCCGGGCAAGCCCTGGCAGGTTCAGCGCGAGCGCTCGGTCTCGGCAGTCTTGTCCACAGCCTTGCCCGCCGCGAGGGTCTTAAGGTGCAGGCCCTCTCCAACGGCTTCACACTTCAAGTGAAGCTGGCCGCCCATCAGCTGCACGAATTGTTCGTCAATTTTGCCCTTTCGAGCGCCATGTCGACCCTCACCCGCAAGGCTCGAACGGATGAACTCGCCATATTCCTGCGGGGCGGTTCCCGTCTTTTGGGAGTGCGCCAGGTGCGCCTCATGGTCGGCCTCAAGCCTGGTTGAGAAAGCCCGCATCGCTGCGATGGCGGTCAGCTCGATGGCACGCTCTTCCAAGATTTTGCGCACCTCAGGCTGGCCGAAACGGCCGTCTTTTCCCTCAGGCGTCAGGACGCGCACGAAATCACCACTGAGAGCCTTGGCCAAACCTGGCACGTCTTCCAGGGAGACCACGCCCAGCACGCGGCTCGCACCTTGTCCGAGGGCCAGCACGGCGTGCTTGTCATCCCGCGCCAGCACTTTGCCAACAAGCTCAATGCCGCGACCTGGCTCCAGCGAGACCACTTCGGCCACATCCCCGGAAAGCCCGGTCACCGGCATGCGGGTGAACAGCTTCGGGTTGGCCCCTGGGGTCATCTTGTGGGCAAGCAGCGCCTGGTCGATGAGCCCGCGCTGAGCCACTTTGTGCACCTCGTTCAGGCCAATCACGTTCTCCATCGCGTAGCTCATCACCCGGCGGGCGTGAACCAGGTCTTGGGCTTCGATGGCAAAGCGGCCGTGCGCCACGGCGCCGTCCTTGCCACGCAGGGCTTTCACCAGTGCGCCGCGCGGACCTTTTTCCAGCCCCGCTGGCGCGTCAAACTCGATGCGCAAGTTGCCGTTGTCGGTCTTCGTGGCGGTCAGCCCAAGCCCCGAATCGGCGAACTTCATCGAAAAAGCGGGGGCCGTTCGAGAGGTGGGCATCTCCGCACCCTCGAAGCGTTTAGCCGGGACCCCCGAGTCCAACATGCTCATGATTGACTTGAACGCGACGTCGCCTGCCGCCGGCACGTAGCCCCAACCTTGAAAGGCGCGGACGCTTGGGGCCCTGGCCGTCTTCTCAGGCTCGTCCTGGTCCAGCTCGTCGGAGTCCCCTTCAGGCTCATCGTCCGGCTCAAAATCGTCGGCCGCCGACAGCTCTCTCAGTTCAAAAAAGGCGTCATCAGGGGCGCTGCGTTCTTCTTGCTCCAGCTCGGAGGCTTGCTTTTCGCTGCGGGAGGGGGTGGTGCCCCAGGGGGCGAGCTTGTCCATGGCGGGTGTTTCCAAGTAGGTTCCTTGAAAAGACGCACATTGCTCACCGCTTCTTGCAGCAACCAAGAAAAAGCCGCCACGCATTACGCGGGCGGCCTGTTCGGAGAGGGAAGAAAAGGGCAGGGCAGGGCGGGCTATAGCTCGAGCAAGATGCCCAGGCGCGCGGCCGCTTCCTTGGCGTTGGCCAGGGCGGTTCGGGCTTCAGTGGCCTCGTAGGAGTCGGCAACGCCTGCTTGAACCTTGTCCTTGTATGCGTAATAAGTGGACAGCTCCATCATCAAAGATGCCAACGCCATCCCGTCATCGCCGGTCAGTTTTCCTTCGCGCAGGTTCAGGTGAAACGCCTGGACCAGTGTTTTGGGGAAGAAGGGTGTGGTCATGTTGGAAGAGTCCTCAAGCAACCAGCCGAGCCAGTGCTTCTTGCTTGATGCTGTCCATCGGGGCCGAGCTCTTCGCGCCGAACTTCACCGTGCGGGTGACCTTCTGGCCCAAGGCGTTCAGTCCGAAAGCCTCGACGAATACGACGCCGGCATCGAGCATGTGAATGAAATCGAGGGTCATTTTACCCTCGCGCCGACGGCTGTAGCCGCTGGGCAGTGTGGATTGGACGGTGGTGGTCATGGTGGTTGCTCCGATGCAGTGGTTGATGTAGTTATGGCGTTTAGCCAATCCACCCCGACCAGGTGCTGAGTGTGCGTGTCAAAGCCAGTTGATGGCTCTCAGTAGCACTCGAAGCCCCGCTGTTCGCCCAGTTCAGTGCGAGCGGCGCACCGGAACGAAAGTCCCGCGCTGGACACGGCCATACTCGTCTTTGGTGTTCACCACCAGGCCGGCGGCGGCCCAGGCGTCAAAGAGCTGTGCCACGGCGCTGAAAAAGGGGTCGCCATTGCCGTAGGTGCGGTCGGCCTTGCCGAACTTGGCAGCCAGCCAGGCGGCAACTTTGGGCAGCACCATCGCGCCTCGGTTGTTCACGACGAACACCTTATAAAGAGCGGTTTGCCAGACGACACGGGGCGCGGCCACCATGTTTTCGCCGTCCACTTGGACATTGCAGAAACGTGGCGTAGCGGCCAGCCCCAGGGCCGACAAGTTGCTTTCGTGAAGGCCTTGGAAGGCCGATTTGGTCAAGTCCACCACCACGGCAGGTGGGCGCGCAGCCAGGGCGGCGCCTTGTTGGGTGCTCTGTTGAGTGCGGTTGGCGGGGGCTTGGGGCAGGGTCAGTCGAAACATGATTGGTGTCTCCCTTTCAAAGGATGCAGGCTCAGAAAACGGCCTGTCTGCGTTAATCAATCTGTCCCACACATGATACAGTTCAGACCCATGAAACTCAAGACTCCGAGCGATATAAGTCTTCTACTACGTGAAGAACGTGGCAAACGGCAGCTTTCAATTCGAGAGATGGCCACGCTACTGCACATGAGCCATGCGACGTATCACCGCATGGAGCTGGACGCGTCCAAGACCGCCCTGGACACCGTGCTGGCGGTGCTGGCCGTGCTGAAGGTGCGACTTGAGGCAACTTCGCCCGCGTAGGGGATAGCTGCTATCCGGCTATTTGCGGCATATCCGCTATTCAGCTATGCGCCCGGGCGGGGTGCTTGTTCAGCCAGCGGCTTGTTCGCGCTGAGCCGGCTCGATTGAAAAACACACGAGCTTGAACGCTGCACCTGGCTCGCCATTGCGGCGCGTGAAGGTCTCCAGCTCCAGGCGGCCACGGACGTCCACCAGCATCTTGGCATCGAGCAAGTCGGCCGTCAGCTCATCGACGAAGGCCACGCAGTCGTACCAAACGGTGTCTTCGGCCCTGCGCTCATCGCCCTTCTTGCCGAAGTTCTCAGCCAGGCGGAAGGTGTAGAAGGTCTTGCCCGAGCGGGCAATCTTGGATTCAATGGTGGTGGCGATGATGCCGCGGACTTGCATATGGGCTCCTGAAAAGCGTGTGGCTTGGTGCCAGTCAGTGCCAGGGGCGCAGGGGGTGTTCAGGAGGCGGACAGCCAAGAGGCAAAGAAAAAGGCGGGCCCTGTTTGCCAGGAACCCGCCTTGATGGAATAAAAACCGAAGGCTAACTTTTCGTTGGTTAACGGGAGCGCGGCCTTCGGTGGCTGCCGCCACAGGGACCGGACTTGGCCGGTCTGTGAGCTCAACTCAGCTGTTTTGCGCTCTCTTAGGTAGTCAGTGGCCCGAACCGCAGTTTTGTTTGCACATCCTGCGCGATACAGCCGGGCCTGCCCGACTTCTCCCTTACTTCCCCTTCTGGGGCGTTGACAGGTCGGGCGAACCTGACTTGTCCCAGTAGAACGCCGTGCAGCCGGAGGCCGTCTTCGTCTTGGCATCCCACGAACTTTCAGAGCACTTCCAAAACAGCTTGCCGGCGCTCTTGCCCGTGATGAGGGTGAGGTCGCCCTTCTTGCAAAGCGGGCACTTGTGGTCGCCCTCGTAGGCCTTTTGCGAGGCGCGCAAGTCGGTCACCACCTTCGTGATGAGCGCCTGCTGGCGGGCCATGAAGGCCTCGTAGGTGTTGGTGCCGTGCTTGATGCCGCGCAGCTCGTGCTCCAGCTGAGCCGTCAGGTCCGGGCTCTTGAGGAACGCGGGCAGCGCGTCAATGAGCGCCTCACCGAGCGCGGTCGGGCGAAAGTGCGTCTTGACCTGTTGGGCGAAACCCACCGTCTTCAGCTTTTTGATGCACTCCTTTCGCGTCGCCGGCGTGCCCAGGCCGCCCAGCGAAGCCGGGTCATCAGGGTCTTTGGTCAGCAGCTCGCGGACCTTGGGATTGGTCACGAACTTGGAGATTTCCGCCATGGCGATGAGCAGTGTCGCTTCGGTGAAGAACGGTGGCGCCTTGGTCGCCTTGGCTGCCAGCTCCGCCTTGTTCGCCTTCACCGCATCGCCCTTGGCCATCGCTGGCAGCGGCGGCTCCTCGTCGTCATCGTCGTCTTCGATTTCCTTGCCGAACACTTCCAGGTAGCCGGGCTTGAGGGGAACCTGGCCCGTGGCGCGGAACTTCTCGCCTTCGATTTCCAGCTCAACGGAGAGGGCTTGCCACTCCTTTGGCTCGAAGAAGAGGGCCAGGAACGTCTGGCAATAGACGCGGTAGACCTTGCGCTCGGCCGGGTTCAGCGAGCTCACCGACTTGCGCATGGCAGTCGGCTGCAGGGCCGTGTGGCTGCCACACTTGGAGTCATCAAACGCCTTGTGCTTGATTTTGAGGTTGGCCTTGCGGCACAGCGCAGCCAGGCTGGGGTCGTTAGCCGCGATGGCATCGATGACGTCCTTGGCGTCCTTGAAGCCTTCCATCGAGATGAACCGCACTTCAGTTCGAGGGTAGGAGCCCAGCTTGTGCGTGTCGTAAAGCGCCTGCGTGGCGTCTTCCAGCTGCTGAAGCGACAGGCCAAAACTGCCGGCCTTGCCCATCAGCGAAGTGAGCGAATGGGGCAGGGGAGCAGCCCCCTTTTTGGTCGTCGACGAGAACGCAACGACCTTGCCGGTCTTGCCCTCGACCTTCTTGACCACAGCCGCCACGGCCGCCTTGTCGGTGGCCTGGTCTTGGGCGTCGAGCAGCTGCGGGCCGGGCACCCACTTGGCTTTGAACTTGCCGCCGGCGTGTTGGGCGTCGATGAACATCTCGAAAAAGTCCTTGGACTTGAACGAGCGGATGTCCTTTTCACGCTGAACGAGCAGTGCCAGAACGGGTGTCAGCACCCGCCCCGTGTTCAGCGCCTTGACCTTGGAGGCCATCTCCGGGCCAATGGCCGCGCAGACTTTGCCCAGCAGCGCCAGCGATGCTGCGCGCGTGCCGTTCATGCCCAGCAACCAGTCCGAGTGGGCCCGTGCGCGTTGGGCGTCGACGTAAGGCTTGTCGAAAGACTGCGGTTTCAAATTGTCCAAAGCCTTGCGCAGGTTGTCCGGCGTCTGTGCCAGCCACCAGGCGCGCTTGTAGCCGCGGGTCCAGCGAACAGCCTCAATGGCCTCATAAACCAGGCCCGAGCCTTCGGTGTCGGGGTCGCCGCAGGAGATGATTTCGGTGGCGTCCTTGACCAGTGTCTTGAGCGCGGCCACCCGTGCCTTGTGTTCGGCCTTCATCGAGTAGCGGTAAGCCGTTGGCACGATGGGCAGGGATTGCCAGCGCCAGCGCTTGAAATCGGGGTCGTATTCCTGGGGCTCGTAGAGCTCAAAGACGTGGCCCTGGAGCTCAAAGACGTGGCCGCCCTTGACGTTCCAGTGGTAGGGGCCGGCCTTCTTGGCCGAGGGGTCGAGCGCCATCGCGATGTCTTTCGCGAGGGAGCCCTTTTCGCAAATGTAGAGTTTGGTCATGGGTGTCCGCACAGGGGTGTTGTGCAGGCAGTGCCTTAATGACCTGTTGCGTTCAGCCGTAAAAAAGCCCGCGCAAGGCGGGCCGGGTGGTTGGCAGGGGTGCTGGCTGGGTCAGCAGGCGTCCGCCTCGAAGTGGGGCTTGGCCACCTTGTAGCCAAGAAACAGCGTGCACGGCAACGCAGAGACAAGGAGCAGGGCGAACATGTTCAGGTTGGCGGGCCCGGTCATCAAGACCGTGGAGCTGACCACGCTGCCAAAAACCTGGCTCATCAAGACTTGAAAATCATCTCGTCCCCGGCACAGAAACGCGCCACCGGCGGCGTAGGTGATGCCCCCGAACAGCATCACCCAACTCACAGCGTTGGCGCCGTCAAGGTCTTGGAAGCTCTCCAGCCCGAGCGCTTGGGTGAGTGCCAAGAGCGCGGTTCCCGCGAGCGCGCACCACAAATACAGGGTGCGAATGGGCAGTCGGATGCTGCCGCGGGGGGTATCAGAATCGGAGTTCATGGTCGGGCTCTTGGGTCAATCAGTGGCAAACGCTGTGGGTGTTTTTCACCGTGCGCCCATCGTATCACATATGAGACAGAGGGGAGACCACGGGAGCGCAGACGAGCTAAAAATATATTTCCAAGAACTCTTCAGATGGAGAACCTCGGTACCTATACTATTTTCATAGGGACCTCTTTTTAGCCCATAGCCGGGAGCCAACCTGATTAGGAATGGCAGGCTACTCATTCATCATTCACAGGCAACAACTGAACTTGTGATTTGAAGAACAGCGCCGACTGAGCCGACGAAGCAGCAGCATGAATGCACCGCCGCCAATCCTCACGGACCAGGAACACGAGCTCCGCTACTGGAGCCGTATTCCAAAACTCTTCGCTGGAGACCGAACCGCAACTGGTTCGCTCCATGAGAAAGCCGCTTCGATTGAAGCGGCTTTTTTCATGGGCCTGGTGAATTCACCAAAGCAGCTCACCGGTGGGTGGGCCAGGGGCAGGGCTTGGCCGTGCGTTTGGCAAAACCTTGTTCGCCCGTGGCAGGGGTCAGGTAGCCCTCGGCGCTCAAGCGGGCGAAGAGCTCTTTGGCGCATTGCACCATCGTGCGTCGCTCCACTTCTTCGACCATCGTCTTGTTGTTGACCAGGTAGTCCGCCACAAAACTGATGCTGCGCGATTGGCCGGCTGCGGGCTTTTCAACCACCAAAACGATGACCGCCATTTGCCAGTCCAAGTAGGCATGCCCAATGGCCTGAGCGGTTGGCACGGGCTCCACCACCCACTGCGGCAGCATCTCCCAGGTCAGGCCGCGCATCGCCAGGTTCTTGGCAAAGTGCGCCGGCAGCACGGCGGGACGGGGCAGGGTGTTGGCCGAAGCCGGCTCAGGTGCCACTTCGGCCGGAGCTGCAGGGGACACCAAAGGCGCTGTCGGGGCCAAGGGGGCGGGCTCAACAATGACGTCAAGCACGGGCACAAGCGCGGGCGCAAGCACGGGCTCAACCACTGGCGCGGCGACCGGCAAGGCCACCGGCGACACCACGGCTTCGGCGGCTTCAGCGGCCACAGCGCTTTCAAGCGAGGCCTTGGCCGCCTGCAGGTAGCTGGCCAACAACTCGCCACGGCCCGCGAACTTCTGAGCGTTGAGCACCGTCATCGCGCCCACGGAGCCAGCGCCTTCGCGGCCCATCACTTCCAAAAGCGCGCGGCCTTTGAGAGCCACAGGCTTGGCCACCACGCGAACGTGCCCGCCCTTGGCTGCCAGCTCAACGGCCTGGCCCAGGCTTTCGGTCAGCAGCTCGGCGCAACGCGCGACGAGAAAGCTCCAGTTCTTTTGGCGGCACTCGTCGCTGGATGCATGCGTGAAATGCTTCATCCGCTGCGCGCCTGCGTGAACAGAGAAGCCGTCGCCGCAGTGCGGGCAGAAGGTGGTCAGGTTGCTTTGGGCAGCCTCGGGGCGAAAGAGTTTTCCGTCCAGAGACAGGGCCATCCAGTTTTTTGCTGCACTCATGGTGAGCTCCTTTTTTGGTTTTAGTAAGTGGAGAGGTTGAAAGAGGTCGGCACTTCACGGCCGTTGGCGAGGGTCTTGGTAGCTGCCACTTGGGCACGGCCCACGGCGGCCAGGGCAGTCAATGCCTCGGTTGCGTAGACGCTGAGCTGAAAGAGGAACTGGCCCTGTTGCTTGTCGTCCTTGGCCTCAAGCTTCAAAGCGGCGTAGAGCGAAGCGGCCACATCAGGCACGCAGGCGCAGGCGCCGCCCTGGTCGAGCACCAGCTGCACGGCTTCGCACACCTGGGCCAAAGCCTCTTCGGCGCTCCAGTGGCGGGCCAGCTTGGTCAGGTCCTTCGAGCTGAAACGACCCCACTCAGGCGGCACAGGCGAAGCCTTGGGGGCCACTTCAATGCCTTGGGCTGCAGGCTGGGCGGAGACAACCTCAGCATCCATCTCGACCTGGGCAACATCCGGGGCCACGACTTCAATCACTTCAGCCGCTTCAACGAAGGGCACCCCCGGCACCTGGCCGATAGCTTCGGGCAGGTCAGCACCGGCCAGCGCGGCCAGCTCAGCTTCAGCTTTGGCCTTCTTTTCAGCAGCGACCTGGCGGCGGGGTGCCAAGCTTTGCCGGGCACGTTCGCGCATCAGGGGCACCTGGGCCAGCGTGTCGGCGGCCAGGTTTTCCAGTGTCTCTCCCGTGCGGGCCAGGTACTGCTCAAGCGTCTCGTAGTCAAAGTCGCAGGCCACACAGCCTTGCGGCGTGATGCTGGCGGGCACAAAACGAATCGCACGGGTGAGCTGAGGCACCACCAGCGCCAGCTCATCGCGGCGCACGCGGATGCGCGTCGTCAGGCCGTTGGCCAGGGCGGCAGCCGGGGCGGTGTCTTCTTCAAACTCACCTGCCACCACCAAGCCGTCCTCGTCAACCACGGGCACAAAGCTGCCGGGGATGATTTGGCCTTGGCTGTCGCGTTGCAGCAAAGGCGTGGTTTTTGGGTTGACCCAGCGGCCAAAGGCGGCGGCAATGTTGCGCTTGAAGTCCTCAGCCCGGGCAGCTGGCACCACATAGGTCAGCAGCGTTTGCACGGGACGGCCAGCCACCCAGTAGCTGTTGTCCAGCCCGAAGGAGAACTTGTCGAAGGCCTTCACCGCATCGGCGTGGCCCTTTTTGGTGAACTCGGCTTCGACGATTTCCAGGGTTTCGGTGCCCGCAGCGTCGCGGTTAAAGATGGCGCCGTCTGGCACACGGGCAGGGGACTTCATGCTCTCCAAGGAGATGGCCGGGCACATGCCGCGGCGCAGCGCTGGCTCGCCAATGACGGACAGGAGGCCGGCTGCTTGAGCTGCACGCAGGGCCAGGAAGCCCCGTGCCAAGACCGTGTGGCCTTCAGCGGAGTTCTTGGTCAAGGTGGTCAAATCACGCGCCTTGGCGTTCCAGGCGTTGTGGGAGAGGCGGGCGCCGGCGGCCACTTCAACAGCGTTGCGCAGGGCCACTTGCTGCTCGACGAACTTGGCGCCCCGGGCGTTGATGGCGTAAACGCGCTTGCCTTTGCCGGTTTCCAGCACGTCCACCAGGGCCCCTGCGGTGTCGCGCACGGAGTGCTTGCGCTGGCCTTCTGGCACGTCCTGGACCACCACCTTGCGCCCAACCAAACGGCTGAGCACGGAGTTGGACAAGCGCACCTTGGTGGCGTTGGTGTATTCGCCGTAGAGGGCCAGGGACAGCTCGGAGAAGGTCAAAGGACCCATCGTGGCCAGCCGAAACAGGGCCAGCCAGGCGACGGCTTGACCCCGTTTTGCGGGGGCCAGGGCAGCCAGGTTGGTGTGGATTTGAGCGAGAGACATCGAAAGCGCCAGAGGTGATTTGTTGCGGGGAGATGTCTCGTATAGCGACCGTCTACCCCTAACCTGCTGAGTGCTGGCGCCGCCCTCTCCCAGGCCCGATTTAGGGGCGTTTGGACCGGCTAACCTGTGCCCCTGGAAGCAGGGGGCAGTTCGTCCCCTAACTTCGCTATGTAAAAAGTGAACAACGACGCGGGTTTGCGAGGAAATCGCCCTGTGAAAACACCCCGGTCTTGGCGGCCATTCGCTGCGCGCATAAATACCGCAGCCGAAGGGGGTTTTGACGGTCTGAAAAGGCCTCTCCTGACGCTCGCTGGCGCTCGCTCGGACGCCCTGCTACGCGGGGCTACCGGTGCTGGCGCACGGGGCGTTGCCCCCTGCTCGCATTCGCTCGCAGGGCCTACGGCCTGCATTCCCTACGTTGCACGGGAACGCTTCCCTGCTGCGCACGGGAGGGGGACGGTGCTGACGCACGGGAGACCGCACACGGTGTGTGCAAGGCTTCGCGGGTGCTCACGCGGTTGCTTGCGCAATACACGCGTGTGGGCGAAGTCGCGGGACTACCGGCTGGCGCCGACATGGAGGCGATGCGCATCCGCTTGGCGATTCTCGGTGTCAATGCGGGTGTGCGGTGTTGCCCTGGTTTGTTCGCAATGTTTTGTTCACAAGGGGTGTGCAGCCCTGGCGGGCGGGGCGGCGCGGTGGGCGTCGGGTTGGCGGAGAGGGGGACAGCCTTGCCCTGCCGGGCAACACGGTGCCTGGCGGCACCGCGGGGGTGAGGGCGGTGAAGGCAGGGAGGGTGAAGGCAGGGGTGGCGCTCTTGCGCGCTCTCCTGTGCGGGTGCTCCTGCCCTGGGTTGGGTGCTGTGGACGCTATGGGTGCGGCGGGTATGTTGGGCGAGTAGGCGGGGGAGCAGGCAGGCAGGCAAGGCGCTCTCCTGTGCTGGTGAGGTGAGGTGGTGGTGGATATCGGTGCGATGGAGACTTTGAGGGGGCCGGGGCAGTCGGGCGTGCCCCCGGCAAGCCGGGGTCGGGCTGCGGAGCGCGTGGCGTCGAGCCCGCCTTCACGCCTGGCGGGGGACGAGTGCTTGGGTGAGGGTGGCGGTCTCGCCCCTTCGGGCTCGCATCCCTCACGCGGCGTGCGACGGGCGTCTTCGCTTGGGCAGCGCCGGTGGCGGGGCACGGGCGCGGGGTTGGCCACAAAGGCGGGGATATACCGACGGTCTGGAACATCCTCTCATGTCTGCTGCAACTGAGGCCCGCAAGCCCGGTAGGCCCGGCAAGTCCAGCCCGTACCGTTTCACGCGCGCGGCGCCCGGGCTCGGGTGGGCGGCGCAGGCCGACCAGGGGTGGCCAGGCCAGCGCAGCTGGACGGGGCCGAGTTGTGAGCAGGTGGAGGGCGGCGCTCGTGTGTGCGTGGTCGGGCAGGTGCGCGCGGCGGGGCAGGACGGAGGCGGCGCAGACGCCGTTGGTTTGGTGGGTGGCTCGCGCCAGCGAGGCCTGCCCCCTGCAAGGTGCGCAGCACATTGAGGGCAGCGCAGCGCGTCAAAGGCAGAGCGATTAGCGCCAGCTGTGCGACAGCACCGGTGAGCGCGGGTGCGACAGCACGCCAGCAGCCCCGGACACGGGGCGTTCCCTGCGAGCGCAGCGAGCAAGGGGGCGGCGCCCCCCCCGCACACAAGGGCCGACAGGCACAAGACGGGCAGGCTTCACCCTGCTCCACCATCAAGCCCTTTCATTGTATCACATATGAGACACGGGCGGCGCAGCTGTCTCCCTTTTGTTTTCAAACATCCGGCTCAGGCTGCGGTCCGGGTAAGGAGCAAGGGGCGGTGCACCCACTGCCCGACCCCATGGCCGACACCCTTACGGCCTGCATTCCCTACCTGGCAGGTGGACGGTGAAACCGGCGCGCAGGGGTGGGCGGCGCAGTGAAGGCGGAGCTCGGGCGGACCTTGAACGTGAGGCTTGGCACGAACAAACGCCAAACGCCCGGCACTTGGCCGTCAAGACCTCAGCGACCTGCTGGGGACCTGAACCACTCAACCGACGGCCCCTCTCATGAACCCCATCCCTGACCGCATCAACACCCGCGCCATCTCCCGCGCCAACCAGGCCAACCCCCTGGCCGACTTTCGTCCGACCAAGAGCGACCTGGTGGCCATGGTCATCACCGGCCAGGCCCTGAGTCCTCGCCACAAGAGCTGGCTGCAAGCCGGCTTCAGCTCGGAGACTGGTCCCAACTACTGGAACCTGGCCGAGGTGGCGTTCGAGCTGAGCACTACGCTGGGCCACGTCAACTTGCAGCTGCACGAGGCCGCCGACATGCACGGCGACTTCCGCCGGGTGGCCCTGCTGGGCTGAGACCCCTGATGAGCGCGGCCAAAGCCTTCAGCTCGCAGCTTCAAAGAAGTCATTCGTTCAAGGCTTCGGCCCGGCGCCGCCCCTTAGCTGAGGCAAGAGCTGAGGTGGCTGACTGACGCTGAACAAACGCATCCAAGTGCTTTGGCACTACCAGGGGGTGGGCGCCGCCCTGGCTGCAGGTGCCCGGACCCCTCACTCCCTCTGCTCACCCCTGAAGTACCCCCGAAGGACCCCCTCATGAAGAAACTGTTGACCCTCTCCGTCCTGGCCCTGGCCAGCCTCACCGCTTTGGCTGAATCCAGTGCGCCGCCCGAGCTGCCTCACTGCGACAAGCCCATCGCCAGCGTCATGGTCGGCAAGGTCTCTTGCAAGACCGCCAACTGCCAGGCGGGCAAGACCGACGCGGGCGCCGGCGCGGGCATCGCTGCCATGATGGCCATGGCCCAAGCCCAGAACGGCGGCGGCATGCCCGTCAACCTGACCGGCATCGGCGATGGCATCAAGGACATGCTGACCACCGCCCTGTCCTCGACGGGCTGCTTTGACATCCAGGACCGCGACCAGATGGACGAGGTGGCCGAGGAACTCAAGCGCGCCGGCAAGTCCGTGCAGGTGCAGCAAGCTGACTTCCTCATCAGCGGGGCGGTAACGCAAGTCGAGCTGTCCAGCGACACCAAGAGCGTGGGCGGCGGCGTGCTGGGTCTCATCACCCGCGCCCCCTTGGTCGGCGGTGTCATCGGCAGCGCCGGCTTCAAGACCCAAAAGGCGGCCATCGCCGTGGACATGAAGCTGGTGGACGTCAACACGGCCAAGGTCGTGGCATCCAAGCGCGCGGACGCCTCGAGCGAGACCAGCTCGTTCACGATGGGCGGCGGCGCTGGCGTGCTGGGCATGGGCGGCATGGGAGCCCTGGGCGGCTTCGGTGGCTCGATGAGCTCCTTCAAGGGCACGAACCTGGAAGCAGTCACCCGCGACGCGTTGGCTCAGAGTGTCATCTTCCTGGTCAGCGAGGCCAAGAAGGCCAAGGGGCTGCAATGAGGCCGGGCCCCCGCACCCAGCTGGCAGTGGCCACCGCCTTGGCCACAGGCGGGCACCTGGCACTCATCCTGGGCCTGATGTTGGAAGGGGGGCCCCAAGCCCATGCGCTGCCCAGGTGGTGCGTGTTTGCCGGGCTTGCCAGCCTTGCGCTGGCCCAGCACGTGGTGCTGGTGTACTACGCCATCGTCCGCGACAGGCTCGCCTCGGGGACTTCGGCGCCCTGACCAGAAGAAAGAATACGTCGGGCTGATGCATACCATGCCATCTGCTGCATCCAGGGCCCACAGCCGGTGAGGCCCCACAAGTCCAGCCCGTACCGTTTCACGCGCGCGGCGGCTTGCGGACGGCGCAGCACCCCCAGGGGCAGCCAGTCCCGCCAGGGCAGGGCGCCCGAAGGCGGGGCAGCACCCGAGTTGGAAGAACGAATTCTTTTGAGAGGCCTGGCGGGCCCGGGGCTGGGCTCCCTGGCGCAGCCCTCTGCAGGCCCCCTTGCTCACGCCGCGCCGCGCCGGTCGCCCTGGCGCCGCCCTTTCGCCAACCACCCCGACTTCCTTGACACACGCCGCTGGTGGCTCCCGCCACAGCAAACCCTGGCCGCCCCTGTCGGCCGCCAGGCCGGATGTGGGTGTCCCCCCCGTCCGCGCCCGAGCTCCCTCAGCAGCCGAACACCCCGAGGCCCTTGCGGCACTGGCGCAACAGCAGGCATGTCGCCTTGCTCTCTTTTTGTTGTCAGGAGCCTTCCCTTGAACCTCACCCTCCTTGACGCCTTTGGCGACTTCGCCATGACGATGTGGATGCCAACCCTGGGTGCCGACGGTTTTGCCGAACGCGACACCGCGGTCATGTCGCTGGGCTTGCCTGGCGAGGCCGGCGAGGTGCTCGAACTCGTGGCCGCCCACCCCGTCATCGACGACGCCGTGCGCGCGGAGCTGATGCTGGAGCTCGGCGACACGCTCTACTACCTGGTGCGCCTCATGCGCGCTTTCGACTACACCCCGAGCACCCTGTGGCCAGCCCGAACGAGGCCGGTGTCGCCGATGTCGGTGGTCTCGGGAAAGGTTTCATCCAACGTGGCGCTGCGGCAAGCCGTGGCCCTGTCGGTGGCCGTCTCCAAGGTGGCCGAGGTGCTGAAGAAGCGCATCCGCGACGACGGCTACGACCGCGACAAGCTCGCCGACGTGCTGCGCGCGACTGCGGCTGCCTGGTGCGCAGTGGCCAGTGCCATCGGCATCACGCCCGAGCAGGCCATTCAGGCGAACCAGACCAAGCTGCTGGACCGCCGAGCCCGGGGCACGCGCCGAGGCTCAGGAGACCACCGCTGACACCAAACAGGGGCAGGGCGGCCGTCTCATCAGAACTTATCAGCCATTGGGATAAGATTCGAGGTGTCCGATGACTTTTGAGAATCGACCGCCATGGCCCCGTCCTCGACTCCCCGCGCCACGCCGACCAAGCTGGCCACCTCAGCCCCTGACACCTGGCACTACCCGCGCCCGCAACTGGCGCAGCAGTACCTGAAGGTCTTTGACATCGGGCTGACCTCGGCGCGCGGCCTGTTCGCCCGCCGGCGCATGGGCAAGAGCGAGTTCCTGGAGCAAGACCTGATACCCGCCGCCCAGGCCCACGGCTACCGCACAGCGTACCTGAACCTGTGGGACGTGCGCGATGCCCCCACCACTGCCTTGGCCGCCGTGCTGGCGCAGGCGATGGCCCCGCGCGGCATGGCCAAGCTCTTGAAGCGCCTGAACACCCCACTGTCCAAGGTCAAGGCCTCTGGAAAGCTGCCCGGCCTGGGTGAAGCTTCGCTGGAAGCCGAGTTGGTCGATGACCGCCTGAGCGCCGCCCCGCTGCTGAGCGAGCTCTTGCGCAACTGGGAGCGCCCCAAGCAGCCCCTGCTCTTGGTGCTGGACGAGGCGCAGGTGCTGGCGCAGGCCGAGCACTCCAACCTGGCCCACTCCCTGCGGGCAGGCCTGGACAGTCGCAAGCACTCCATCAAGGTGATTTTCGCCGGCAGCTCCGAGCCCACGCTTCGGCACATGTTCGGGCGCCACTCCGAGCCGTTTTACAACTGGGCACCCCTGGAGCCCTTTGAGCTGCTGGGCGACGAGTTCGTGCGGGCCATGGTCGCCAAGGTCAACGACCTCACCCGCTACCCGCTGGCCCTGGCCGACGCCTTGCTTGCTTTCAACGAGCTGCAGCGCACCCCGGAGTTCTTGCGCCGCTACTTGAACCGCTACCTCACGCACGCCGCCCAGGGGTCAGCCGCCGCCCTGGAGGACACCAAGGCCCACGTTTTCAACGACCACACCTTCTTGGCCACCTGGCGCAAGCTCAAGCCAGCCGACCAGGAGATGCTCAAGCTCATTGCCGATGGCGCCCAAGGCCTGCACAGCGCCAGCACCCGGCTACTTTTGGGGTCGCGCCTGGGGGTCGGCCAAGCGGTCAGTGCCAACACCACCCAGCACGCGCTGCGCCGGTTGCTGGACACCTCGCTGGTGGTCAAGCTGGACTATGGCGACTACGAGCTGCTCGACCAGGCCTTTGCTGAGTGGGTGCGCACGCTGGAACTGGACGACAAGGGCTGAGTTGCGTTAAGCCTGGACCTGTCCGCCAAGCGACTGTCCGCCGAGCGCCTGTCCACCAAGCGCCAGCGGGGCCTGACCCACCAAGGCAGGCCCTGTCATCCGCAGGACCGGCTGGCCCAAGCTGCCCAGACGGCCAAACTCACCCAGGTGGCCCAGCAGCAGATGCACCTCTTCCTCGCCCAGGTCCACGGCCGGCTCCATGAGCCCGGGGCGCGGCGGCAGGCGATAGAGCTGGGTCGCACCGCGCTCGAACAGCTGCTTGGCCAGCCTCTCAAGAGTGCGCTCGTAGAGGATGAGGCCGCGGGCCGTGCGCATCGCAAAGGGGACATCCGGCGCATCTGGGCGGCGCCAGACCAGAAACTCGTGCGGGCGCGTCGTGTCCATCCGAAAAGGGCAGGGCTCCAGGGTGAACAAGGGAAGAGGGGCAAGGGGCTTGGACATGAGAGAAACATTACCACGGTGCAACCCCCCGGGCCGAGGGCACCCCCCCAAGCCCCTGCGCCGCCCCCTTGTTTCGTGCGGCTTGCGTGCGGTGTGCGTGATTTCCTGCCTGTCCTTGCTGTATCGCATATGATACAATGGGCGGTACTCTGCAATAGGGGGTAGAACCAAGCCTGTTCGTCCCCCTTCTCGCTACGCCGGCCCCGCCTCAGTCGCTGCTCGCTCCTTCGCGGGCGGCTGCGCTTCAAAGGTGCCCTGTCCCCGTGCATGCCCATGCATGCATACCAGGCGCCGCCCCGCGCCGCCCATGCCCCTCATGCCCCATGCCCCCTCATGCATACCCCGGCCGGCCTGCGCCGCCCGGGCCCTATGCCGCCATCCCGCCATGCGTGCCTGCGCACGCCCCCTCATGCCACGCTACCCGCCCTGGCGGCCCCGCAGTCCTTTTTGCTTTCAAAAAAAAAGAGCGCAGTCAGCGAGGTGGGTGGCGGGGGCTCGTAGCGGCATGAAGGGGATACGGGAGGGGCGTATGCATGCGGGGGCGGTATGCGGGGAATGGCATGCGAGGGATGGGCATGCGGGGCGGCGCATGGCGCGGGATGGCACTGTATGCATGTGGCCGGGCGGCGCAGGCCGCACGGGTATGCATGAGCATGCATGAGCATGCATGAGAAGGCAGGGGGCCAAGGGCCGCTGCGAACGAGCCGAGCGCAGCGAGGGGGAGAGAGGCGGGCAGGGTGGGGCCTGCCTGGGGTGTCTCAAAGCATGTGTCATTGTATCATTCATGAGACACTCCAGGGCGTGCAATAGTGGACGGCATGGGCCTTAAATGGCAGGGCGACAAGCAGAAGGAGGGGCGGGCGGCGCCCGGTATGCCTGCACCGGGGATGCGCAGGGCGGGCGGCGCTCAAGCTCAAGGCACGGCCCATCCAGCCGAAAACCCTTGTTTGAGCGAAAGAGCCCCATGGCCACCCCCAAGAAGAGTCCGCAGTTAGCCCAGCAGGTCGCCGTTATCAATGCGACCCTTGCCCACGGCGGGGTCAAGCTGCAACTGCAAGGCAGCCGCCTGGTCAGCACCACCGAGCTGCACAAGGTCTACCTTGTCTCCTTCACCAACCCCATGGGCGTGCAGGTGGAATTCACCACCGAGGCGGCCAAGGCCAGCATGGCCCAGTTCCACCTGGCAGGACTGCCCCCTCAGCTGACCGGGAAAAAGTATGCGGTCAAGGAAGTGGCTGCCCCGAAGGCCTTGCACTTCACCCATGCCGAGCTGATGGAACTGCACACCTTGGCCACCCCCGGCGTGCACTGGTACCTGGGCCAGCCCGAAGAATACAAAGCCGCTCGCAAGCAGTACGAGGCCATCGACCCACTGGGGCGCTACATGCGCCTGTACGGTGAGGCGGAGCGCCAAGCCCGCACCGAGCTCATGGCGCGCGCGGACTGAGCCCGTGGGCTGAATTGGGATGCCAGGGAGGGTGAGCGGGGGCAACAGCTTGCCCGCCCCCTTCGGGACTACCGGGCCAGCTCTTGACCTGGGGTTTCCCGGGCGGCCTTTTCAAGGGCTGGCATCTTCAGGGCAGGGCCTCGCACCACCCGCACAGGCTCCAGCGCCGCCCGCAGCTGCTGCTTGAGCTCCAACGCGCAGTCAAAACCGCCGCCGTGCATTCGGATGGTGGGCACGCTCTCCCCGGACACCCGCAAATCCTTGGGGGAGCGGCCCAGCAGGGCGGCGGCTGCCCGGGTAGCCTGGGCCACCCCTACGTCAGGCAGGTTGAGCAACTCAACGGTGAGGTAGCTGGCCACGCCGCTGGGCGTGTTCTTGTCCTGGCGCTCGGCCACGCAAATCACGGAGAAGTGGCCTGCCTTCAACTTCTGGCTCACCGGGTCCAGCTGCAGGGCGGCGCCGGTGTGGGCCAGCAAGTGCCCTTGCGCGTCGTAGCCCAGCGCCAGCTGAGGCAGCTCACCCTTGGCACCCTGCCGGGCGCTTTTGAGCAACTGCGCCACCTCTGAGCCGCCGGGGGCCGACGTGCTGAAGCGCACCCGGGCCAGCCGCCCATCGCTTGCCAGCACCTCGGCCTCGAAGTGCTGAGTCTGGGAGCCTTCTTGCAACGCCAGCAGCCCCCCTTCAGCCACTTGGCAACCCGCACGTCCTTGGCCGTCCAGCACCAGCAGGGTGCTTTCTCGAACCGTGAGCGGGCGCGCCCAGTGCGGCGCCAGGGCCTGCGCAATGGCTGCGCTGCCGTGGTCTGGCGCGGTGCCTTGCGTTTGCTCCAGCTGAACCGTGCCGGGCGGGCCACCGCCGCAATCGCGCCCGAGCAAGGTGGCCACCTCAGCGGTGGCTTCGCGCTGGCCGGCGAAGTAGCGAAAGTTCAAGTGCGAGCCACTTTCCGCGCGGGCCACGAGCACGGCGTCCAGGCAGCCTTGCGAGGCGGCCAGCAAAGGGGTGAGAGCGAGGGCGGGAGGTGTCATCGCTGATTAACCCCGGCCGGTCCCTTGCTCCAGGCCCTTGGCCTTGTCCTTGTCGATTGCCACCTTGGCGGCAGCCAGGCTCAGGCCCTCGGTCTCGGCCTTGCGCACCAGGTCCCCGTGCTGCATGGCCAGGTCTTCTGGCGAGCGACCCGTCAGCGGCAATCGCTCAACCACCTCGGCCTTGCCGTTGAGGGCAACTGACGTGGCTTCGTAGGCGTACCCCACCTTGCCCCGCAGGGGCATCGCCATCACATACGAGCGGTCTTCAAGCGACACCGCCGGCAGGCCACGGTCGTTCTTCAGGCCCAGGTCCCGCAGGATGGGCAGCGGCAGCTCAGGGTAGCTGAGCTTCTGGTCCGCCGACGTCGTGAGAAACGCTTCGTCGTTGCGGGCACGGATGGTCTGCAAAATGGTCGCCTCACCGTTCTTGGGAGTCCAGTAGGGGTGGGCCGAGACCATCTTGGCTTCGCGCTCAAGCTCTTGCTCGAACGAGGGGTTGCCAAAGCCTTGGCCGCGCGCGCTGATGCGGTCAATCTCCCAGGTGTGGGCGTTCACGACATAGGTGCCGTGGGTGGTGTCGTGGTCCAGCTTGGCCAGGTTGGCCTGCGTCATCTTCTCGGGCATCACGTAGAGCGTGCCGGTCGTGCCCATGAAGTTGCCCACCAGCTGCGTGAAGCGGGCGGTCGCGTCTTCGATGCTGGTGGCGGCCAGTTCAGTGGGCGGCGCCTTGCCGTTTTCCGCATCAAACTTCTCGCGGTCAGCCGTCGTGTAGTTGGCCAGGGCCTCAACGAACGCGTAGACGCTCTCAGGGCCGCCGTTCCAGCGAATGTGGATGGGCGGTGAGAACTCGGAGGTGCCCTCGCGTTGGCCGGGTTGCTTGAAGACAATGGTTGCGCCGTTGGACATGGCAGTGCTCTCGGGAAGTTGGGGTAGCCTTGAAAGACGCAAAAAAGCCCCTGCGTCTTGCGAGGCAGGGGCTCAGAGTTGCGCGATACACGCCGGGATTGGGGAGGAAGGCGCGCCGGCTTAGACGCTGCGGCCGGTGTCCAGGCTTTTCGCCTTGGCCTTGTCCGCCGACAGCACCGCCTCGGCGTTCGCCAGGCTCAATCCACCGTCGAGCGCCTTCTTGCGCAGCTCTGTGCCTTGCAGCGACAGGTCGATGGCCGAGCGCCCAACCAAAGGCAAACGGTCAGCCAGCGCCTTGCCAGGCCCGTACGTCTCGACCAATGTGGCGGTCCAACGCATTGGCTCGATTTCTCGCGGGTCGGTCATCGCGAACGTGCGGCTTTCGTCCACACCGATTCCGCGCAGCAGCTCGGGCTTGGCACGCAGCAAATCGCGCTGTTCCTGAAGAGCACTGCCCAGCGCATTGGCAAGCTCCTGCGGCGTCGTACCCCCCATCACCGCGCCGTCCCCAGCGCCGTGCTTCACCAGCACCTCATCCAACGCGTTGTCTTGCGGGTAGCGCTCAGTCTCCACAGTGCCCAGCATCGTGCCGCCAGGCGTCCACGCCCAGACGGTGACCCGCTGGGTCAGGTTCAGCTTGAGGCCCTCGCCCGCGTCCACCGTGAACGAGCCCACCAATTCGTCAGGGGTCGCGCGGTCCGTGCTCGAGGCAAAGCCGTAATCACGCATCAGTTCTCGGGTGGCAGCAACCTGTTCACGCTTGGCAGCCATCGCCAACTCTTCGGAAAACACCTCGCGAATGGCCTCACGCACATCGCTGACGCTGAATTTGGACGGGTGGACGTCGGCCAGCAGTTCGGCCCGGCCTGCCTCGTCAGTGCCTACCCCCTCAACGCGAATCACCATGATGCGCCCGGAGTCGCTTGCGTGCATGTCGAAGTCAATGCCCTTACCGCCGTGCTCAAGGGCCCAGTACCCGGGCTCCTGGCAGTCGGGCACCATGCCGAGCAGCTTGGCCTCAGGCATACCTCGCGCCTCGCTCATCACGTGGTCGAGCAGCATGAGCGTGTCTTCGGAGATGTCAGCGCTTTTGGTGGTCATTTCGTTGGCCATTTCTGTGGTTCCTTAAAGAGGTACCCCAGAAAGACGCAGAAAAGCCCCTCAGTCTTGCAGCCAGCAGCTCAAGCCTTTCCAGCCACAGCGACAGCGACCACGGCAACGGTGGACGGGCTTGCGCGGCTCGGGTCGGTCAACGCGAAGCCCATGGCCGGCACTACTTGGCACCCGGGCGAACTCTGCAGCTACAGAAGGCCGCTACCTATACGGGTTTAGGACAGCACCACTAACTTTGAAAGAACTCTTTATGAACAACTCGCTCTCGCGGCTAGCCACCTTGGAACTGGCGGTCGGCACCTTCGTTTGCCTGGCCGGCTACATGGTCTTGCAGCACGTGTTTGACAGCAATGCAGGGGCCGACGGCTACCTGGCCGGCTGTGCCCTCTTTATCGGCGTCATCGCCTGGCGGCAGGCCGCAGCGCGAATGCGGGCGGCAGGCTGGAAACCGGGCTATGCAACAAACAGCGCAGCGGTCATCTACGCATGGACGCGTGTGCTTTGCACGGTTGGCCTGGCGTTCCTGCTGCGCCGCGGCCTCGGCAACTATGTTGCGGAGCACGGCTTTGAGGTGGCTACGGTTGCAGCGGACCTGTCGTTCGCAGCGGTCTACGCGCTTTCCGCCTGGGGCAGCCATAGCAGCCTGAAAGCCATCACCGAAAGCCTCGACCGCAAAATCGACCGAAAATTCGTCGTTGACCCCTTGTTTGTCGGAGTCCTTGACGAAAGCCAGAGCGACAGTTCGCGCACCGTCTACACCAACGCCTTGTACCCCTCAACTTCGGCCAAGCCAACGGCCTGACGCATCACCTCATTGACATTCAAACGCCACCCTTGCGGTGGCGTTTTTCATGGGGTCCTTGACCGTGGGGTCATCAACTCTTGTCGAGGCCCTTTGCCTTGCGGCACAGCTCCAGCGTCGCTTGCGTGCGGTCGCGCCAACTTTGCCCTCGAGCGCCAAAGCCTTGAGGCTGGCTCACCAAGGTGGCACCGCAGGCCATGACAGCCCGCTCATAGAGCTGCCCGTCCTCGATATACGCGTCGCCTCGGCTACGCGAGCCCGACCAGCTTGTAGCGTCCGCATAAGCGAGCAGGCCGATACCCGCTGCCATCAGTAGCGCCAACACTCCACCGACAGCCGTCTCCGAGCCCTGGCCGGCGATAATTGAATAGAGCGCGACCAGCCCAAGTGTGCTCGCCAGGACGGCGTGCCACGCCCAGCTTGGCGCGGCGAGATAGAGCAAGATAAGGCCGTAAACGCTGACGAAGGCGACGACCGGGAGGGGGATTTTGACAAGGCATTTGGTCAGGGCTCGGGTCGCAAACGATTGATTATTCATTTTGATTTCGTGGAAAGCCACGGAGTTTGGTTGTGCTGTTTTGCTGTAGAGTCATTCTACTACTAGAACGCGTGAATGTCCAGTCCGCTCGACCCTTTATCGGTGCACGGAAAGGCGCGAGCGACGGGGGCTGGGCGAGCTGCCGTTGGCGCTGTTTACTGGCCTCGCGGTGGCCGCTGCCTGGGTCGACTGGCGCACGAGCGTGCTGCCGGACCGTCAGCCCTTGGCCAGCCGCTGCTCTTCCACCTTCGCCAGCATGGCCTGAAGCGCACGCAAGGTCTGCGGGTCGCCCAGACCCTTGTCGCTCGTGCAGTCCACCAGGTGCCCCCGCAACTCATCCGGCCAGTCCTCGGTGTCATCGTCGATGGCAAACCAGTGCGCCGGGCGGCGCCGGGTGACATCAGCCCACACCTGCTCGCCGCGCGGCATGGCCAGGAACTCCTGCCGATAAGCGTCAAACTCGCCATGGGCCCGCTTGTGCCAGGTCGCGCCGATGACGCGCTCGGCCAGCGCAGGAGGCAGGTAGCTCTTGGCACGCGAGAAGCCCAGCATCCGCACCCACGTTGTGCTCAGAACAAGCTTCACGTCAGGGTAAGGCGCCAGCGCCGCTTCCAGGTGTCCCGCCCACTCAAACAGAACCCGGCCTGCCGCCTGGGCCTCGGGGGACAGGTAGATGCCCCGCTTGGGGTGGCGGTAGACGGCTTCGTGGTGGAGCACCCCGTCGAAATCCAGGTAGCCGACCACCTCGGCGCTCTTGGTGCGGCCCAGGTAGGACACCCCCGTGAACGTGCTGTCGGGCAGGACGTAGCTCTTGCGCATCAGTCGAATGGCCGCGCAGGCGGCCCCTTGGGTGCAAGCACACCTGGTAGGTGGATGCGCTGGGCAAACTGCTGGGCACGCAGCAAGCTGGCGCGCTCCCTTTCACCGAGCTCGTCGATGCCGAGGACCACGAAGGAGTGCTCGCGAGGCAGCTCGTAGCGATTGATGACACGTTCCAGCTCGGCCTCGACACGGGGCCGGTCTGCCTGGTATTCGATGAAAAGCTTGACGCTGTGGTGCTCGAACAGCCTCGCACGGCGCAGCGCCACCGCCTCGGGCGGGGCCACCCACGCCTTGAGCTGCATCTGCGCCAGCACAGCCACGACCCGATTGGCCAGCAGCTGCCACTCGCGCAGCCGCTGCGCACGCAAATGTGGCAAGTCCTCGAACCAGCGCACCCAGTGCGCCATCCAGTCCAGCCGCTGGGCGTAGTCAGCCTTCTTGGCCGCCCGAAAGACGGTGCTCAGCCTGCCAGGCACAGGCGCAGGCAAAAGCTCAGGATGCCTGCTGCCGCGGTGCAGCATCGGCTCAACCTGGCCGGCCGTGTTTGAAAGCAAATCTTCCGTCAGCGTCCCGAACTTCTCGAAGTTGACCTGGAGCGCGCGTCGCACGCACTCAGCGGGGACGTCCTTGGACAGGCTCAGGTGGGGCATCAGCCGGGCGGTGTCGTCCCGCAAATCGATGAGAGCCCCGAGGGGCCCTGCCAGCCGGGCCTTCAAGGGCCGTTGCTGGCCTTCGGCAAGGTCCAGCACCAGCGAGGCCTCAAAATCGCTCGAATCCCCGCGGTTCGGGTTCTCGGCGTAGGCCGCCTGGCTGCGTGCCACCTCTTTCGCGGACACCGGGTAGCCCATCAAGGCGTAAGCCGCCACTTCCCTGTCCGTGAACGGCTTCAAGGCGTAGCCGCGCGGGTTGGCGAAAACACGCACACCCTCGTCGAGCACGTCGATGCCACGGTGCAGGTGGCCATGCACCCACAGGGCGATGTCGTCGCAATGGCGGCGCAAGAACTCGCTCAGGTCGCTGGCGTAGTTGCCCACCCGCATCAGGTCTTCGTCGCGGTGGCCCCAATTGGACGCTTCGAGCAGGTATTCTTTCAAGCCAAACGCACGCAGGCTCTCCAAGGTCGGCGCATGGTGCGAGACAACCACGGTCGGGCCCTCGAAGTCCTCGGCCAGCGACTTGGTGAGCCAGGCCAGGGCCTTTCGGTGTTCCAGCGCAGCAATGACCGGGTGAAACGCACCGGCTGTTGGCACTTCAATTTGGGCCTTTGCGCACAGCGCTTGGACGGCAGCCCGGTCTTCGCCCTGGCCAAAGCGCGCGGCCTTGATTTGGGAGAAGTCGTTGCTGCACCGGCAGGACCAGTGGACTAAATTGGGATGCATCCCCCCAAAGTCCGTCCAAAGCGTCGTGCCGAGAAAGCGCATGCCCTCGATGACCACTGCCTCGTTCTCCAGCACATGCACCTGCGTGCCCTGCGCCAGCGTCGTGGCCAGCACCAGGGCCTCATCCAGGTCCATGCCATAGCGTTCGTGGTTGCCCAGCACGTAGACCACCGGCTTGCCTTGCTTGGCCAACCAGGGAACCGCCAGCTCCACCGGGCCGATGTCCCCGGCGGCCACGAGAATGTCATAGCCCAGGCCGGCGGGAATTTCATAGGCGCCGGTGTCCAGATGCAAGTCCGACAGCACGTGAAGCTTGGGCCACGGCTTGTCCAGCACCAGCGGCCACACGGGCACACCTTCTTGGCGCGCCAGGGTCTTGGAAAGGGGAGCAGGGCGCCGGCGCACGGTCATGGCAGGGGGCCGGGGCTCGGTGCAGGCACCTCGACCAGGCAAGCCCAGTTGAACAGGGGGTTCTCGAAGACGAGCTGCGCCGGCGTGTCCACCTGCGAGCGGTTGCGCGCGTAGCCCAAAGGGTTGGTCATCACGCGAGCCCTGCCGACCCGGTAGTCAAACGTGTCGTGCACGTGCCCATGCAGCCACAGGTCCGCTTTGTTCAGCAGCGGCGTCAGGTCGCTCACAAAGGCAGCATTGGTCTCCAGGGTGTCCGGCGCCAGCCAGCGCGGATGGACCGACAGCGGATGCGGGCCGTGATGGGTGATGACCACGGTTGTGCCCTCAAACGGCTTGGCCAGCTCTCGCTCCAGCCAGGCTTTGGACAGCTCATGGTCTTGCAGCGCCTGCTCGGCCCGAAAGATGCCTTCTTGCGTGCGGATGCGAAAGTGGTCGTTGATTTTGCGCTCGGCTGCGGCCATGTTCTGGCGCTGCGTGCTGCCGCTGCGGAACTTGTAATCAGTCCACAGGGTCGCGCCCAGGAAGCGGATGCTTGCCAGTTCCTCGCGCCGCGAAGAAAACCAGTGCCCGAAGCGGCTGAAGTCCGCTGCGTCGTTGTCCAGCAGCACGACGCTGGTGCCCTGCGCCGCCCGCCGCAAGTCGGCCCGTGTTTGCTCCCAGCTCAGCCCATAAAACTCATGGTTGCCGGGGACGTAGAGCACGGGCACTGGCCAGTTGGCAAACAGCTCAATGGACTGCACGCCGTGGGCAACGTCCCCTGCCAGCACCAGCAGGTCAGCGTCCGCAGCCGGCGCAATCAAGCGCTCCGCCGGGAAGCAGCTGTCCAGCATGTCAAGGTGAAGGTCGCTGGCGAGTTGCAGGCGCATGTGAATCCAGATTGCAAGTGAATAGCATTCTACCACATTGCCGGATTGCAGAGGGTGCAGCAAGCACGCTTGTCCAGGCAATAAAGCTGGCAAGAAGCCAGCAAGCAAGGAGGCAAACAGGGCGGCAAACAGGGCGGCAAGACGCCGCTCGGCTCACTTGGCCGTTTGTGCCCAGAAGTGGCGGTTCGTGGCGGCGCGGATGACCGCGGCACGTTCGTTGAAGCGGGGGTCGATGGCCAGAAGCACTTCACGCGGGACCGACAGCGAGTAGGCCATGCGCTCCAGGCAGTGTGCGTCCACCAGGCGCATTTTGGCGCGCTCGACGCGGCTGACCTTGCAGTGGCTGATTTCGTAGTCAAAAGCGGCATGGGCCACGCTCAACTGGGTCAGTCCTGCGGCCACGCGGGCACTCTTGAAGACGTGGGCGAACTGCCGCAGTTGGCGCTTGGTGAAATTGAGGTTTTTGGTAACGGACATGATGTGCTCGACGAAACGAAAAAGAGGGGTAGACCCCTCTTTAGTGCCGAAACCGGGAGGGGTGTTTGTGCGGCTTCAGTCTTTCGCTTCAGGCACGAACGAGCCGCTTGCAGGAGCGCTCTTCGGGTTGGAGAAAGTTGGCACGAGCACGCCAACGCGGCCTCGGTGCCGGATGGCCAGCGCCAGTCGCTCGGCCCAGTCGGCCAACTTGTCCAGCGCGTCGCCGGCGTCAGAGCCCTCGACCACCGGGGCGAGCACCGCGCGAGCTTCGACACGGCCGAAGCGGAGTTGTTGGCAGACTTCGACGTCGAGCTTCAGGGTGGTGGCGTGTGCGCCCGGGTTCGTGTGCTGCGCCTCGTAGTGCGCGACGAGGGCGTCGTGGTCGCCGGTGGAGACGGATTTGAGGGTGAGCATGGCTTCAGTCAATATTTTGGTCGCGAGGCAGCTTCCATCTTCAGCAAGAGCTCGCCTGCCTTGGCATGGACGCCCAGCGAAAGCTCCATGTATGCGCCGAGCGCGATATACGCCCCCCACAGGGCCCCTGCGCCCAGGGCGACTCTGGTGGCCACGTCGGCAAAGGGGCCCATTTCTGGGAAAAACCCGCGACCAACCGTTGCCGCGGCCGACAGCAAAACCAGCGCCAGCCCGGCTACCCCCTTGACCCGCTCTCCGGCCATCAGCGAGTCGACGAGCTCAAGGATGAGCAGGTAGGGTGTCAGCAGCCTCTCGTCCCGACTGATGGCGTCGTGGAGCGAGACCATTCGTGCGTCAACCCGGATGGCTTGCTTGGTTGGGCCAAACCCCCAACAAAAGTCGGCAGACGCAACTGCCTCGTCTTGCGAAACAGAATCGGAGCTAAAGGGAGTAACGCGGTGCTTAGGCAGGTGCTTTGAGTGGTAGCCCTCGTCCGAAAAAGCCTCGTAAACCTGGACAAGCCACGTGTCGCACAGGGCGTCCTTGTACAGGGCGGCGTCGTATATCTCGTCAGGGGTGGCTTCGTGCGTTGTGGGCTCGGAGGGCTTGGTGGACTCAAGGGTTGGATTGGACATGTGCGGTACCGGTTCGGCGAGTGGGTGTTAGCATTATACTACTGAAACACCAAACCTCAACAGTTAGTCGCCAAAAACTCTACTGACTGTGGATGCCGGGTGGACCGAGCGGGCGGCTTCGGCTGAAGTGCATTGGCATGTGCTATACACCACCCCTTGATTAAGCCGTGCACGTGGAACGCAAGCGAATCGCAGTGAGCTATCGTTTGACTTCTGCAAGTCTGCTGGCATCAACCAAGACCCGCCGACGCCCGCGCCGGCGCCCTCAAAGAAGACCACCCGGAAGGCATGAGTTGGAGTACGACGCCCTCACCAAAGAATCGCTCATCGAAATCCTGAAGCGACGCGATGCTCAGAGCCACTACGGACTTCATTGGGAGCAGCAGGAGATTGACCCGGACAAGTCGCTCAATCGCGATTTCGTGGGGTTGGAGCTTCAGCCGGAGCACTCATGCGGGCCCGGCCCATGGGACAACTTGGTCATCGAGGGCGACAACTACGACGCGTTGCGCCACCTTGCAACTACCCACGCTGGAGCCTTCCAGCTCATCTACGCGGATGTGCCGTACAACACCGGCAACAAGGATTTCGTTTACAACGACCGCTGGTTCGACGCCACGAACCGCTATCGGCATTCGACGTGGCTCGAGTTCATCTATCAGCGCATGGTGCTAGCCAAGAGCCTTCTGAAAGAGGACGGCGCCATCTTCGTGTCGATTGACGACAACGAGGTGTTCAACCTCGGGCTCCTGATGAACAAGGTATTCGGGGAGAAGTGCCACGTGGCCACCTGCGTCTGGCAGAAGCGCTACAGCCGCGAGAATCGTGCGGCCATTGGCGACGCCCATGAATACCTGTTGGTCTATTCGCCGAACCCTGACCTGTTCAAGAAGCGACGCGGCCGCATTCCATTGAGCGAGGACCAGGCCAAGGTCTACAAAAACACTGACAACCCGAAGGACCCGGACCCCGAGAAGCGCTGGCGCTCCATTCCGATGACGGCCCAGGGCTTCCGGCCCAATCAGATGTACCGCATCACAGCGCCCAATGGGACGCCTCACGACCCACCGGAAGGGCGCTGTTGGTCGATGCTCGAAGAAGAGTTCGAGCTGCTGAAAGCCGCTGGCAAAATTTATTGGGGCAAGGAAGGCACTGCGCAGCCCGGCGTCATCCGCTTCCTTTCTGAGGTCGATGGCGTGGTTCCTTGGACCTGGTGGCCCCACGAAGAGGTCGGCCACACGGACGAGGCTCGGAAGGAAATCCAGGACATTTTTGGAACGCAGACAGCGTTCGACACGCCGAAGCCCGTCCGGCTGATGGAGCGCGTCATCCACATCGGCGCGCCGGAGCCCGACGCACTGGTGCTCGATTTCTTCGCCGGCTCGGGAACCATGGCTGACGCAGTGCTGAAGGTGAACAAGGCCATGGGCGGCAACCGCCGGTTTGTCATGGTCTCCAACAAAGAGGCGACGAACGAACAGCCCGACAAGAACCTTTGCCGAGACGTGTGCGCACGCCGTATCCGCTCAGTCATTGAGGGCTACACGTCGACCAAGTTCGGCCCGGTGGCAGGCGTTGACGGAAACTTCGCCTACCTGCGTGCGGCGACCGTGCCCACGCACCGCATGGAGGAGAGCCTGAGCGATAGCATGGTCTGGACGTTCGCGCAGCAGGCGATGGGCCACCCACTGACCGCCTTCAACGGCCCGCTGGGGATTTCGGTCAAGGACTCGCACATGCTGGCTTACTGCACCAACAACAAGGCCAGCACCCTGGCCGCCTTGCGTGCGGCCGTCGAATCGCATCCCGGCAAGGTCGTGGTGCTGAGCTGGACACCCCTGGTAGTGGAGGACGTCTTGGCAGACCTCACCGGAAAAGCCAGCCTTGTCGAAGTGCCGTCGGACCTCAGGCGGGCATTCAAGCAAGGCAACGCTCGAGTTGTCGAGCTCGAAAGCACCGAAGGAGAATTGCTGTGAGCCGAATTTCGCCGCTGGGCTTTCAGACAGAACACGTGGACGTGCTGGTCGAGCGCTTCAACGCGCTAAGGTTGAGCTACGACGCACTGGGGTCCTCACCCAACCCCGCACAGCTTTCCCAGCTTCGCAAAGAGGGCGCCTGCGTGCTGCTTCAGGCCCCCACCGGTATCGGCAAGACGTTGATGGCCTGCGAGCTCATGGCGCGCTTCTCGCCGAACGACAAGGTGTTGTGGATGTGGTTTGCGCCCTTCACCGGCGTGCTGGCCCAAGCCAAAGCAACTCTCAAGCGACAGGCGCCGAGCCTCACTCAGCTGGACCTCGAGTCGGACCGGCAAGTCGAGAAGCTGACACCCGGAGCAATCTATGTGACGAGCTGGCAGACCGTTGCCACCAAGACCAAGGAGTCCCGTCTGGCTCGGCAGAGTGGCGACGCAGGCATTGCCATCGACGAGCTCATCGCACAAGCCCGCCATATGGGGTACCGCATCGGTGTCGTGGTCGACGAGGCACACCACGGCTTCGTGCGAGCGTCCGAGGCCGGCCGCTTCTTCGCGAACATCATCGCTCCTGACTACGTGCTCCTGATGACGGCAACGCCGCGTGATGCGGACGCCCTTCGGTTTGCCGAGCAGACCGGCTACCGCATCGGTGGCCCGTCGGAGTGGGCGTCGGTCACACGGGCCGAAGGCGTCGAGGCGCAGCTGCTCAAGGTCAGCGTCAAGGCGGCGCGCTTCATCGCTCCGAGCGCGGACGATGCGCAGCTCATCGAGTTTGAGGAAGTTGCGCTGTCCGAGTGCGCGGTCATGCACCGGCTCATCAAGTCAACGCTGGCCACGGCTGGCCTTGGCCTCACGCCGCTGATGCTGGTCCAGGTCCCCAACGGGGGCCAGTCTCTTGCAAAGGCCCGCGAGTACCTCGTGACCAAGCTCCAGTTCCCTGAAAAGGCTGTCAGGGCGCACACGTCGGATGAGCCGGACCCGAGCCTGGCCGCCCTGGCAGACGACCCGCAGGTCGAGGTCATCTTGTTCAAGATGGCGCTTGCCACCGGTTTTGATGCGCCGCGTGCATTCACCTTGGCGGCTTTGCGAGGGACCCGGGACAAGGACTTCGGCATCCAGGTGGTCGGCCGCATCATGCGGGTCCACCGCCTGCTGCAGGGCCAAATGCTCACCGTGCCGCCGGTGTTGCGCTACGGCTACGTCTTCCTGGCCAACAGCGCCGCCCAGGAAGGTTTGCTCGACGCGGCCGCGCAAATCAACGCGATGCCTGACCAGCTGGCCTCGGCTGCGCCATCGACCGTGGTCACCATCGTCGCTGGCGAGCCCGCCGTGCAGGTTATTCAACCTGGCCAGTCCTACTCGTTGCTGCCAAGCACTGCGCCCGCAGGCACGACGCCCGCAGGCACCGCTCCGGCTGCCGGGTCGGGGACCCCCACGTCGGCTCCCGGCGCACCGGCGGGGCCACTGAGCGGCGCGCAACCTTCGCTATTCCAGGTTCTCGCGACGGGAAGCCCTGCCGGTGCGCTGACGCAGGGATTTTCGGAGGCAACCCCCCTCACGACCGCCTTCGAGCTCGACGCACAGAATCCGGCGAGCTACTCGTATGCGCTAAAGGTTGGCTCGCCGACCAGTTTCGTGACAGAACAGCTTCCCAAAGCGCCGGAGGATTTCGAACACCGCCTGGCCTCGCTCATCGACTTCTCCACGGTCCTGGGCGACCGGCTGAAGGTGCGCTCGAAGGTGGTCGAGCGCACGACTGATGTTTTCGCCGCGGCCAGTCCCGAGGACAAGGACGTCTGGGCCACCGTCTCAGCCAAGGCGATTGCGGAGAAGGCGCGGCAGATTGCGCTGGAGTTCAACGACGTGGACCGCCGCGAGTTGTTGACCGAGCTGAAGACCCGTTTTCGCGCTGCCATCGTGAACGGCGGCCACGACCTTCCTGCGACGGAGGAAGAGTTGACGCGACAGCTGGAGCTGGTGCTCGTGCGCAATGAAAGACTGGTACGGGACGCACACAAGCGGCTTCGCGCAGAGCAGGTGAGGACTGCTGTGGTCAACCTGCCGCCGACGATTGTCGGAAGCACGCCGCTGACACCTGCCAAGCGCAATGCGTTCGGTGTCTTCCCAGAGGACCTGTCGCGGCAGGAACGTGAGTTCGCCGAGCTGCTGGATACGTCCGACCAAGTGCTCTGGTGGCACCGAAACACTGTCCGCAAGCCTGATTCGGTGGCGCTCTACCGCTGGCGCGACGGGGTAGGATTCTTTCCTGATTTCATCGTCGGCGTCGACCAGCGCGTTGAGGGAGAGGGCATCGCCCTTTCAGAAGTCAAGGGACCCCAGCTACAGCAGTACGACAAGGCCAAGGCCGGTGCGGTGCACTCGACATATGGCAGGGTGTTCATGGCTGGGAAAACTGGCACCGACGGCGGCTTCCGACTGTGGCGCCTGGCGGGTGAGCAACTCGTGGACGACGGCCCGTTTGAGGTTCAGAGGATGCGGTACTCGTAGGCACTGCGCGCTACGCTCGCAAAACACCTTAACCCCCCGGCCACCACAACCCGCTTACGTTTGCGGGGACCACGTATCGCCTGGCCCGTTCCCTTCGGTCGCGCCTCGTTCAGCCTGTTCGCCGGCGCCTTGGTAGGGGCGGGCGGGGCTCACACACGAGGGGATGTGGCCGGCTGTCGCTTTTTGCTTGCCGTTGACGTCCTTCAACTCTTCTGACGTCTTCGACACAGGGCAAGTGCCAGAAAGTCTGGGCGTGTTTGCAGGGATGGAGCAATACAGCGCCAGAACTGCGCCAAGAACCGCGGCAAATCGCGCCATGACTTTGCCTAATCGCGACAAGAACCGCGCCACTTCAAGAACACCGCGCTCGTCCGGCGGTGAGTCCGGGCGCATGCGCAGAACTTATAAATAGCGGCAGGCGTATTCCTAAAAAATACTGCATGCGGCAATAAATGAAGGCGGCAGGCAGATATAAATATATGTGCGCATTAGTTGGCAAGAGGTTGGAAAAAAGAACGCAATCCCCGCGCCTTTCGAGCGCAGCATTAGGTGCCCGTGGTATGATTGCGCGTGAACCACCGCGCCGCAAAACAAACCCCGAAAAGCAGCATTCGCGCCGCCCTGGCCAAACGAGCCAAGGTGCTCGTGGTGCTTGGCGCGGCCGGCCTGGTCCTGGGGGCATCGGCGCCCTCATCGGCGTTCTTGCAACGCAGCCTTCCTGAGCCAGTGCGGCTCGGCCTGGACCTGGCGACCCACTGGCAATGGCTTTACCTGGCCGTCCTGGCTTTGGGCTTGGGCTTGCTGATGGCCAGTGCGGGAGCCGGTCGCACGAGTCGTCCTTGGCTGCTTGCCGCGCTCTTGCTGGCACTGCCGTTCTTGTCCGCATCCCCCGTGCTGGCCACTGGCAATGTTGGCGGGGAGGGCACCTCGCCAGTCCTCACGGTGGCCAGCGCGAATGTCCATTTTGAGAACACCGATGCTGCCCGCCTACTGTCCTGGCTCGCCCAGGTCGACGCCGACGTGGCGGTGGTGCTGGAGGTGTCTCCCGGCATGGCCCGGGCCTTGCAGGCCGACACCCGCTACCCCTTCAAGAAAATCATCGCCGAGACCGACCCCTTTGGCATTGCCATCCTGTCGCGGTACCCCCTGAGCGATGTTCAAGTCAAAGCTTTGGCCGCGGGTCCGGCTTACCTGACCGCTGAGCTGGCCTGGCATGGCCGAAAGGTCTCCCTGGCCGCGCTGCACACCATGCCGCCCATCGTGGGCGCCTTGGCCCGCCTCACGCGCGACGCCGACATTGCGCACGTCCTGGCTGATGTTCGCGCCAGCGGCAACCCGGCTGTCGTGGCCGGGGACTTCAACGCCTCGGCTTGGTCCGCCCCACTTCATGCTGCGGGGCAGCAAGGCTTTAGGCGCACCACCAGCCTGGCTCCGACCTGGCCCACCGCATTGGCTGGCCTGGCAGGCATTCCGCTTGACCAGGTGCTTGCCTCACCGCATTGGGCCGCAGCAGGCGCGCAGCGTGGCCCGGACATTGGCTCGGACCACTATCCCGTGGTCAGCAGGCTGACGCTCGTTCAGTCCAACTGAGCCGCCTGCGCCGCCTGCGCCGCCTGCGCCAGCTGAGGCTCGCGAACATCCCCTGTCAGCAGCACCAAAGCGCCCTGCAGAATGCCCAGGACGAAGGCGTCGCCTGATTGCACTTTCTCGGCCCAGGCCTCGGCGGTGTAGGTGAGCACGTTGACCGGGCGGCCAAGCTCACGCCCCAAGGGCTTGAACAGGGCTTGCGCCTCAAGACGCGACATGCTTGTCAACAACAACACATCGATGTCGCTGTCCGCGTGGGAGCGTCCGCTGGCCATGGAACCAAACAGGGCGGCGGCTTGCACGCTGTCCCCCAGCTCCAGCACGTGCTGCTTCAGGCGCCGGACCAGCGCGCTTTGCTGCCCGAAGAACGCAGCCAAGGGCTGAAGGGCCGGACCGGGGGCCACCTGGTAGCGCGGGCGCCCCTTGACGGTTTTTTGCTGCAAGAGGCCGACCGCCACCCAGCGCTTGAGCAAGCGGGAGACGTTGCCGGCATTCACCCCGGCAGCTTGGGCCAGTTCCAGGGGGCCGAAATCGCTTTCGGCGTTCTCGAACAGATGGGCCAAGGCCTTGGCGCGCTCGGCTCCACCGAACAGCTCTTGCGTCAGAAAATTCGTGGCGGCAGTCATGTTGTGGATTCTACACTTTAAAGAATGTAGATTCCACATCCGAACGGGCTATTGATACATCCGCGTGCAAATTCCACGTTTTCTTGACGAAGAGCTCAGCCCCGCACAGCGCGATAGAAGACGGCAGGAGGGGCGGCCGCGAGGGGTGCGGGGATGAACAACTCGGGGGACTTTTCGCGCACGAGCGCCACCAGCAGGGGCAGGCCCGTCGCAAGGCCAAATGGCCAGCAGAAGTTGGCCACCCCGGCCCAGTTGCGCATCACCTGCAGGCCGTCATCCAGGGATGCCAGGAAGGCAAAGTTCAGCGTGATGAAGGCGAAGCAGGCCGCCAGAAACAGGATTTGGCCGGCCATGCGGAAGGCGAAGTGCTTCATGCCGGGTCCCCGTTCTTTTTCCACAGGACCTCGTAGGCCTTGTAGAGCAGCACGGGCAACGCCACAGCCAGGGCAATGGCCACGATGCGCATCGAGGAAGCCGTCATGTCCAGAAACCAGACGAAAGGGAATAGGCGAAACGTCCACTCCAGGTAGGGGCGGGCGATTTGCCAGGAGGCCCGAAGGCCGCTTTTAAGTTTTGGATTCATAGGGCACTGCTTGTTGCGTGAGATGGAATGCTTTGCAGTGCCTTGCCAGCTATGGACCGTTCAACTGCCGAGCCGCCGTCTCTGCTATCGGGCCTGCGCTCATGCCGGAGTAGCCGCATCCGCCGCATCCTTGGCCACCGCAGCCGCCAAGGTGCGCAGCACCTGCGCCGTGGCAGGAGAAGCCGTCAAGTCCGCCAGCACCGCTTCAAGGTCCTCACCCAGGTAGGCGGCCTCGTCCGTGCGGGCCTGGTCTTCCACTTGGCTGCCTGCCAGCAGGGCGGCGAACTTCGAGGGGGCCGGGGTGGGGCCTGTCTGGTTGGAAGAAATCTGCTCTTCAAGCGCAGCAGCTGCTTCGCCTGCGCCCGAGGCCGTGATGCTCTTGACCGCAACGCCAAAGCAGCCGAAGTCATGGTCCAGGTAGTGAGGGGCGAGCACCACGCCGTTTTCGGGGGTCCATTCCCACACAGCGGGCTTGTGCTCCCGCACGTCCACGCTCAGCGGCTCGATGTTGCCAGGGCAGTGCCAAGTCGTCTCGCCCCGGTCGATGCTGGGCGCCGTTTTGTGCATGTGGCCGTTGACCACCATGGCACATCCCGGAATCTCAAATGGCTTGGCCGCGCCAGGGTAGGCCCCCTCAAAGGCGAGGTCGTGGTGAGTGATGAGCACGTTGACCGTCTCGGCCAGCCGCGGCAGTCGCGCCGGCAGGACCGTGCCGTAGGCCGCAGCATGGAGCATGACGCGTTGGCCCCCGAAATCGAATTCACGGGGCTCGCAACCGGCTTGAAGCACCTGCAAAGAACCGGAGGTCTGAAGCAGGAACTCGATGTCTTCCTCAACCAGCTCGGCCTCGCGTTTGCCGTGGTTGCCGTCAAGCTCCAGAGGCGTGCACGGGAACTGCTGCAACACCAGCATCAGGCGCGAGCACAGGCCAATAGAGCGCTCGTCGTCGCGGTGAATCAGGTCGCCCAGGATGACGGGCACCAATTGGCGCTCGGTTGCGATGCGCGCAGCTTGGGCCAGTTTGCCCAGCACGGAGGCTGCGAAGTCGTCCACGCGTTTGCCGGGGCGCACGCTGCTCACATGCGGGTCGCCTATGAACAGAAAGCCACGAGGCGTTGAGAGGTTGTTCCAGGTGCTCACGATGCGGCCATTTCTTTAGGGGTTTGCGCTTTGTCGGTGTGCGAGGGGTGGGCACGGTCCAGGCTGTGCGAGCCGCACAGCGGGCAATGGCCGCCCAGCTCTTCGACCAGCGCGTCGTATTCGGCGTGTGCGGCCTTCAAAGCCTGGCCAGCACCTTTGAACTCTTGCTCGGCGGCACTCACCGCGCGGGCCTGCCTGTCCAAAGCGTCCAGGGCCCGAGTCAGCTGCGCCGTCTCCAACATCACAGGCACGGCCGGCATCGAAAGGGGCAAGCGCTCGAACAAGGGCACAAGGCGTCCGCTGAGCTCCAGGCGCCCGGACAGCTCAGTCATGTGCTCGGTGTCCCACAGCTTGGGGGCGGCGACGTCTTGCCAAGGCGTCAGCGGCACGATGCGTTTTTCACTGGCGACCATTCGGTCCAGGACCTTGCCCAGCTTGTCGGTGTCAAAGAGCACCGGCGCCGTCGGCAAGCTCACCAGCGCCCGCGCTTCGGCTTCGGCCCGAACGACCCCCTTTTCCGCAGCCTCGGCCCGAAACAGCAGGGAGGCCAGCGCCGCCCGGGCGTGGGTTGCGCTTTCCAACTCGGTCAAGGGGGCAGCTACCGCAAGAACCTTTTCTTCAAGCTCGTCGAGCTGGTCGCCGGCGGCCAATTGCGCCAGCAGCTTTTGCACGCGGGGCTCTCCCGTGCGAACAGCCTCGCGGTCAGAGCGCTTGAGCTCGTCGTAGCGGCGCATCAACTCAGCCAGGTGGCCGCTTTCACGGCCCACGGTCAACAGCTGCGCCCGCACCGAAGCGGACTGGTCCAGCAAGAACACAGGGGTCTTCTGGCTGGTCAGCTGCACGTCCAGGCCGTCAACTCGCTTTATGCCCAGCACGGCCGCCACCCAGTCAGGGGCGCTGTTGCGCGAGGGCGCGCGGCCTTCGCGGACCTTCTCATCGCCCTGGAACAGCTCGTAGAAGACCACGGGGTTGCGCTTGGGGTTGCGGCTCCAAACCAGGCGCTGCTCGTTCTCCAGGTGCAAGGTGATGCTGGCGCTTTGAGCGCCGTGGTGCACCTGGTCGTCCGTGCTCTCGTTGTAGGCCACCGCACGCAAGGCGCCGGTGAGCGCCGCGCTCTTGCCAAAATTGTTGTCTCCAATGAGTGCGGTAGCACCAGGGAAGACGGGAATGGTGGTTTGCTTGTGCGCCATGAAGTTGCGCAGCTCTATGGCGCGCAGCCCCGGTGTCGACTTGTCCGGCCATTCAGCTGCGGCCGGTGCACGCACGCTGGCCACGGTGCTGCCGTCGTCTGCTCGGCTGAGCTCAACGATGGTGATGCCTTGCGCGAACAGCTCGGCAGGGTGGTGGCTCACGAACAGCGTTTGCGTCTGCGTCGACTTGGCCACTTCGGCCAGCACGTTGACGAACGCTGCCACCCGGGCTGGTTTGACCCAGCAATCGGGCTCGTCCAGCACCAGCAGCTTGCGGTTGTCCGTGCGCGACAGGGCGGCGAACTTGACGCCTGCCACCACGACGTTGGTGGCCGCACCGCCCGATGAATTGAACACGTCAGCCAGGTGGCCGTCTTTGAGCAACGCAATGTCCAGCGAAGGGGTGGAGCCCCTCATGTCCAGGTCCAGTTTGATGGTGCCCTCTTCAGGCAACACGTCCTGCACGATGGCCGACAGCAGTTCCTCAAAAGTGCCGACAGCGCGGCTGTGGGCGCGGCGTTGGAGTTCCAGCAGCACGGCGCCAGCTTCCTCGGCGCAGGCCAGGCGGCCCTTGGCGTGAGCAACCTTGGCTTCCACTTGTTCGGCTTCGCGGGCAGCAGCAATGCGCTGGCCCTGCAGCCGTGCATGCAGCGTGCGGGTGTTGTCGTAGCGGCGGCGCAGGGCGTCCAGCGAACGCCCCTTGTTGTCAGGAGTCAGGTCAGCAAACATGGCCGAGCCTCACTGTGCGAGTTGTTTTTCGACCGCGCTGAGCTCAGTCTCGACCGCAGCCGTGGCGGACTCCAGGGAGCCCAGCATGGCCTCGTTGGCCGCATCGCGTTCATCGCGCAGTGCTCGCAGGGCGGGCACGTCATCAACCCCGTACTCCAAAGAAGCCTCAATCTTGGCGTCCTGCAACTTTTCGCGCTCGGCTTCGAGCTTGGCTTGGGCGCGTGCGTGGCGCGTGCGCAGGTCGTCCAGCTTTTTCAACTGGTCTTCAAGGCGTTGGGCGGCGGTCTTAGTGGTCATCGTGGTCTCAAGGCGGTCAAGAGGCGCGAAAAGCGCGCCTGGCGTTGAAGTAGTAGCGGGGGTCCGCCGCGTGTGTCATTGAAGCGGCATCGGTGGCAGCATTCTACTACGACAGCCCCAAAAAGTCCACTCAGTGCCCAAAGCCCATGGGGTTGCGCGAGGCACTTGGAGCCAGCCTCGGCAGCCAGGTCCAAGGCGCTGAGCGGTGCACGGCGCGTCAGGCGGTCTGGCCAATGTCGTCGTAATCCCGCGGGCGGGGGACCCAATCCAGCAGAGGGCTCACCGGCAGGCGCTTGCGGGAGGCCCGGGCCTCATCGAGCTTGGCTTTGTCTTCTGCCTGGCAGAGGGAGATGCGTCGTTCGCCTTCCGCAATGAAGGTGCGAATGACCTTGGTCAGCTCCGAGACCTTCTCGCCCAAGCTGTCGGTCAACGCTTTTTCAGCTTCGCGCAGGTAGCCGACTTCCTGCTTAAGGCGGTCCAGCCTGCCACCCGCCAGGAAATAGTGCGCGCGAGCAAAGGTTTGCTCAGCAGCGGCTTGCCCATCCGCCAGAGCAGCCAGGGTCAGGACGTACAGCCGGGACGAGCCCTGTCCGCCGCGTGCTTTAACGTGTGCAGCCAAGGTGTGCCGGTCTTCTGTGCTCAAAGGGTACGGTGCGATTGCGTAGTTCGCGCCGTGGAGGACGATGGTGTTGCATCCGACTTGCGCCGACAGAACGATGCCACCCGCCAGCTCGAACTGGAAGGCCTGGCCATGAGCTTCTTCGTATTCGCCGCCCTCGGCCAGCATCACACCGGTCGTTTCAGATTGCTTGGCTTGCTGCTTCGCTGCCTCTTTCTCGACCCAAAGCCCTTGGTCTACCGACTCCACCAACCACGAAGCGCTGACGATTTCATAGCCCAGACGCTTGGCGAGGTCCACTTTCAGGGTGTCGGAGGGGATGGTGAAGTAGGTGGGCTGGTTCATGTTTTAAGTCCGGCGCTTGTTGCGATGTAGTCATTCTACTACTACGACCCAAGCAAGTCAAGCGGACATGAACTGACTGTAGAGAAAAAGTCCACTCAGTGCCCAAAGCCCATGGGGTTGCGCGAGGCGCTTGTAGCCGGCACATCAGCGGCGATGAGGCGAGTGCGGCCAGCCTCGGCAGCCAGGCCCAGGGCGTTGAGCAGTGCGCGGCGCATCAGTCGGGGGCTGACGTCGGCCAGGCGCTCGGCAACCTCGCCCCCAAGCTCGGTCTCGAAGTGGCTCACCCCCAGCTCGGAGCGGATTCCTGCGTACATGCGCGAGGCAATGTCGCGGGCCTGTGCCTTCTGCGGTTTCTTGATGTCATAAACAGCCATGCGGCTGAGCAGCGGGTCGGGAAGTTGACGTGCGTCGTTGGCGGTGAAGACCCACACCACGTTCGAGGCATCGAACTCGACCGAGCCGTATTCGTCCTTGAAGTGGTTGCTTGTTTCGCCCTCGAGCAGCTGGTAGAGACAGGCCACGGGGTCCGATTGGGCGTCGCCCGAGGCTTTGTCGAGCTCGTCAACCAGCATGACCGGGTTCGCATCGGTGCCCCGCACCAGGGCTTCGGAGACCGCGCCAGGCCTGCTCTCTTTCCAGGAGGCCGAAGCACCGGTCAGCAGCCAGCCTGCTGTGGCGGTGTTCATCGAGACGAACTCAAACCGCGTGCCCAACACCTTGGCCAGCCGCTTGGCAAAATAGGTTTTTCCAACACCCGCGTCGCCCAGCAGCATCAGCGGCAGCACGTTCATGCGGCCACTGCCCGAGAGGGTCAGGGTCATCAGCCGGCGCAGGTCCGTCAGCACTTCCTCGAAATTCGGGCATTCGTCGAACAGGGAGTCCAGGCATGATGCGCTCGACGGACGCGAGCAAAAGCGTTTGTTGCCCCCGCTCAGCAGGTCTTCGTAGTAGCCGAGCACCTTGGCCAGCGGGTCGCGCAGCTGAGCCTGGTGGTAGGCATCCTCGACCTTGGACATGTCGAATATTTCAGTTTCTCGGGCGAGGACCAGGTTCAGCATGATGGCAGCCGGTTGGGGTTGGGGTTGGGGTTGGGGTGCTTGTCAGTACCGCAGCAGCGTGCGGCAAGGCGTCAACGGGCTCCCTTGCGGCGCTGTGGCGAGGCGCTGGCTCAGGCGCCCAGCTGCTCGAATACTGCCAGCACCGCATCGGCCACCAGCTTTGCCACGGCTTGCACTGAAGCGCCGGTGGCAAACGTGCAGCTGCCGACCATGTGCGCGCCATCGGATGACCACAACGTGAAGTAGCAGCCTTCTTCGCCAACGTGCGCGCGGCCAAACTTCAGTCCCAGGGCAGGGCCACTGTGCAGCACGCCAAACAGACGGATTTCGCCTTGCTCCAGCGCACCGCCACCGTGGACCTTCTGGCTCATGGCCATGAAGCCGTGCAGGAACAACTCCTTGCACAGCGCGCGCTCGTCTTCCAAGCCCCAGGCCGCAAGCGGTGCTGGCAAGACCACGGGAACGGGTGAAATTGCGAAAGCAGCGAACGTCTCAAAAGCCGCGGAAGCAGCGTTGTTGCCAGAGATGGAGGCGGAGGGGGTGGCGGAAGAGGCGGGGGTGGTGTGGTGCATGGCGCGGTGTTTGTGGTTCGTCGATACGATAGGTTCATTCTACTACTAGCAAGCGTAGATGTCAACGGTGGGCTCGTGTTGATGCAGCGAATGCAGGCCTCGTGCTGGGCGCGAGCCGAATGGGAGGGACGCTCGCCGAACGTCAGGGATGGCAGTGCCTATACGAGACACCTTCGCACCCGCTCCCTCAGTGAGCGCAGCAACTTGTCCGGGTTGTTGAGACAGTTTGTGCGGCAAGCGGGCAGGACAGCCCAGGCGAAGGAGCTACCGCGCAGACGGAAAAAACCCGACGGGAGACCGCCGGGTTTCTTCTTTGTGGCTTGCGAACAGCTGGCCAGGCTGGAAATCGGAAATGCTTTGCTGGGCAGGCAGACCTCGAATCTGCGACCTGGCGGTTAACAGCCGCCTGCTCTACCAACTGAGCTACAACCCAGCAGAACATTCCCAACTGGCGAAATATGGTGGCGGGTGCGGTGCGATTCGAACGCACGGGCCCTGTTTCCAGAGCCGGCTCTTTAGCAAAGAGCTGGGTTAGGCCACTCCCCCACGCACCCCTGTTTTTTGGCAACTGATGGCAGCCTGCGTTTGCCAGCATGACGACCATGCTCAGCACAACGCCGCTCATCGAAGAAGCCGTTGATATGGCGGAGAGAGGGTGCAATCGAAGCCCTGGCCATCGCTGGCTCGCCCGGTGTTCAAAGCCGGCGCTGCATCCCAGGCAGCATCACTCTCCAATGAACTTGGTGGACCCAGGGAGAGTTCAACTCCCTCTCACCGCTTGCGAGGCGGCGCGACCACGCACCAATCTTTTGGGCCCATGTGTGGTTGCCAAGGCGGGGTTCGAGCCCGCGACCTGCCCCTTATCAGGGGGCTGCTCTCCTCTGAGCTACTCGGCATCAATCTTGGTCTCCGATGACGGTCTCGAACCGCCGACCTTCCGCTCCCAAAGCGGTCGTTCTACCAACTGAACTAAACGGAGATGAAACTCTGTGGAGACGCCTTCGGGAATCGAACCCGAACACATCTGGGTTGCAGCCAGAGGCCTTGCCATTCGGCCAAAGCGTCTCCGCAGAGCTTGCAGTGTTGGTTGCGCCTCGGACTTCCTGCGCGCCGAGGCTTGGCGCTTGTTTGGCGAACCAGCACGGAGTCGAACCGCGAACCTTCGGGTTTGGAGCCCGCTGCTCTGCCAATTGAGCTACTGGAACAACTTGAACATGACCTGGTGCCGCAAGCAGGTCTCGAACCTGCGACGCCCTCGCTTTCAACGAGGCGCTCTACCAGCTGAGCTATCGCGGCGTGGAACTGGAGCCCCCGGACGGACTTGAACCGTCTTCCCCGGATTACGAAACCGGAGCATCACCATCAATGCTTCAAGGGCGTGGAAAAAACTCTGTTCTCAAAAGCGACGTGCGCCAATGCGCTCTGTTGCGAGGGCGGGCCTTGAACCCGCGACATGAGGCGTATGAGACCCCTGTTCTACCAACTGAACTACCTCGCAACACAGCGCACATTGCTGTTGCCGTGCGACCCTTCCTGTTTCTCGGCGGGTCAGTCCTCAGCGGCGTCATGAGTTTGGCCGCGGGCCTTCAGAGCACCTGTTTTGAGCTCTTCGCAGAGCTCGTTGAGTGGTACACCGTACGGGTATCGAGCCCGTCTGCGCTGGGTGAAAGCCAGCTGACCACAACCTGCTGTCTCACGGTGTGCTGTATCTGTTCAAACTTTTTGTGGGTCCGACACGAGTCGAACGTGTGTGCCCTTTTGGGGACCGCATTTACAGTGCGGCGGTATCGGCCTCTCACCCACAGACCCACAAAAAGCTCAAAGCAATCAAACTTGAAAAGATGGAGCGGGCTGCGGGCATCGAACCCGCCTGCTTCGGCTTGGAAGGCCTTGTGTTCCCAAAGACCGCCCGCTCAGAAAATTGACCAATGTTCAAAGCCACTGGCCCTGCGGCCAACGCTCGAACGCGCGAAACAAAGCCCCGTGCCCGTTGCGGGCTCCGAACGCTGTTGTCAGCTGTGCCTGAGTTGACAGGCGAAGAATTCAGTGTGGAAGGAAGGACTGAAATCCGCTGGAACATCCGTTCGGTCTGCTTGACCTGGCGGATGGGGATTTCCGTCAGGGTTTAGGCGCGGGGGAGCGCCCAACACATCGTCATCGGCTCGCTTTGGGGCTGGTACAGCCCTTTGGCGGGTGCGCTGCGGTTTGACCCGCAACTGATGGCGCGTGTGGCAAACAGGGAGCTACCCACCTCGGAAATCGAGGTGTGCTTTGCGGTCAAACTTTTGTCGTGTCGCATTGCAGCTCCGTGGTTGGGTGTCGGCGGGCTTGTCGCCCTTGGTGTTGTGAGAGACGCTCGTCGTGAGCGCCTTTGTTGCAGGTATGTCGCGAATTAACTTCGTCTCACGGCCTTACAGGGAGTAAGAGCCCTGCCAGGCAGTTGTGTCGCATCAGTGTTGCGTCTTCTTGCGCAATACATCGGGGCCCCTGAGCTCGGCCGGGCACTTTGCTGCGCCTCGGTTTTCGGTGTAGTCATTCTACCACTGATGGCGATGCAGCGCAAGCGTTTGTCTTGGCGAGGAACTCTTTTGCGAGCGCCACCACGGCAGAGGGCACTAACTTCTTGCCACGCCCGCTCGGCAGCATCGAGCGCCCAACCAGCCAATTTGCCATTTCGGTGGCGCCGTGCTTTTTCTCAAACTGGCTCCACTGGCCAGCGGTGGACTTTCGGATGCCCAGCGCCCGCGCGGCCGCGACCTGCGACCGATAGCGTTGGCCGAGAATCTCCAATTCGTAAGACTGCGGCGCATCGCCGGCAAGGGCGGCCACCTGGGCCAGCAAAGCGGCAGGGAGCTTGGCCAGGCAGGGGCGTGAGGTCTCGTAGTAGACGTGCTGCGCCAGTGCTGGCAGGCCGCTGCGTGCTTCCAGCGCAGCCCACATGCGAAGGTAGTAGGCGCTGACGCCGAGAGCCACGCCCGCAGTGGCCATGTTTGGATAGGAGACCCCGAACAGGACAACGGCTTCATCGGCCACTTTGGCGGCGAGACGGGGTGCGCGGGGTGCCTTTGGCGCCCTTGGTGCCTTGGACGCCTTGGGTGCGCGGGGCGCCGGCTGGCGTTCTTCCGCGAGACTGCTGCGGTTCTTGATTCCAGGTGTCGAGGGGTTCTTCAGTTGCTTTGCGCGTGCATCCTCGGTGCGAACGACGCACTTCACGCGGCTCCGCGAAACGGCAAGGCATTGGGTGGTGGCAGCGGCGCGGAAGAACGCTTCGCCATAAGGGGCCGCCCAAGCAGGAGAGTCGTCGCGCGCTGCCTTGGCCTGTGCCTTCAACACGACGGCCTCGGCGGTCTTGGCAGCAGCAGCCTTGGTAGCGGCTTCGGGGTCCGGCAAGACACCCAACAACTCTGCCAGTTGCCTGGCTTTTTCGAGAATTTCCGGCGGCAGGCGGCGGGCGACGCTCGGGCTCAGGAACCACAGGGCCGCTCCCGCCGGACCGCGCTCAGCTTCTACCTTGCCCCAGTAGTGAGCGGTTGTCCGGTGGACACCCAGGGCCTCACTCGCCGCGCGGCAGCTGCTGTACCAGACGTCGAGAATCCGAACGCCCTTGGGCGGCAGGGGGGCCACACCCCCGGCGCGCACGACGCGGGTTGCGCGGAATACTGAAATGCCCAAGTGTTTGGCAATCGCCGGCATGCGGAAAAACTGCTCCCCTTCAGGGGACGTCCAGAGGGGGGTTTCGCAGCGGGCGTTGCGGGCTTTGCTGGCCAAGGCCAGTTCAACGGCGGCCTCGATGTCGCCCTTGGCTCTCAGCAGAGCGCCGTCCAGCGACTGAGGGACAACGCCAACGGCCAGTGCCAGCGCGCGCCGGCTGCGGTACTCAACCCCGCGCCACACCACTGCCCGAGGCGACGTGCTGTAGCCTCGGGAAAGCAGGTGCTCGAGCGCAGCCGCGGGCGACAGCTTGTGGCTCGCGCACACAAAGCCCAGACTGCTCGCGCTGACGCCGAACGCCTTCAGTGCTGCTGTGATTGATACATAGCGCGTGCCCCGGAATTCAACGGCCACGCCGCGGCGGCGGCCCGAGGTGGGCGCGTGCGTTGCAGCAGCAGAGGCAGCGGTAGGGTTGACGGATTGCGTGGACATGGAATTTGTGCGGCGTGAACTGATGGTATCATTATACTACACGCACTGTATATTCGCCTGTTCAGCGAGCACTTTTTTGCAATGCCCCGTCCTTGTTTGGCGTCTTTGTGAGCAACCCCTTTGAAGGCTTGCCATGACCGATACGCAAAACGCGCAAAACACGCTGAACAACCTCTCCGCTGAAGGCATCAAGGAGCTTGAAAAAGAGCCCGTGCTGGAGACGATGGCCGAGTTCGTGGCCAGCGGCCAGCGCGAAGCTGTCGAAGACTTTTTCGACGCCCCGGAAAATGACGCCAGCGAGGACATGGCGGTCGAGCGGCGTTTCGCTCCGACCACGAGCACGGCACTGCCGTCCCACAGCATCCCCATCTCTCAGCTGGCCCACCAGGCTGCGCTGAGCCTGAAAGACCGCCCACCCCTCATCGGCAAGACTGTCGGGCTGGGTGGCCACAAGCTTGAGACCACGCCAGGTGGCGAGCGGCTCACCCTGAACTGGCAGTCCGGCGACAAGGTGGTGTTCGAGCGCGAAGGCGCGGACTACACCGTGCGCGGCACGGCACCCCGGGGCCTGGCGGAGACCGGCCTGATGGAACTCAAAGGCGAGCGCAATCGCGCCTTCGCTTACGAGAAAGCGGACTACGTGTGGCGCACCACCGACGCCGCCGAGGCTCTGCGCTGCTACGAGAACGCGGTCATCATGACCAACTTCACTGCGGCGCTGGACGACTCGCTGAACCGCGGCTTGGCACAGAACCTCTGGCGCAACAACGACATCGCCAGCTTCATCGGCCAGGGCAAGGGCGAGTACGAGACGCGCCAAAACCCGACCATGGGCCGCGACGACCGCAAAAAGCTTGAAGGCAAACCTTTTTCCGTGAGGCTCATGGCGTTTGACGCGAGCAACCCTGAGCGCAGCCCCATCCTGGCCGGACAACTCCTGGCTGTCAAAGGCGACCTGGCCGCCGTGCTGGTGCCGCGCACGGACACCGTGGTGTTGGTGTCAACGTTGGGCAAGTGGCAGGAAAGCCTGCGCAACATGGCCCCCGGTGATTTCGTGGAGTTCCAGCCCAAGTTCTCGAAAAACGCAGATACCGGTCGCACGCGCTTTGAAGGTGTTGGTACCTTGCGCAGCTCCTGGGAAGGTGTCATGGAAGTCAACCAGCGCTTTCGCGACAAAGCCCTGGACACCTACGCTGAGAGCATGAGCCGGCGCACCGTCGAGCTGGTCCTGGAAGCTGCGGCGCAGGGCACCCTGCCCGAAATCAAGACCCCGGACCAGCTGGCCAAGGGCGACATCGCTGGGCGCGTGCAGGCCCAGTTGCTGGAGGCCGTGATTCCCCTGGCCAAGGAGCTGATGGCCCAAGGGCGGCCACTGACCGGGCCGAGCCGCCTGGCAGGTTTGGTGGAGGCGAGCCCGCTGTACGCTGTCGCTGAAGAAAAGGCATATGAAGTCCTCAAGCCAGACAGCGACCAAATGAAGGAGTCGCTCCAGAAACACTACGTCGACCTGCTGGCCAGCCGTGCAAGCAGCCGCGTGGCCGCGCAGGGCAAGGAAGGCACGCGCAGCATCGAGGGCACGCGTGTTCAGGTTTTTCAGGTGAGCCTGGAGCAGTACAAAGCCATCCCGAACCCCGCCGCCTGGATTGCCAAGGGCGAGGGGCGCGAGTACAAGGGCGGGCTCTACCGTGCCACCCCGGGCGCCCTGGCGGGCTTGGAAGCGAGCGGGCGAGGGTAGCCCTTGCGCCCACCCGGACGTGTTGTTCCCGAGCTTGGTTCGCAAGCTCAGTGCAGGCGGTGACTCTTCGGAGCACCGTCTGTTTTTTCTTGGCCGAACAGCTCGGAGGCGCTCTTGCCGCACACACGGGCTACCGCCCGCTTGTGAGCCGCTGTGGTCGAGGGCAATGGGTTTGCGTCGGCGTCGAAATGGTCGTATGGGTCGTCGTATTCAGGGGTGATGGGTTTGGGAGTCCCGCCCGCAAGAACGGCCCTGAGCGAGTCCGTCATGGACTGGCCGCGAACGGCCTGGTGCATGCCTTGCAGCAGCACCGCTCCATCCAAGGCGTAGACCGTCATGTAGCGGCGAAAGTCGGGCAGCTGCAGGACGCTCACGCGCTTTTTGCTGGCTTTGATGAACCACTCTGAGAGGCCCACGAAGTCAGGGTGGCCAGGGGTTGCAGCTTGCCACACGCCGTTGGCTTGGAACTCAGCCGCAGCCGAGGAAGGGAGTGATAGGGTCATGATTGTCTCCAGAAAGATGTTTGTTCAGGGGTTTTGTTGAGGGGGTTCAAGCGCTCTCGTCGCGCACACGAGCTACCGCCTGCTTGTGCGCCTCGGTCGCCGACGGAAGAGGATTGCCATGGCTGTTGAAGTGCTTGAACGGGTCGTCGTACTCAAGTAAGGCCTGTGGCGGGACCGGGAGGGCGAGGGCGCGCACTGTGCGCAGAGAGAGGACCATGGACATGCCCGGTTTGGCCTGGTGCTCTCCCTGCAGCACAACCTCTCCCGTGTCGCGGTTGTGGATGGTGATGAAGCGCCGAAAGTCAGGAAGTTGAAGCACGGTCATGGTCTCGTAGCCGTTAGACAGGCGCCACTGCGAGACGCCCACAAAGTCGGGGTGGCCAGGGCCAGGTGCTTGCGGTGGGCCCCGGCGCTTGTAAGGGGTCCTTTGAGAAATCATGGACTTGGCTATAAGGGCTAAAAAGCCGGGAGAAGGGGTGTAGTCGGAGTCGGAAGCGGAAGCCAGGGCAGGGGACTTGGGCAGGTTCGCTGTAGTTTTGGACACGGTTTTCTCCAGAAAAGAAAAGGCCCCGGCAGATGCTGCGCGGGGCGTGGGTTGTTGATGTGGGTGGGTTATTTGGTATAGCGAGCTGCCTGAAAAACGCGGGGGTTTCGCGCCACCTCAGTCCACCTCGTCGGCGATGACCGCGAGAGGATGGCAATGCGAGCGGCAATGGCTACCGCCTAACAAGCGTCTTTCAGGGCATGGCCACACCCAATCCCTTCGCCCCGATTTCGATTCACGATAGCAAAGCCGAGAGCCTCGTTTTTCTTGGAGAGCAGGCCTGCGCGGCAGACTCCCGCAAACGGGCGATGGTGTTCGTTGACCGCGCGCGCCAGCAGCGCACCAACCTGGTCGCGTTCAACTCCACGCTTGAGCAGTTCCCCCTGCTGGCCCAACTGCGTCGCGAGCAGGCGGCCCCCACTCGCATGCTCCAGGACGCGCAAACGGCGTCCGTGAACGCATTGCGCCAGGCCTATGGCCGTGAGGATTGGGTTGTTGGGGATTGGCGCGCCTATCAGGCGTGCCTGCAAATCAGCTCGCGCCTGAAAGCCCCGCTGCGCTTCGAGGTGTGCGGCAAAGGCGCTGGCAGCTATGAAGCCCTGGCACCAGGGCGCAAGCGTGAAGACTCCAAGTTCGACATCAAGGTGGTCAACGAGGCCAACGACAAGTATTTCTGGCTGGAGGCCAGCGGCAATCACCTGTCCGCCATGGACCTGAACGTACTTTGGGTCCAAAAACAGAAGATGGCCTGGGCCCTGGCACACCCGAACGAAAAGTCGCTGATGGCACTGGTGCACGGGGATTTCGACCCGTCAAACCCGGAGCCGGTGGACGGCAAGACGTTTATCAAGTATTTGACGCTTGACCGCAAGAGCTACGAAAACAGCATCTCTGCGAACCGACAGCACTCGACGCTCGACCGCGCGCTCATCACCGCCGACACCGGACGCTACGTGCACGAGCCGAAGATGTTCGGGCGGGCCAACAAGTCAGGCGTCCCCGAGGAATTCATGGGGTTCAACGCGCTGAACTGCCCGGCAGTGCGCTATGGCGAGAACATCAACTTACGCTCGATGTTCCAGGAGCTCGCCGCCCATTTGAGCGACGGCAAGAGTCAGGTTCATGTGAGCCTGGCGTCGGCCGCCAAGCCTGACCTTGCCGCCTGCGCGCACATCCTGCCGCCACGGGAGCTGCTGACTTGGGCGAAGGACCAAATGCGCCTTGAGCAGCGACGCGAAAAGGGGCTGCAGCTGCCTACCCCTGGTCGGGCCAAGGTGGGCGGCGCTCTTTCGACAACGCAGAGCCGGCGCACCGCACCGGGGGAAGAGAGAGCGACAGGGCGGGGGCGGTAGGCCTCGCGGCTCGCCCCGGACGCCTGGCGGCGCAGGACGCAAGACGCAAGACGCCCGCATGGCTGCGGTCTAACACGCCTGCGGCGCGTATTAAAGGGTCGGCCAGTTGGATGGGCTCGATTTCCCCGACATCTCGTTTTAGCGGGGCGGCGCGGTAGGCAGGGCCGAAAGCACACGAGCAAAACCGCAGGGACACCGAGATTGGCAACTGGCGCGAAACCCCCGCGATTTTGGGAAGGTTGTCTATACCTAATGACTACCCCACATCAACAACCCGCCCCGCGCAGCGAACGCCTGCCGGGGCTTTTCTTTTGGAGCTTTCAATGTCTGCCACTAAATTCAACTACCACTTCAATAACCTGTTTGGGCACCTTTTTGCTCAGCTGGACAACATCGGCATCGAGGTTGATTCCTGCGATAGCGCTGAAGAGGCGCTGGCCGAACTGGAGAAGTTGAGCATCAACGATGTTGGCGTGTTTCTACGCTGGAACAACTGCACCTTCCCCTCGCAAGAGGACGCCATCGACCAATTGCGCGATGACGACAACGCGGTTTGCGCTGCCTTCAACGGCTGGATTAAGTTCGAGGACTGCCCGCATATTCAAAACTGCCATGCCGGCACGGTGGCCGATAGCGAAAGCTGCGGAGCCTTCACTGAGATGCGCGACTGGGTGGAAAGCTACGACGACGAAGACTTCGACGAGCCGGAAACCGATGCCAACGACTGAGCCGGCCGGCCCGAAACCCCCGCGATTTTTAATTCATTCGCTAAACAACGTATGAGAGCAAAACAGAGCAGCGCCACCGCAGCTCGCAACACCCGGAATTGATAAGCCGGGTCTTGCTTCAAGCAGTCCGAACAGACGACTTCTTGAAGCAGGGACCATCCGGACCTTGCTTGATTCAGACCACTTTTGAAAGAAACCACCATGTCTACCTTTTTCGCCATCTCGACCATTGCCATCGTTTGCTATCTCGCCACCGAAGGACTCTCCCGCCTGTTTGGTACCGCCGCGAAAGCCATCAAGGCTCGTCGCAAAACTCAATGATTCAGCGTCAACCCGCTTCATTCAAACCGCCTTCTCGACCTATTGGTCGGGGGCGGTTTTTTCTTTGAGGGGGGGGGGATTTAGCTGGCGCGAAACCCCCGCGATTTAAAGCGTATTACCTAGACTGAGCATGAACAACTTCAATGCCTTGCACAGCAGCGACACCGCGGCGACATCCGGCACTGAGGTCTAAGCAATAACAAATCTCACCGGAAAAATCATCATGAATACAGCCACAACCAAATTGACCCTTGCAGAACGTATCGCGGCAATCGTTTCAACTGCGCAAGCTCGCGACGGCACCCCCGCCGGCGCCCTGCGCGAATTCTGCGACTGCCAAATGGCCGAGGGCTTCACGTTGGCCGAGGCTTGCGAACGAGCCACCAATGCCGAGCGTGTTTTTCACATTGACGACGATGAATCATGGAATCTCCGCGACGGGCTGGAAGTCTTAGCTGAAGACGCTGTTGAAGCGGCGGAAAAAGGGTACACGCCTTACTTCGCTCTCGAAATTTTCGAGCAAAACGCACGCGACAAAGCTGGCCAGGACCTGCAAGACGAACGAGAAATTGCTCAAGCACGCGAGCGCCAGGACAACAACTTTGAAGCGCTGAACACCGCCGAACAAGAGCTGATTGCGGTGCAGGCTGAAATCGAGCAAATGGGCCGCGTGCTCTTTCGCAATGCGCAGGCAGAGCACGCCGCAAACGCAGCAGGCGCGCAAGACATGCTGACGTACGACGACGAGGAAGTTCTTGAACTTGTGCAAACAGCCCGCGAGCGGCTGGGCGTCGCAATCGAGAAACTCGAAAAACTCGACGCACGGATTCACGAGCTCACGGCCTAAACCCGTGAGCCCTAAACCCCCGGAGCGCAATATCCGGGGGTTTTTACTTTCAGCTATTGCCACCTTCGTCGGCGATTAGGGGAGGGATTTAGCTGGCGCGAAACCCCCGCGATTTTGGGGACGTTAGCTAAACCTATCAACCACCCCGCATCAACAACCCAACGCCTCACCAGGCCAACGAAGAGAGACAAACATCATGCATAAAACCGAACGCCTTGCCCGCCACATTTATGCCCTCACGGCCCCTTTGAAAGACGTTTCTCACGAAGAGTACGAAGGAACCGCTGTTGGCGTGCTGATTAACCTGGTGCAGGCCCAGCGCGCCCCGTTCCAGGGCGAAACTTGGATGGACCTTTGCTACCAGCTGGCAGGGGTAGAGCGGGACCATGGCGTGGACGTGAACACCATTCGCGCAACGGTCAGCCGCACGGCAGGGGATTGCTCGATTTCGTGGCATACCGCTGGCTACGGCACCCCTGACGGCATGCCCGTGTGCACCAACTTAGTTGAGCTGGTCGCAGCCTGCAAAAAGGACACTCAGGCTGGTCGTAGCACCGTCCCGGACTGGGCTATTGCCGCGCACGAAGCGCTGGCAGTTGACTGGGCGAAACACGCTGACGTGCTGGGGTTTGCCCCGGTGTACATGTGCCACCCGCAAGGCGTGGAGTGGGGCACGTTTTTCGCGCCTACCCGCAATTGGCTGGCGCAAGAGCTTGCCAGCCAGGGCAGGTGAGAGGGTGGCCCTTTCGCCAGCTTTGCCGGGCCTCTCTCCAGCACTTGATTTGAACCGTTTCTCAGCCTTTGGCTGGGGGCGGTTTTCTCTTTAGGTGGCGCGAAACCCCCGCGATAAAAAGCGTTTTTACTACACACAGTACCAACCACCCACCAAGTACCAAGCTTTCAACCGGAGCCTTTCATGTCCACATCTTCTTCGTTTATCCGCAAACCCCGCCAGCCCATGCTTTTCATCACGGGCCAGCTCATTGAGCGCAAGAAGCCCGTGGACCTGGCAGGCATCCCGCAAACGGGCATCGAGTTGACCGAAACCAGCGTGCGTGCCTTCGCACCAGGCCTGGACCGCGTTCACAGCGCGTTTCGCATCGCAAACAAGCTGTTCGACACCTTTCAAGTGTCGGGAAGCACCGAGGCCGTCCTGGCGTTTCGGCTGATGGCAACAGGCCACGGCGCAGGCCACAAGTTGCCGGTGCCTTTGGCCGGTGAGCCCACTTGCGAGCAAGTCGAGTCGGCGCAGGTCATCGTGAGCTACCTTCAGAGCGTGGGCCGCGGCAACAACCTGCCTGAAGCCTGGTCGTCGCTTGGAGACGCCGGCGAGCGCGCAGCACGACTTGTCGACCAGCTGGCCGACAAGCTCGAGCAGCAAGGCCTGGTGGTGGAAAGCGTGCACAAAGCACAGGGCAGCAACAGCCACTACCTGAGCGTGGCCACACAGGGTCGCGCACCCATCGTGGTTCGCGTGTCAGACCACGGCCAGGGCAATGCCACGCACGACGTGAACCTGAACTACCTCAGCACCGCAACAGCGGCGTTGGCCGCGGTTCTCGCAGTGCTCGGGCAGCAAGCCACAGTGGCCTGAACGACTTTCTGGTGCTCCGCCGGGCATCTCACTGGTCTCCAGCACTTCATTCAAACCGCTTCTCAGCCTTTCGGCCGGGGGCGGTTTTTTCAATGGGCGGTGAGGGATTGAACTCGACCGAAACCCCCGCGATTTTCGCGGCGTTCGCTTCACTGGGGACGACAACCACTTTACCCGCGACCCCCTCATGTTCCCCTCGACCCAACTCCCACCTGGCCCGCTCCAGCTTGCCCAAGCCCCTCTCGAAAAAGCGAGGACAGCATGAGCCGGCTCTTTCGCCGCCTGGCGCGCAGGCTCGTCTTTAAGCTGCTCTGGCTGGCCGTCTCCCTGGGCTCCTGGGGCTACGCCCACCGTGCACACGCCGAAGGCGTTGACCTCAACAGCTTTGGACTGGACGACGTGGCCAAGGCCGCGCACTGCGTCTCCGAACACATGCCCTCAAGCCTGAGCAGCGACACCGCCCAGGGCTACTGGGGGCCGGCCTTGCTCGTGCAAGGGCAGTGTGTCCGCCTGGACGACTTGGAAGAAAACTTCTCGCGAGACCGGGCACGGGGTGCCTTCCTCTCCGCCTTGTCCCAATGCACCGGTCAGCGCCAAGCCGATGACACGCTGCCATGGGCCCGCAGGGTGGCCTATGGCGCTGCCGTTATCGCCGCCCATGGCGTCTTCAACTACGACAGTGGCGCGTCGCTGCTATCGCAGTTGCTCGGCCGCACGGCCGCTTGCCCGCCGCCCAAGGTCCTTGACGGTGCCCCCGGAGGCTGATGGGCCGAGCAGGTCGAACGTATTGCTTCGCTGGAAGGCACATTTTGGGCGGCACAGGCACTGCTGGAGGGTCTGCAACTACCCAACGGGTGCTTATCTTGTCCAAAGTCCTTCCCATAAATTTCGGCTCCAGTGATGAAGCCACAGAAGCCACCGTCTTCGTCCTGAGCCTGGACGGCGTGGCCGGCGCTGCTGCTGTTCAAGTCGCCGTCCTGGCACTGCTGGCCGCGCGCCACGTCGAGAAGACTGGCCGCAAGCCTGTTCTGTTCGAGGCCGCCCGCATCCTGGCCGAAGACGCCGACATCATCACGCTGATTGACGAGCGCTTCCTGGCCATCGCCTCGAGCGACGTGACCAAGGCCACCCGCGGCTACGTCCGCTCTGGCACCCAAACCCTGATGCTGGAAAGCCCCGCCGCCCTGCGCGCCGCCGTGGACAACGCCGCCACCGCCTTGCTGCGTGAGCACTTGAAGCGCAGCTCCGAAGGCGCAGTCGCACTGGTCGGCACCGACGGCCCCCGCGACGCAACAGATGAGCTCGAAGTGCCCCTGGCTGCATCTGTGGCCGACGCGGTGCACGAGGTTCGCGGCAGCTACGTGCAGTAAGAGCTGAACGACATGTGGCGGCTTGTTTTTTCGTTGCTGGGGTTCGTGGTTCTCGTGGCCCTGTGGCCCCCTGCCTCGGCTTACTTGACCGCCCACGGCATCCCAGCTGAGATGTGGCTGCACGAGGCCACGAACGCCCTCGCAACCATTTGGCAGGCCTTCATGAAAGCGCTTCGCACGCTGACTTGATACCTGCCACCCCTCAACCCAAGCCGCCTGAGCTGAAGAGCCTGGCGGCTTTTTCACGTCCCCGCACAGCTCACCCGCCTCACGCGCTGCCCCCTCGGGGCACTGGCTCTGGTCGCACCACGGAGCCTGACTTGAAACCATTTCGACCGCACGGCGGGGGCAGTAGCGCTGAGCCGAAGGCCGCGCCTGAACTATGCGGACAAACGCATAAATTGCAGACCGCTACGCAAATATGTAGGCAGGCGCATAAATGCCACTCTGCGCAGACCGCTATGCCGGTGACTACACGAAGAACACAACCTTCGGAAAGCTCACCAATGTTCCCGCCCCTCGACCACGCAACACCGACCGCATACACCACCTCGGACGCGCAAGACCTGGAGAGCAAGCGCCTGCACGGCCAGTTCTTCACGACAACCAACCCGTTCTCCAACCGGCTCTTTTGCAACTGGGTCCGCCTCATCGACGGCTTTGACCAAGAGACGCTGCTGGAGCCGTTCGCAGGCTCGTGCAACATCGTGGCCATGCTGCGCAGCCTGGGCTACAAGAATGACTGGGCCTGCTACGACATCGACCCGCCGACCCCCAGCCCCGACAGCTGCGCCCCTCTCGTTGTGCAGCGGGACACGCTCGCTGACTTCCCTCGAGGCTTTCGCGTGGCCATCACCAACCAGCCTTACCTCGCCAAGAACTCCGCCACACGGCGCAACCTGGCCTTTCCGGTCTGCGCCCACGATGACCTTTACAAGCACGCCCAGGAAGTCATGCTGGCCAACTGCGACTATGTGGCCGCCATCATCCCTGAGTCGTTCATCACCAGCGGCCTGTTCCATGACCGGCTTTACGGCGTGGTGAGCCTGACTTGCCGCATGTTCACCGACACGGAAGTGCCCGTGTGCCTTGCCCTTTTCGTCCCTGAAAAGCAGGCTCGTCAAAACAAGTTTTGGTTCTACCAAGAAAACGTCAAGCTGGGCACTTACGCCGAGCTCCAACGCGCCATCGAGCCGTTTGAGGGCCAGGGCCTGCCTTGGGAGTTCAACAACCCTGACGGCCAGGTGGCGCTCTTTGCGCTGGACAACACCAAGACAGAGAGCATCCGTTTTGACATGGGCCCTGTCATCGAGCGGCACACGGTCTCTGCCGCCAGCCGCAGCAACACGCGCATCCATTGCACCGGCCGCACCTTCTCCGCGCTCGAAGTCAAGAAGCTGGTCGAGGCCGCCAATGTCATCCTGGCCGAGCGCCGCAAGCTCACCCACGACGCGTTGATGACCCCGTTCATGGGCCTGCGCGACGACGGGCGCTACCGCCGCCGCCTCGACTACAAGCAGGCGCGGGAAATTCTCAACCTGGCTGCCCAGCAGGTGGGTCTGCTGTAAGCGCTCTCCGAACCCACGCCGAACACGCCCCGGCTCAGCGGGCGCAAGAGAAAAACAAAATTAAATGACAACCTGGACCAACAACCCCGCCGCACCGGCACCCCTGCCCACCGCCCCGCAGTTTTCAGACCTTGAACTCGAAGCGTTCATCGTCAACTGCGAGACCGCCCAATCCGGCAAGGTGCTCGAGCCCATGCGCAAAAAGCTGGACAGCTTCGCCGAGCGCTTTGGCCTGCCGCCAGAGCTGGTGCTGAACAAGTTCCTCACGGACGACATCTTCCGCTACACCTTCGGCATGGCACCTGGCCGGCAAACGTTTCACGAAAGGCTCGCGCTGGACTACCTGGCGTCGCTGCCGCTTTTCGTCGACTTCATCAAGCCACCGGCCGTGGGCGGGCAGAGCCTGCTCATAACCCCCATGGGCACCATCACCGAAAAACACCGCATTGGCTCGGCCGCCCGCAGCTCTCGAAGCATTGACTTTCAATGGACGTTGGGCGTTCGCACGCTGCCCGACCGCCATGGCGAGCTGCGCACGCTGACCGCCTACGCCAGCCACAAGTACACAAAGGGGCAGGGCGGCTCGCAGGACAAGCAGCGCCAGGAGCTGATGGACTTTCTGGACAACGCCAGCCAGCAAACGACCCCTGGAGACACCGTGTTTTTTGCCATCGCCGACGGCGACCACTACCCGCCGCACACGGCTGACCTGCGGGCTCACTGCAAGGGGCCACAAGCCGTCCTGGCGACCACCGCAGGCACGCCTAAGCTTTGGGCGAAGCACGCCCGCGACTGGCTGGCACGCAATGGCCTGCCCACCAGCGCCGCCCTTGAAGCACAGCTGGCGCTGCTGGAGAGCGGCCCTGAGAGCTTTGCCAGGGGGAGGTAGCACGGCGAGGTGGCGGACCGGCAGGGCAGGCCAGGCGGTGTCTTTCGCAGAGGAATGCGACGCGGGTTCGTCCCGCGCCACTTTGCAAGTGAAGGCGCTCACCCCCCGAGCCCTGGCCACCCCTTTGAAAGAAGACGTTTCATGAAGCACCCCGCAGACATCAGCCACCGCCGTCGCAACGCCTTCCTGGTCTCCCGGCTCCCCGGCTCCACGTTTGGCCACCGCCGGGCCACGCAGACACATCGCAACCGCAAGCACGATGCCCGCATGGGCTTGGTCAAGCACCGGGGCCGGGCACTCGCCGACCACGTTGACTCGCAGGGCCGACTGGCATGAGCATTTTTGCCATCCGCCTGGTCGTGCCGGACTACGACTTCACCGCCCTGGGCGAGGACCGGGACCACGCCTATGCGCTTCTGACCGAGGCCTGGGACCTGCATTGCGAGCAAACAGGCAATGTGCTCAGCCTGGAAGAGGTGCGTCAGCGCTGCGAGGCAATCGAAGCGGGCTACTACATGCGCACGACGCTCTTCCCCCGCGGAGTGGTGCTGCGCGACGAGAACGTGCTGGCTCAGGGCTGACATCCCGAGCTCCAATAACAAAGCCCCGCAAGGCTCACGCCGGCGGGGCTCTTTTCTGGCTGATTGCCAGCCGATGACCGACCGGCCTGGGGCCTTAACCGCGCGTCAGCCCGACATCCTTGGTCTTCGCTTTTTCAACCTGTTCCTTGGCCTGCGCCAGACCAACACCATCGCGAGAGACGCGGCCCACCAGGTCCTTTTGCTGGAGCTCCAGGTCGATGCGCGAGACACCGGACAACGCCACTGACTCGACCACCTCGCCGCGGGAGACGGCTGCCAGCGTGGCCGAGGCCTTCATGAGCTGCTCCTGAACACCGCGCAGCTCGTAAGCCACCTTCGGGGCCCGGCCACTGAACGGCCCCTCGCGGTCCAGCGGGTTTTTCTCCAGCGCAACCGGACGCAGCGACTCGCACATGACGTGGGCGTCGACCTGGTTGAGCAACATGTTGGCGGCCTGCCGCGGGGTTGCGTACGTGCTGAATTCCACCTTGCGGTCAGGGATGGCCCGGGTGTTGGCGGCGTCAAGGAACGAGGACTCCACGCGCAGATTCGACAGGGGGAAGCCGGCTTTTTGCATGCGCGTCTGGAACAACTTGACATCGTGTTCGCACTCAGCGCGGCAGGACATGACATAGGGTTGGGGCACAGGGAATTCCTCGGAGGGGTTGGTTGATTTATTGAAAGACGCTTGCAGGCCCTGAACGCTTGCAGGCGCTTGCAAGCATTCCCGAGCAAGGCACTCGGACTCAGGTCTCTATACGCAGCCATGACCTGCCTATTTCGCAGGTTCCTCGCTCTCAAAGGAGACCCACATGGAATCAGAGCCCCCGCCCCTTGGCCGCTACACGAAGTGGTTTGACGGCCGACACCACGCACGCAAGCTCATCCGAGCTACGCTGCGCCGCGACAAGTTCCTCAGCTCCCCTGAGTTGAGCCTGCGCCTTGCCCGCAGACTGAAGCTGGTGCTTGACCCCACCGGCGACGACTGGGTGCGCTTTCGCCAGGCGGTGAACTTCCACGCTGCCAGCATGGCCCGCGAAGGTGAGGTCGAGCGCAGGTACGATTACGAAGCCCGGTCCATGAGCTACCGATTGCTTCCCAAGGAAGTGCCCAAGCACACAGGCTGACCGGGCGGCGCGTTCTGACGCCCGATTACACCCGATTGGCGTTGGCCACAGCTTGCACCGCGATACCTGCCAGATGCAAAAAAGCCGCACACCTCGAAAGGCATGCGGCTCTGGGTTGAGAGGGCAGGGCCGGTGGGTCAGCGCGCGATTTCCTTGGCTGCGTCCAGCAGCTCGGTCTCCAGTCCAATGGTGCCCATCTCGACACGCTCCTTGCGCACCAGCACGATGAGCTTGTTGACGCGGGTCGAGCTCAGGCCCAGCTCCTTGGCGACAGCAGAGATGCTCTCGCTGATTTCCTTCTTGCGCGTGGCCAGGCCATCTTGCTGACGCATGACGTCGCGCAGGGCCTTTTTGTGGTCGTCTGTGATTGCTTCCATATCGGGTTCAGCTCCAATGCTGTTGTGGGTGGTATTCAGGCAGTTCCACGCAATACGGCGGGCGTTCACTTCGCACGGCGAACCACCGTCCTTCAGGGCGGTGAGGATGTCAGGCAATACGTAAAAAAGCCCGCCAAAGCGGGCTTGGGCGGCTAAATCGCTGCGGACTACCGGCCCAGGCCAATCTCTGCTTCGAGCGCCGCCGTCCGAGGTGCCGCCACCCGAGGTGCCACGGCCAGTTCGACGACCTTTCTGGCTGCCTCGACTTCTCGCACCAGGGCCACTTCCGGCACGGACAGGCGAACTTGGGGCGAGGGCAGGCCTTCAACCTTCGGCCAGCTATTTGCCAGCGCGGCCTGCAGCGCCGGCACGGCGCCCTTGTCCTCGATGTCGCGAAAAGCCAGCAGCTTTCGGCCTTCGACCTCGACCGTTTCAACCGCCAGGCCTTCAACGCGTCCGCTCTTGGACAGCAAAGGGGTCAGCCAGGGGCCCTCGGCGCCTGTCAGCGCCACCAGGAGTTGCCCCTTGGTGTCTCGGCCCACCAGCGCCGCATCCAGCCCCTTGGCGGCCACTTCCCGCAGGTCCGGCAGGCGAGCCGCGGTCTCGGCGGCCAGCTCGGTCTTGCGTTCGAGCTGACGCACCGGCTCGATGAGGAAGTCGGCCATCTTTTGCGCGTCCGAGATTGCCTTGAAGAGCTCACCGGGTTTGTCCTTGAGCGCCTTGGACCATGACGCCACGTAGCTGCCGTGCTGGGACAGGTCCGGCTGGATGCCGGTCTCGGCCGCCATGAACATCGAGCACAGCTCGGCGCGCAGCTCTTCCTTGGCCCGCGCTTCCAGGTTGGTGCTGTAGTCGGACAGGTCTCGGTCCAGGCGGGCCTTACCGGCGGTCCAGTGGCCCAGCTCGTGCATGGCCGTCCCGTAATAGCTCGTGGGGTCGCGGAACGAATGCTTGTGGGGAAGGTGCACGTCGTCCGTTGCCGGCGCGTAGAAGGCCTCGTCCCGGTCGTGGTGCTTGACCACCGCACCCGAGAGAGCCATCACCTTGTCGGCGCGCTCGATGTTCTCGAACGCTGGCGTGTCCTTGGCCTTGAAGCGCTCCAGTTTCAGGTTCTCGACGTCCGAGAGGTTGTAGACGTAGCTGAGCGTGGCGAAGGGGCGGTCGCGCTTGACCAGGCCTTCGACCTCGTTGCCGCTGGCGTCCTTGCCCGTGCCCTTGGCGTAGAAGTTCCAGGCTTCCACGGGCACGTAAGCCGCACCCTTTTTGAACGCGGGGAGGTGTTCCTTGCCGATGGGGTCATTGGTGGCGCCATCGACCCAGCCACGACCTTTCACGAGGATGTTCTTGCCATCGGCGGATTTCTCGTTCTTCTCGTAGACGGCTTCAGGAAAACCATTCTTTCGGAGCTGCTCGCCCGCCAGGTTGTGAAGCTGCGCCGGGGTAATCCAGCGGTGGTCGGTGTGGCCGAGAGACTGGGCGGCGGTCATCAGGAAGGCGACGTTCGCCCCGCGATAGGCACGGCCGCTCACGGCATTTTGTGGCACCGCGAGCATCTTCGGGTCCCAGCGCTTGCGCCAGGGCGGCGCTTCGCCCTTGTCAAGCATCTCGACGATGCGGGCGGCGAACTCGTCGCGTGCTTCTTGGGAGGTCTTGGCCATGCTGTGCGTCCTGGGTGCTGTACCCCCTGAAAGACGCCTTCAACGGCTCTGTTGTCCCCGGGCGGGGCCGCCACCATGTAGCACCCTGTATTGCGCCAGGCACTGCCACTAATCTTCAACTCGCGGAACTGGAACTCAGTTCTTCGCCGGGTTAGAGCTCCTAAAAGAAGAAGGGCGGCGGAGCGCCGAACACTCTGCAGCTGGAGGGGGCTGATTCGCTATACGTTTCAACAGCACATCTGCTGGCACTTCTTTCTTAGTGCCAGCGCAAGCTGACCAAGAGAGCCTTTTGTATAACCCCGGAGACCTCTCGACCATGAAACAAGCCACTGCCTTCGCCATCCTGGATAAGCACAACATCGTCCTGGAAGACTTCCACGGTCGCGCGCTGCACAGCTTTCTCGACGGTTCGCGGTCGAAGACCCTCGCGGAAGTCGCACTTGCGTTAACGGCAGAAAGCGGCATTCGACATTCGCCGAAAGGGCGCCTCGAAATCATCGCTGAGCTGCGTCGTCGTGCTTGGCACAACGATGAGGACGCTTTGAAGTTTTTTGCCAGCCAAGCCTGAGCAAGCGACGTTTCAACCTGAGCCTGATTCCCAAAAGATGCTCACTTCGGTGAGCTCTTTTTTCGTCTGCTGTTTGCGAGACGAAGGGGTCAAAGCCCGAAATCGCCCGCCAGCGCCCGGATGGCCAGCATCGCGCGCAGGTACTCACAGGCCCACTTCGGGGTCGGCAGCTCGCTGCGAACCCAGCGCGACACGGTGTTCGGCGCTATGCCGGTGCGTCGACCGAATTCGGCGTGAGACCAGCCCACCTTGGCCAGCCGTTCTCTCAGCAGCATCGGGGATGCGTCAAGGGCTGCTTCTTCCGGGGCGGCAAGCTCTGGTTGGTCGCTCATGGCTTGGCTCAACCCTTGGCGCGCGGAGTGATGGGCATCACGACGTCGGTGCGGGCTCGCTGCTCGCTGGCGGCTGCTGCGGTCTTGGCCGCGAGTTCGTCGTCAGCCTGGCCCGTGGCGATGCTGGTGTTGATGCTCTCAGCCACCGCTCGGGCGGCGGGGGGCATTGCGGCCATAGCATCGGGGCTGAACAGTTCGCCGTTCGGGCCGACTTCGTTCTCGTAGCCAGACCGGATGATGGCGCGCACGGTGTGGAAGAACTCGTCGGAGTCCGTCGTGAGCTTGTAGCCGAAGCGCTTGAACCACCTGCCGTAGTACTCAAGGCCCTCGGCGGTGAGGGTGATGGTGCCCTCTTCCGGGGAGCCTTTCTTGGGCTGCTCGCCGAGCATCTCTTCATAGAGCTGGATTTGCTCGTAGTCGCGTTCGGCCCTCTTGCTGTCGAGAGAAGCAACGTTCGTGGTGGGCGCGGGGACGGGGGTCATCGAGTGCTTTCTGCTTTCGTTCGCATGCGCTCAGTATAGCACGCGAAGTATTCAAAAGCAAGCTAATTCGCTACGCGCCGTATTGCTTCGCCGATTTGTCAGGCCCCGCCAACGTAGGCGTCGCACACGGCGATGGCCACAGCCATGCAGGTGAAGCTCAGGGCAGCTGTCGTGGGGTAGAAGTACAGCCCCTTCCAACCCCTGTGCTCCCCTCGAACAATCCAAGATGCGATGAGCGTTTCAATCAGGACCCCGAGCGGCACGCCCGCGAGCACTGAAGCCATGAAGACCTGCCAGGCCAGGGGCAAAGAGGTGGCGTCCAGCGAGAGCCAACCTCGATGCAGGCCCCACGCGAGGTCAGCCGCGATAGGCGGGGCGCCAAGGACTGTGAAATACGCCAACCGATGCAACCACACCTGGCGGGTGGGCGGCGTGGTCACGCAGCGTCCTTGGGCTTATCAAGCTCCCGCAGTCGACGGGCGGCCTTCTTCATCAATTCGGCTTGGGCAGAAAAGCCCCAGGCGCTGCCCAGCTGCAACATGGCCGCTTCCTTGTCCAGCGCTTGCGCCAGGGCCTCGGTCGGGGCACCTCGCATGCAGGCCCGGATGATGTGGTCGGTGTTTCGGCCGAGTTTGGTCGTGGGCGCGGCTGCCGGTGTTGGGGACGCGGTGGTCGTTGTCATTTGAGTCAGGCTCGCAGTTGTGTGTTCAAGTCGTACTGGAGCGCCACAGGGGGTGTCCAGCCATTGCCATCGGGCTTTTTGCTCATGCCCACCTCGGCCTGGCGAGGCATCGCAACGTAGTGGTGCGCCTCGTAGTCCGCTGTGGGGAAGGCAGGGTGCATGGAATGAAGGGTGGCCACCAGGCCACGGGTCCAGCCCGAGCTGGCGCCCATGACATAGACGCCATCGCCATAGGTCTGCGAAGCCGTGCCGGTCAGCACGTTCTCAGCCTTTTTGCGGAAAGAGACGCTGGTGCGCAGCACATGGCCCTGACAGAACCCGATGTTCACGGTCTTGCCTGCATCAACCAGCTTGCACAGCTGGGCCCCTTCAGGGGTCTGCTTGAATTGGGCCACCGATTCCTCGGGCGACAGGTAGAACGTGATGGGCACACTGCTATCACGCTCGTCGTCGACCCTATCGACCTGCCGCAAAATGATGCCGCTGGCCACCACGCCCTCGCACTCGTAGCTGTAGGCCACGAAGGGGTTGCCGTCTTTCTTGGAGGCGGCCACTTCCTTGAAGGCCGGACCGCTGAAGCGCTCACCGGCGTCCTCGGCTTCTTCCTGGCCACGGCGCACGCCACGCTCGCGCTTCTTGTTTATCGCCTCGTCGTGCTTGGCCACCAGGTTGTGCCCGTCGTCCAGCATCGACTCCAACGTCATCTCAAAGAGGTCCATGTCCAGCTCGCACGACAGCGACTGACTTTGTTTGTCGGCCAGCTGTTCATCGCTGACGGTCAGCAGCAAGGTGCCGCGGTCCAGCAGGTGCGTGTAGGCCTCGATGAGGTCCAGCGCTGGGTAGTCTTTGCTTGACAGCAGGTAGAAACCGCTGGACGAGAACAGCTTTTTGCCGTCCTCGACCTTCTGGTTCTTCGTGGGCTTGCCGCCTTCCTTTTCAAAGACCGGCGACAGGCCATCAGCCGCCACCGCGAACACCTTGCCGCCAAGCAGCTTGGTGAAGTCCATGCCGCCCTTGCCTGGGCGCTGCGCGACCACCGCAGGGGTGCCGTCAGCGAGGAAGCCGGTGATGCGGTTCATCTGCTGCTGGTTGGGGGCAGCCGTGGCGTCCAGGCCCTTGGAGGGCTTGTCGCTGCGGATGATGCCGGAGCGGACGACGAGTTCGTAGGTGGTGATGGGTTTCATAGGGCGGGCAGGTGTCTCATGAGCGATACGCTCAGTCAGTGCCACCGGGGCCTTGCCCGTTCGCCGCGCATAGGCGCGACGCGCAAACAAAAACGGCCCACCGAGTGAGCCGACTTTTCGAGGCAAGCGCCCTTGCTACGCGGCCGTGTTCAGCTGCGCGAGCGCACTCAACTTGGGGTTCTCGAAGTAGGGAACCGCTTGATACCTGCTCCAGCTGCCAGTGCGGTGCACCTCAATCACCGAACCGAACGGCATGCAGCGGACGCCTTCAGGGGTGACTCGCGCTTCGATGACACGCTCGATGCCGTCGATGACGACACGGCCGATGACTTCGCTTCTCAGGAGGGTGGCCAGGGCTCTCGCGTCGCACTGATTGGTGGGGGTGAAATACAGCGTGCTTTCGATGTTGTCGAGGAACGTCTGGAGGCTGTTCTCGGGGGAGACACTGCGGAGTTGCTCGACCGTGTTGACAGCTGCCAACACGCGCACCCCGAAGACGTGGATGGAGCAGCTCCTCACCATCACAGGCGCAAGGATGTCCAGCACTTCGAGCGACGCCAACTCAGGAAGCAGCAAGTTGGTCTTCTCGACCCCGCTGGGCGGCACCTTAGGGGGCACAACCTTGCCGTCGACGCAAAATATCGTCTCGAAGCGCTTGCGCAGCCACATGGTCAGCAAAGCCCGGAAGAACGGAGCTGTAAGCCCGACCTTGGTGGAGGGCGAGACGAGGTAGAGGTCAAAGCCCTTGGTACCAATGCGGTTCACGTCGAACGAACTCCGGGACGTCATGGCGGACAACACCGGGTCGGCCGGGTCGAAAAACTTGAACATTCCGCTGGTTTGAGTGGCTCCCAGGACTACGTGAATCCAGTTGTCGCTGGAGCTCTCCAGTTGGCTGAATCGCTCTCGGGCGAAGGCGCTGGGGGACCCGGTAGCCAGCTCAGCGATGCTTTCCCGAGAGTCCAGTCCTGCAATCACGCCGTGAGCGTCCTGGAGACTGGCACTGGGGCTCAAACGCCGCACATGGGCGACAGCCGCGCACCACAGCGAATGTTCAAAAGAGCTTGTGTAAGCGGGGCCGGCAGCGCCGGTGCGGGGGAACAACGCGGCAATCAGCGTTTTGATGGCTTCTCCTTCGAGAATTTCGTCTGCCGGTAGGAAGTCGAGCAAGTTCAAAGACGCGCCAAACTGCAGGCTCGTGGGGTCCAGGGCCACGACCTCGTTTCCAAACTTCTTAGCGCGGGTCGCCGCGGTGGTGAGGGAGAATTCCGCGTTCATGTCCTGGACGATGACCGGCGCTTCATCGGTCAACAGGTGCGGAACGAAACAGAAGGCATCGCGGCCAGAACCCACGGGGGCGACAACCAACGTGTGCCGGCCATGTGCCGGGAACGGAGGGACCTCAGTCTGCACGCCCCGGGAGAGAGCACGGGGCAGCAGCGCAAGCGACAGGGAACGGGCTTCAGAGGCAAAGGCGCGAGTGGTCATTTTTAGAACTGGAGAGTTGGGGGGGGCACCTGCTCAGTGGCAGCTGCGCCCGTTTCGTTCAAGCTGACTCGCTGGCACGCCCCCTCGGTAAGGCCGCGCCCAATCGTTGAACACACCCAACAAGCGTGCCCTTTCTAACTAAAGCGCTATGACCCCCCGGGGGATGAGCACGCTTTGGTTAGAAAGTACGGGCTCGTAGCGGCTGGTTTCAGCCGCCGGCAGGCGTTGTGCGCTTGCGGTTTTTGCGTGCGGGCTCAGGTCGGGGGTAGCGCCGGGCGTAGCGCGTGAGCACCTCATCGGGAACACCCGCGAGGTCAAAGAGGTAGACATCGACGTAGCCCTGCCCCTTGGGGGCCCACTCTTGCCGCATGAACGGAGGGATTGGCACGTGGGCCAGGCTGTCGTCAGCAATCAGGCCCTGTCCGCTGGGGTTCCTCAAACTGGGGGCCACCAACGTGTCAAACATTGGCTTCAAGCCCCCATAGGCGTTGTCCCAGTCCAGGCCAGCACCCTCACTGAATCGCTCGATGACCATCGCAACACGGGTGCGGCGCGGGCCGGAATAGCCACCCAGCGCCTCACGCACCTGCCGCTCGAACGATTCACGCAGCTTCTTGTAGGCTGCGAAGTGCATGCTCTTGATGACGTTGTTCGACGGGCTGGGCACATCGAAGCGAATCTTGAAAAAAAGATTGTGTGGAAGGCACCACGCAGGCAGAAAGGCCGGGTCAATCTCCAGGGGTGGCCGGGCGGCCAGGTCAGCTTCGCTGAGCACCTTCTTGGGCTTCTTTGGAGCGCGCTTGGCCTTTTCCTTGGGAGCTTCCTTGGGAGTTTCCCCAGCCACCGGCACCACCGCAGGCACTGCCGCTGGCTTGGTCTCTGCCTTGGCTGCGCGCGCCGTCTTGGTCTTTGCCGCAGGAGCTGAAACGCCCCCCGCAACCGCAAGCTGTTCGCGCGTCACCCCAAGGTCGCGCAGGTTTGCGTCGGACAAGCGCGCAGGCGGAATGCCCTTGGCAGCGAGGGAGCGAAGCACCGCCACCGGGTCAACGGACTTTCTGGCAGAAGCGGCGGGGAGGGAGGTGGGTTGTTTTGGCGTCATTGAGAGGTGTAGGCACTCTCCATCTGCAGAGTTGTGAGCAGCTCGCCCAGGAGTTGTTCGGCAACACGCACTCGCGCAGGCTTGCTGTTCGCACCGATGAGCTGCAGAGTGCTGCTTCCCCTCTTAGAGCTCCCCAGTGCCCGGCTGCCTGTAAAGCCGGAGGCGCATGGCCTTCAGTGCCAGGGGTGCAGGGGGCGTCGCATACCCCTGATACGCGGAAAGCCCCGCCGGTTGAGGGCAGGGCTTCGGTAGCGTGGGCCTGTGCAGAGGCCCCAACTGCGGCGTTCGCTTACCTGCCGCGGCCAGCGTCCTTTTCAGCCGACTTTGCAGCTTGGGCATCGGCAGCCTTCACGCGCTCCAACGCTTGCTCCGGGCTCGCGCCACGGAACTGGACCTCGAAGGCGACAGCGGTGGCAACGCGTGCGGCCTCTTTCGCGACAGCTGCAGCGTTTTGAGTGCGCTCGACGTTCTCTACCGTCCTCGCTCCGCTCGCAAGGGCCCGCGAAGAGGTCAGCGCAATCTCTGCCCGTTCGTCCTTGGCCGAGAAGTAGCCCCCCGTGCTGTGGCTGCCGAGCGTGGCGCCCGTCTTGGCGTCAAACGTCGTCGTTTCCAGGCTCTTGCCCCAGCCCGTCATGGCCAGGCCCAGCACTTCGAGGTTGTTGGCAATGTTCGGCCGCTGAATCTCGAAGGCTTTGTCGAGGGGCAGGCCCGCTCTGGTCATGTTTGCGAAGGAGAGCTGAGCCGACCGACCCGGCACGTAGAGCACATGCCCTTCAGCCAGGGCTTCGCCCATGGCACGGGCACCCTGAACCGGGCCAATGATGCCCAGGGTGACGGGCGTGCTGCCCGAAAGCGTCGCCTCGACGACAATCGCGTTCGGATTTGCCTTGGCGAACCGCACCACCTGCTCGGTGTCCACCGCCCAGTGGCTGTAGTCGTCGCTGCGCCGGTCTTCGGCCGTCATCAGCAAGGGGCCTGTGTCGGCGCCGAGCTTGTAGTCGCCCTTGGCGTTGAGCTCGAGCTTTTCAACCAGGCCTTCATGCGCGCTGTCGTCCGGGGAGTAGCCAACGCTGGTCGAGACCACGATGATGCCGTCCTTGGCAGCCACGAAGACATCCATGTTGTCGCCCGCGCCAGCGTGCACGAGCCCGGCCAGGCCGCCCTTGTCCACGACTGCTGTCGGGTGAAACAGCGCAGCGATACGCTCTGAAGGGCTCTGGGCCAGGCCATAGTTGCCGGGGCCAGTCAGGCGGGTGAGCTCGCCGGTGTCAGGAATTGCAGGGGTGGGGTTCTGGGGCATGGGACTGGTCCTTGAAAACGGGGTGATGTTCTTCAAAGACGCAGGCTGCGGCCAGACCATTGCAGGGCTGCAAGGCCGCCCCGCCCACTTCCCCGCAGCGGCGGGCCGGTAGCGCCTGAACCTCGCTAAAAACAGGCTTTTCGGTTGAAAAAAGGTCGCTATACGGCGTATTGCCGACGAAAGCGAAAACCTCAATGACAACCGCCCATGACCCCTTTCCCCTCGACTTGGCGGATTCAAGTTTCGACGCCACGCTGCGCCACCTGGGCTCCCAGCTCCGGCACGCAGAAGCGAGCGCCACGCAGTGCGAACAGGCCTCTCGCGAACAGCAGGAGTTGGCCATAGCGAGTCGGAAGCACGCTGCACTCCTGCGGGAAGCCCTGGCCAGCCTTGCGTTGGCGACTGGCTGGAGAGTGTTTTTTCCGCCGCAGAGGGCAAGGCTTGTGAGCCTGACTCTGTGGTGAGTGAGGCCCTGAGCGCTTGGCGCCGGGCCGCGGCCGGGCATGGCCGTCCAGTAGTGGGAATCCCGTCCTTTAGGTCGGGGTGGATGTCAACGGGGGCTCTCAAGGGCGGTCAGCTCCCGGGCCACGCGCTCCGCAACCGCCGCATGGTGCTCGGCCGGTAGCTGGTTACACGCCGCCCTCAGCTGAACCGAACGCCAGACAAAGGTTTTGGCCCCCTTGCCCTTGGTGGCGGTCCGCCCGCACCGGACTTCGAGCGTCGAACGCACAGACGGGTCAGCCTCGTCCTGAAGACTGAAAATAAGCGTGCTTCCCGCCCAACAGTTGTCGGCGTAGCCATAGACGCAATGGTGCTGGCGCTCGCCTTCGTCGGCCAGCATCTCGGACGTGTGGAGCGGGCGCACGCGCACGCCATCGATGACGTTTTCGGCCAGCCGCGGATTCCAGCCATCGCCATTCGGGTTGGCGTGCTCGGCGCGCAGCTTGCGCATCTCCGCGTCGTGCAGCGCCGCTTCTTCCTTTGCCCGGCGAGCGTTTTCTTCAGCAATGCGGTGGTGCCAGGCGTCGCTGCGGCGCATGAGAGAAGTCCACGTGCTGTGCTTGTCCGGCAGGCCTGCGCCCAGGCCCTCAGCCTTCAGCCAGTCCAACGCGTTGCAAAATGCGCTGAAGGTCGAGTCCAAAAGCAGATGTTTTCTCAACGCCCGGGGCTCGGGCACACGTTCTGCCTGAGCCGCCAGAAACAGTTGCTTGAACCTCAACAGGCCAACTTGCCACTCCGGCGTGTCGAGAGCCTGGCTGTCCCCCTGCACGGAGAATTGGCTGAGCATCCGGCCTAACTGCGGGTTTGCCCGCAAGGGCAGCTGGAGCCGCCGGCCTTCGGCGATGAGGGACAGCCCCTGGGCCAGGGCGACAGGGAGCCGTGTCTTCGGAACCCCGGAGGACAGCTTCAATGTGTTCCCAAGCCCATCCGTGTAAGACGGCAAGTAGCCTTCCGAACTTTCTAACGACAGCAGCGACTTGAGTGTTTGCGGCCCAACATGAAGCAGCGCCTTCCAGTCGGCTTTCGAGAACACGCCGGCGGCCATCAACGCCCCGCGCAGGCCATGGAAGTCCTTGGCCAGGTTCCCACGAACACCTGCTCCTTTCGCCCAGCGCCGTGCCTTGGTCTGCTGTCCCAGGAACGCATGAAGCACCGGCAGGAGCCCAGGGGACTCGGCCGCAACTTGCACATAGAGCGCGCGATGCCACGCGACCTGGTTGTAGTCGTCGAAAGTGAACTTTGCCGCAGAAAAACACGAGCGCGCCGTGAGAGACGCGACTTCAGGGTCCATCACCTGACGCCAGAGCATCCGGGTGAACGCGGCCGCACGTGCGCCGAAGGCCTCGGGGCGGAAAAGCTTGTGCTTCAAAACGCTGTCCAGCTTGAACAGGCGAGCCATCGCCTCAGGCATGGCGGGATTTCGGCCCACCCGCGGAAGCCCCTTTTCCCGAGGCTCGGATACGCGCAGTTGTGTCGTGTTGAAGTGGCCTATCGCCTCGACCCGGCGCCGATGGCAATCCGCCGGGTCTGCCTCATGGACGACGCTCCAGGGCTGGCCAACCACCAGGTCGTCCTCGGTCAATCCAAACCAAGTCTGAAGGGCCTGGAGCGCCCAGCTCTTGCCAATGTTCAGGCGCAGGCCACTCAGCTGGACGCCGGTGACAAAGGGCCGCGCAAACGCCGTGCTCAAGATACAGCCAGTCGCTTTGTCCAGTCGCAGGACCTCGACACCCCAATAATAGATGCTGCGGCGGGTCAGGTCCTCGCGCAGCTCCGGCTCGTGGGATGCGTTGAGCAGCTTACGGCTGGCAGCGAACTCCGTGAGGAACTCGTCTGCTTCAGCCTGCGTGAATGGGGACGCCGCAGTGAGGTAGTGGCCATGGTCTGCCGAAGTGGGGTCCGGCAGCGGCTTGCTCGCCAACAACTCCCGAAACCGCTCTTTCGCCTCGGCATGGCTCAGCCGGACTCGCTTTGACAGCGCCAGGAATCCGTTTGTGGCGTGCGGATAGGAAAGCTTGGGAACAGGGCAGGCAGAGGTCATGCCCTTCAGTGCCGAGCACGCAACCAGCGTGCGTGCCCCGCGCATAATCTCCCTATGACCAGCCCCGACCCCTATGAGCCGCTGCCCGAGGAATACCGCGACCTCATGCGAGGCTTTATCAGTACTGCCCGGCGCATCCTCGAAGAGGGCAAGCCGCTGCAGAGCTTGTTCTTCGTCGGGACGCTGGAGCCCGCAAAGTGGGAGCCTATCGAGATTGACACCAGCACGAATGAGGCGCGCCTGGCCTGCGCACAGCATGCGCGGCAGGTGGCCATGGTCATTGGGGCAAACTTTGTCGTCCAGGTCAGTGAGGCCTGGAGCGTTCCCGCCGCAGATGTCTCACGAATCGAAGAAGTCCTGGAGCGCTATGGCAGCGTGAGCAAATACCCGAAACGCATCGAGGTGGCCAGCTTTGTGCTGGAGACGCGAGAAGGGACCTTTGGCGCCACCCTGCCAATTCGCAGCAAGCCACCCTCAAAACGCAAGCGAACAATTGGCGAGCCCAGCTTCATCGCGGCGGACGAGGCGCAGGGCCGGTTTGCCAACATCCTTGCACCGTCAAGCGAAGGCAAAGTCCTTCACTGAGGGCCTTCGCAGGCCCCCGGTCGCTCAGCCCTTGACCCAATGCCCAACCCGGGCCTTGGCCACGTCGACATACCCTGGATTGAGCTCAATGCCTGTCGCGGTGTCGAAGCCGCCCAGCAGGGCGCCGATGACCTCGGAGCCGGAGCCGCTGTAGGGGACGAGGCAGTTGCCGCCTCGTCCGAACAAAGTTGACACCAACGTTTCATTCAATGAAAGACTTTTGAGCGTCGGGTGCGTGTTTTTCACCGGCAGGAAGGGCCGATTGGCGCGCTCGGGGATGCAGGCGCCAGCAGCTGACCACTCCTGGTCTGGCAGCGCGTCCAGGCCTGCATTGCGCTCCTTCGTGCGAGGCTTGGAGAAGTAGAAGAGCTCGCGGGTCAAGGCGGGCGGCTGAACCACGTTGCCGGGCTTGCGCATCACCAGAACGGGCTCAACCGATGGTTTCATGGCGGTCCCATGCCCCTCGAAGCCTCTCTGAACTTCGGACAGCGAAGCTCCGGTCTGGGTGGCCTGCTTCTCCCAGTGCTTGAACACAGAGTGATTTTTCGGAAATCCGCTGGGGTATGCCCAAGCCAAAGTTCTCTCGTGCTCGAAATTGGCCAGCTCCATAGCCACCCGCATCAGGTCCTGTGTACGTGTTCCCGCGAAGACAGCGCAGCGCGCGCCAGGCTTCAGCACACGGAATACCTCGCGCCAGACCTCGGGACCGGGAACCCAAGCATCCCAAGACTTGTTCAAGAAGCCGTTCTTGCCGTGCGTGTAAACCTCGCCAGCCAGCCACGCGTCGAGACAGCGCTGCAGGTCGCCGGGCGTGCTCTGGCTGAGCCCATATGGCGGGTCGCTGAAGCAGCCGTCAAAGCTGTTGTCAGGCAGGGATTTGGCGATGGCGAGAACGTCGCCGTTGTGAATGGTGAAGCGGGAAGATGCGGGCATAGGGGTCTCCAGGGGACCCCTTGCAGTGCCAGAAATCGGGTGCGTGTTAGGCGATGACCTCGAACGACCGCTCTACCCCAGTCGCAAGCTGCCCGACCACTCGCGGCCATGGCTTGCCTTTCGGCAAAGTCCCGCAGCCTGTGCCAGGCGCTGCATGCGAATGTTGTCCATGGACGTCGATACAAGCAGGGCAAGCGCGCCCTGTTGCTGCGCCGTGGACTTTGCCGCAGCGACCAGTGCTGCGCCCAGCCCACGGGCCTGCGCCGACCGCCTCACCAGGATGGCGAGCTCGGCATCGCCGTTCTTTTCGAGGAACACTTCGACGCAGCCCAGGAGGACTTCGCCCTCGAAGGCACCGAGTACCTCGTCGGCCTCGTCGAACAGGGCTTCGACGTACTCGCGCACCGTGGAGCCAGCTATGGTGGAGCAGAACCGTTGACGAAGGTCGGCAGCGGGCGCGGTGAGGTAAAGGTCGAGCAGCGCGGGCACGTCCTCGCGCGTGAGCGCCCGCAGGCAGCTCAAAGGGGCGCCTTCTCTTTTGGAGCGGCCCGCAGGACACATGCGAGGCCGAACGGGAACAGGGCGCTCTCCGCCAACTTCGTCAAGCTGAGAGTTCCTAACCACAGCTCTTCTCGCGAGAATTCCCAGCAGGAAATATCCGGCAGTACCCCCACTTTGATGTAAAGGCCGAAGCACGCGAGAAGAGCTCCGGTCATCAGCGCGTTCAGGGCTATCAACTCGCCTCTCCGGGGGAAGATGCCACCAATCAAGACACCGGCCAGCAGCCCAACCGCTGACGCCCACAGGAATGCGCTCATGCCGACACCTCGAATGACTGCCAACCCGCATCGAGCGCCGCGTCGACGACCGTCTGCTTGGCCTCAGTCGAGTGCTCGGAGATGAGCAGCCGTGGCTCGCCCGGCAGCGACAACAAGCGCGCCAGGTAGGTCAGCAGCTCGTCGTGCGAATGAGCGGATTTAAAGAAGCGAGAAGCCCCGCCGGTTCGCTCGTCCAGTGCGGTCGCTTGGGTGGTGCCGAGAATGAGGTTGGCAGGCCAGCGTCCGTCGCCTTCCACTCGGGCGACGCGCGCCGCCTGGATGTTCAGTGCTCCGCACCCGTGCGCCAACACATTCTTCGCGAAGGTGCCATCCAGCTCTTTTTGGACGACCAAGCCTGCCAACGAGTTGTCAGAGCACACGGCCAGCACATCTCGCAGCTCGAAGCCCGCCAGTCGCACCGACATGCCCACGCTTGCCTGGAGTGAGTGCGGCACCAGCACCACACCCATGGCTCCCGGCCGCAACTTGGCCAGCACCCGCGCGAAGTAGAAGCGCGACAAGAACCCATCGTGCTTGAGCCACTCAGCAAGAGATTTGTTTTCAACCCCTGGCGTGCTTGCGTCAAGCAGCAGGGCATGGGAGCGGGCATCGGCGGTGGGGGCAGTTTGTTTGGGCATGGTGCCCAGGCAGTGCCTTGGCCGGCGCGTGCGTCAACCTGTTAAGTTGTGCGGACGAAGAAAAGCGGCCCGGGTAAGGGGCCGCTGTTGAATCAGGTTGTCAGGGGTTGGCTTTGGTCCCTGGCAAGGGGTATTCGGTTAGCGCAGTTTTCTCACTTCAGTGACCACGAACTCGTACGTGTACTTGCTTTCTGTTTTGCTCTCGAGGCGCGGGCTAAAAAAGAACACCGCACCAACAACAAAAGCGGGGCCAGACGCCAAAAGCATCAGGCTAAACAACCCAGTATGCCCAGTATTGATAGGAGGGTCCGGAAACAAACGGATAAGTATCAGGGGTAGCGACCATAGAAAACCCGTCGAAACGGCGACGGAGATAGCGAACAGCCCGCGCATGTCGCCCTCCTTTGCGCGCCAGGCGACCAGGGCGAGGGAGGCCAGGAATGCGAAAAACCCCAAAAGGAGCACGGGGCCGAGGGAGTTTGCGTCAAAGTATTGCGAGCTAAACATAGAAGTTTCTTTCTTTGAAAAATGGTTGGTCCTACCAGGTGTAGGTACCAACCCCTCTGCAGGTGCAGAGTGCCTGACCGCTCAGGGTGGCGGGAGAGGCAGGGCAGTCATGAAGCTCAGTACCCTCAGCGTGGAATCCGTCAAACGCTTCGGAGCGCGGACGAAGAAAAGCGACCCGCTCAGCTTCTGACGGCGATGGCATCCATTGCGGCCACGGCGTCCGCATTTCTCTTCATTCGGTCGAAGCGCATTCCATGCGACCACAGCGCGCGCAGGTCCGCGCTCAAAGGAGCGGTGCGGTTGGAGTGCCCGAGCATCTTGGCCATCGCATCGGCTGCACTGACCGTGCGGTGAGCGTGCTGCACCGGCAGCATCGAGTGCGAAGGGAACGCCACCCGAAGTTCATCCGCCAGGCTCACGTGCATGGAGGAAGGCGAAGCCGCCATGGCCGTCGCAATCGGCACCAAGGCACTGAAAGTGATGTGGCGCACGCCCTGGCTGCCCCGCCCCTTGTTGACCGCCGAGACCGTCCCAAAGCGTTCGAGTCGCGGGAGCAGGTTCGCGCGCAGCTCTGCCATGTCGAAGAGGAAGCAGTCGCCGGACTTCACGAAGTTGTAGCGGAGCCAGCCCATGTGCGAGCTGAACATCCACCCGGGCTTCAACTGTCCCCAGCAGTTTTTGGAAATCAGTTCCAGGCAAGCGTTGGACGTCAGGAAAGTATCCGCTTTGTCGTCGACCCAGGTCTCGGCACCGCCGCCGGCGTAGATAAAGTCCACCCCGAGCGCTTGGAACTGCGGGTCCTTGGAGACGTCGCGTTGCGTTGCCAGGGGCGTGTCAAACGCCCGGACGATGTATTCGGAGAAGGATGCTTCGGTCTGCAGGGACTCGTGGAAAGCATGGAGGCGCGGTGCTTGTTGAAGGGTAGGCATGCCCGGCAGTGCCCGGCAGCGCGCCCACGTCGCATCCCGTCATGCCAAAGAAAAAGCCCCGACACGGTGAAGTGCGGGGCTTTTGAATTGCAGGGATTGCAGGGGTCAGTTCGAGACTGCGTTTGGCAGATGGCTGGGCAGGTGCCCGACCAAGACCTGCCGGGTCTCAGCGTCAAAGGTGTAGTAAAGCCTGAAGCAGAAACGCTCGTCCATGGCGGCGCCCTTGCACAGGTGCCGCTCGGTCAAGACCGTGCGCCCGTCCAGGGTGAAGTACTGGCTGGCCGCGCTCTTGCAGTTGCGGTTCTTGCTACGGAGCACCTTGTCAGTGAGGCGCAGTTCCGCGAGGCGCTGGTTGTGCTGAGCCAGTAGCTCGACACCGCCGTCGCGCTTCATGTCGCAGTATCCAAACGCCAGGGCGTCCAGGGCCTGATACACGAGCTTCACGTCTTGGTAGCGGGCGGCTTCCAGCGAGCGCAGTGCTGAGGGCAGCAACACCAGTCGACCGTCATGGCGTGCGAGGCTCCAGGCAGGCATCTCGGAGAACGTGGCGGGATAGTCCACGGACTCTTCGACAACAGCGGGCTTCGATGCGACTTTGGACACTGGCTGCGTCGCGGCTTTCGCCTGACGCTTGCGCTTTTTGCTCTCGGGCAGCTCACGCTCGAACACCGGACGGGGCACCACAAGGGTGGCCACTTCAGGTGCCAGCTTTGCGGCTAAGGGCAGGGCCTGCACGGTGCGGTCCCCAAGCAGGGACTCGATGTGCGCTACTCGCGCCAGGCGCCGGTTCTTGGCCGACTGAATGCGCTGCTGGGTGCAGAAAATCTCGAATTCGTTGGCGTTGCGAGCATGCCGGCGAGCAGCGAACTGAGCGACGAAACCTGCGACGATGTACTGGGTGCCGAGCGCCGCCACCGCGAGGGTGAGCAGCATCAGGAGCGCCGGAGCGGTCAATGTGTTCATGGTGTCCTTTAAAAGGTAGAAGGGGTCCTCTCTCGTATAGCCACCAGCCCCTCTCCAGGCGCAGAGTTCCGCCCATGAAAAAAGCCGCCCCTCTTGCGAGAGACGGCTTCGCCTTGCAGGTGCTTCGACTTAGGCCGTAGCCGCTTTGCGTCGGCGCAGCACACCCGCCAGAAAAAGGCCGGCTACCAGCACTGCGCTGGGTGCACCGCCGCCGCTCGAAGCGCCGCCTGACCCAACGCTCGGAGCGCCGACCGTGCCTGGCGCACCTGCCTGCGCGACCTCGACCGTGTAGACGCCCGTGGTCTTTTGCCCGAAAGAGTCCTGGGCCTCGATGGTGAAGACCGCGTGCTGCGCGGTATCGGGGGTCCACCACAGGTCATCGCCAACCACGGAGCCGCCAACAGGCCCCGACTTGACGGTTGCAACCACGGTGTCGCCGTCCACATCGGTCAGGTTGAGCTTGACCGCCATCCGTCTCAAGGCCACCCCCGAAACAGTCGCGCCTGGCACCACAGGGGCGCTGTTCACCCGCACCCAAACCGTTGCGATGCCGGTTTTCCCGTCCGACCCTGTGGCCCACACTTCAAAGCCCACCAGGCCCGAGGCGTTTGCGGCCGTAAAGCTGGCACCGCCCGCTACTCCCGGCGTCAGCACCCCCACCGCACCACTGACTTGCTTCCAGGCAAATGTTGGAGCGCCGTCGGCGGCGGTGGCCGACAGCGAGACCGTCGCACCACGTGCAACGAGGGGACTGGCGACCGAGGCGGACACCAACAGCTGCGGCACGCTGGTGACGGACAGCACCGCAGCTTGCGCATCGAGCATCCCCGCGCCACAGCGTCCTGCCACATCGCAAAATGTGCCTGACGGGTGCTTGCGCGCTGTGTTCACCAACGCTGAGCGAACCTGAGCCGGGGTCATGCTTGGCACCGCGCTCAACAGCAAGGCCGCCGTCGCAGCCACATGCGGCGTTGCCGCGGAAGTGCCGGAGAAGTAGACGGAGGGGATGTCGGTTCCCGGGCCGGTGTTGCCGCTGTTGCCGGAGGCAAGGGTCGGGTAGCTGTCGCAAGCTGCTCCAGCCAGGAACGCACAATTGCCGCCGCCCGGGGCCGTCAAGGCAACCTGGGCAGAATAGTTCGAGTAGCTTGCCAGGTCGCCGTTTTTGGTGTGAGCGCCCACCGCAATCACCCCCTGGCAGTTCGCCGGTGCAGGGAGGGAAGAGGCGCTTTCATTGCCCGCAGCTGCGACGACAACAATGCCCTTGGCCACGGCCGCGTTCACAGCGTCTTGCACGTAGGAGGGGCAGGCCACCGTGCCCGACAAAGAAAGGTTGATGACCTTGGCCTGGACGCTGGGCGCCGGGATGCCAGAGATGGCCACGCCAGCCACCCAGCTGATGCCGGCTGCGGTGTCGCTCAAGTAGCCGCCGCATGCTCCCAATACGCGCACAGGCATGATGTGCGCGTTCGGGGCCATGCCAGCGATGCCGTAGCCGTTGCCTGCGATGGCCGCAATTTGCGAGGCCACTTTGGTGCCGTGCCAACTCGACGCAGCATTGGTTGCAGGGCACCAGTCGCCAGGGTCAGAAGGGTCTGCGTCCCGGCCGCCCCCGTCGTTGCCCGCGGAGGCGTCAGCCACGAAATCGTAGCCCGGCATCACCTTGCCTGCCAGGTCTGTGTGGGGCAGGATGCCCGTGTCCAGCACCGCCACCACCACGTTCGCGCCGGTCGTGTAGTTCCAGGCTCCCAAGGCATTGGTGGCTCCCGCGTTCTGGGCAGTGCTCATCTGGATAGCCCACTGGCTCGCGGCAAACGAATCATTGGGCAACGCCGCCTGGACAAAGACCCGGACATCGGGCTCCGCCGAGAGCACGCCCGGGTCCTGGGCCATCTTCAGTGCCAGCTCGCGCGCCTCTTTCATCGGCAAAGCCCGCTCCAGCCGGTAGACCGCAGCGCCCCCTGGCAGGGTCTTCAAGTGGGTGAGGTGGCGCCCCGCACGGGTCGACATGCGCGAGGCGCGCTGCTCAAACCCCTGCGCCGAGACGCCGCCCTGGCTTGGCTTGAAGCGCACAACGAGCCGGGCTGTTGTCGCTTCCTGGGGTTCGCTGGATTGAGAAAAAGCCGCGCCCGACAAAGCGAGGGCGGCGGCGGTCAGAAAAAACTTGGGAAGGTTGGGCACGGGGCTGTCCTTGTTGGCTGCGGCTTGGTTCAGCCGCTCAACATCTCAGTGCCTCATGCTCACTTCTTGTCAATCTCGCGCAGGGGTTTCAGCGCGATACCCCGCATGCCCTGCAGGCGCTAAACCAGCGGCTCTATGGGTAGCTGGGCAACGTAGGCAGCCACCCTGGCCAAGTGCGCCCCGTGCTCCGCCGCCAGCACCTTGGCAGCCCCTTCATAGTCCGTCCATCCAGCGTCGTCCTTCTCCGAAGGGGAGGGCGCCAGAGCCTTGACGACTGACATCGGGCGCAAACACAGGCGGCAGACGAGCCGCTTACTTGCCGCCCCACGGCGAGACGCCCACTGGGTCGTGCGACAAGCGAAACAGGCGAATTTTGGGGGGCTATCCATGTGCCGGGAAGTGCCGGCAGCGGGCTTCCCGTTCAGCCCAGTTCAGCGCTTCTTGCTCGGGCGTGCAAGAGCCTTGGAAGCCCCAGGCTGGGCAGGCGTTGGCGCAAGCTTAGGGGCCGACTTTCGGGCCACCTTTACAGCAGCTGTTTTGCCCGCCGCCTTCTTGGCCACAAGTTTCTTTTCAGCCCCCTTCTTGGGCTCGTTTTCGATGAGCCGGGCCTTGCGGCATGCCGCCAGGAACGCGGGCACAGCTTCAAATCGAAGTTGGTTAACTCTGGTTTGGAGTTGGTCCAGCCCTTGTGGCGTCGCGGCCAGGTCGGTGTTCTTGCTGTCCCTTGCGCTCAGGCGGTAGCGCTCATCGCGCAGGCGCTGCGCCTCGGCCAAAACTTCCACCCCCGCCGCCCCCAGCATCTCGGCCGCACTGTCCAAGCGGGGCTTTTGCTCCGCAGCCATTTCCGCCAGCACTTCTGCCCGAAGCGCGTTCTTCAGGTGCCCTCGAATTACTCCTGATACCTCGGGGGTGAGCCACATGGGCTTGTCAATTGGCGTGCCCGCGATGGTTTTGAGCAGCTCATCGAGCATGCCATGACGAACCCTGGACAGCAGTGCCGGTGAAGGCGTGTTCGGGTCCCGCCAGGTACCCCAGTTCTTCAACCAGCTCTGGATTTGCTCCACGTCCCACCGCGAAATCGAGACCGGGCTGTCAAGCAGTTTCTGCCGCTTTCCGCTGCCGCCCAGATGCAGGCCTTGCGGAAGCGCCTCATCGATGCTGGACAGCCCTTTGCTCGTGTCCAACAAATTGGGATTCATGCCGACGTGAAATGAGCCCAGGTAGACCATGACCGAACGCTTGGCCACCTTGTCGTAGTGGTACTCGCACAGCACAGCCGTCGAGGTTTTGAACTCGCCAGTGGCTTTGTCTTTGGCAGGGGGTTTGATGCGCATGATGAAACTTTCGGATAGGCGTAATTATCAGTATAGCGGCACGCCTACACAATCAAATAGTTGCTTGGAAAGAAGAATGTTTCGGCATGCCGCTAAATATTTGTGGAAATGAGGCCCAGGCCTTCCAGAAATCCACAAAGGCACACAAAGGCGACTTGGCGGGCACTGCGCTGTGTATCAAACGACTCAACTGGAAGACCCCCGTGCCCTGGACCACCCCCACCACCTACCTTCAGCGCTTTCGCGATGCCGTGGCACTGCTGTGCGCGGGCCAAGTCCCCAGCGACAAGCTGCTTCTGGACTGGCTGGATACCGACAATGACAGCTTTGCTTTGCAAGAGTTTGCCATCGAGCACGGCCCCTCGTGGGCCCAAGGCATTGCCGTCCTGGACGCGGCACGGGTGTTGGCCGACGAGCCCACGGAAGGGGTACCGCACGAGACCTGGAAAGCCTTCAAGGCCAAAGCGGCCAGGCGGCGCAAGGCTGCGATGCGCAAGGGCGCCAGGGCCGTAGGCGAGAGGGCTGCTGCTGAAACGTCATAAATTTGGCGGCTTATCCCCCGCCACAGAGCCCCGCGTAGCACCGCCTGCCGGGGCTTTTCTTCTCGGCCCCTGCCAGGCCGCAGGAGCATTCGCTGTTTGCGAACTCCGAATTTCGGCGTTTAACCGTTTCTGTGGCGCATCTGTGGCGCATCTGTGGCGCAAGCGCAGGGCTGGACGCGACGCCCCTCGGCGGCACTGCTCCATATTGCGCAAATTCTGCCGATAACTCCGAGATACTCGAACCACGCCCCTGCCATGTCCGAAAACATTGTTGTCAAGCCAGCCACCGGCAAACTCATCAGCTTTGCTGAGGCGCTGGCACGCCGAGCGCAGCTGGCCGCCCCTGCCGCCGCCCCGCCGGTTGACCCCGACGAGCTCCAGCCGACCACCCACATGTTGGGAATGCCGCTGTTCACCGGCCCCGGGGGATTCGCCCTTTTGGATGTGTTCGTAGACGAGGCCACCGGCCAGGTGTGCTTTGAGAGCAAAGCCATTCATGAGCACATGCGCGCGGCTTTCGCGTGCTGGGGCTTCGAGCTTGCGGACTTCACCCGCAGCTTCGACGACATGCTGGCCGCCTACCAAGTTTTTGTCATGGATTTCTCCGGCCACATCAGGGATGCGCCATCGGAGCTCAGCGGTTTTCGGGACGCGGCCAAAAGCTTTGTTTCGCAATCCGAACTGGAAAGGGTCGCCAGCTACGGCTCTGCGATGGAGAGCTACCTGTCCGCCGTCAAGGCAGGGGACGTCAACAAGGCCAAGGCCTTGATGCCCGAGTCGGGCATCCTCGAACACATGCGCCTCGCACGTGAGCACGAGCACGCCAAGTCGGCAGCTGCCGAGGCACCTCGGCTTCCCCGAAGTGATGCCCGCGTGAACCCCGTTCTTGGCCCGCTGCTTTCAACGCCCATCAAGGGCGCCGGGAAGGGGGAAACCTATGCCGACTTTCTGAGCGAATTCTTGCCGCTTGCCGTCTGGCACAAGCACATGATGGCCACGCGCCTGGGCGCAGCCAAGCCTGAGAAGCTCTCGGACGCTGAACAGGCCAAGAACGACCGCTGGTTCGCACTTTGCCGCAGCCCTGCCTACGGGCAGCTACATGAATGGGGCGTCATCCCCGTGCTCGGCTGCCCTCGGCCCGGGGAAGCAGCAATTCTCTTCTCACGGGAGACTTTCGCGTCCACGCTCGATGGCTCTCAGCTGCGGGGCACATGGCGCACTGAGCTTGGCCCGTTTGTCGGCTTCGACCAGGACTTTCGCCTCATCTTGGAAAAAGACCTGGCTTGGTGGCGCCTGGACCACGCACACAGCGAGCAATGGGCTGGTTCCCCCACCGGGGCGGAGCAACCCCCCGCCGCGGCTCGCCCCCTGCGGCTCGGCCCGCCCGCCAAACCCGCAGCCCCGAGGCCTCACCTGGCCGTCAGCTTCAAGAAGAAGGTCCCCGTCCTGGCGCTCCACTTGGGTGGCCACGTCATTCAGAGCACCGACGCTTTCAACCTGGGGGCCGCCGCCGCCCTTTGTGGCGTGTCCAGCGTTGGAACCGATTTCGAGGTCTCCCCTTTCGAGCAACTGGTCATCAAGAGCCGCAAACAGTGGGGCGTGGGCTCGGACCTGCTGAGCGCGCTCGGCACCAACAGCCGCCCGGAGTACAGGGCATTGGAGCTGTTCCACCAAGGCCTGCTCGGTGCCACCTGCCCGGACAAGGTTCATCCAGGCGGAGGGTGGGCGGCCTGGTTTAACGAGACGAGGCTGCCCGAGGTCCTGAAGCTGGTGCCCAAGGAGCTGCTCAAACGCGACAAGCTTTGAGGCCCCCGCTGCTCAACATTCGGGCGGTTTTTGCCGATAACGGGCACAAGTAAACCAATTCTTCCCGGGCCATGACCACTCCTGCTGTTGACTTCAAACTTCCAACTCCCCCCGCTGAGAAGACGCGCAAGAAACCAGGAACCCTGACTTTGACGGCGCTGCCCGAGGCAGGTAAGGAGATGGGCGTCGAAAGCGGGCACTTTCGAGGCACCCTGACGGTGGGCGAGTACTCCATTGAAGCCGATGACGGCCACCTGGTAGGCCTGGCTGCCTTCGTGATGGGTACCAGCTACGTTGATGTCCAGGTGTCCAGCTTCGCCGAGTTGCCCCTGCGAGTGCACTCCGGCGTTCAGCTGGTCAATGACTCGCTCGAGGAGGCCAGCTACGGCGGCCCCTCTGCATCGACCAAGGAGCGGGCTGAGGCCTGGTTCATCCAACGATTCGCGACAGCCTTTTACAGCAGCTCCAACGGGGCTGGCTGCGCACTTGGCCTTGTCGAACATTGGGAACAAAACGCCCTGCCACAAGTGCTGGCGCTGGTGCCTGTCGAGGCGCAATGCTTCACGCACATCGAACGGGCCGCAGCCTATGGCGAGGACGGCGCCCCGATTGAGCAGGCCCGGGAGACGCGCGAAGCCTGACGTACCGACTTCCGCATTCCCTGCAATCTGAGCCCGCCCTGCGCGGGCTTCGTGGTTTCTGGCGCCGGCGCACTCTGCAGATACGGACCCCCTTTTAGCTATACCTTTCAAGGAACAAGAAGAACCCCGGTTCAAGTGTCCGAGAGCAAAGCCCCGGCAGCCCCAAGCTGCTTGTCGCCTCGCTCTCGGTCCCAAAGACCAGCGCGAGGCATTTTCTTGAAAGGAAATGTTTTGATTGATACCCAGTATCGAGATGCCCTGCTCGCGCCGACTTACCCCGCAGAGTCCTTGACCAGGCTGAGCGAGGAAGACAAAAACAAGCTGGCTCGCATCGAAGGCTCAGCCTTTCCAGCCTTGGTGAGGGCAGCCCTCACAAGTCGTCTCTTTGGCGACTTCGAGACCGCCGAACGCATCAAAGCGGCCAATCCGCACCTGTTCACACGGGGAAGCTTGCTGCCTTACCGCAGTTCCATCCCCAACCTGGTGACCGACCCCCTGGAAGTTGAAGCTGCCATGGCAAGCCACATCCACTGATTCATTGATTCAAGAACACTCCCTCGGGAGTGTTTTTTCATGGCTGGGCCAGCAGCACGGGGCCTCTTAGGGCTGGGCGCTCAGAGCGTGAAGCGCTGGGCCATTTGAAGCAGGCGAGCTGCCTGTTTCGAGGACGACTCCGCCGCAGCCGCGGCTTCTTCCACCAGCGCCGCGTTGGCCTGGGTCATGTCGTCCAGCTGCGAGAGTGCCGCCGTCGTCTCGCTGAGCGCAAGCAAGGAGCCCTCGGCACCGGCGGCAATGGCGCTCATGTCGCCTTCCAGGCGCACCACCGTCTCCGCCAATTGGCCCACCCCCGCATCAGCCCAGTCTGCTTGGGTTTTCACTTCCGCCAACGACTGACCCGTCCCCAGCGCCAGCCCTTCGATGCTTTTAGCGGCATCCGCCGTGGCCGCAGACAGACGGCGTACTTCAAGAGCCACCACAGCGAATCCTTTGCCGGCCACGCCGGCACGTGCCGCTTCGATGCTCGCGTTCAGCGCCAGCAGGTGAGTCTGCAGCGACAGCTTTTGAACGACGTCGACCACCTCGCGAATGGCCAAGGCCTTCTCATTGGCCTGGCGCGATGCGTCCACCGAGCCGCGAACCGCATCACCGGCCACCCGCGCTTGGCCTGTCGCCGCCCGAGCAGTGCCGGCGGCATGCTCCGCACTCACCCGCGCGCCTCGGGCGCCTTCAGTGATTTGCTCAGCCGCTGCACGCGTCTCTTCGAGCGCCGCAGCTTGTTGCTCGGTGCGACTGGCCAGGTCGCAGGTCCCCGCCGCAATCTGCGACGAGGCCTGGGACACCGACATGGCCGCTTCGCTGATTTCAGCCAACACGTCGCGCAGGCCTTGGCGCATTGTCTCAAGCTGACCGGCCACCGAAGCGGGGTGCTTGGTCCCAATGGTTTTGGACAAGTCGCCGCCGGCAACGAGGCCCGCCACGTGCTTGAGCACCGAGGGTTCTGCGCCAACCTGACGCCACAGGCGGATGCCCGTGAAAGTGAACATGCCGCTCAGAACGAGGAACGCCAAGCCCAGGGCTACCCCCTCTCGAATATCGGACTGCGCCTTCTCGGCCGTCATCTGGCGACCCTTTTCGTCAGCCATCTGATTGCCCGCGACAACCGTCTCGTCGACGCCTCGGCGGTGCTCCAAGTAGAGAGATTGCGCCTTGGCCACGGCCTTCAGCATGCCGCCGTTGTCTGCGAGGTCTGCATTGTTTTTGGCGTCGAGCAAGGGCAGGACGTTCTCGTGAATGTGCGCCCAGAAGGCCTGGGCGGCCGTGTGCTGCCGTCCCAGCAGGAGCGTTTCCAGCCCGTATGGCTTGTTTTTCGTCCAGTAGTCGACCCGGGCGTCGTAGCCGCTCTCCAGGCGCAGCAGCTCCTTCTTAGCGTCAGCGAAAGGCAGTGCGCCCTCGAGGGTCTGCGACAGCACCAGGCGAGCTTCGATGAGGTACATCGGCGGCGGAAGAATGTCGGCCACCACGTCCTTGGCCACGAAAACTTGTTCGGCGCGGCCCACCAGGGTATTTTTGACCCAGTGGCTTTCTACCGATTGAAGAGTGGCTACCGTCAGCGCGACGACCAACAGGGCACCGAGCTGGGCGCGAAACGAATGAAAGATGGAAGGCATGAGGGGCTACAAAGTTGAGGGCGGACGCCAGCCAAGTGCCGGGGGTCGGACCCCCGTTCAGGTCAACGGGGCAGGGCTGCGACGGTCACCGCACGCTGCGGCTGCAAGTCCAACACCGCTCTCAGGCGGTTCGCCGACTTCTCCGAGCACAGGCTGACAAGCTGCGCCGCCTGGCCTCGAGTGAGCAGTGCAACGTTCTCAGGCACCACGGTCGCAGGGCAGTTGTCAGCGATGAGTTCAAGTTGGGGCAGGGTTGCGCCGAAAGGAGCGGCTTGCCTGTCGAGCTTTTCGCCCAGGTAGAGCGCGCAGCCCACGAGGGTCAGGCAAATGGCCAGCACGGCTGTCGCGCGGCCAGCAAGCGCCGGCCAGTTCAGCTTCAGGTTCGGCGAATTCAGGTTCAGGTTGAGATTCATGAGGGTCCCTTCGGGCGAAAAACCCGCCCATCCCCCTCAGTGCCTTGACGTATTGCGGTGTGCAGTTCGCTCGTCAAATCCTGACGAGGGAGGCGGGGACGCCTCAGCTTTTGCGCTCTTCAATTGCCAGCCCAAGCCCAAAAGCTGTGGTGGCGCCGCAGGCCACGAGAACCCACTCCGGCACGCCAAACTGAAAGGCAAGTGCGCCGCCGACCGCTCCCAGCGCCGCGAAAATGAGGCCGCGTGTCATGGCGTGCCCCTCGGCGACAGCCGCTGAAATTCCTGGATGTCGAGCACTTGAAATTGGCCTGAAGCGTCTTCGCCCAGACGAACGTCCTGGCCCAACAAAAGCGCTTGGCGCAGGTCCTTGGAGACTGGCAAGCACTCCTGAACCGGCTCGGGCTCCTGGACGTGCAGCATCAGCGGGCTGAATCGAGAGCTGGCATTAAAGCGCGACCACACCAACACTTCACCCGCGTCGCACCGGTCAAGCGCCACAACGCGGCCCCAACCGCCACGTCGGAACATGCCTGGAAGGAGGCTTGAATTCAAACGGGAGGGAGCTGCAGTGCCCGCGTCAGCGACGGCAGGGGCGCCGGGTTTCGGCAGGGTGGGCGGCACCTCAACTGGCGTTGGAATGCCCGCGTCAAAGGGACGAGGCGCTGCGGCGCAGCCAGCCAGGGCGGTTGTGGCAATCAGAAGCAGGGTGGCAATGCGGGACAAGTGGTTCTCCTCAGAGACGGTTTTCGCTCCCAAATCCATGGAAGCCCCCTCTTGGCGACCATCGCCCGAGGACTGTCAACTCAGTGCCACCAGGGGTGCAGATGTGTCTTGCGCCGATGCTGGTTCACCGAGTTTTCAATGCGCGCTCCAGCCCAAGCCAGGCCAAAGCACTGGCCACGCCAGCCCAATGAGCAACGTGCGCCACGGGGAATGACCAGTAGGAAGGCAGGCAAGGGGCGGCCAAAAGGTAGGCTGAAAGCCCCAGGCAGAACAGGGTGCCTACCTTGCGCGATACAGAGAAGCCGGCCAGCACCAAGAGTCCGTACCCCACGCCGGACGCGCCAACGTAGAGGCCCAGACTTGTGCCCAGCAGCGCCGCATGGGTAGCCAATGACAGGAACAGAACCTGCGCCGCCCAGCGCTTCCACCCCCAACGCGCGAACCACGCAATACCCAGCCACTGCGCCAGATTTGCCATCAAGTGTTCAGGGGAGGCGTGGACCAGAACGGGGGTCAGCAGGCGCCAAAGCTCACCGGCGGCCAGGCCTTCCCGGCTCCAGGCCAGCTGCGAGTTGAACGACAGGAACAGGTGAGAAAGCACATCGAGCATGCGCTGAAGTGCCGTATTGCGGGGCGGCGTTCAGCTGCCAGCCAAGGGCAGTTTCCACGTGGAAACTGCCTCGACGCGGGGCACGGAGAAGCGGCTCAAGTGGGCACTCAGCACCTCATCGGGTGCGATTCGATAGACGTAGCAATACGCCACCAAAAGCGCCACCAACCACGCACCAAGCCAGGAGCCACCCCATGAAATCCTTCATCGTTCTCACCGCTTTACTCACCGCCCTCGGTTGCAAGGGCGCGGACTACCTCATCGCCAGGACGGCGCTCACGCCCGCCCCCGAACTCATGGAAACGTCGCTTTTGGTGGAGGTCGGCAAGCGCGACGCGCTCAGCACCGTGGTCTACCTGACCGTTGAAAACCCCACCAGCCAAGTCGTTCGAGACGTCAAGGTCCTGTGCTCGGTGTCGGTGCTGTTTCAAGAAAAGACGGTCGTTGACGAGCCCTTGCGCGGCGTCATTAGAGGCAAATCCAAGGTTCGCCTGGCTGTGCCGGCGGACCAAGTGCTCAACGCAATGACCTGTCGCACCCTGACCAACGTTTGAGCCATGGCTCGTATTGCAGGCGTCGCCCCACAGGCAAAAGCCCGACAGTCTCACGACCGCCGGGCTTTGCTTTTCACCAGGGCTTGACGCCCTCTCTCGGAACCACTTTTGAGTCTTTCAATGCCGGGAACCACTCCGGCACAGTAGCATTATACTACCGCATTGCCGCCAACGCAAGTCCCGAAGGTCAGTCTTTTTTGGAGGGCGCGCCGCGAAACTTGCCGAAGCCCGCATCGGCGGGGACCCTGCGCGCAAGACGATTTGCCAGCCAGGTGAAGAACGCCTTGACCGGACGGAACCGCAGCAAAAAGGGTAGATTTTTCATCGGAGTGGCCTGTCCCGAAGGCCGGAAAGGCCGACCGTGGTGCCGTTATAGCACCGCCGCATCGGTCAGTGCACCGCGTCGGAGCCTGTTGCGCCGCCCATCACATCGCACATGTCCGAGGCCGAACACTCGTCCGTGTAGACCACGTTGGTCCACACCGCTTCGTTGACCGCGTAGTGCAGGCCAGGGGGCAAGTAGCCGTATTTTTGGATGTAGCCGTGGAGGTTGGCCCAGTCGCTTGGCTTAGTCAGGGGGCCCACGTCAGAGATGAGCAATACCAGCGTAGTCGGCTCGAGCAAGACGATTGCCAGGCGATTGACGAACTTCTTTTTGTCGGCAATCTGGACCGCTTGGGCCAGAAACTGCTCCATCTCCAGCGCATCGTTTTCGATTGTCTCGGCCAGCTGGAGGTACCCCCTGCTGCGCTCCGTGCGCGCCAGCCAGCACGCCCCAAGGCTCGCATCGCTATCGGCACGGTTCAACGCGAGATACATCCCCCGAGCCATCTCAGCCATCGCACAAACACTGTCCCACCCTGTATCGCACGGGGGTTCGACCGCTGGTGCAATGCCCGCCATCTCCAGGCTTGGAGGGGACGGCAGGGCCACGATGGGAATGAGGGCTGAGAGGTTTTTTGAGCTCATGGGATGGAAGGAGTGCAGGTATTTGAGGGGCCTTGCCTGCTCAGTAGCCCAGGGCTCCAGGCTGTTCAGTCCGCCTGCGAGACGCAAATACTTCGGCAAAAGTTGCAGAGAGCCGGTAAAAGGTCCCCGCTTTTCAGGGACAGACCGCAGTGCAAAACGGCTCACAAGGGGCACGGCGCACGCTTTGCACATATGGAAATGCGCCGCTTCGTCGAGAAGTGGGGAGACATCACCGGACCGCCCGGTTGAACCAGGCCCCGATTTAACCGGCTTTGTTTGGCGCCAAACCAGGGGTCAGTCGGGCAGCAGCGGTCCGAAAAAGCACTGCATTCTTCGGACGAGGGGGCGGGTCCAGCCGCCGCGCAAGACACGCATTGGCCTCTCTCGAAAGTCGCTACACGAGGTACAACACCTCGAAAGCGTGAATGCCGCTACCCACCCATGACGAACTTCTGACTGCATATGAATACACCGGGCCGGTCATCGACCGAGCTGCAATGGCGCGAGGTGAGGACCTCACCCCCGAACAACTCGAAGTCCTTGTGCCCCTGACGTTCGGAGGCAGGCACCTCACTACGAAGGGTGGCAGCTTCAGCGCCGAGCCACCCGCCGGACTGACATTCCTGTGCTGGAAGGCGTACCTCATCGCGCAACTTTTCGGCAAGAACATCACCGTCGGCGTGTGGGATTCGCAGCACGGGTCGGTCTCGCTGCCGTATTGCTTGCTTGCACGAGCGCGGCCCCAAACGAAGGGGTTGGCTTGGTGCCAGGAGCTGTTTTATGGGCGGAGGGAGGCCTTCATTACGCCCGAAATCATCAAGCACCTGAGCCTGCGGGGGCTGGCGATGCTGTATTTCGACGACGGCAGCAACAGCCCGCCCACCATCCACGGCTTGCGGTCAAAAGCCCAGGCGCAGCGTCTTGCGGACAAGGCCGAAGAGCTGTTGGGATGCGCGCCTTTCCTCGTTGCCGGCCATTCGGCCAGGTGGGCGGTCCACGCCACCGCGGCTAATCAGCAGGCGCTGCTGGGCGCAGCACAGCGGTATTGCGCACCTGACATGAGCTACATGCTTGAGCCCCACCGGGCGCCAGGGCCCTGTCTCAGACCTCTCACCGGGCTGCCCCCCGGGGTTCAAGTAAAGCACTCTTTGCCCGAACAGTGGGTCGACAATTGAGTTCAAAACAAGGCAGGGCAAGGCGGGCAGGGCGGGAGTAGGGGACACGAACGAGCCCATAAACGCGCTCGTCAAAGAGCCCCGCAGGACGAGAACTCTCCTGCCTTCGAGCGGCCCAGCCGCTCCACTGGCCACCCCTTATGAATGCCGTGAGCGGTCGGTAGAGCGCGAAGGCTACCCAGGGTCAGGGCTACCAAGAACACAGTCAAGAGCACAGCGCAGGGCTGTGTTCTTAGGTGGGCCAAGGCTTCTGCCTGAAGTCGGAATTTCGGGGCGCGCCACTTTTGACTGCAGGGGGCTCGTCCGTGCTGGGGTACCAGCACCGCCTGAGCTTTAGGCAGTCAGAGGGGGAATAAGAGATAAGGAATTTCAGTGCAAGATAGAGAATGATGCCCAACGAACTGAAAAGCAACGTAAGTCCTTGTCGCTGTTGAAGTATTACCTCTGCGCACTCCGAGCAAACGGGACACATCCAATGTGGGCTTGCATTGCGCTGGTAGCGCCCTTTAGGGGGCCAGTTGGAGCTGGTTTAGGGGGCAGGTTTGTGCACTCAGCACCCCATCGGGGCGGTTTGGCTAAACGTAGTAAGACCACACGAACTGTGGTCCACCCTCTCAACTACTTTGGACTGAATCATGTTTTCCCACTTCCTCGACAACCCGCTTGCATACGTCGCCATCGCGGTCGGGGTATTCCAGCTCCTGAAATACCTGGACTCGGCTGGTGCCGACCGTCCAGTGTTGCAGGCGGCCGCCAGCATTGTTCTGGTTGTCCCGTTCTGGGCTCACGAGCTGGGACATGCGGTGCTTTCCTTGCTGGTGAGCGGTAAGGCTCGCATTCACCTCTACTCCGTCAGCAAGGGCAGCGACCGGGAAGACGGCCTTCGTCAGGCGGGTGCAACTGAATGCCAGTGGTGGGGTCCCCTGTCAGAGGGCTTCATTTCGGCAGGTCCAAGCTTGGTGCTCTGGCCTCTGGCGGTTGCCCTGATGTGGACTGGCTTCGTGTCGAGCGCGCTCGGGGAAGCTTTCGCCGTCGGTGTGTTGTTGTGGGCTGGCAGGCTGAGCATCACCGACAAGGAAGGCGCTGCTGAGTTCTTGGACGCAGCCAAGTTCAGCATTGTGGTGGTTTTTATTGCGGGCCCCGCGCTGGCAGGCATTGCTCACTACGTAAAGCCCGCCCCGGTCTACAACCCGGAACAGGTAGCGTACTTCGCAGAGGAAGCGCGTCAGCAGGCAGCCCTCACCGGCCCGTGCGACAAGTGGGATGTGCTGGCCTGCGCCAAGCACCTCTACGTCAACCGGAAGTCCGGCCAGTAAGTCAGCAGGGGCGCGTATTGCGTCCCTGTCGCACACACGAGGTCTTGGCGTGGCACTGACCCGCCATGGACCAAGACAACCCCAACCCCCAAGCCTCGGACTCCCCCGAGGCTTCTTCGTCGGTAGACCTCGACGACTACAGCCCTTACAAGGGCAAGCTGCGCTCGCGCAAGCGACGCTGGTCAGGCGTGCTCAACGTCGAGGGCGAGTTCTATGACCTGGTGCAAGAGGAAGCGGACCGCACCGGTGCCCGCGTCACCAGCATCGTGCGTCGACACGCCATGGCCAGCTTGCACGCCGTGCGAGACGAATTCGCATCCAAGGTGCCAGGCTCTCCCGTAGTGAAGCTGCTCGGCCAGCTGGACGAGCGCCACCGAAAGCGCGACGAGGACACCCAAGCCATCTTGCTGGCCCTGCTGCGCGAAGTCACAGCGCTCCAAGCGGCCAACCACGCCCTTGCCGAGTTCGTCATGGTCAATATCCCGGGCCCTGGCTCGAACCTGCCGGACAACCCCACTGACGAGCAAAAGGCTGTGGCCAAGCTGGAGCGAGAACGTGCGCTGGCCGGCGTGCGCCCGCGCTACGCCCACTTCATCAAGCGCTCCGCACAGAACCTGCGCGGAGGCCGTGCCCAGCTGTCCCAAGACATTCAACGCGCCGCTCAAGACATGGAGCGTTCAGCGCAGAGCACGGACGAGGGTCGTGATGACTAAGCCCGCCTCGAGCACTGAACAGCGCAAGCTGGAGTTCGCCCGTCAGGAGACCCTCAACGAGATGGGCCCTGAGCTGGTTGCCGAGATGAGCAACCCCCTGACCACAGAAATCTTTCTTTTTGAGAACAGCGAGTTGTGGGCGCTGCGCATGGGCGAAGGCCTGGTCAAGATTGCTGACATGGGGGTGGCGCAGGCCCAGCGCCTCATGGAGACCATGGCCTCGCAGGCCACGCCGCGCATTGAGCTGGACGAGGACAACCCCTGGCTGGAGTGCACGCTGCCTTGGGACGGCAGTCGGGTGGCCGGCTCGATGCCCCCTGTGGGCAAGGTTCCCACCTTCAACATCCGCAAGCGGGCAGGGCGGGCCTTCTCCCTGGACGAGTGGCACACCAACGGTGCCATGACTTCCACTCAACGTGCGTTCCTCTCCACCGCCATCAAAGCAGGCTGGAACATCTTGATTGCCGGGGCCACCGGCTGCGGCAAAACCACTTTCATCAACGCTTTGCTCACGGAGGTCGCCATCGAAGACCCCGAGAGCTTGGTCAACCTCATCCAGGAGCAGCCTGAGCTGCGCTGCGACATGCCGACCTGCCGTGAGTTCACGGTGGCGCCACTGCACATGAAGAAAGCGCTGGCGCACAACATGCGGCGCAGCCCGGACCGCATCATCGTCGGCGAAGTGCGTGGCGATGAGGTGGAGTTTTTCATGCAGGCCATGAACACCGGCCACGCCGGGTGCATGAGCACGCTCCACGCCAACGACGGGGTGGGCGCCCTCTACCGCCTTGAAGAGCTCTATGTCGGGGCGGGCAAGACCCCTGTGCCTCGCTCCATCGCTCGCAGCATCAACGTGGTCGTGTTCTTGAAGAAGGACCGCAACGTCAAGGCTGGGCGGCGCATTGCCGAGCTGGTCAAGGTCAAGCGCTACAACACCGTCAGCCAGGAGTACGAGGTCGAGGACATCGAGTAAGCCCGTGGCCCGGTCGCTGTATTGCGCCGACCGTGCTCACAAACAGTGTGCGGGGAGCACTGACTGGGAACCCATCCAGCAACCTCTCCAAAGGCAAACACATGAAGTCTTTCAAACGCTACACCGCGAAGCTGGCCGCTTTCGCTTCACTCACCTTTGCCACCGCGCTGTCCCATGCATCGGGCGTCACCAGCGACTTGGTTGAGGATTCCGCCTGGACCAAGATTCAAGGCATCTTCACCGGACCGGTCGCGGCCATCGTGTTGTTCCTCTCCGTGGTTTCCTTCTTCGTAGGCCTGGCATTCAACCAGTCCAACTTTGGCAAGGCTGCCATGGCCATCGCCTCGGTCATCGGCCTCATGTCAGTAACCAAGCTGGTGTCGGGCATTTTCGGTTTCTCGCTGCCCCTGTAAGCAAAGGAGCCTGACAGATGTCTCGCTTCCTCTTCAAGGGCGTCATGCGCCCACGTCAAGTCTTCGGCATGGAGCGCATCCCTGCGTCCATCGCCATGGGTGCCGGTGCAAGCGTTGGCATCACCGGCCAGTCGTTCGAGTTCTTTGTGCTCGGGCTGGCCATCTCCATTCCGCTGGTCGCACTCGTTCGCTTCGTGAACAACCGCGACCCCCTGTTCTTCTCGGTGCTCATCCGCCGGCTAACCGCGTATCGAGGCCAGACCTTCTATCCGGCCAGGCCCGCGCTCCAGGCCGAGCCGCCCAAGCAGCCAGGGCAGGGTGGGGTCTACAACGGCTTCAACTACTAAGGGCTTGAACCCCTGAAGCCTGCTGTCTGAAACGAACGCCCAAGGGGTTGCCGCTACTGATGCGACAGCCCCTTCGGTTTTTCTGCCACTCAGACGAGCACATGACCCACCTCAACTCCCTCTTTGAACGCATCGCCCAGCTGTTCGCTCCCAAGAAGCCCCGGTTCGACTACCAGGCCGCAACCAAGGAGCGAGCCATGGCCAACATCCTGCCCTGGTGGACGCCCCTGCAATCGGACGCCGGTGTGCTTTGGTTGAACACCGACGGCGCACTGCAGGTGAACTTCGCCTTCTCCGGCGACGACAGCCAAAACCTCTCGCCTGCGGACATGGAGCAGGTGTCAACGCGCGTCAACGACGCCTTTCTGCGCCTGGGCAAGCACTGGACGGTCAACACCAACTTGCTGCGCGTGCCCTCGGACAGCTACCCCGAGTGCCTGTTCAACAACGTGACGTCCGCCATGCTGGACAGCCGAGTGGCTCACCGCTACGAGGAAGAGGGCGTGCACCGCGAGACGCTGACCTTCCTGTCCCTGACCTATCACTTCAAGAACGACAAGGCCAACAAGGCCATGAGCCGCCTCATGCGGCGCTCGGAGACCGCCGGTGAGAAGAAGTTCACGGTCGAGCTGCGCGACACCCTGCGTCTGTTTGAAGACAAAGTGGCTGGCTTTCTGGGCGGCTTTCGCGCCAACGAGCGCGTGTCGGTGCGCCGCCTGGGCCTGGACGCCTCGGCCAGTTTCTTTGATGCCTGCGTGAGCGGGCGCTACAAGAAGATTCGCCACCTGCCGGACTTTCACGGCGCGAACCACTACCTCGCCCGCGACCTGTACCTCACCAACCCGATGAGCATCGGGAACCCCCGCATCGACGGCAACTTCGTGGAAGTCATCACCATTGACGACTACGCCAGCCTGACCGACCCCAACATCTTGGGCCCCCTGACCGCCCTGCAGTGCGACTACCGCCTGAGCGTGCGCGCCATCATTTGGGACAAGTCCGAGTTCGCCACGGTCGCCTCTCGCATGGAGCGCAACTTCGACCGCGAGAGCTACTCCATCGTCCAGCAAGTCCGCAAGGACAAGGGCCTGGACCCTGGCTCCCCTGACGAAATCAAGCAACTGCTGCGCGGCGAAGCACGGTCGGCCAAGTCCCTGGTGGACAACAACAAGCTGCGCGCCACTCACTTCACCGCCACGCTGCTGCTGTTTGACAAGGATGCGGACCGCCTGCGTGAGCAAGCCGCCCGCGTGGTCAAGGAAATCGAGGAAATCCGTGGTGGTGGCTGGCAGGCTCGCGTCGAAGACGTGGGCGCCCCCGACGCCTACTACGGCACCATGCCTGGCGAAATCGTGCGCGGTGTGCGCCGCAACTTCGTGCTGTCGCACAACGTGGCCGACATGCTGCCGCTGCACTCGGTGTGGTCGGGCCTGCGTGAGCACCCCGACGCCCGTTTCGGTGCCAAGGCGCCGCCCCTCATGTTCGCAAAAACAGAGGGCGCAACCCCGTTCCGCGTCTACACCCACAAGGATGACAGCGGCGACTTCGCCATCATTGGCCCCCCTGGAGCAGGTAAGTCCACTGTCGCCTGCGCCATCCTGGACAAGCACTTTCGCTATCCCGGTGCTCGCGCTTATGTGTTTGACAAGGGCTACTCCATGTACCCCCTGGTGAAGGCTTTTGGTGCCCGTGGCGCCCACTACGAGCTGGGCGGCGAGTCCCTTGACCCGGACAGCCCAACCGTGGGCTTCAACCCCTTGGCCCGCATCCACGAGAACACCAATGAGTTGGGCTGGGCGACCAACTGGATTGTCCAGATGTGCCGCCTGAACAAGCTGGACCCATCCATCGAGCAAGAGGCCAAGATTCGCGACGCCCTGAAGTCGCTGGCCACCTCGCCGCAGCGTCGCATCAGCAAGCTGCTGATGCTCATTCAGGACCGGGAGATTTCCAAGGTCCTGGAGAAGTACACCGAAGGTGGCTCGCTGGCCGGCAACATCCTGGACTCCGGCAACGACAGCCTGCGGGATGCCGACTTCAACGTGTTCGAGATGGGCGCGCTGCTGGCTGCGGGCGACGATGTGGCCCTGCCCGTGCTGCTGTACCTGTTCCACGAGCTCGACCATCGCTTTCGCACTGAGATGGGCCCGAAGATGCTGTTCATCGACGAGGCGCACCAGGTCATGAACCATGACGCCACGCGCAAGCAGGTCGAAACGTGGCTGTTCACGCTTCGCAAGTTGCGCGTTCAAGTCGGGCTGGCCACGCAGTACCTGGAGCAAGTTGAGCGCAGCGGAATGATGCCGTTCCTGTCGCAAGGCATGAGCAGCTTCTTTTTCCTGGCCAACCAGGGCGCAACCGTTCCTGAGACCGCGCAGCTCTACAAGCAGATGGCTCAGCTGAACGACACCCAGCTTTACCTGCTGACGCTGATGGAGCGCAAGCGCCACTACTTCTTCGTCCACCCCCAGGGCCGCCGCATCATCGACTTCGGCTTCACCGACCTTGACTTGGCCTTCTACGGCAAGGCGTCTCCTGCGGACCTCAAGGAAGTGGCTCGCCTGAGCAAGGCCCACGGCGACCTGTGGCCGGAAGTCTGGCTGCGCGACTGGTGCGGCCTCACCGGCGCAGCAGACCTGTGGCGCGACCGGTTCGAGCGCAACGACCTCAGCAACTCAACGCGGCCCCGTGATGCGGGCACTGCACTGAAAGCCCAACTGCGCACCACTGAAGGAGCCAAATATGTCCTTTGACCTCAAAAGAATTGTTCTCGCAGCCGCTCTGAGCTTCGGCAGCCTTGCCGCGCACGCCCAGGCGGCCACCCCGGTAACTGACGGCGGCACCTATTCCTGGCTGCAGAACGTCCAAGGCGCCATCAACGCCCAGACCAACGCCCAGGTGCCCGTGCTCCAGGAGCAGAAGATTTTGCTGAACCAGCAACTCGAGCAGCTCCAGGGCCTGCTGGTGGATGCGGACAAGGCAGGCGCTCAGCTGACCGACACGCAGAAGGCACAAATCGTGGAATCGCTCACGCGCATCGTGGACGAGGCCAAGAAGGTGTCGGGCCTGTCGTTTCTGGCGGCTGACGTTGACCAGGCGTTCAAGGAGAAGTACCCCGGCTATGACACTGAGTTCCTGACGAGCCTGGCCGACAAATCAACTGCTGACCAGGCTGCGGCTTTCGCTGACCGCGCCAAGACATCAGGCGAATCGCTTCAAAAGTCAGTGGTCCAGGCGCTCCAGTTCGCGGGTGCACAGGTAGCGGACATTCAAAGCGACGCGACCCTGCTGGCGGCCTTTCGAGACCTGTCGGATTCGTCAGACGGGGCGTTGAAGGCGCTCCAAGCTGGCAATCGCATCAACGCTATGACCGCCCAGAGCTTGCTTAGTCTGCGCACGTCAATGCTGCGCATGTCCGACATGCAGGCCAATTTCATTGCATGGCAGAAGAGCAACGTGGAGCGCACCCAGATGGAGCTGGCCACCGACGGCGCGGCGGTCAAAGTCGGACGAGAGCTGAGTGCCAGCACGCAGAAGAAGGCCAAGGAGACCGGCTCAGGCTTCGGCTTGCTGACCGAGGTGAAGTGCTTGAAGGGTGAGTGCTCAGCAGGTGGCTCCGGCTCGACCGGCGGTGGCTCCGGTGGTGCCCCGGGCGGCGCTGTTCCTTGCCCGGGCGGCGACAACACGACCTATCCCGGCTTCTGCGTCTACACCCCCAAGAAATAAACCATGACCATGAACCACTTCTTCAAGCTGTTTGCAGCGTCAAGCTTGTTTGCAAGCGCAGGCGCCTTCGCGCAGGCCGCGGCCCCTACTCCCCCTGTGGCCGGAGGCTTGGACGGGGCGGTGCTGTCGTTCAACCTGGCATTCAACTCGGTCGCGGCCAATCTCTCTGCGGCAACCGCTTTCCTGTTCGGAGTCATGTTTTTCCTGGAGCTGTTCTTCTTTTTCAAAACGCAGCTGGAGCAAGGGCAGTCAATGCAGGGATACACGACTGGCCTTGGCCGGCGCATCCTCACGGCGCTTGTCATTTGGTGGTTCATTCAAAACAACGTGCTCCATTCGCTCCACAGCATCCTGATTCATTTGTTGGACAGCGGTGGCACCAAGATGACTCTGCCCAGCCCGAGCACCTTCGCAGCCAACGCACTGCCCATGATTGGGGCCGCGTTCATGGCGCCGCTCAACGCCATCCTGTCCCTTGAGCCGAAGGCGGGAGCTGCGGGCCTGGGTATCACGACCCTCGGGCCGTTCCTTGCTGCCTGGGGAGCTTTTTCTCTTGCAATGCTGCTGGCCATTCCCGCCGCGATTCTCATGGGAATCGGCATGGCCATTGCGACGTTCCTGCTCATCATCGAGCTGACCATGCTTCAGCTTGAAACCACGATGGCTCTTGCCTTGGGCTACATGTTTTTCGCGGGCTCAGTGAGCTCGTTCACGAAGAACTACGGCCAGGCGAGCATCAACTACATCGTCAATCTGGCGTTGAAAACGCTGTTCACGGCTATTTTGCTGTACGGGATGTATGACTACATCGCTGGGGACGCCATCACCCGGTTGGCTACCGAGGTCACGCACTCCTTCCCGGATTCCGCGCTCATCAAGAGTGACGACGGAACGACGACAGGGGTTGTGTACACCGCAGTGTCGGTGTCCGCGTACCTTCACTTGGTCATGCAGACCGTGGCGGCCACCTCGGTGACCATCCTGCTCACTGCCATTCTGGTGCTGATGATTAAACGAATCCCGTCGCTGGTTAGTGCACTGACGTCCGGCGGCCCGGCACTGGGGCAAGGCGCTGCGTTTTCCGAGGCATCAGCAGGCCAAAGCTTGGCGACCGGGGCCGGGAACGCAGCAGGGGGTGTCAAAGACGCGTTCCGCTCCGACGCCTCAGGCGGTGGCGGGCTGGCCACGGGTGGAACAAGCGGCGGTATGGCCAAGGCGCTGGCAACTGGCGTTGCCGGAGGCGGCGGTGGCACACCAGGCATCGACGCGGCAGGCGGTGGGCTCGCAAAGGCCGCTGCGACAGGCGCTGCGGCTGTTGCGTCGGGCGGCGCTACGGCCGGTGCGCAGGCGGCAGCCGGTGCAGCTGAAGCAGGGGTTGGAAAGGCCCTTGAAACCGGAGCCAGCATTGCCAGCTCGGCCGCTAAACCAGGGGTCGACGCCGCAGGCGGTCGCTCAGCCATCACGGGCGATGCCGGGCCTGGCGCAGGTGGAGCGCAGCCAAGCGGTGAGCGCGACGGTGAGAGGGGCACCACCGCCCTGGCCAACAACCCGCCCACCACCGAAGCACTGGTCAAGCAGTTGGGTGAGGCTGTCTCCGGGGCCTTGACCTCACATGCTGAGAAGCAGGCAGCCGCTGGTGCTGGGTCCGAGAGCGAACGTCGCCGCAGCCAGGGGTGGTCCAACGCTGGCAGAGGCTTGAACGAGATGATGCAAGGCCTCAAGGGTGATGAAAAAGGCGGAGGTGGCGCCAGCGTCAACATCGACTACCGCGGTGATTGACGGTAGGGCGCAGGGCTGAAAGGCCTTGGCCTCACCTCGCCACACAGGCGAAGTGAACACAAAAGGGCTCGTATGGCACTGACCGGCGAGCCCTTTTCTCTTTCACCCACGTCTTTCATCCACCGGAACCCACCAGCATGGCCAACACCTCTAACTCCGACGCTGAAGCGATTATCAAATCGCGACTCAACGCGGACAAGTTCTATGACTACCACCGCGCCATGGGCGAAGGCGGCCTGAAAGCGGGCAAGACCTTTGCCACGTTCGGCCTGGTCTTCATGCTGGCAGGTGCTGGCATGTTCACCTGGTCGGCCCACTTCCAGCCCAAAGAGCGCGTCATGGTCCTGGACCGCGACCGCGAGACCGGCAACATCATCCCCCGCGCCGCCATGGCCCCGGCCGAGTACCGCGACTTCATCGCGTATGCCGAGGTCAAGACCTTCATCGAGAAGCTGCGCGGTGTTCAGCCAAACACAGTGGCCCAGCTGGCCAACCCCAAGTTCAACCAGAACATCATCAACATCAAGGCGGCCACTGCCCTGTGCAGCCCCCAGGCCTTGAGGGTCATTAACGAGCGCATGAAGCTGGGTGAGCAGGGCTCGGCCGAAAACCCCCTGACCAAGGCCAAGGCTGGCCTGACGGTCCGTGTCGAGGTGCTGCGCCTGTTCAAGCGCAAGGCCGAAGCCCAACCCGACACCTCGCTCTTCGAGATTGATTGGCGCGAAACCGTCCTCAACGAGGCCGGCAACGTGGTCGCCAGTGGTCAGTTCAAGGGTCAAGCCGTCGTGCTGTTTCGCGACCCGAAACAAGACGGCGACTACGGCGTTGTCATCGACACCTTTGACTGGGCCGTGCAGCCCACCCCGCAGGTTGAAACCATCCAGGGCGTCGTGCCTGGCACATCTTCGGCAGTTCCGGCACTCACCGCTCAATAACCTCTGACCGCATCGCACCTGACATGAAATCCAATCGCATCTTCGCCGTCTCCATCCTCGCGCTGGCGTGCTCCACCTCGTTCGCCCAGTCGTTCACCGTCAAGCCTTTGCGGGTCGTGGACGCGCCCAAGGCCCCGGTCGTGGTCGTGCCTGAAATCAAGGCCGAGCTCGTCAAAACCGAGCCTGTCAAAGCAGCACCCGTTGTGGCCGTCATCGAGCGCGCCGAGCCCAAGCTGGCCGCACCCAAGGTCATCACTGGCGCGTCCGCCCCGGTCGCCCTGGCAGCGGACATTGTTCGCGAACCCCAGCGCGCCGCCCCGGCAGGTGCCAGCTTTGTGCCCCCTGGTGCCGTCCCCAACGCGGCGATGAACTACGCACAAGCGCCCAAGGCCGACACCAAGAAGGCTGCCAAGGGCAGAGGCGGCAAGAGCGCTGTGGCCACCACCAATGACGTGGCCTTCGCCCCTGCCGCCATCGACCAAGCTGTCGGGGCTGTGCTGGAGCGCGAGGCCAAGACGCCTTTCAAAGTTCGTGTCGACGCCCAAGGTGTTGCACGCCACGCTTTCGGCTTTTACACCCCTCGGGTGGTAACCGCCGTCAACCGCGTGTCCGTCATCGAGTTCGAGCCAGGCGAGACCATCACGTTCCAGAGCTGGGGCAGTGGCGCTGAAGCCGAAGAGTGGGGCCCTGCCTGGGTTTGGGGCCCTAACAACACACCCATGCTGGCTGTGCGCCCCGCCGCTCCTGGACTGACGACTGACTTGTTTGTTTACACCAACAAGCGCGTCTATGCAATTTACCTGTCCAGCACGTCGGACAACTTCGTGCCCCGTACCGGCTTTTACTACCCGACCGATGCCAGCACGCAGCTGGCCGCGCTGTCCGAGCGCAGCCGCATCGAAGCCCACGTCGAGGCCGCCAAGCCCGAGCAAATCACGGCCAAGGTTGGCATCCAGTTTCCCGCCATCTCGGAAGTAACGCAGGGCTACGACATCAAGGGCGACGCCCCGTTCAAGCCCCAGCGCATCTTGACCAATGGCAAGAAGACCTGGATTGAGTTCCCTGCTGGCTTTTCCAACGAGGCACTGCCTGCCTTGTTTGGCCTGAACGCCAATGGCGAGGAAGCCTACATCCTGGTGCGCCCCGCCGAAGGCGAGAACGGCCTGTACTACTACATCGTGGACTTCCCCATGAAACGGGGCGTGCTGAAAATCGGCACGGGTCGCAAGGCTGTGTCCGTCGAGTTCAACCTGCGCGATAAGGACGGTCGTTAAACCATGGGCTTGCTAAACACCATCCGCGGCAAGCTGTCGCGCAACAAGGGCGGCGCTGGGCCAGGGCAGCTGGCTGAAGACGGCCAGGGTTTTGAGCTGGAAGTCGACGACCCGGACACCTTCACCGACGCCGACCGCCGTGAGCGGGACGAACCTGAGCCCACGTTTGAGGACGAAGCTGAATCGGGCTCCATGGGCGACGCTGACACGCAAGCCCTCGTTTCTGCTTATGAGCAGGAAGACGACGATGAGCTGGCGGGCTCACTGGCCCAAACGGGCGATGCCAAGAAGACAGTGGTCTCTGGCCTGAACACCAAAATGCTGGCCGTCTGGGGCGGCGGTGCGCTGGGCGCAGCCACTGTGCTGGTCATGGTCGCAGCCTTCTACGGCAACGCCTCTGGCGGCGCCGGCGACGACACCAAGAAGACCGAAGCTGCTGCCCGCGCAGCCGCTGCCAAGGTGCGCGCCATCGGTGGCAACAGCGGCCAAAACGAGAAGGCGGTGGGCGACATGTTGGAGAACCAGGCACGCCGCCTGGCTGAGAGCCAAGTCACTGCCGCCCGAGCCGCCGCGCTGGCCAGCTCCGGTGCTGCCGGCACCCCTGGCGCCCTCGGCACCGACAACGGACCGAATCCTGCGGAGGTCGGCGAGCGCCAATCCCGGCTGCTCGACTACATGGCCACCGGCAAGCTTCCAACTTCTCCGAGCTCAAGGGACGGCGCTTCCGGTTCTATGGCCTCTGCCTCGACCAAGCCCGCCACCGGCACTGCCAAGCCCGAGGTGTCCAAGAGCTACCTGCGCGGCGAAGTCGACTTCAACGACCCTCTCGTGCAAGAGCGCATGCGCGCGGCCACGCTCAACGGCTTTCAAAAGTCCAAGGCAGGCGGTGCGGTCGTCATGGCAGGCGCCGCCCCTGGGGCGCAGGCTCCCCTTCAGCCTCAGCCCCAATCCTCAACCACTGGCGCCAGCGCAGGCTCTGAGCTGTCCCGCTTTGTGGCCAAGGCGGCAGCCCAGACGAGCGACAACTACTTGCCGCAGCTGGTGCAGGCCCCTGTCTCGCCGTTCATCCTGAACGAAGGGCATCCGATTCCGGTCGTCTTGCTCAATGCGGTTTCCAGCGAGCAAAACGGACGCATCGAGGCGCTGGTCACCCGGGACGTGTTTGACACCACCACCGGCCAGTACCTGCTCATTCCCAAGGGCTCCAAGGCCTCGGGCGTGTCTTCCATGGAAGTGGCGCAAGGGCAGACCCGGATGCTCGCGTCCTGGACGTCCATTCGCTTCCCGGACAACCGCCGGCTGAACCTGCTGAACATGCCAGCGACCGATTCGCAAGGGCGGGCCGGGGTCAGCGACTTGGTGGACAACCACTACATGCGCCTGTTCGGGGTCAGCCTCATGGGCACGGTACTGAGCGCAGGCATGTCTTATGTGGTGGACAAGAACCAGCCCAGCGGCACTGCTGGTTCAAGCCCCTCGTTTGGGCAAACGGTCACCGCCCAGTCCGCTGCGATGTTTGGACAAGTTGGCTCGCAAGTGATGAACAAGTTCATTGACATGCGTCCCACGCTTGAACTGCGTCAAGGCCTGGAGATGACCATCCACCCAACGAAGGACATTGTTTTTCCTGCGGCCTACAAGCCTTTCGCATTCCCTACCAAGTGAGTCAAGCGACCATGAAGAAGTCCCTGAAGACGTTCCGCGTTCAACCAACCGCCTACGCGGCCATGGTCAGCGCTTTCCAGGCCGAGCCCGGCTCGCTGTGCATGTCGCAGTTCATCCGCAGCACGCTCACCGACTTTGCCGGCAACCCGAAAGGCCCCTTCGCCACTCGCAAGGTCAAAGCTGACCTGCACGCCTTTTCGGTGCGCATGGACGACACGCTGAAGGAGGCCATCGCCGACGCCGCCCAGCGCAGTGGCGTGAGCGCCAACATCTTGGTGGAGACCTCGTTCGCCGCGTTGGTTGTCAAGGCCCGCGAGGCCATTGAGGCCAAAGAGGCAGTCGCTGCCTGATGCACAAGGCTTGAGGCACAAGACCCTCAGCTGACCCCAACCTGACCCCGCACGCCGGGGTCTTTTTCCATTGATGCCCGGAGTTTTGTATGGCCGACCTGTTTCCCAAGCTGACGAAGGAAGAACGCAAGGAGCTTCGCGACCTGGCGCGCGTCGCTGACATCGGCGGGCACCACCCCTCGCGCATCAAGAAGCAACGCGTAACCCAAGGCAAGGTCGTTCGGCTTTCCCGGGCTCAGCGCAACGTCCGTGGCACAGGCTATGCCCTGCCCAAGGAACTCAAACTGGCCATTGGCGTGCAGCGCACCCTCACGCGCTTCAGCGCTCCGCAGCGCAACCGTAAGGGCTGGGCGGCGCACGCCGCTTATCTGGAACGCGAAGGGGCCGGGGAGGGCGGGGAGCGAGCGGTGGCGTTTGGCAGCGCCGGCGACTCGGTGTCCTTGAAAGGGCTGGCTCGCACCTGGGCCGACGAGGCAGATGAATGGATGTGGAAGCTCATCGTGAGCCCGGACCCCCTGCACAGCCACAAGATTGACATGAAGGTCATGGTGCGCGACCTCATGGCCCGCATGGAAGAGGACCTAGAGACCAAGCTGGAGTGGGGCGCCGTGGTGCACAGCAACACCGAAAATCCGCACGCTCACATCATGATTCGCGGTCGCAACGACCGTGGCTCGGCGCTTCGCATCGCCCCGAACTACATCAAGGAGGGCGCCCGCAAACGCAACTCCGATTGGTTGACGCAGCAGCTGGGCTTTCGCACCGAAAAGGACATGATTGCCCAGCGTGAAATCGAGGTGAGCAGCTACGCCATGACCGGCCTGGACACCGAGCTGCTGAAGCTGCAGGTCAAGCACGGCCATGTGCTCATCAAGCCCCCACAGAACCCGTCCTTCACCATCCAGGCGCGCCAAGGCCACCTGTTCAGCCGCCTGGATTTCTTGAAGCGCATGGGCATGGCCAAGAAGGTCAAAGGCCAGTGGACCGTGGAGCCCAATCTGTCCGTCATGATGCGCGCCTACGCGCAGGCCCGCAACCGCCAGACGGCGCTGGCCAAGGGGCAGGCCTTCCTCACCCGCGACCGCGCAGAGCTGGTGGCCACCACCATCAAGGAGCCAGGAACTTGGCTGGCGGGCAAGGTGCTCAACACGGGCTTGGACGAGGCCAGCGAGCGCATCTACTTCCTGGTCGAGGCCATCGACGGAAAAATCCACTACTGCCTGGAGCAGACCAAGCGCGCAGGTGGCGTGGCCCTGAAGGTCGGCAGGACCTATGAGTTTGAGGTCCGCGCGGACAAGAAGCGCCCGGACGATACCTCAGAGAAAGTATTTTCCACGCTTCACATCAACGAGCACCCTGAGCACGCCCCGGCACTCATTGACCGCTACCTGGCACGCACGCCGGACGGAGTGCCTGATTTTGTTGAAGGCAAAGGCTACGCCGCGGAGTTCTCTGCTCGGGCCTATGTTCGTGCGCAGCAATTGCGGCGAGAGAAGGGCCTGACTCCCATTGAAGAGCAGGAGTTTCGCCGCCACCGCACGGTCGAACGCACGCGGACCCCTGAGAAGGGCACTGACAGAGACAGCTCCGAAGACCTTCGGGGCTTTTTCCGCTAACCCCACATGTTCAGCAACAAGTCAGAGCAACCAAACTGGGTCGGTTTCGACCCGACCAACAAGTCCTCATGGGACAAGCGCAGCTATTGGCGCTTGCGCCTGGGGCCTGTGCTTGTCTGGACGACCATCTTCGTCGTCTGGAACCTGCTGACCACGACCCTCACGGCCTACCTTTTTGGCTGGCACGAGCTGCTTGGCAAGCCCTGGTTTGGACATGCGGGCGGGCCAGGACTGCACCAGCCTTTTAGCTATGTGTGGTGGTTCATCAAGCTCTACCTGCTGCCCTGGATGCAGGGCCAGGCCGCGCCCGGTGAGGTTGACCACCTTTGGCAGCTGGCCACGGGCTTTTGGTCTCTCGGCCTGGGGGTGTGCCTGGTTGGCGCCAAGCTCACCGGCGTCTCCAAGCCCCCGAAAAAGCACCTGCCCACTGATGGCACGGCGCACTGGGCCACTGAAGGCGAACTGCGCGGTGCACGCAAGGACGCCATGCTTGTGGCCAAGATTCATCGCTTCGACGAGCCGTACTACCGTAAGTCCAAGGGCTTCATCACCGAGCTGGACCTGCGCCTTGATGAGAGCTCGACGCTCAAGCCCCTGGTGGCCTGGCTGCGCGCACGCAAAGAGATGAAGGACTACATCGCGGCCGAAGAAAAGAAGGTCGAAGAAAAGCTTGCCAGAGCTGCCAAGGCGCGTGCTGCCCGTGCGGCCGGCGCTGCCGCAAAGCCCAGCGCGGCGGCCTCTAAAACCCCAACCCCCCGGAAAGCCTGACACATGGCAGCCAAGCGACGCATCATCCTCACCGCCGAAGAAGTTGCCGAAGTGGCCCGACTTCAGGGGCGCGACGAGCCCGGCTTCATTGCGGGCTACATGGAATGGCAGCGCAAGGGGCCGCTGTCTTTTTGCGGAATCAACACCCTGGAAACGGCGCTGCTCTACGACACCAACGCCGTGGCGTGCGCGCTGGGGGCTCCTACAGGTTCGGGCAAGGGAACTTCATTTTTCATCCCAATGCTGCTGGGCGGCTGGAATAGTTCGTCCATCGTCCACGACCCCAAGCGAGAAAACGCGGTCGTGTGCTCGGGCTTTCGCAAACACGTTCTCGGCCACAAGCAACTGTTCCTGGAGCCCCTGGACAAGAGTGGCTACAGCGCCCGGTGGAACTCGCTTGACGAGGTGCGCTTTGGCGACCCAGAAGAAGTGCAGGACGCCAAGGAACAGGCAGCCATTTTCATCGACCCGAAGGCCAAGCGCTTGGAAGGCGGCAGCGATGCCCACTGGCTGACGGCCGGTATTGGCGCCACTGTCGCGGCCACCATCTTCGTGGCCTACGACAACAAGGATGCATCGCGCTCGCCGACCTGGGCCGACGTGCGCAATCTGTTCACCGACCCCCGATTTGCTGACCTTAAGCAGCTGGCCCAGTGGGTCATGACGCAGGACCACGCCCAGGGCCGCAGCTTCTACTGGACCCGAGACAAGGATGGCAACGAAGTCAAGCAGCACCCAGAAATTGTTCGTGGGTTCACTCGCCTGATGAATGGCTCTGCTAACGAAGTGGAAAGCGTCCGTGCAACGCTGCTCACGCAGCTGGAGATGTTCGCCGACCCCATCATCGTCAAGAACACGTCGGTGTCCGATTTCAGCGTTTCTGACCTGATGAACGGCGACGTGCCGATTGACTTGTGGCTGATTTCCCCGCCTTCCAAGATTGCCCTCATCGCTCCATTGTTTGGGGCCTTGCTGGCCACGTTCCTGTCGCGCACCACCGAATCGATGGGCTACAAGGACGGGCGGGCGGTCATGCCCCACAAACGCAAGCTGTTGATGTGCATCGACGAGCTGCCTCAGCTCCCCAAGCTTGACCAGTTGGTCAAGGGCATCGCGGTGTTTCGCGCCTATGGCGTGCGCCTGGCCTATGCCTACCAGTCGTTCTCCCAGCTGGAAGGCACGTATGGCAAGTTCGACGCCAACACGCTGCTGGACAACTCCGACCTGCAACTGATTCAGACCCCGAACTCGCACGGTTCCGCCAAGGAAATCAGCGAAGCCCTGGGCAACTGGACAGCCGTTGTGGACAACGTGAGCGAGTCAGGCGACAAGAGCATGTTTGCCGGCATGAAGAGCGTGTCGCTCTCAGACGCGAGCAAGGCCGTGGCGCTCATGAATCCACAGCAGGTCCGTCAGATGCCCCAGGACCGTCAAATTGTGATGCGCAAGGGCTTGCCCCCTGTCTACGCCAAGAAGGCCTTCTATTACGAGCACAAGTTTTGGGACAAGTGGGCCAAGATTCCGTGGCCTGGAAAGTCCGACGTCATCCGCCGGGTGAAGTTTTCCCTTAACTACAGCCGCTTCGCTCCGGGTGCCGCGGGCTCGCTCGCTGACTCCCTGACCGAACGGGGCCAAGACGCCATCAAGGGTGTGAACTCCATCACCAATGAGACCAATCTGCTGGCGGCGGAGTCCGCTCAGGACGTTGATACCTCGCGCCTGCCGACGTACTACGCCGCTGCACCAGTGGACACTGACAACGACGACAGCTTCGAGGAACGCCTGGACGTGGCCGACGAGGGGTTGATTGACGACCTGACCGCCATGCACGAAACCAACGAGCGTGAGCGCGCGGTTCGAGAGGGCGCCATCGACCCAAGCACCGGCGAGGTCTTGCCGGCGGGGGATGAGCCCTGGGCGCAGGAACAAGCTTCTTCGAGCGACGTGCCTCTCAACGAGCGCCGCCGTGGAACGCGCACGCGGGTGTTCGACGCACCGAAGCCCGTCCCGGGCCACACCGACACTTCAGGGGACAACTTCGAGGCAGTGGCGCCGCCCGCAGCACCGGATGAGACCCCAGCGGTGGCCACCCCGAGCGACGACTTCGCCGACTACCTGGGCAACTGAGCCGCTGAGCGGGGGAGACACGCTGGCGGCACGTGGGCGACACGTTTGGGCCGGTCAGGCTACTGAGAAGCATGACCCCCCAACCCCTTCCCTCGCTGAGCTCGCGCAGGCCTTACCCGTGGCGGGCCGCCGCCCTGACGTTGGCGGTTTCTGCGCTGCTGGCCTCGACGCCCAAGTGGTTCGCGCACTCCACCTCGAACTCCACCCCCTCGACCACCTTCTTGCGGCAGTTGAGCTGGGAGCCGGGCGACTACCTGGCGGCCTGCCCGCCACGCCCCGCCCTCGAGTTTCTCCGGCATGCCGGCAAGGACGCGGCCACGCCGCTGCTGGGCCTTTTGAACTGCGAGGGCCTGACCCCGCTCATCAAGCCCGTGGCCGCGGTGGCGGGCGACCGAATCGAACAAGGTCCGCAAGGGCTGCGCATCAATGGAGTCCTGGTGGCTCAGTCCAAGAAACGCCCAAAAGTGCCTGACTTCCAGGTGCCTTGGAGCTACGTCGTCCCCGCAGGGCACGTGCTGCTGCTCTCGCCCAGGCCACAAAGCTTTGACAGCCGCTACTTCGGTCCTGTCCCGCTGGCATCAAGCATCCCCATGAAACCGTTGAACTGAGCTTTGAACCGAGGCCCCCCGTATGAAAAAAATCATTCTTCTTGTGTTGCACACCCTTTGGCTCATCGTCGAGCCTGTTGCCTTGTTCGCGGCCCAGCCGTTCTTTCGGCTGCGAGCGTACTTTGAGGGGCTCCAGCCCAAGCTACGCCGGCAGATGCTCTGGCTGACGTGCGTCTTCGCAGTCATTGCCCTGGCTTGGCTGGCTTTTTGGGCGCCCAAGGCAGGGCCTTTGACCCTGCTGGTGTTCGGCATTCCCTACGCCAACCAACTTTTCCTCGCGGTGCGAGACCGCTCACAGGCTTTGGAGCAGCGCAAGTACAAGTTTGGCCTGGTGCCCGCAAACTGGCAGGTCAAGCGGTTCTTGGGCTTCATCCCCTACGTGTCCACCACCCCTGGCGAGCCTTCCCCTGGCAGGCCACCCGAGGCGGCCGCCAACGACGAACAGGCAGTGAAGCCACGGCGCTTCTGGCCCTTCAGGTCCCGTTGAGGCGAGCGACGCGCTCTGCTTGCCACCTCGCGGAAACGCGCATGCGACGAAATCAGCCCTTGAGCCACTACATGACCTGGAGCGGCTCATTTCGGGCTGCTTTGTTCTCAACTCTCACCCGAGGCACTGACCACCCATGAGCGACACCGACACCCCTGACGACACCCCCAAGCAGCGTTCGACGCCGACCGACAAGATGCGCGACCGCGCCGCCTTCCTGGCCCAGCGCAACGGCATTGACGTCCCGCAGGCAGCCCTGGACAGCTTCGACGACTGCCGCGCCTTCATCACCAAGCTGAGCGTGCCTTCTGAAAAGCAAGTCGAGCTGGCCAAGAAGATTGCTGCTCGCAAGGGCATCGAGATTCCGGCTGAAGCCCTGGCCGACAGCCGCGAAATGTCCAAGTTCCTGGACTCCCACCCGATGACCCCGAGCGACGCCGCCCTGGGCCTGGCCGAAAAGATTGCCGAAGAAAACGGCATCGAAATCCCGGCTGACGCCAAGACGAATGCCAAGGCGTGCTCCGCCTTCATCGAGGCCAACAAGGGCAAGGGCAAGAAGAAGGACTGAGCGGCCAAACCCGGCCAATCCCCCAAACCAAACGCGGCCTCGGCTGCGTTTTTTCTTTTCGCGGTCGGCATCAAACAGCGATGCGACATCGCGCAGCCCTGGAGCACTACCCCAGTAAGCCCTTATGGAACCCACCGCATGAAACGTCTCACCCTGTCCATCCTCATCTCCAGCCTGGTGTTCACCGGTCTGTCTCCCGCCATGGCTCAAAGCCAGGCCCCACAACCCGCGGGCACGGCAGTATCCCTGGCCGGCGCTCCCACCGAGAGCGAAGCCATCGTGCTGGGCGTCACACCCCGCTACGAGACCCGCCGCCTGGAGTCGGCTGACTGCAGCCCTGTTGAAGAGGCAAAAGTCGTGGCCGTCGACGGAAAACGAGACGACCCCAAGAGCGGCTGGAAGGCCGCCGGCATCGGGGCGGTCATCGGTGTCATCGTCGGTCAGCTCATCAAGCCTGGAGACCCCACGACCATCGTCATGGCAGGCGCCGTGGGCGCGGGAGCCGGTTATGGTGTGGACGCAGCTTCCAAGAAGGGTCGCCGAGTGTTCGCCTTCGGCCAAGCCGCCGACAAGGCCAAGGACGTGCCAACCGAGACCTGCCAGGTCTCCCCCCAGGTCGCTGAAGTCCGAGCTGGCTACTACATGGAGCTGCTCATCGGTGGCAAGCGCGTCACCGTCGCCGCCGCCGAGGCCTTGGAGCCCGGCACCAAGCTGCGCGCCCGCCTGGACCCCGCCACCAACCGCATGACGCTGGTGCTGTGATGCTGAGCGCCCTCGTCCTGGCCACTGTTCTGAGCAACGATTCGGCCTACCTTCCAGGGTCGTGCTCGGCGGCCGGCGCAACGCCGGCATTCGCAGGTTCTTCAACGACTGACGGCTCCACTCGAATCCCCGGGTGGCGAACGTTCTGGGCAGCCTATATCGGGATTCAAGGCGGCTCCCTGGTCGCTGTCGCGCAGCAATATGGCGCCGCCCACATCTCCAACACGCCCACCCTCGGTGCACTGGCCGGGGGCTATGCCTTTGCCTACAGCTATGCCTGGCTCTATGACCGCTACATCAACCCCGAGTGGTGGCAGTCGCAAGGGGTGCCCGCCCCTGAGCACGGCTGGCAGTTGGTCGCCGGCCCCTTCTCGCGCACCGTGGCGTTCAAGCGAGTGGATTCCAGCCCGGCCACCTTGGCCGGCTTCTCGGGTGCCACGGGCCAGACCTGCACCCCTGCGCGCCAAATCGGCTACACGCTGCGTCTTCAAATCGAAAACGGCCCGGTGGTCGAAACTGTTGTCCGCAAAACCCGACCTGTCGGCGCGGAACTGGACGTCTACTACGACCGAGACGCCGGCACGGTCTCGTTTTTCGGGAATTGAGCCATGCTGCCTGAACTGCGCTTTACCCCCGCGTCGGCCATCCACACCGGCGTCATCTCCCAGCACTTGAAGGGCCTGTCCCCCAAAGACCGGGAGGCTCGGTTTCTCTACCTGGCCACGGACGCTGAGGTGGACGGCTACGCACGGGGCATCGACCACGCCGAGCAGATGACCCTTCTCGTGCTGACACCCACTCAGGGCTGTGTGGCCTTCCTGCATGCCGCGCAGGTCAGCGACCGCCTGGTGGCCACTTTGTCAGTGAGCCCTGGTTTTCGCCGCCGCGGCATTGCGACGATGATGCTGCGGCTGGCTCTGCGCGAAGCAGCCGCCCTGGGCCTGCGCCAAGCTGAGTTTGGCTACCTCAAAGACAACGCGGCAGCCATCGGCCTTTGCCTGGTGTTGGCCGGGGCGTCCTCGCAGAACACCACGGTTGGCACGCGAACGCTGATTGACCTGGCCGACTGGCAGGCTGCCTAAAACAGCTCCAGGTTTCCAAGAACGCCCTCGCTTGCAATCGCAGGGGAGGGGACAAGGGGCGGCAACTCAACCACGGCCACCGGCGCAACCGGGGGCTCAGGAGCGCGGTGAACCGGCTCCGGCGCAGGCCGGGCCTTTTCCGCAGAGACCGGCACAGCCGGGACAGAAGGCACAGCGGGAGCCACGACAGCAGGAGCTGCCACCGGTTGCGCCTCATCAGGCTCCGGTGCCACTGACAGCCGCTTGGCCAACCGGTCCTGCACCCAACCCGAGCGGTTCACGGCCGAGACCGGGGCACGCCGAGCCAGGTCGCGGATTTCATTGCGGGCTTCCTTTATGGAACCGGTGCGCTGGGCCAGGGTGTGCAGCAGCGACTTTGACACCGACACCGATGTCTCCCCACTTCCAAGCTTGAACTTGACCGTGGCCAGGGCACGCCGCCGAGGTGGCAGGCGCTCCACCGGTGCCTCGGCCGCCACCACCGGGGTTGCCCACTGCTCGGCCTGGCCCAGCAGTTCACGCACTGTCCGCCCCAACACCTCGTCAGAAACGCCAGCATTGGCCATGGCCGTCAGCAAGCCGACTGCCGAAGGCATGGCCGGCACCTCGACGGCAACGAGGGGAGGGGTGGTCTTGTCACTCATGGCCCTGAGTTTGCCACGGCAGCCCTCAAAAAGGAATAGGCAATTATTCGCGCCCAGCCCTGAAAGGGCGTTCCCTGGGTCTGTTTTGCAGGAATGATTCGTTATTCCGCCCGCCAAATCATTCGATGTTATTCTTTTATTCAATTTTGAGGGCAAAGCCCGAATAACCATTCATACTTTGCCGTTCTCGGCCCGCAGCCAGCCCCCGCGAGCCTGAAAGGCGAGGGGTCTTGCTGCGAAACCTGCCAAACCAACTGAGAACGTTTCCAGTATTTAGAGAAGAAACCAATACAAAGAGTTTACGAGTCCGCAAAGCCAATGTTCATGCGGGCTGGCAGGGAACTCAATGGTGATTTCGGGCCGCTTGGCCAGTGGACAGCGACGGGCAGGCCGTGCGACTTGGTAGTTCGACGACGCTCCATGGGACTTTCAGGCCGCCCCGACAAGGCGGGCATGGGACTTTCGGGCCGCTTCCCAAAAGTTATCCACAGGGAAGGCTTTTCCGGCCGAAAACACATCATGGTTGAGTGAGTCTTTCTTTAACCATTTCTGTGGTGGATGTGAATCTGAAATTACCATGCTTGGAACGTGGCGTGGTTGACTCAGGCTTGCTTTAACCTTTCCTTGAAATGGTAGCATCTGCCTTGGTTCAACCATTTACTTGCCATGGCCACAGTAGTCGCAAACACCCCTGGCGTTGCCATCCGCTCAAACTACGTCGTCCACCTGTCCGTTCTGGACAAGGGCGAGACGCTGACGGTCGCTGCGCGCAAGCTCCACATCGTCCTGGCCCGCCTGGCTGGGGAGCAGTACCGCCGCCTGTCGGAGCCACAGCGCGGCGAAATCGAGGGAGCCCTTCGCAGCTACATCGAGGACTTTCGGGCCGGCAAGGTGCCGGACAAGCCCGTGGTCCTGCTCCAGCCCAGGTTCTTCGCCGACATGCGCGAGCTGGCCAAGATGGTCGGGTTCGAGCCCAAAAACGCTCGCCACCTGGCCGAGCACTTCAAGCGGCTGGAGAACTGCACCGTCCGTTTCAACTCCCTGCGCCACTCCGTCAAGGCTGAAGAGCTCTATCCTGATGAGGTGGAGGTGACCGCCAAGCTACTGTCCTCGGTCCTGCGCAACGGGCGCGGCCAGGTGTCCTGGGCCTATGACCCGGTGATTCTGGGCGTCATGGTCCGCCCCTTGACGTTCACCCAGTTGAGCTTGGAGCTGGTGAAGAACGCCCGCACCTACACGGCTCTGGCGCTCTATGAAAACTGCCGACGGTTCGCCGGGGTCCACCACACCGGGGCGTATCCGGTCCGAAAATGGCAGGAGCTGTTGAGCCCGGATGGCGTGGTGCCTGCCTGGGAAACCCCGGCCGAGTTCATGCGCAAGGTCAAGGCCGCCATCAGGGAGCTGGACGCCTGCGAGGGGTGCGACATCCTCATCACGCCGGTCAAGGTACCGGTGGCCAACCTGGGCAACTGCCTGCGTTTTGAAGTCCACACGCGCGAGCAGTCCCGCTTGCCCTTCGGCATGCCCGTGCCCTCGAACCGGGAGCTGCTGCGCCGGCTCACCGACATCGGCTTCAGCGAATACGAGGGCTCCGCCTACATTGAAGACAAGGGTGAGGAATACCTCATCATGAAATTCCTGCTGCTCGACAAAGCCAAGGATGTGCGCGACCCGAGGGCCTGGCTGCGTGCTGCCATCGAAGAGGACTTTGTGAACGCGGCAGTCGCCGCCGAGGCCGAACGACACAAGGCCAAACTTCGGGCCGAAACAGCCCGCCAGGCCGAGACCGTCAAGGCCGCGTTCGCCACCCACCTGGCCGACCGACTGCGCCAGCGCTTCTCGGAGCAGCCGGAGGACGTCAGGGCAGGCTGGGAAGTGGGCTACGCTGAGCAGGAGCCCGAGGCCAACAGCAAACTGCGCGGGACGGCCAAGGAAGCCGCCTTTTTCGGCTGGCTGGCCAAGCAGCCCCACGACCTCTACCGGGATGAAGACGAAGACTTCGCTTCGTTCGCCGTTGGCTATCTCGGCGCCGTTGACCGGGCCACCAAGGCGGCCAAGCCCGGACGGGCGGCCAAGGCGGCTTCAGCCATCGAAGCGGGCGGGGCGCCGGGCTGACGCCCTCAAAGGGGCCTATGCTGCACAGCATGTCAGCCCAGCCCAGCCCGAACCCCGCAGACGCCGCCATTGACCAATTCTGCGACTGGCTGTGGCTGAGCGCGGGGTTGGCCCAGCGAACCTGCGACGAATACCGCGGGGACCTGAAACGGCTTGCCCTCTGGCTGCAAGAGCAGGGCGCCACGCTGGACAGCGCGGACCCCGAGACGCTTGGGGCGGTTTTCGGGGAGAGGCGGGCCACCATCGGCCCTCACGCCCAACGTCGCTACGTGGCGGCCCTGCGGCGCTACTACCAGCACCGCCTGGAGCACCAAGGCATTGCCAGCCCTCTGGCCAACTTCGAGACTCCCAAGCTGCCTGCCAGGCGGCCCAAGGCGCTCACCGAAGAACAAGTCGAGGCGCTCATCACGGCTCCTGACGTTGAGACGCCGCAGGGCGTGCGCGACCGCGCCATGCTGGAGCTGATGTATGCCAGCGGGCTGCGTG
>CAZKPN010000002.1:79789-122910 GCA_964554655.1 uncultured Aquabacterium sp. | reverse complement strand
GAATACCGGCCTGTCACGCCGGGGGTCGCGGGTTCGAGTCCCGTCCACTCCGCCAAAATTGCAAAGCCCTGATGCGCAAGCGTCAGGGCTTTTTGCTTGGGCTATTCAAGCTTGCCAGGTTCAACGATGGCCGGATGGCGTCGCCCGAACATGGCCCAGCTCTCTAACAACAGCACCACTTCACCGCGCTGGTTGAGGCCTTCCCAGCGCGACTGGGTCAGGCCCACATGGGCTTTGCTCTTCATCGGGCGATTGGCGAGCACGGTCATCACGGCGCGGATCTCGTCACCCACCATCACGGGTTTGAGCCACTTCAGGCTGTCTAGGCCGGGCGACCCCAGGCTGGAAGAATCCAGCAAAAAACCGTCGCACATCAGGCGCATCACCATGCTGCTGGTGTGCCAGCCACTGGCGGCCAGGCCGCCAAACAAGGAGGCTTTGCCCGCCTCTTCGCTCAGGTGGAAGGGCTGGGGGTCGAACTTCTGGGCAAAGTCGATCACCTCGTCGCGCGTGACCAGCTTGGGGCCGAAGGTCATGGTCAGGCCTGGGGTCAGGTCTTCCCAGAACCAGCGGGGTGTGTCGGGGGCCTTCTGGCTTGTCGTGGGCATGCGGTATCTCCTGCGCACAGGAGCGTACCGCAGAACATCACCCCCGGCGTTTTGTCAGGGCAAGGCCACAGGTCAGCAGCCCGCCCAGCATCAGCCACATGCCCATGGGCTCGGGCACGGCGGTGGCTTGCACGGACAGCTGGTCGTACTCCAGGCCGAAGTCGCCGTTGTAGCCAGCCTCGCTGGCTTCGTAGAGGCTGGTGCCGGGCTTGAAGACCGCGACCAGTCTGAACCCGAAGCCCGGGTTGTTGTTCACCGAGGGGAGCAGCGAGGACACATGGAAGGTTTGCGTGAACCAGGTGTCAGCGGACGGCACGTCAAACACCGCCAGGTCAAGCCATGAGCTGCCGCCGTTGTCGCTGGCCTGCAGTGCAAACCATTTGTTGCCGCTGGGCTGGGTCTTGAAATCAAAACTCAGCACCACATCAGCCTGGCCGACTGTGGAGACCCAGCCTTCGAACCCGGTTGTGCCCGAGCCGCTGCCTTGAGCGGGGTAGTTGCCCACGGACCAGGCGCTGTCGAGGGGAAATGTGGCTGGATCATTGGCTGACCCCGAGGTGAAAAACCCCGTGGCGCCGCCAACAAGGGCCAAGCTGCCGGAACCGATTTCAGGGGTGAGGCTGCCCGTGTTGACCAGTCCATCGTCACTGTTGAAGCTCCAGTGGGCCAAAGGCGCGGCCATGGCGGGCAGCGCGAGTGCGGTACTCAACACAATGAATGCTGGCAGTTGTTTCATGGGAATCCCTTGTCGAATGGGCTTCGATCATGTTTCCACCGAAGTGGCTGGCCCTCAACCCCTAGAACGCAGACGAGCTGCCGTGTTTGGTTGACTCAATCAAGCGGTTTTCGGCGGGTGGGTACCCCATGGCGTCCAGGCACCGCTGGACAGCAAGGTGCCCAACACGATCACGGTCGTGCTGGCCATCATGGTGGTGCTGATCTGTTCGTGCAGGAAGAGGCTGCCCCACAACATGCCGAACACGGGGATCAGAAACGTCACGGTCAAGGCCTTGGTGGGGCCGACCCGGGCGATCAATCGGTAAAACAGCAAGTAAGCCAGTGCGGTGCACAACACGGCCAGGCCCAGCGCGGCGCCCCAGATGGTGGCGGGCACCTGGTCCCAGTGCATGGCCGGGCCTTGGGACGGCTGAGGCCCCAGCCACCAAGCGGGCAAGGCCAGCATCAAGGCGGCGCAGCCCAGCGAACCCGCGCTGACGCTCACGGGGGACAGCCCGCTGAGGTAGCGCTTGGCATGGTGAACCGCCAGCGCGTACATCAAGGTTGAGGCCAGGCAAAGCGCCACCGCCTGCCACGCAGCGCCCGAACCGATCTGAGAGCGGTCGGCCGCCAGCAGGGCCACGCCGCCAATGCCGATGGCCAGGCCCAGCAGCCGGCCGGCAGACAAGCGTTCTCCCGCCCACCACCAGCCCACCAGCGCGCCCCACAGCGGGGTGGTCGCATTCAGGATGGACAGTAATCCGGCGGGCAGGGAGCGCGCGGCCTGGCTGAGCCCCAGGAAGGGCAGCACATAGGACAGCAGAGCGGACACCAGCAAGGCGGGTAGCCACGGCTTGAGGCGCACCAGGTCGCCGCGCCACATCAACACGGGCAACAGCAGCAGGGCGGCCCCGGTCACCCGCATCGCGGCCACGGCCAAGGGCCCCACGACCGGGGCGGCCATGCGCAAGAACAGGAAGGAGGCGCCCCAGACCGCGGCCAGGAGCAGCATTTCCAGGGCATCGCGCGCCTTCATGCCAGCGTGCCCTGCCCGGGGACAGGGCGGTGAAGGCGGTTGTCGTGCACCAGGTGCCCTTCCTGGGTCAGCAGCGCGATTTTTCGGTGCATGCCGCCGGAGTAGCCGGTCAACTGCGCGTCGCGGCCCACCACCCGGTGGCAGGGCACGATGATGGAAATGGGATTGCGGCCCACCGCCATGCCCACCGCCCGGTTGGCCTGAGGATTGCCAAGACGTTGGGCAATGTCGCCGTAACTGCAAATCTCACCATGGACCATCGTCAGCAGCGCACGCCATACGGATTGCTGGAAGGCCGTGCCCACCAGGTCCAGGGGCAGGTCGAAATGGGCAGCCGTGCCCTGGGGGGCAGCCCAGTACCGTTGCAATTGCAGCTCCACGTCATGGAAAAGCGGGTCGTGCGGGGCCAAGGGGGCGTCCAGCTTGCCGGGGAAGTCGCGCTGCCCTTCGGCAAACCACAGCCCGGCCAGGCCTTGCTCAGTGCGGGCCAGCAAGACCTGGCCAAGGGGCGAGTCGATGTGCGTCTGCGCGGTGTACATGGTCTGAATGGGGGGGCTGGGCCGGGCGAGCTGGCATCCTATCTGCAATCCGTCACGGAGCCATCGTCCAGGGTCTCTAGAATCCATCCCAAGACGCACCCGTCTGCGTCACCGAATCAGTTCAAATCAGCAAAGGATCACCATGCAAGTCACCGCTTCCATTTTCAAGGCCTATGACATCCGCGGCATCGTGGACAAGACCTTGGACGTTGCCATGGCTGAGCACCTGGGCCGAGCCTTCGGCACCGAAGCACTCAAGCTGGGCGAAAAAGCCGTGGCGATTGGCCGTGATGGCCGTTTGTCTGGCCCCAGCCTGGCCGCCGCGCTGATCAAGGGCCTGCGCTCGACCGGCATCAACGTGATTGACCTGGGCGCGGTGACCACGCCCATGCTGTACTACGTGGCCGCCACGCGGGGCGACCAGGGTTGCCACAGCGGCATCCAGGTCACCGGCAGCCACAACCCCAAGGATTACAACGGCTTCAAGATGGTGCTGGGTGGCCGTGCCATTTACGGCGACGACATCCAGGGCCTGCGCCAACGCATCGAGGCTGAAGACTACGCCACGGGCAGCGGTGGCCTCAGCGAACTCAACGTGCTGGCCGAGTACACCCAACGCATCATTGGTGATTGCAAGCTGGCCCGCCCGATGAAGATCGTGGTTGATTCTGGCAATGGCATCCCTGGCGCATCGGCCCCCGGCATCCTGCGCGCGTTGGGCTGCGAAGTGATCGAGCTGTTCTCCGAAGTGAACGGCGATTTCCCCAACCACCACCCTGATCCCTCCAAACCCGAAAACCTGGTCGATTTGATCAAGGCGGTGAAAGCGCATGGCGCCGAGCTGGGCCTGGCCTTTGACGGCGACGGCGACCGCCTGGGCGTGGTCACCAAAGATGGCCACAACATCTTCCCCGACCGCCAGATCATGCTGTTCGCGCGTGACGTGCTGTCGCGCGTGCCCGGTGCCCAAATCATCTTCGACGTCAAGTGCAGCCAACGCTTGCCCCAGGCCATCCGCGAAGCCGGTGGCGTGCCCGTGATGTACAAAACCGGTCACTCGCTGGTCAAGGCCAAGCTCAAGGAAACCGGTTCGCCTTTCGCGGGCGAGATGAGCGGCCACATCTTCTTCTCGGAGCGCTGGTACGGCTTTGACGACGCCACCTACACAGCCGGCCGCCTGCTCGAAATCCTGAGCAAATCGGCCAACCCCAGCGAGATCCTGGATGCGCTGCCCACCAGCTACAGCACGCCCGAGTTGAACGTGGCCTGCGCCGAAGGCGAGCACCACGATGTGGTGGCCAAGCTGAAGGAAACCGCCAAGTTCCCGGATGCCCTGGAAGTGCACACCATCGATGGCCTGCGGGCTGATTTTGCCGACGGCTTTGGCCTGGTGCGGGCGTCCAACACCACGCCGGTGCTGGTGCTGCGCTTTGAAGGCCAGACGCAAGCGGCGCTGGACCGCATCCAGAAGCAGTTCATGGCCGCCATCCTGGCCGTGAAGCCGGACGCCCACGTCGGCGCCAGCGCGCACTGATCGGCCGCGTGTTCAAGACCTGGTTGGCGCAGCAGGCCTACACCCTGCTGCTGCGCCTGTTGGTGCCTGCCTACCTGTGGCGGGTGTGGCGGCGTGGGCGGCAGGAGCCGCTTTATCGCGTGGACTGGCCTCAACGCCTGGGTTGGTACGGCCAGGCACACCGCCAGGCCGTGTCGGCCCTGCACATTCACGCTTCTGGGGCCCCCGCGCCGGTGGTCTGGGTGCATGCCGTGTCCTTGGGCGAGACCCTGGCGGCCCGCCCGCTGATCGCGGCTTTGCGCGAGGCCTGGCCAGGCATGCGCCTGCTGCTCACCCATGGCACCGCCACCGGGCGCGAGGCAGGCCGGGCACTGCTGCGCGAGGGCGATGTGCAAACCTGGTTGCCTTATGACGTCCCTGGCGCCGTGTACCGTTTTCTGCAACTGCACCACCCGGCCATCGGCATCCTGATGGAAACGGAAATCTGGCCCAATCTGCAGGCGGCGAGCCAGGCACTGCGGTTGCCCATGGTGCTGGCCAACGCGCGGCTGAGCGCCAAGAGCCTGCGCCAGGCCCTGCGTTTTGCGCCATTGCTTCGCCCTGCGGCGGAAGGCCTGACCCTGGCCCTGGCGCAAACCCAGGCCGATGCCGATCGCCTGATCCAGGCCGGCGTGAAGCAGGTCGAGGTGTGTGGCAATGTCAAGTTCGACATGACGCCGTCGCCGGACCTGCTGGCGCAAGGGCAAGGCTGGGCCGCCTTGAGTGAGCGGCCTGTGGTGCTGGCGGCCGTCACGCGCGAAGGCGAAGAGGCCGATTTGCTGGAGGCCTGGGTCAATCTGGCCCGAGATGGCCTGGGGCAGGGGCCTTGGCCGCGTTTGCTGATCGTGCCCCGGCACCCGCAGCGCTTCGACGAGGTGGTCGGACTGGTCACCCAGCATCGGCTGAGCCTGTCGCGCCGCAGCCATTGGGGTGTTGCCGGGCCGGACGAGCAGGCCCTGGCTTGCGATGTCTGGCTGGGCGACTCCATGGGCGAAATGGCCGCGTATTACGCCCTGGCGCGGGTGGCCTTGCTGGGCGGCAGTTTTGCGCCCCTGGGCGGGCAGAACCTGATCGAGGCGGCGGCTTGCGGCTGCCCCTTGGTGATGGGGCCGCACACCTTCAACTTTGCCGATGCGGCGGAGTTGAGCGAAGCGGCTGGGGCGGCGGTGCGGGTGGCGTCCCTCGCGGATGGCCTGAAAGTGGCCTTGACCCTGATGGTGCCAGCCCGGCACCACGCCATGGCTGCGCAGGCTTTGCACTTCGCGGAAACTCACCGGGGCGCGGCTCGCCGGATGTCGCAAATCATGACCAGCACGCTGCATTTCCCCCCGAGTTCAGGGGGTGCAAGCGAATGAATTCCCCCCATTCTCGGGATGGTTAAGGTGCCCTGAGGTGGGTCACACTGTATCCACACGTAAACAAACCCCTTGTTTGCATGCAAAGGAATGTATGGGCATCGCGTTGAGTAAACTGAAAACTGCTGTTTTGTCAGCCTTCTTGGTAGTGGCCACCCAGGCTGGTGCAGTCACCACTGGTTTGGGCTTGCTGGGCACGGGCGACACTGAATTCAGCAACTCCTTCTGGAGCTCGGGCACTTTCACCGACTACTACACTTTCACACTGGGCTCAAGCAGCGGTGGTGTTGGCGGTTCGGTCCTGACAACGGATTTGTCCTTGTTCACCCGCGACCTGGACGTGACCCAACTGACGCTGTCTGGTGGCACCTTGGCTTCGACCTTGGTGGACAACGATGCCAGCAACGGTTTCTCGTTCAATGGTTTGGGCGCCGGCGCCTACACCATGGCCCTGACGGTCAGTGTGGGCAACAAGGCCACGTTCTTCTCCAGCTATGGTGCTTACCAGGGCACCATTCAGGCCAAGGCTTCCACAGCGCCCGTGGCTTCGCCAGCACCTGAACCCGCGGACTTCGCCATGGCCCTGATGGGTCTGGCCGGTGTGGGCTTCATGGTACGTCGCCGCCGTTCGGCGCGCTGAGACCTTCCGGTCGGCAGGGATGACGGGCCTTCGGGCCCGTTTTCTTTGGGGCCACGCTTTGGCGCTCTCGCTGATAATGATTTTTTTCAGACCTTGGAGTCGGGGCCTATGCGCGTGTTCAAACTGGGTTGGCTGTCCTTGTTGATGGTGCTTTTGGCGGCCTGCGGGCCAGACAAAGCCCCAGCCGATGGCCAGGTCGTGGCGCTGGTCAATGAGGACGAGATCTCGGTTCACCAGGTGCAGGCGGTGTTGCAGCGCCAACCGGCCCTGTCTGGGCAGCTGGGCCGAGCTGCGGGCGAGAAAGTCCTCCAGGGTTTGATCGAGCAGGAGTTGGCCGCCCAGGCCGCGCGCGCGCAAAAGCTCGACAACAGCCCCAATGTCCTGCAGGCGATGGCGCTGGCCAAACGCGAAATTCTGGCTCGCGAATATCAGGATCGGTTGGCCGACAAGGCTGTCCCGCCCAACACGGATGACATTGACCGCTATTACGACGAACACCCTGAGCTGTTCAAGGAGCGCCGGCAGTACACGATCCAGGAGATGGCCGTGAAGGTCAGCCCCGCCGAAGCACCCCCATGGCGCGACCGCGTCAAAGCCACCACCAGTCTGGCAGAAGTCAACGAGGTGGTGCGCGCCAGCGGCTTGCCGGCCACCAGCCGCGAGATGGTGGAGTGGGCCGAGAACCTTCCTCTGGCTTTGCTCAAGCAGTTTTCCCGGCTGGAGCCCGGCCACTCTCTGGTGCTGGAGCGTCCGGATGGCTTGGTGATCGGCACCTTGGTGCGCACCGAGCTGGGCTCGATCAATCGGCGTGATGCCGTCCAGGCGATTCAGGCCGTGTTGACCAACCAGCGCCGGCGTGAGGCGGTGGTCAAGGGCATGGAAACCTTGCGCCAAGGGGCCAAGATCCAGTTGATGGGCCAGTTTGCCGCAGGGGCCAGCGCGCCGGCTGCGGCTTCATCGGCATCTGCGGCTCAGTGAGCAGCTTGGCATTCGGACAGCCTGCCGATCCAGACCGCCGGTTCTGGGTCATCGCGGGGGTGGGGCTGGCGGCCCTGGTCCTGCCCACCTTGTGGGATTTTTTGTTTGGCGAATGGTCGTCCTACAGCCAGGGCCACGAGGTGCTGCTGCTGGCGGCTGCAGCCTGGTTGTTTTACCGGCAGGCAGGCACCATCGCCGCCTTGCCGGATCGGCCCGCAGGGTGGGCGCCCATCCTGCTGCTGGTGGTGGGCTTGCTGCTCTACGCCTTTGGCCGCACCCAGCAGTTCCTGCGTCTTGAGATTTTGTCGCTGTACTTCATCCTGGTGGCGGTGTTGGCCTGTTTCAAGGGCTGGGCGGTGTTGCGGCACATCTGGTTCGTGCTGCTGTTTTTGCTGTTCGTGGTGCCCCTGCCGTTTTCGGCGATCGTGGTGGTGACCGGGCCCTTGAAAGAGGCGGTCTCGGTGGTGGCCAGCACGGTGCTGGGCTGGGTGGGTTACCCGGTCGGGCATGTGGGCGTGGTGATCACGGTAGGCCAGTACCAGTTGCTGGTGGCCGAGGCCTGCGCGGGTCTGCACTCCATGTTCATCCTGGAGGCCATGGGCCTGCTCTACAGCAACCTCATGAACTACCAATCGTGGTTGCGCAACGTGTTGCTGGCCGTGTTGGTGGTGCCCTTGTCCTTCCTGGCCAATGTGCTGCGGGTGATGATCCTGGTGGTGGTGACTTACCACTTTGGTGATCGCGTGGGGCAGGGCTTCCTGCACAACTTCGCGGGGCTGGTGCTGTTTGGCCTGGCCCTGGCCTTGATTGGCGGGGCCGACCGGGTGCTGGGTGCTGTACTGCCCGAGAGGTTTCGCCGATGAGCCGCAACCGCACCAAAGCCTGGGTGCTGGCCACGTGCATGCTGGCCGTGGCCGGTTTGGCCGCCGTGGGCAAACCGAACACGCAAGCGGTCATGGATGCCCGGGCTCAAATGCCGCTGGAGGCCATCTTCCCCAGCCAGTTCGGTGATTGGCGCCTGGACCCGGCCAGTTCGGTGTTCGTGCGCCCTGCCGTGGACCAGGCCAAGCAGTTCCAGATGTACGACCAGGTGCTGGAGCGCACTTACATCAATGGCCAGGGGCAGCGCTTGATGCTGTCGGTGGCTTATGGCCGGCAGCAGTCGGTGGGCTTGCAGATGCACCGGCCCGAAGTCTGCTACCAGGCCGGTGGGTTCCAGGTGCAAGACGTGGCCCCCTCAGTGATTGAGGCGGCAGGCCAGGCTTTGCCGGTGACGCATTTGCAGGCGCACATGGATGGGCGCCCCGAGCCCATCACTTATTGGCGCTTGTTGGGCGATGGTGTCGTGACCGACGATTCGGTGTTCAAGTTTCGGCAGCTGTCATCGGGCTTGCGCGGGCGGGTGCTGGATGGCCTGCTGGTGCGCGTGTCCAGCATTGACCAGGACACCGCAGGTGCCCACCGTTTGCAGGCGCGTTTTGCCGACCAGATGGCGAGGGCCATGAGCCCCGAGATGCGCGTGCGGGCATTTGGCGCACCGCCCACCCTGCAGCAGCCTTGATGAAGTAAGGCTTGAATTCGTCAGGCTTGAAGCGATTGCCACTCGGGGTGGCGCTTGAGGTAGGCGCGGACGTAGCTGCAGACCGGGTCGATCTTCAGGCCTTCGGCCTGCGCCCACACCATGGCCGCGTTCACCAACGCGGCAGCGATGCCACGGCCTTCCAGGGACCCTGGCACCAGGGTGTGCGTCATGTGAACGATGGCGCCGCTGCGCCGGTAGTCGGCCACGCAGCGCTGGCCTTCTACGATGGCTTCAAAGCATTGGGCCTCGGGGCGGTGGGTGACCGTGACAGGTGTGTGGGTGTTGCTCATGGGCGAAAAGCTTACACCCAGCCCAACGCGCCCAGCACCGCGCCCAAAGCGACCAAGGCCATCAGGGGGACTTTGGTGCGCCACACCAGCAAGGCCACGGCCGCGCTCAGCAGCAAGGCGGCGGGGTGTTGAGCCGAAGGTGCCAGCAGCCAGCCCGTGGCCAGCAGCAGCCCGATGGTGACTGGCGTCATGCCGGATTGAAACGCCTGCACGCCCAGCCAGTCGCGGCGCGAGGCGACCCAGCGCGACGCCGTCAATGCCAGGGTGCTGGACGGGATCATGACGCCGACGAGGCTCGTCAAGGCGCCGCCCAGGCCAGCGCTGTACCAGCCGATCAGGCCCACGAACAGCACGTTCGGGCCAGGCGCGGCCTGGGCCAGGGCAATGGCCGCGGTGAAGTTCTCGTCGGTCAGCAGGCCGGCCTCGGCGACCAGGCGCCGGTGCATGTCCGACACCAGGGTGATGGCGCCGCCGATCGACATCAGGGACCAGGCCAGGAAGTGCTGGAACAGCTCCCACCACACCTCGGGCGCCCAGGCCAAAGGCGATGCCGCTGGAGACAGGGCGGCGCTCACGGGGCCCGGCGCCGCAGCACGGCGTAGGTGAGCAGGCAGGTGGCACCGCCCAGGCCCAGCAGCACCCAGACCAAGGGCCAGCGCAGCCAGGCCATCATGCCGAAAGCGGCCGCGGCCAAGCTCAGGCTCACGCCCAGGCTCAAAGGGTGTTGCTTCAAGGGCGCGGCCAGCCGCAGCACGGTGCCCACGATTTGTCCGGCGGCCACAGCGGCGATGCCGGTCAGGGCGCCACGGACCAGGCCATGTGCGGTCGAATCGTGGGGCACCAGGGCGATGACCCAGGCCAGGAACAGCATCAGGATCAAAGGCGCGGTCATCATGCCGGCCAGGGCGACGGCGGCGCCTCGCCAGCCAAAAAAGCGGTCGCCAATCATCAGCGACAGGTTGCAGACGTTGGGGCCCGGCAGCACTTGCGCGGTGCCCAGCAGCTCGACGAACTCCTTGGCCGTCAGCCAGCGCCGGCGTTCACACAGCTCGCGCTGGGCAATGGCGATCACGCCACCAAATCCCTGCAGTGCCAGCACGGTGAAGGCGATGAACAACTCGCGCAACGAGGCGGGCCTGGCCGTGCGCTCCTCCTCGCTGACCGCGAGGGCCGGATCAGGCATACACGGCCACCACCTGGTAACCAAAAGCGGCCAGTTGGCCATCGGGCGTCCAAAGGTGGGCGCGGTCGTTGGCATAGCCTTCGTCGTAGGCGATGGTGTCCTGGTCCAGGCGCCACAGGCCTTCGGGGTCGACGTTGGTGACGGGGCGCAATTCCAGGGCCCACGATACCGAACTGGCGGGCGCGAAGGTCTTGGCCTGTGACAGCGCGGGCGTGGGGCCGGCGTCGGCCAGGATGATGGTGATGAGCTCAGGGTCCACGCCCGCGCCGTCTTTCAGGCGCAGGTGGTAGCGGGTTAGCCAATCGCCGCCGCCGGTGAAGGGAAAAGCACCTTCGGCCAGGCGGAAATCCAGGTGCTGCGTGAAATTGGGCGTCAGGCCGGGCAGGTAGGGCAGGGGCGTGGAGGCCTCGGCCCCCACGGCCACGGGGGGCTGCACGGGGCGGCGCGAGGGGATCTCGGAGGTGCGTCCGGTGCCGAACACGCCCAGCAAAATACCGCAGACCTGCTCGACGCCCTGGGCATCGGCCTGCACCACCATGGCCTTGACCTGGCGCACGTTCTTGCCCTGGCGCAGCAGGGACACGTCCACGTGAAAGGTGCCCAGTCCGACGGGGCCGACGAAGTTGGTCTGCAGCGCGCGCATGGGCCAGTCCGCACCGCACACATCGCGCATGGCCTGGGCGGACAAGGCTGACAGCAGGCCGCCAAAGACGGTTCGGCCTTGCTGCCAATCCTCGGTCACCTTGAAGCTCACGCGGCCCGCTTGGATGCTGCGGGCCGCCAGCAAGGCGGACAAGGGGACGATGGCGGTGAGTTCAGAAGACATGATCGGGGGCCTTGGCATTGCTGCGATGCGCCATTATCGAACGATCGTGCTTTTTTTGCTCGCTTCCTCTTGTTGAAAAATCGCCTCGATCTGGTCCGGGGGCACCGGGCGGCTGAACAAGTAGCCCTGGGCGATGTCGCAGCCCAATGCGCACAAGAAGGCTTCCTGGTCGGGCATCTCCACGCCTTCGGCCACCACATTGAGGTTCATGCCCCGGGCCAGCGAGATCATGGTCTGCACCAGTTGGGCATCGCTGCTGTTGCCGGGCAGGTCCTGGATGAAGCTGCGGTCGATCTTGAGCTGGTGCACCGGGAAGCGTTTGAGGTAGGCCAGCGAAGAATAGCCCGTGCCGAAATCATCGATCGACAGGGAGACGCCCAGCGCGTGCAGCATGTGCAGGAACTGCTCTGCGCCCACGCTGGATTCCATCAAACCGCTTTCGGTGATCTCCAGCTCCAGGCGGTGAGCGGGCAGGCCGGTGCGGTTGAGGATGCGCGAGACACGTTCGACCACGCCCCCACGGCGCACTTCGCTGGGTGACAGGTTGACCGACAGGCGGCCGAAGTCGATGCCGGCGTCCAGCCAGGCTTTGCCTTGGCGGCAGGCCTCGTTGAGCACCCATTCGCCCAGCGCCACGATCATGCCGGTGTCTTCCATCACGGGGATGAACTCGTCGGGGCCGATGGGGGGCAGGGTTTCCAGCACGCCTTCGGGCGTCTTCAGGCGGACCAGGGCTTCCAGCGCAACCACCTTGCGGTCGGTCAGGCGCACCAGCGGCTGGTAGTGCAGCACGAACTCGCCATGCTCGACCGCGCGGCGCAGGCGCGTTTCCATGTGCAGGCGGCTGGTGGCGTCGGTGGTGAAGGAGCTGGTGTAAAAGCTGAAGTTGTTGCGGCCCCGGCGCTTGGATTCGTACATGGCCGCGTCGGCATCGCGGATCAACTCGGCGGCATCGATGCCGTCATCGGGGTACATGGCGATGCCGATGCTCGCGCGCACATAGACCTGCTGGCCGCTGTCCAAAGTGAAGGGTTCGTTCAGGGTGTCCAGGATGGCCTGCGCCACATGGGCGGCCTGTTGTGGGTGCCGCAGGTGTTCCAGCACCAGGATGAATTCGTCGCCGCCCAGTCTGCCCAGGGTGTCTTCCTGGCGCACGCGCTGGCTCAGGCGCTGGGCCACTTGTTGCAGCAGGTTGTCGCCTGCGGCGTGGCCCAGGCCGTCGTTCACCGTTTTGAAGTTGTCCAGGTCCACAAACACCACGCCCACCAGCGTGCGGTGGCGCTCGGCCAGGCTCACCGCGTGGGCCAGTCGCTCGTGGATCATCGCGCGGTTGGGCAACTCGGTCAGGGTGTCGAAGTGGGCCATGCGCGCCAGGCGCTCTTCGGTCTGCTTGAGCTGGGTGATGTCGGTCATCACGCACACGAAGTGGCTGGGCTTGCCCGTGGCGGTGCGCACCGAGCTGACCGACAGCTTGGTCATGAACAGCTCGCCGCCCTTGCGCTGGCTCCAGACCTCGCCTTGCCAGCTGGATTCGGTCAGCAGGCCCTTGCGGATTTCGCTGATCACGTCGTGCGGGTTGTCGGGGAAGAGGAAGTCGGCGCCGTGGCCCAGCACATCGTCCTCGGTGTAGCCGGTGATGTCGGTGAAGGCCGGATTGATGGACACCAGGATGCGGTCGCGGTTGAGCACGACCATGCCGTCGCGCGTGCTTTCCAGGGCGGCGGCGTGCAGGCGGATGCGCTCTTCGGCCAGCTCGCGCAGGGATTCGCGGTGCAGGTTGGTGAGCGCAAAGCCGAGATCGCTGGCCACGTCTTCAAAGAGGGCACGCTCGTCCTGGTCCTGGGCGTTCAACTGCTTGTCCAGCAGGAACAGGTGGCCCATCAGCTGCATGTCGCGGCGCAGCGGGATGATGGCGCAGCCTTTCAAGCCCAAGCTCAAGGCCTCATCGGCCCAGGTCGGCCGGTTGGGCACTTGCGACAGATCGGCCGTGTGGAAGATGCGGCCTTCGTGCATGGCGCGGTCCATCGGGGCGTCGGTGTCCAGGCTGGGCAGGAAGCCGTCAAAGGCCTGCATGATCGCGTCCATCGGCGAGCAGCCTGGCAAGACCTCGCAGCTCATGACGTCGCCGTCCCAATCGCTCAGCGTCACCCAGGCTTTCTTGAAGCGACCATGTTCCAGTGCCGCGCGGCACACATGGGTCAGCAAATCGGATTCGGTGGTGGACCAGACGATGGCCTGGTTGACCTGGCTGAGGAAGTCGTACAGCCGGGTCATGTGCACCAGGCGTTGCTCGGCACGGCGGCGGGCGGTCACGTCCCAGATCATCCAGACGACGCGGTCGGTGTCGCCCACCGGCGCGCAGCGGCTGTCGAAATGGCGCTGCCCACCCATGATGCGGATGGGGTAGCTCAAGGGTTGGGTCTGGCGGGTTTCCAGGGCCTTGGTCAAGGTGCCCATGAACAGCGCGGTGTTGGCGGGCGAGAAAAATTTTGAAGCGACCTGACCGATCAACTGCTCGCGTGGACGCCCCAGCAAAGCGGATGAGTGGTTGCCAAAGATCTCGATGTAGCGGCCATCCTTGTCCAGCAAAAAGGCCAGGTCGGGCAGGGCGTCGGCAAAGGCCTGCAGCTCGGCCTCGCGGCGCATCAGGGCTTGCGTGGCGGCCTCGCGTTGTTTGTGGGCGCGGCCGATCAGGGTCAGCAACACCAGCGTGACCAAGCCGACGATGCCCATGTTGATCAGGTCGATCTGCTTCTGGGCATGGGTCTCTTCCTTGAGCACCGTTTGCCATTCCGCGCGTGCCTGGGTGGCCGATTGGTCCACGGCTTCCATGGCCGCCAGCAAGCGCGAGGCGGGGACGGCGTCCGGTTGTGCCAGCCGCTGCTTCAGCAACTGCTGGGCGTTCTGCAGCCGGCTCAGCAAGGTCTGCAAGGTGTCTCGCATGGCGGGGGCCGGGGCTTCCAGCAACTGCGCAGCGGCCTGAACGGCCTCGTTCAACGGGGCCTGCACCCGCTGGTGATTGGCGGAAATTCGCCCCTCCAGCAATTGCTCGGCCAGCCACTGGCTGCGCAGGGATTCCAGCCGGGTCTGGGCCAGCAGGGTGTCGAAAGCGTGGCCACGGTTTTGCAGGTCGCGCCAACTCATGTGCGACCAGGCCATGAGGGCCATGCAAATGGCCGCCAAAGCCGCCACGGCCAATGCCAACGGGCCGAAACGGCCTAGGGCGGGCATGGGGAGGGAATTGGTGCTGGGCTTAGAGGGAGAAGAGGTGATGGCGGATGCGCTCACATTGGTGGACAAAGGGACAGAACTTGCCAGCTTAGGTGAAAAATCGCGCCATGGGCCATCATCTAGGGATGACCCCTTGCGCGACCCCTCAGGCAGGGGTCTTGGCCCATGAACTAGTTCACGAAACCATGACGACCCCAGCTGTTTATTCGCCACTGTTCGAAGCACGCTCGCATTTCATCACGGCCCGCGGCCTGCGCCACCATGCGCTCATCTGGGGTGAAATGGCGCAAGCCACGGCCGAACAACCCTGGTTGGTGCTGGCCCACGGTTGGATGGATGTGGGGGCCTCCTTCCAGTTCATGGTCGACGCCCTGCGCCAACTCCCTGGCTGGGAAAGCCGCCCCATCGCCGCCATCGACTGGCGCGGTTTTGGCGAAACCAGCACGCCGCCCACCGACAGCTACTTCTTCGCCGACTACCTGGGCGACCTGGATGCCCTCCTGGACCAACTTTCGCCAGGACGGCCTGTCGACCTGCTGGGCCACAGCATGGGCGGCAACGTCGTCATGCTCTACGCCGCCGTGCGCCCTGAGCGCATTCGCCGCCTGGTCAACCTGGAAGGCTTCGGCATGCCCGCCACCCAGCCTGACGAGGCGCCGGGCCGTTATGTGAAGTGGCTGGACGAGATCAAGGCGCCCGCCCGCCTGAAGGACTACGACACGGTGGAGGGCGTGGCCAAAAGGCTGCAGTCGACCAATCCCCGTTTGCGTCCCGACTTCGCCCTGTGGCTGGCTGGCCAATGGGCGCGCGAGGAAGGCGGCCGCTGGGTCATCAATGCCGACCCGGCCCACAAGCGCTCTCAGCCTTTCCTTTACCGCGTGGAAGAGGTGCAGGCCTTTTTGAAGCGCATCACCATGCCCGTCTTGTTCGTGGAAGCGGCCCAGACCGTTTATTTCATGTTGTTCAGCGGCAAATTCACGCGGGAGGAGTTCCTGGAGCGCGTCAAATCAGTCCCCAATTTCAGGCTGGAAACCATTCTTGACGCGGGCCACATGGTGCACCATGACCAACCCGCCGAGTTGGCTGACCACATTGCCCGATTCCTGAATGCGCCATCTACCGGCATCGCATGAGAAAATGCGCGTTGCTTGGCGCCCGGCGCGCCCCCTGAACCGATTGCGGATACAACAAAATGGACATCGAACACATCAACTCCCTGGGCTTGAAGATTGCCGATTTGGGTCAGCGCACCGCTGACCTGCGGAGGTATCTTTGACTGGGATGAAAAATCCCGCCGCCTGAGCGAAGTCAACGCCGAACTCGAAGACCCCGCCGTCTGGAACGACCCCAAGCGCGCCCAGGAATTGGGCCGCGAGAAGAAGTCGCTGGAAACCGTGGTCAACACCATCGCCACGCTGGAACAAGGCCTGTCTGACAATCTTGAGTTGTTCGACATGTCCAAGGCCGACGATGACATGGCGGGCCTGCAAGCCATCGCCGACGACGTCGCCTCGCAGGCCAAGCTGGTCGAAGACCTCGAATTCCGCCGCATGTTCAACAACCCGGCCGACCCGCTGAACTGCTTCCTGGACATCCAGGCCGGCGCTGGCGGTACCGAGGCCTGCGACTGGGCCAGCATGCTGCTGCGCCAGTACGTGCGTTATTGCGAGCGCAAGGGCTTCAAGCCCGAGGTGATGGAAGAATCCGAAGGCGACGTGGCGGGCATCAAGAGCGCCACCATCAAGATCGAGGGCGACTACGCCTTTGGCTTTTTGCGGTCAGAGACCGGCGTGCACCGCTTGGTGCGCAAGTCGCCGTTTGACTCGTCGGGTGGGCGCCACACCTCGTTCGCGTCGGTTTTCGTCTACCCCGAGGTGGACGACACCGTCGAGATCAACATCAACCCGGCCGATGTGCGCACCGACACCTACCGGGCCTCCGGCGCGGGCGGTCAGCACATCAACAAGACCGACTCGGCCGTGCGGCTGACGCACATCCCGACCAACATCGTGGTGCAGTGCCAGAACGACCGCTCGCAACACCGCAACCGCGATGAGGCATGGCAAATGCTTCGGTCTCGCATGTACGAGCACGAAATGCGCATCCGCATGGCGGAGCAGCAGAAGCTGGAAGACAGCAAGACCGACGTGGGCTGGGGCCACCAGATCCGCTCGTACGTGCTGGACCAAAGCCGCATCAAGGATTTACGCACCAACGTCGAGATCTCCAACACCCAGAAGGTTCTGGATGGTGATCTGGACGCCTTCATCGAGGCCAGCCTGAAACAAGGCGTTTGAGAAAGCACACCCATGCGTGAAGGCACTGCCCATTTGATTCGCCGCGAAGACTACGCGGCGCCCGCTTTTTGGATCAAGACCGTTGACCTGACCTTTGACCTGGACCCCGCCAAGACCCTGGTCATCAACAAAATGACCCTGGAGCGCAACCTGGCGCAACCGGGCGCCTCTTTGCGCCTGGATGGCGAAGACCTGAACCTGACGCGGGTGCTGGTCGATGGCGAATCGGTGTCCTTCCGGGTGGAAGACCAGCAACTGGTGCTGGACAACCTGCCCGACCAGCCCTTCACGCTGGAGATCCGAAACACCTGCGCGCCCGAGAAGAACACTCAGCTGTCGGGCCTGTACACCAGCAGTGGCGGTTTCTTCACGCAGTGCGAAGCCTTGGGCTTCCGCCGCATCACCTACTTCCTGGACCGCCCCGATGTGATGGCCACCTACAAGGTGACCCTCAAGGCCGACAAGCTGAAATACCCCGCGCTGCTGTCCAACGGCAACCTGGTGGAAGAAGGCGCGATTGATGACAAGCGCCACTACGCCGTCTGGGTCGACCCGCACCCCAAGCCCTGCTACCTGTTCGCCCTGGTGGCCGCCGACTTGGTGCGCCGCGAGCAACGCATCCGCACCCGCGCCGGCAAGGACCACCTGCTGCAGATCTACGTGCGCGCCGGTGACCTGGACAAGACCGAGCACGCCATGAACTCGCTGATGGCCTCCATTGCCTGGGACGAAGCCCGCTTCGGCCTGAGCCTGGACCTGGAGCGCTTCATGATCGTGGCCGTGAGTGATTTCAACATGGGCGCGATGGAGAACAAGGGCCTGAACATCTTCAACACCAAGTTCGTGCTGGCCAACCCCGCCACGGCCTCGGATGTTGATTTTGGCAACGTCGAAAGCGTGGTCGCCCACGAATACTTCCACAACTGGACCGGCAACCGCGTCACCTGCCGCGACTGGTTCCAGCTGTCGCTGAAAGAAGGCCTCACCGTCTTCCGCGACCAGCAGTTCAGCCAGGACATGGCCGGCAGCACCAGCGCCCGCGCCGTCAAGCGCATCGAAGATGTGCGCACCCTGCGCCAGGTTCAGTTCCCGGAAGACGCCGGCCCCATGGCCCACCCGGTGCGCCCCGACAGCTACATGGCCATCGACAATTTCTACACGGCCACCGTGTATGAAAAGGGCGCCGAAGTGGTGCGCATGATGCACACATTGGTGGGCGAAGCGGGCTTTGCCGCTGGCATGAAGCTGTACTTCGAGCGACACGACGGCCAGGCTGTGACCTGCGATGATTTCGCGCAGGCCATTGCCGATGCCAACCCAGACAGCGAGCTGGCCAAACGCCTGGGCGGTTTCAAGAACTGGTATGCCCAGGCTGGCACCCCGCGCGTGCAAGCCCGTGGTGAATACGACTTTGATGCGCGCACCTACACGCTGCACCTGAGCCAGTCGTCCAACCCCACCCCTGGCCAGCCCAACAAGGCGCCTTATGTGATTCCCGTGGCCATGGGCTTGGTCGCTCACGATGGCCGCAGCCTGTTCCTGCACCTGGAAGGCGATGCCGCGCCGATCGGCCCACAGACCGTGCTGGTGCTGTCAGAAGCGCAGCAAAGCTTCACCTTCGTCCATGTGCCGGTGGAGCCGGTGCCCTCGCTGCTGCGCGGCTTCTCCGCCCCCGTGGTGCTGGAAGCCGAGCTGAACGACGACGCCTTGTTCACCCTGCTGTCGCACGATCTGGATCCCTTCAACCGCTGGGAAGCCGCGCAAAAGCTGGCCCTGCGCCGCCTGCTGGCCGCCGTGAACGGCCAGGGCCAAGCCGAATTGGATGAGCGCTTTGTGCAAGCCTTGCGCGGCATCCTGCGCAACCCCGAGCTCGATGCTGCCTTCAAAGACCTGGTCCTGACCCTGCCGAGCGAAAGCTACGTGGCCGAGCAGCTCGACGTGGTCGATCCGCAGCGCATCCACACCGCGCGCGAAGGCATGAAGCTGCAACTGGCCAAGGCCCTGCACGAAGACTGGGCCTGGGCGTATGAAGTTAACCAGGACAACGGCGGCTACACGCCCGACGCCGTCAGCATGGGCCGCCGCGCCCTGGCCAACCTGGCGCTCAGCATGTTGTGCCTGGACGCCAGCGTGCGCAACAACCCGTTGTGGACCGGCAAGGCCTTCCAGCGCTACAAGGATGCGACCAACATGACCGACCGCCTGGGTGCGCTCAGCGCCCTGGTGTCCGGCCATTCCGAGCTGGCGCAAGCCGCGCTGGACCGCTTCCACGCGCAGTACAAGGACGAGGCCCTGGTCATCGACAAGTGGTTCGCCCTGCAAGCCGCCGCGCCTGAAAAGGACGGCAAGGTCTTTGCCCGCTGCAAAGCCCTGATGCAGCACCCGGACTTCACCCTGCGCACGCCCAACCGCGCCCGCAGCCTGCTGATGAGCCTGTGCTCGGCCAACCCCGCCGCCTTCCACCGCCCCGATGCGGCGGGCTACGTGTTCTGGGCCGACCGCGTGATCGAAATCGATGCCATCAACCCGCAACTGGCCGCCCGCCTGGCGCGCGCGCTGGACCACTGGCGCCGCCTGGCCGAGCCTTATCAAACGGCTGCGCGTGAGGCCTTGAGCCGCGTGGCCGCCAAGGCCGAGTTGTCGGACGACGTGCGCGAGATCGTCACGCGCGCTCTCCAGGATTGACACTTTCAACCATTAGGAACGATTAAAACCATGTCCCACCGTGTCAGCCTGACCCAATACTTGATCGAGCAACAGCGCGGTGCCGCGCAGTTGCCCTCCCAGTTGCGCCTGCTCATCGAAGTGGTCGCGCGCGCCTGCAAAAGCATCGCCATCAGCGTCAACAAGGGCGCTTTGGGTGATGTGCTGGGCACCGCCGGCAGCGAGAACGTGCAAGGCGAAGTCCAGAAGAAGCTGGACATCATCGCCAACGAAGTGCTGATCGAAGCCAATGAATGGGGCGGCCACTTGGCCGGCATGGCGTCTGAGGAAATGGACGACATGCACGCGGTGCCCAACCGCTACCCGCAAGGCGAATACCTGTTGTTGTTCGACCCCCTTGATGGCTCCAGCAACATCGACGTCAACGTGAGCATTGGCACGATCTTCTCGGTGCTCAAGCACAAGGGCGGCGACGTCACCAATGCCAGCTTCCTGCAACCCGGCACCGACCAGGTCTGCGCCGGTTACTGTGTTTACGGCCCACAAACCACCTTGGTGCTGACGGTGGGCAAGGGCGTGGTCATGTTCACGCTGGACCGCGAGCAGGGCGCCTGGGTGATGACCGACAGCGACGTCAAGATCCCCGAAGACACCAAGGAATTCGCCATCAACATGTCGAACCTGCGCCACTGGGCCCCGCCCATGAAGCGCTACATCGACGAATGCCTGGAAGGCAAGGACGGCGTGCGCGGCAAGGATTTCAACATGCGCTGGGTGGCCTCCATGGTGGCCGACGTGCACCGCATCCTGACGCGCGGCGGCATCTTCATGTACCCCTGGGACAAGCGCGAGCCGGGCAAGCCAGGCAAGCTGCGCCTGATGTACGAGGCCAACCCGATGAGCTTTTTGGTAGAGCAAGCCGGTGGCATGTCGACGAACGGCACGCAGCGCATCATGGAGCTGCAGCCGTCGCAACTGCATGAGCGGGTCAGCGTGATGCTGGGGTCGAAGAACGAAGTGGCGCGGGTGACGCAGTACCACCTGGAGCAAGGCGCTTGAGAAGAAAGCCTGGCTGAAAAGCCATGCTAGAATTTTGGTCTGGATTGCCGGTGTAGCTCAGTCGGTAGAGCAGCTCATTCGTAATGAGAAGGTCGGGTGTTCGATTCATCTCTCCGGCACCAATCTAAACAGTCATAAAAGCCCAGTTCGCAAGACTGGGCTTTTTTGTTTCCGACGTTCAAATGGCAGGTATCACGGGAACTGCGGCGGTCCAAGAAACGTGATCCGATGGTGTGGCAGCTAAAATCCCCACTCTGCCCAGTGACTGTCATCACCATGACACGCGAGACCACCCCATGATTTTTGGAAAACTTCTGCCCCGAGAGGGCAATTTTTTCGAGCTGTTCAACCAGCACGCCAACCACACGGTCGCGGCGGCCCACGCCTTCGCGAACCTGGTCAAACACTACAACGACCCGCTTTTGCGCGAAAAGTACACCCAGGAGGTGGACGCCGCTGAAAACTCGGCCGATGACGTCACGCGCGAAGTCAACAAGCTGTTGCACAAGACCTTCATCACCCCGATCGACCGCGAGCAGATCCACTCGCTGATCAACACGATGGACGACGTGGCCGACCTGATCCACGGCGCCGCCGAAACCATGTCGCTGTACGACGTGCGCGTGATGACCGAAGAGATCATCCGCCTGACCGAGTTGGGTGTGAAATGCTGCGAGCGCCTGCGCTCGGCCGTGGCGCTGCTGCCCGACATCGGCAATGCCAAGACGGCCGAGGCCGCGCTCAAGACCTGCGAGGAGATCGATCAGCTGGAGTCCGACGCCGACCGCGTGCTGCGTGCCGCCATGAGCAAGCTGTTCCGCGAAGAATCCGATGTGCGCGAGTTGATCAAGCTCAAGGCCATCTACGAGATGTTGGAAACCGTGACCGACAAGTGCGAAGACGTCGCCAACCTGATCGAGGGCGTGATCCTCGAGAACTCCTGATCAGGGCGGCTCACCATGGTTTCCATGCAGGCGGCCCTGTGGGTCGTTGTTCTTCTGGTGGTGCTCGCGCTGCTGTTCGATTTCATGAACGGCTTTCACGACGCGGCCAACTCGATCGCGACGGTGGTCTCCACCGGCGTGCTGCGTCCGGCCCAGGCTGTGCTGTTCGCGGCCTTCTTCAACGTCGTCGCCATTTTCGTTTTCCACCTCAGCGTGGCCACCACCGTGGGCAAGGGCATTGCCGACCCGGGCGTGGTCGATGTGCACGTGGTGTTTGGCGCCTTGATCGGGGCCATCACCTGGAACGTGATCACTTGGCTGTATGGCATCCCCAGCAGTTCATCGCACGCGCTGATCGGTGGGATCGTGGGGGCGGTGATGGCCAAGGCTGGGGCGGGCGCCTTGGTGTCCAGCGGCATCATCCGCACGGTGACTTTCATCTTCGTGTCGCCGTTCTTGGGCTATGTCTTTGGCTCGCTGATGATGGTGTTGGTGGCCTGGGTGTGTCGGCGCATGGCGCCCAACCGCATTGATGGCTGGTTCCGCCGCTTGCAGCTGGTGTCTGCCGGGGCCTACAGCCTGGGGCACGGTGGCAATGACGCGCAGAAAACCATCGGCATCATCTGGATGCTGTTGATCTCGACCGGCTATGCCTCCATCGATGACAAGGTGCCACCGAGCTGGGTGATCGTTTGCTGTTACCTGGCCATTGGTGCGGGCACCATGTTCGGTGGGTGGCGCATCGTGAAGACCATGGGCCAGAAGATCACCAAGCTGAAACCGGTGGGCGGCTTTTGCGCCGAAACTGGCGGCGCGATGACGCTGTTCATCGCCACGGCCTTGGGCGTGCCGGTGTCTACCACGCACACCATCACTGGTGCGATTGTCGGTGTCGGCTCGGTTCAACGTGCCAGCGCTGTGCGCTGGGGTGTGGCGGGCAACATCATCTGGGCCTGGATCCTGACCATCCCCGCTGCGGCTTTCGTGGCGGCCATTGCTTACTGGCTGAGCCTGCAGTTGTTCTGATGTCAGCGCCACAGTCAGTGGGCCAGGGTCGCTTTCAAGGTGATCTCGGGCACGCTGGCCAAGGCTTTGGACAAGGGGCAGTTTTCCTTGGCCGCCTGGGCAATGTTCTGAAACGCTTCTTCATCCAGCCCTGGCACCGCGGCGGTCAATTGCAGGGCAATGCGGTCGATCAGGAAGCCGTCACCCACGGCTTTGAGGTGAACATTGGCTTGGGTGTCGACCTTGGCCGTGGCAAAGCCGGCCTTGTCGCAGGCGAATGAAAAAGCCATGGTGAAGCAGGCAGCGTGCGCGGCGCCCAGCAGTTCTTCGGGGTTGGTGCCGCTGCGGTCATCGCCAAAACGACTCGCAAATCCGTAGGGATACTCTTTCAAGGCCCCAGTTTGTGGTGTGCTGATCTTGCCCAGGCCTTCCTTGCCCCGGCCTTCCCAATGAATATTCGCGGTCTTGTCGGTCTTGTCGGTCATGGCGTCTCTCCTGTGAGGGTGGATGAAGCCGGACCAGTCTATCCATTTCGCCCGGTCCCTGCTTCGCGGCCCAGTCGCTGGGCACGTCCTACAGAAGCCCGGGGCTGCGCGGATCGACCAGTTTGGCCACGGCCGCCGCCAGCCCCCCGGTCGGCAGGTCGATGAGGCTGCTCACTTGCATGGCGCAGGCCTGATCGTTGATCTGGATGGTGGTGTGGCGTGGCAGTGCGTTCAGCCCCGCCTCGAAGGTGTGGGGCTCAATGGTCAGGCCACTGCCAAGGGCTTTCAGGCAGGCTTCCTTGCGCGTCCAGCAGCCGAAAAAGGCCGCCAGTTGTTGCTCGGACGGGGTGCGCAAGAAGGCGGCTTGTTCGGCAGGGCTGAAGTGGTTTTGCGCCAGGGCGGCCGCATCGCTCATGGGCTTGATGACTTCAATGTCCACGCCGATCGGGTGGCTGGCACAGGTGCCGATCAGGGCCCAACCAGCGCTGTGGCTCAGGTTGAAGTGGGGGCCGTCTAGCTGGGCCAGGTGTGGTTTGCCCTCGCTGCCGGTGTTGAATTGCAAGGACGCAGGACTTTGGCCCGTGACCTTGCCGAGGATCTGGCGCAAGGCCACATGGCTGCTCCGGTAACGGCGCGCGTGAACCTCAAAGCGAAATCGGGCCGCGCGGTCTGCTTCCTCCTCGCTGAGCACCGCATCGCTCCAGGTTTCAGGCGCGTGGTCCAGGTCGACCAGCCACAGCTCGATGCCCAGGCCGTCTGGTGAGGGCAGGGAAACGATGCCGGAAGCGATCATCAGTCCTTCAGCCGGAAGTACAGGCCGCTGTAGGTGTCGAAGCAATCCGCAGCGAAGCCCAGCGACATGAAGGTTCGCTCAGGCACTTCCCAGGCGTCGATTTTTTCATAGCCGTGGTTCTCGATGGCCGAGATGAAGGCCTGCCGGTTGAAGACATGGTGCGGCACGTAAGAGCCAAAACCGATGTTCTGGGTGGAGACAAAGGCGGAGGCTTCCGTCAAGGGCAGTTTGTTGAGCAAAAGGTGCCTGGGCTTGCGGTCGGCCCGGGCCAGCAGGGCGGGCAAGTTTTCAGTTTCCATGAACTCCATCGCGCCTGCGGCGATCCAGATGTCGCTGCTCAGCCAGTTGGCGGGCCATTCATCCGAAAAATGCAGAGCATGCGCCTCGCGTGCCTTGGCGAGATCGCGGCCTTCCTGGATGAAGGCGGGCAGTTCTTGGACGCGCCATTCAAGCCCTGGCGGGTAGGTGAGGTAGCGCTGGTAGGCATAGAACTGGTTGCCGATGGAGCCCCCGATGTCCAGGATCGTGGTGCTGCCGTCTTCGAATGCCTGGCGCAGCCAGAACAGCACCGGGTAGTCGAAGGGCCAGATTCGGTGCGAGCGCTGATGAACATACTCATCGGTGAACTGATCGTGGCTGAACTCCGGGGACGGTGGAAGCCAGGCGCGTGCTTGCGCGAAGCTGCTGAAATGGCCGCTGTGGTAACCGATGCCGCGTTGGGTGAAATACTTGCGCAGGGCGCGCTTGCGTAGCCAGGCTCGGATCGGTGGCAGTCGTTTGAGGGTGGCGAGTGGCATGGTTGATCAGGCGTGGTGGCGCAGGCTCATGGTTGACGAGTAAGGTACATTCCCAGCGCACAAAGGGATGGTATGAAGAGATTGATCCTGTGGGCACTGTTGGTGGTCGGGCTGGGTGCCAGCGTCGTACTGCTGTCGCCTGGTGAGCGTTGGCAGCGTGGTCTGAATGAAGGCGGAAAGCCCAACGCCGTGGGTTTTGGCGTCTTGGGAGACTCCGACAGCCATGCCTACCATGACGATCTGAATTTCGGGGCCAACAAGGCGGCCAGAGGTGGGCCCTTGAGGCAGCGCACCTGGCAGTGGACCGAGATCCTGGCGCACCTGAGATCCGATCAACTGGATCCTGGGCCCTGGGGCACCTGGGGCACGCGGTTTCGTCGATTGTCCATCGTGCGAGACGCCCTCGGCCTGGATGGGCGATTCCCGGTGAAGCAGGACTATCTGTACAACCAGGCCTATTCGGGCGCGGTCTGTGACAACCTCAACTCGACGCAAACTGATCAGGCTGGTCGTTTGCTGACTGCCATGCAGCGGCAACCGGGGCGCTGGAAGAACGGCGTCGTTTTGATCCGCATCGGCACCAACGATTTTGGAACACAGGAAAGCCTGGACGCTTTGTCGCACAACTCGGCTGCCCCGCAGCCGGTGGCGTTGATGGAAGCCTGTGTGCGGGAAATCCGCACCTCGGTAGAGCGTTTGCGCGGGGCGTATCCAACACTGCGCATCGTCTTGGTCGGGATTTTCAACAATGCCGATTGGGCGCGCTTCCATGCGCACTGGCAATCGCCTCAGGCCATGGCTAACATCCATGAAGGCCTGGCTCGTTTCAACCATGGCTTGCAAATGATCGCGCAGGGTGATGATCGCATCGCTTTCTTTGATGACCAGGCTTGGTTTTCGGCCTTGTGGGGCACCCGCCTGTCTTCTGGGAAGCCGGTCTACAAAACGGTGCGTTTCGGCGCGCACTTTGATGTCACGAACACCGGTGGCGACGAGCCTCGGCACGCCACCGTGGCCGATGGCCATGCGGGAACGGTCTGGAACGCCTTGTGGGCGCAGTCCTTGGTGTCGCTGCTCAACCGCCATTTCGGGCTTGCGGTGCCACCCCTTCAGACCAACGAGCTGGTCAACTTCATCGATCCGGATGGGCAATTGGGCATTCGTTGACATGATCGGGGCAAGTCAAGCTTCGAAGCCACGCCATTGCCGGTAGCTTTGCCACATCCTTGATTTCAGGGCATCTCGCCAGTCCGACTGGCCAATGCTCTTGGGCGTGAGGTTCACCTTGGTCAACTGCTTGCGCAGGATGTGGTTGAACGAGATCGCATTGCGCCAGCGAACGCTCTCCTCGGTGTTGAAGATGATGGACATGGAAATGGACACATCTTCCGGGCCATTGCACACATGGTGGCCGGCGATGAAGGGAATGTGCAGGGCTTCACCCGGGCTGAACTCGAAGGCCGTGGAGAACTCGTCGAGCTGGCTTGACCAGGGCAGCTTGGTCTTTTCGCGAACCACGTAGGCCTCGCGGTCCGGTTGTGACACGATGCGATCATCCCAGGGGGTGCCGACGGTCACCGTCTTGCTGCCCCGAAACTGCATCAGGAACGTGGAGTACCGGTCGATGTGGAACGGGGTGATGCTGTTGGGTGAGGCGATGAACAGATAGAGCTGCGCCTGCAAGGGCATGCTTCCCACGCCGCGAGTCTTCATGAGCGAGGCGACCTCACCGCACAGGGCCTTGTACAGGTCGGCAAACGAGGGATCGATCTCGGGCGATCGGACCATGATGTACGAGTCCGAGGTGCGGATGGAGTCGATGGTTTCTTCGAGGGTGCGGTCTCTGGGCTTCTTCCTGAACGTGGATTCGAAGTCATCTGCCACGTCCAGCAAGCCTTTCGAATACATCACCTGTTGCTGCGGCAAGGTGGGCAGCACCCGTGCAAGATTTTCCAGCGAAAGCGCCGGATGCTCCAGCAATCGGTGGTGGAACTTGAACGGCGCCCTGTCCAGCAGATCGCTTCGGATGTCTTCGGCAAAGCAGTTGGTCATGATGGTCTGTGGATGAGGTCAATCGAATTGAGTGGCGAAGCGGCTCACGGACGCCATGAGATGGCGCTGCGCATTCAGCGTTGATGCGGTGTGGTCAACGTCGGGAAGCAGCTCGGTTGGGACGCGGGCCACGGCGCCATGGTCTTTGAATGCATCGCGCCATTGATTCTGGTAGTTGTGAGTCCAGAACGCGCCGTTCGAATAGGCAATCTGAAGCCGAACCTGCTTGTTGAGCAGTGACTGGATGTCTGCCGCGAACTCGGCTTTCGATGGCTTCCCGTAAGGGTTGTCGTTCATGGGGGTTGGGGCGGGTTTGGCCCCCGAACTGGCGCCTGGCATCCTCAGTATCCGTTTGCTCCAGCGGTGCAGCGTGGCGATGGGTTGCTGCTGGAGTTGCCGCATGGCGCGAACCCAGTAGGTGCGCGGCGTGGGATAGGCGTGGGTGTCCATCAGCCACAGGGCACGCAGGCGCTCATCCTTGAGCGCCGTGGCCACACCATGGTGCGCCCCGGAACAGATGCCGGCCAGGGCAAAGCTTTTGACAGGCGTGATCCTTTGCAGGTGATCCATGGCCGCCTGGAGGTCGGTGATGGCTTGCTGCTCGAACGATTGGGGGCGTTCGGGGCTGAGGCTGTCGCCTTGCCCAGACAGGTCGATGCGCAGCACGGTGAAGCCTTGCTGGGCCAGGTGCCGAGCCAGCTTGACGTTGATCCGGTGCGGGCCCATGCGGTGAATCACCCCCGCGTTGAGCAGCAGGATCGCCGTGGATTTGGCCGGGGATGACTCTGGAGGAAGGGTCAGGGTGCCGGTCAGGCGGTCACCATGGCCAAAGTTGAGGATGTTCTCGGTCATGCCAGGCCCCCGGTCGATGCCGCCACAAGCTGGCGCAAAAGATCGGGTGGTACCAGCGCCGATCCACCAGCTTCTTCGGTGTGCCAGGCAACGCTGGTGCTGGTGGGGATGTGCTGCCAGCGTGCGCCGCCCATGGCCTCGCATTTCGCAGACAGTGGGGCGGTGGCGCTGGTGTCTTCAGCGCGTGCCAGGTGGATGCATGCTTCCTTGCACCGGGGGTTCAGCTTGGTGATCGAGAGATCATTCATTTGCTTCAACCAGGCCTCACTCACGCCGAAGCCGATGATCTCGTCCCGCACCTGCGCGGAGGGCCGCTGGGCATGGACGACGGGCACGAAGGTTTCCCGGGCATGGGCCTCGCCGAGTTCCTTCAGGTAGGCCGGTCCGTTGAGAATGGGCTCCCAGAGGATCAGCCGGTCGGGGGGCTGATCGCAGAGCTCGGAGGCCATGATGGCCAGTGTGGCGCCCAGGCGGGTTCCCAGCCACGTGGTGTGTTGAGCGCGGGTGCGCAGCGTCAATTCGGCGTGCGCCATCAGGATGTCGTCGCGCCACCGGGTCAGCGTGCCCTCCCGGTCCGCGCCCGCCGATTCACCGGTACCAAAGTAATCGAAACGCATGACATGCACACCCTGGCGGGTCAGGTGCTCGGCCAGCAGGCGGTGCAGGCGATGCGTGCGCACGGCTTCTTGCCCGAAAGGTGGGCACAGCAGCACCTGCGATGAATGCCGCTGCGAGTTGGCAGGTGGGTGGTAGACACCATAGAGGCGGTGATCAAGGGGGCCGAAGAAAAATGGGTTCATGTGGCGGTGCGAAAAAGCTTCTTCCTCATCGTCCAAGCAGGCGGTTGATCCAGCTGCTTTTGCCGGATGGAAGCTCATCGGTGATGGCTGGCGAGGCGAGGTCACCCGTCGCCTGTGCGGTGGCGGGGGGCGATGCCGTTTGCGGCGCGGCGAGCTGGCCCAGGTTCTCGAAAATCAGGCGCCGCACGCTCACGTTGACGCCGGTCCGGCGCCTGATTTCCGTGACGGCACGCATGGCCAGCAGCGAATGGCCGCCCAGGTCGAAGAAGTTGTCATCCAGGCCGATGTCACTCTCGCCAATCAGCTCCTGCCAGACTTCGGCGATCGCCTTTTCCATGGGGGTGCTGGGGGCGGGTTTGCTGGACACCGGTGCGACCGACGCCGACGCCGACGCCGACGCCGACGCCGACGCCGAAACCGCGGCCGGTTGGCCCAGGTGTTCCAGATCCCCCGTGTGGTGGAGCACCACGCGGCGTGCGAGGAGCTGAGATGCCAGGCTGGCAGGCAGTGGCTCGCCAGCACACAGGGCCACGAAGCCATCGTGGCCCGTCCAGGCGGCATCGACCAGGGCCTGCCAGGTGGCCGAAGTGGCCTGCATGGCATCAATCTCGTCACCAAGCTGCTGTTTCAACAGGCCCGTGTTGCGGGTTGCCTCTTCGGTGGCAAGCACCACCTCGGCGCCCACCAGCAAGGGCAGCCAGAAATCCACGACCGACATGCCACTGCCCAAGGCATTGGCGGCCAGCAGCCTTTGTCCTGGCCGCAGGCCCAGCTTCTGCTCCAGGCCCAGCAGCAGGTCGATCACCTGGCGTTGGGACCAGGCCATGTGCCGGGCTTGGCCGGTCGAGCCGGATGAACTGATCAGGCAGGCTGGATCTGTGGCGGTCGCGTCCAGGGCGGGGTTCGGTGCAGGAGGGGTGGAGATCTGGCTGCGCAGGCGCCGTTCATCCAGGTCGATCAACAAGGTCTTGTCGCGGGGCCAGGACAGCGCTTGCACCGAGTCGGAGCGTCCGATGACCCAGCTCAGGCCGGTATCCTGGATGGTGCTGGCGAGTTGTTCGCTGGCATCACGAGGGTCCAGTGCCACGCAGGCCGCGCCTGCCTGGAGAATGCCCAGCATGGCCGCCAGGAGATCCGGGCGACGGGGCAGGCAGACGCCGACGCACTGGCCTCGGCCAATGCCTTGAGCCCGCAGGTAGTGGCTGACCTGGTTGGCCTGGGACCAGAGCTCGGCATGGCTGAGTGGCCGCTCGCCGGTCTGGCTGAGCGCAACGTTGTTGGACGCGGCATGCGTGCGTTGGCGCAGCAGGTCGGGCAGCGTGGCGGGCGGGGCGGCTGGTGCTTTCTGTTCGCCGGGCGACAGGTCGTAGTCGCCCAGGGGCCGGTCGGGGTCTGTCACGACCTGACGCAGCAGCTTTTCGAGGCTGGCGGCGAACACGCCAACGGTCGCCGTGTCCAGCACATCCGCGTTGAAGGTGAAGACGAACTCGATGTGGTTGCGGGTTTCAACGCACCACAAGGCCAGATCCTGCGCCGCGCCCAGCATGGGCGTGGGCATGCGCTGGTGATCGACATTGCCCCAGCGGGTGGTGCGCTCGCGCACGTCCTGATAAGAGAAGGACACCTGGTGGATGGGCGGGCGGCTCATATCCCTGGGCACTTGGAGCGCTTGAACCAGGTGGTCGAAGGGCACGTCCGGGAAGGAGAAGGCGTCCACCACCTTGCGGTGGACCGAGGCCAGCCAACTGGACAAGGACATGCCGGCTTGCGGTTGCATGCGCAAGGGCAGCATGTTGACGAAGAAGCCCATCAGTGGCTCCAGCGCGGGCTGCTCGCGGCCTCGCACTGGCGTGCCGATGACGAAGTCGTCTTGCTGGCTGACCCGGTGCAAGGCCAAAGCGTAGGCCGCCAGCAGGGTGATGTACAGCGTGCGGCCTTGCTGCTGCGCCTGCGCGCGCAGGGCATCGGTGACATCCTTGGCCAGGTTGAACTGGAAGGAGCCGCCTCGGCCCGACATGAAGGGCGGGCGAGGGCGGTCCAGCGGCAATTCGATGGACGCGGGCAGGGGCGTGAGTTGTTCGCGCCAGTAGTCCAGTTGCCTTTTCAGTTCGGGGCCGCTCATCCAATCCTTGTGCCAGGCGGCGAAGTCGCCGTAGCTCACGGTCAACTTGGGCAGATTGGGCTCACGGCCTTCCAGGCAGGCGCTGTAAAGCTCGGGCAGGTCAACGTACAGCAGGTCGAAGGACCACGCGTCCCAGACCAGGTGGTGGGCCTGGAACAGCAGGCCGTGCTCCTCGGGGGCCAGGCGGAACAGGCGGGCGGTGAAGAGCGGCCCCTTCTCCACGTCGTAGGGGGTTTCGACCAGTTCGGCGATGACCTTGTTCATGGCCGGCTTGCGCTCGGCTTCCGGCAGGTGGCTGAAATCGTCGAAGGGGATCAGGCTGAAATCCAGGCTCGGCAGGATGCGCTGGACATCACCCTCAGGGGTGCGTTCCACGACGGTGCGCAGCACGCTCTGGCGCTGAACCAGCAGTTGCCAGGCGCGGTTGAAGGCCTCCACGTTCAGCGGGCCCAGCAGGCGGTGGCCGGTCGGGATGCTGTGCACCACGGTGCCGGGGTTCACGTTCTCCAGGAACCACACACGCTCCTGCATTTGCGACAAGGGCGCGGTGGACTGGTCGGCCCGGATGGGGATGGTGTCCGCACCGGCACCGCTGGTCGGGGTGCTGGCGGGCTGGGCCTGTTTCAGCGCCACCAGGGCCTGGGCCAGCTTGGCGGGCGTCGGGTGGTCGAAGATCATCCGCAGGCCAGGGCGGTGCCCCAGCGCGCTGGCCAGGGCGGCGGACAGCTTGGCCGCCATCAGGGAATGGCCACCCTGCTCGAAGAAATGATCGTGGTCCTGCAAACGGTCGCGTCCCAGCAGCTTGCCCATTTCCTGGGCCACGGTGTTGGTGGCATCGGCCAGCGGCCCGGAGGCCATCACCTGGGCGGGGGCCGCCGTGGCAGCTTGCACCACGGGAGCGCTGCCCATGGACGCGGGCAGTGGCAAGGCCTTGCGATCGATCTTGTTGTTGGGCAGCAGTGGCAGCTTGGGCAGGACCAGGATGGTGCGGGGCACCATGTAGTCCGGCAAGGTCTGGCGCAGGCTGGCCCTCAATGCGGCGCTGTCCAGGGCCGCGTTGCCTTGCGGCACCACGTAGCCGATGAGGGCCATGTCGCCTGGGCTGATTTCCGTCGCGGTCACCACGGCACGGGCCACGCCCGCCTGGGCTTCGAGTTGAGCCTCGATCTCTCCGAGTTCGATGCGGTAGCCCCGGATCTTCACCTGGAAGTCCATGCGCCCCAGGTGTTCCAGCTGCCCGTCTTCGCGCCAGCGGCCCAGGTCCCCGGTCCGGTAGATGCGTTGCGTCGGGCGCGGGCCCCACGGGAGCGTCACGAAGCGGTCCGAGGTGAGGTCGGGTCGTCCGTGGTATCCCAAGGCGACGCCATCACCCCCGATGCAGATTTCGCCTTCCTGGCCAACCGTGACCGGCTGCATGGCCTCGTTCAGGATCCAGACCTGGGTGTTGTCGATCGGGCGGCCGATGGTGATCTTGGCGTTGGGGTCGCGCACGGGCGACAGCGTGGACCACACGGTGGTTTCCGTGGGGCCGTACATGTTCCAGACTTCGATGCCTTTGGCCAGCAAAGCGGTGGCAAGTGCCGGTGGCAAGGGCTCGCCACCGACCAGGGCGCGCAAGCCACGGGGTGGCTGCCAGCCCGCCTCCAGCAACAAGTGCCAGGTGGTGGGCGTGGCCTGCATCACGGTGACCTGATGTTGCGTGATCAGCGCCATCAGCGTTTCACCGTCCATGGCTTCATCGCGCGTGGCGAGCACCACGGTGCCGCCAGTGATCAGCGGAAGCAGCAGTTCCAGCACGGCGATGTCGAAGCTCAGGGTGGTCACCGCGAGCAGTCGATCGCCCGCCTTGAAGCCAGGTTCCCGTTGCATGCTGCTCAGGAAATTGCAGACCGCGCTGTGCTGCACGGCGACACCCTTGGGTCGGCCTGTGGAGCCCGAGGTGTAGATCACGTAGGCGGGTGACTGCGTGTCGGTCAGGGCGGGCAAGGAGGTGTCGCTGGCCGCGGCCACGATGGCGGCATCGTCGTCGAGCCGCAGCTGCGTGGCGCGCGGCAGGCCGCTGGCGTCGGCGCAGCTTGAATGCGTCACCACCAGGCCCAGGCTGGCGTCTTCGGCCATCATCTTCAGGCGCTCGGTGGGGAAGCCGGGGTCCATCGGCACGTAGGCGGCCCCTGTCTTGAGCACCCCGATCAGGGCTGGCAGCAGGTGCGTGCTGCGTGGCAGGCTGATGCCCACGCGCTGTCCCGGGCCTGCGCCACGGGCTTGCAGAACGCGGGCGATTTGATTCGATTGGGATTCGAGGGCGCCGTAGGTCAGATGGCCTTCAGCGGTGATGACCGCCGTGGCGTTGGGCGTCAGCTTGGCCTGGCGAGAGACCCAAGCTTCGATGCGAGCCTGAGGATCCAGGGCGCGATCCGTTCGGTTCCAATCCAGCAGGCGCGGATCAAGCTGGACAGGGGTAGTGATCGATCCGGGCGACAACAGGGCGATGAGTTGATCAACCAGCTGTTGCGCCCGGCCCAGGCTCAGGTATTCGCTGCTGTGGTGGAGGTCGAGGGTCAGTGCATCGGCTTGTTCGTAGAAGTTGAAAAACAGCTCGCTGAGCAGACCGGCTTTGCGGCCCTCGTGCATCTGCGCTTTCAACGGTGCCCAGCCTGACAGGTCCACCTTCGGGTTGAGGTTGAAGTAAATGCTACTCAAGGGCGGTCGGCTGCCTTCGGCCTGCAGGCCGAGCGCGCGCGCCGCGATGCCCTGGGTCATGAGGGGGTGTTCCATCGCGTCCATGAGCGCGCTCTTGACGCGACCAATGCGTGCCTTGAAAGGCTCGTCGGCGGGCCATGTCAGGCGTACGGGCAGGTCCAGCACGCCGTCCGCCAGCAGCGGCGCGTGGCGCTGGAGGCTTTGGGCCGCATACGGGATGCTGACGACGATGTCCCTCTGGCCGCTTTCCTGCGCGATCAGCTCTGCCACGGCGTTCAGCAGCCATTGGAAAAGGGTGGCGCCTTGCGCCTTGGCCTGCTCGCGCAATGTGGCCAGCTTGACGCCGTCCAGGCGGGCCCTGACGGTGTCGGCCGCAAAGGTGCGCGCACCCGTGGGGGTCTTGTCACCCAGCGACACGGGCTGGGGCAGCGCTTGCAGCACCTGCTTCCAGTGCGCGATGCTGGCTTGGCCATCCGCACCGTTGAAGCGCGCCTGTTCGCCCACCGCGAATGACAAGGGCGAGCCGGGCTCGGCCCAAGTTGGTATCAAACCTGAGGTGCGTGCGCGGTAAGCCTGCGCCAGCTCCACGTTGAAAACGCTGGAAGCCCACCCGTCGAAGATGAGGTGGCTGGCCACGACGTGGACCACTACGCGGCCATCGGCCAGCTGGAGGATGCTGGCGCGGGCCAGGGGTGCCTGGTCGAGAGGGAAGTCAATCCCGTTGGCTTGGCGGCAGTGTTGGTCCAGCGCCTGATCGCTGTCGGCTTGGGCACGCAAATCGACCTCGGCCATCGGCACCACAGCCTGAGGCTCGATGATTTGCCGTGGTTCATCCAGGTCGAAGCGCAGCTTGAAGGCGGTGTGCCGTTGCAGGACATCTTGCAGGGCGGCCTTCAAGGCCGAGGCATTCACCTGACCGGACAAGGTGACGCAGAAAGACTCATTGAGCGCGCGCCGTGCCGCCGGGTCGTAAATCGCGGCCAGCCAGCGTTCGGTCTGCCCGGGTGTCAAGGGCGCTTCAAGAAGTGCCGTGTCGACCTTGGTTGCAGAGCCCTCGCGCGAGGGGATGAAACCCAGCGCGGTCAACTCATCCAGCGCCTTGGTGAAGACCTCGACGATGCGGTCGGTGTGCGCATCGGTCATGGCCTCGGTGACGAAGTGGCCGAACTGCTCGTACAGGTGCAGGCCGTGGAAGCGGGCCAGGTAGTAGAACAGGCTGATGTTGGGCACGCCATCGTCCCATTGCAGGCGCCACAGTGAGGCGCAGTGCACGGCCTTGACCGGGGCGCCGCGCTGAGCGAAGGCCGCGTTCAGGCGATCGATCAGGCGCTGGGTCCGGTCATTGAGCTGGCGGTAGAACTCGCGACCGCTGCGCTTGAGGTGCAACAGCGTGGCGTGGGCCGCGGCCAGCGCCAGCGGGTGGCGCACAAAGGTGCCGGCGAAGTAGGTCACGCCGGCTTCGGGGTAGGAGTCGTCGCCGTATTGCCAATGGCCACCGTCCAAGGCATCCAGCCAGTTGGCGTTGCCTGCGATGGCGGCGAAGGGCAGGCCGCCGCCAATGACTTTGCCGTAGGTGGCGATGTCGGCGCGCACACCGTAGAACTCTTGCGCGCCACCCGGGGCCACCCGGAAGCCGGTGACCACTTCGTCGAAGATCAGGGCGCAGCCGGCTTTGTCGGCGATCTCGCGCAGGGATTTCACGAACTCGCGCGGTTGCAGCGTGGGGTACTTGTTCTGGATCGGCTCGGTCATGATGGCCGCCAGTTCGGGGCCGCGTTCACGCAGCACGCGCAGCGAGTCTTCGCTGTTCCAGTCCAGCACCAGGATGTTCTCAACCGAATTGGCCAGGATGCCCGGGGCGGCGGACAGCGAGCGCAATTGCTTGGTGCCGCGCACGATCACTTCATCAAAGATGCCGTGGTACGAGTTGGTGAAAATGGCGATGGTCTTGCGGCCGGTCACCGTGCGCGCGATGCGCATGGCGCCCATCACGGCTTCGGAGCCCGTGTTGCAAAAGCCCACGCGCTCCATGCCGGTGAACTCGGAGATCAGGTTGGCGACCTCGGCGGCCAGTGGGTGCTGCGGGCCCACTTCCAGGCCCAGTTGCAGCTGCTCGCTGATCGCTGCAATGACGCTCTCTGGTTGGTAACCCAACAGGTTGCCGCCAAAGCACGAGAGCAGGTCGATGTACTCGTTGCCGTCCAGATCCCACAGGTTGACGCCCTTGGAGCGGTTGACCACGATGGGGTAGACCAGGTCTTTCCACAGTGGGTTGAAGCCCGTGACCACGCGCGGGTCGGCCATGGCCTTGCGGTTTTTCTGGCTGAAGCTCTTGGACTGGCCGGTGCGCTGGTTGTAGCGTTGGATGAAGTCGGTCACCCACTGCATTTGGGTGGGTGTGAAATCGGTTTGGGCCTGCAAGGTGATGCGGGCCGACGCGCCAAAGGGCTTTTCCAGCAACGAGTTCTTGGAGGGCTGGCCGAGTTCAGCAGGGGCGGCTGCTTGGGGCGCGGCAGGCATGAATGGTGCGGGAGGCGGGGCGGCCACCACGTTGGCCGGGGCCACGCTTTGACCCGACAACACGGCCAACTGCTGGGCCATCAATTGCATCTGTTGCTGGATGAGCTGGTGCATGGCATCGCCCGCCACCGAAGGCTGGTGCGCCGTGAAGACCGCCTGGGCCATCGGTGCTGGCTGCGCAGCCACCGCGCTGACGGGTGGTGGTGCGAACTTGTCGGCGGGCAGCTCTGCATCCAGGAACTGACTCAGTTTGGCCAGGGTGTCCAGGTCTTCCATCAAGCGGCGGAAACGCAGCTTGATGCCGAACACGCGCTCCAGCTCCAGCGTCGCCTGGGTCAATGACAAGGAATCCAGGTCCAGGTTGACGAACGTGGTGTCGCGGTCCAGGTCGCTGGCGGCCATGCCGGAGATGTCACTGAAGATGCGCGTGAGTTCTTGTTCAAGACGGGGTAGGCGGCTCATGGGACGGGCATCCTCTTGGATCAGGGAAACAGGGGCGACCACAGCAGTGGGCTTGCGGACGAACCAATGGGATTCGCCTCGGAATGGGTAGGCGGGCAGTGCGATGCGGCGCGCGTTGGCGGGCACAGGCCAGGCCAACTCAACCCCCGCGCACCACAAGGCACCCAGGCCCTGCAGTGCACGCACGGCAGGTTCGCCCGGGTCTTGGGCCGAACCCAGCAAGGGCACGATGCGAGGCACCGCATTCTGGGCGGTGCGGTGCTGGCGCAGCAGGGCGGTGAGCGCTTGGCCTGGGCCAACCTCGACAAAGACGGTGGCATCGCCTTGGTCCAGCTCTGCCTGGACGGCCCGGCTGAACTGAACGGTGGCGCGCACCTGGCGGGCCCAGTACTGCGGGTCGGTGGCCTCGTTGTCTTGCAGCAAGGCGCCGCTGATGCACGAGTACATCGGGATCGACGGGGCATGCAGCGTGGCGTGGCCGAGCGCTTGTGCCACGCGCGGCAAGGCGCCGTCCATGCTGACGCTGTGGAAGGCGTGGGACACCTTCAGGCGTGTCGTGCCGATGTCCTGGGCTTCCAGCCGGGTGGCAAAGTCCGCGATGGTGTCAAACGGGCCAGCCACCACGGTGAGCGCGGGCGCGTTGGCGGCGGCGATTTCCACGCCCGACGGCATCAGGCTGCGCACCAGGTCCGCGCTGGCGCGCACGGCCAGCATGGCGCCGGCGGGCTGGTCGAACATGGCTTGACCGCGTGCGATGACGGCGTTCATGGCATGGTCCACCGACAACACGCCCGCGTGGCAGGCGGCGGCGTACTCGCCAATGCTGTGGCCAATCATGGCATCGGGCCGGATGCCCAAGCTGTCCAGCCAGGCGGTCAGCGCATGTGAAATGCAGAACAGCGCGGGCTGAGCATGGCGCGTTTCTGCCAGCTTGGCGGCGGCTTCTGCGTCGGTGTGCAAGGCCTGAACCAGCCATTGGCGAAGGTCCATGGCCAGGGCCTCAGGCGCGGCGGCCAGGCATCGGTCAAACGCCTCACGGAAGGCGGGCACTTCGTCGTACAACTGGCGCGCCATGCCCGGGTGCTGGGAGCCTTGTCCAGGGAACAGGAAGACAACCCGGGGTTTGACCAGCGCGGCTTGCGCTGCCTTGACCTGGCGCAGTGAGGCCACGGCTTCAGCGCCACTGCGAGCCACGACGGCCACCCGGTGTCCCATGCGCTGTCGGCCTCGTGACAGGGTTGCCATGGCGTCTTGCAAAGACGTGTCGGGGTGCCGCTCCAGGTGGTCGGCCAGGTCCCGGGCTCGCCGCAAGGCAGCTTCGGCGGTTTTGGCCGACAAGGGCAGCAGGCTGATCTGATCGGTTTGGCCCAACGATGCAGGCTGGGGCGACTCCTCCAGCACCACGTGGGCATTGGTGCCACCCACGCCAAACGAGCTGACGGCCGCGCGGCGAACTTCAGGCCCCCGTGGCCATGCGCGTGCCTCGGCCTGCACCGTGAAAGGCGTGTTGGCAAAGTCGATTTGCGGATTGGGCCGGCGGTAGTGCAGCGTGCCCGGGATGATCTCGCGGTGCATGGACAGCGTGGCCTTGATCAGGCCCAGCACACCGGCGGCGGCCACCGTGTGGCCCAAGTGGCCCTTGATGGAGCCGATCTGGCAGAACTGCTTGTCGCTGGTGTCGCGGGACCAGGCCCGGCTCAGGGCAGCGATCTCGATGGGGTCGCCCAGCGAGGTGCCGGTGCCATGCGCCTCGACATAGCCGATGCTGCGCGCATTGATGCCCGCGTGGTCCAGGGCCATGGCGATGGCCTCGGCCTGGCCGCTGACGCTGGGTGCTGTGAAGCTGGCCTTGTCCCCACCATCGTTGTTGATGCCCACACCTTTGATGACCGCGTACACCGTGTCGCCATCGGCCAGGGCTTGCTTGAGGCGCTTGAGCACGACCACGCCACCGCCGCTGGCGAAGACGGTGCCCGAGGCATCGGCGTCGAAGGGACGGCAGCGTCCGTCGGACGACTCCATGCTGCCTTCTACGTACAGGTACCCACCAGGCTGAGGCACGACCACGGTGATGCCACCGGCCAGCGCGACATCGCATTGACCTTGGGCGAGCGCGTGCCAAGCTTGCGTGATGGCCACCAGCGAAGTGGAGCAGGCCGTGTGGATGGACACGGCCGGGCCGCGCAGGTTCAGGCGGTTGGCCGCGCGCGTGGCCACGTAGTCCTTCTCGCTGGCCAGCATGGTGGCGAATTCACCATAGCGCTGGATCAGGTCGGGCTGCTCGGCGCGCATGGCCGGCAGGTAGGTGTTGTTGGCGCTGCCGGCGTACACGCCGATGCGGTCCTGGCCGCGGCTCGGGTCGATGGCGGCGTTTTCAAGTGCCGACCAGCACAGCTCCAGGAACAAGCGCTGCTGGGGGTCCAACACGGTGGCTTCGCGGGCGGAGATGCCGAAGAACGCCGCGTCGAAGCGGTCGGCGTCTTCCAGCACTCCGCGGGCCGCCACGAAGTTGGGTCGGTTGCGCACTTCTTCGGGCACCGACGGATCGACCTCGTGCGGGGCAAAGCGGCGGATGCTTTCGCGGTCGGCCAGCAGGTTGGCCCAGAAGGTGTCCAGGTCGTGGGCGTTGTCGGCCCGCACCGACATGCCGATGATGGCGATGCCATCCTGGTCTTGCGGGCCGGTGGGCGCATGGCGTCGAGTCGGTGCGGCAGCGCCTTGCAGGCTTTGGGCCATGCCGGCGATGGTGGGCCGGTCATACACCTCGGCCACCGACAGGTTCAAACCCAGCTGCTTGATGCGGCTCACGAAGCGCATCACCAGCAGCGATCGGGCGCCCGCGTCGAACACATTGCTGTCGTCGGCCAGGTCGCTCAAGCCCAGCAGTTCCTGCCAGACGCTGCGCAGGCGCTCGGTCACCGACAGCGTGTTGGGATCAATGGTGGAGCTGGCCTCAACCGCAGGCAGAGGCAGGCTGCGCCGGTCGATCTTGCCGCTGGGCGTGGTGGGCAGTTTGTCGAGTGCGATGAAGCGCACGGGGATCATGTAGTCGGGCAGGCGGTCGCGCAGCCATTGCCGCCACGGCGCCAACAGCTGGGCCAGCGCCGGGCTGCCAGGGCGCAACACCACGTGGGCCACCAACTGGCGGCCGGAACCGGGCACGTCGGGCGCGGTCACGGCGGCGTCCTGGACGGACTCGTGTGCCATCAGGGCCAGCTCGATGTCGCCGGGTTCGATGCGAAAGCCGTCCACCTTCAGTTGCTGGTCGATGCGGCCCTGGTAGGTGAGCACGCCGGCGGGGTCGCGGCTGACCAGGTCACCGGTGGCGTACCAGCGGGCGGGCAGGCCGGCGGGGCCGTCCAGAAAGCGTTCGGCGCTCAACTGGGCCTGGCCCAAATAGCCGTGGGCCAGGGTGTCGCCCCCCAGCAGCAATTCGCCGGTGTCGCTGGTGCTGAGCTTGCCGGTGTCGGGGTCGCGCAGGGCCAGCAGGACATGGGGCAAGGCCGTGCCGATGGGCGGGATGCCGGGCCAGGAGGCGGGCGGGCCGGTCAACTCGAAGGCGGTGACCACGTGGCTTTCGGTGGGGCCATAGTGGTTGTGCAATGCCGCCTGGGGCAGGCGCTCGAACAGGGCGCGGATGGTGAGGGTGACCTGCAATTGCTCGCCGGCACTGACCACTTCACGCAGGGCCAGGGGCGGCTTGCCGTCGCTGTGCGCGTCTTCATCGGCTTGGGCCAGCATCTGCAAGGCCACATAGGGCAGGAAAATGCGTTCAACGCGCTGCGTTTGCAGTGCCTCGCGCAGCAAGGCTGGATCGCGCCGGTGGCTGTCCGGGATCAGCACCAGGGTGCCGCCGCAAGCCAAGGTGGAGAAGATCTCCTGGAAATGCACGTCGAAGGACAAGGGCGCGAACTGCAGGGTTCGGGCCGCTTGCCCCAGGCGGGGATGCTGGGCATGCCACTGGATCAGATGGCGCAAGGGCAGGTCGCCCATGGCCACCCCTTTGGGCCGCCCGGTGGAGCCCGAGGTGAACAGCACGTAGGTCAGGTCGCTGCTGGCGGCGTAGGGCATGCCTTGCGAAGGTGCGACGGCGTCCAGGCTGGGCATGGGGCCGACCAGGTCCTGCAGGGCCGACAAGGCGCCGGGTTCACCCACCACCACCCGAGGCTGCGCATCAGCCAGCATGGCTTGCAGTCGATCGGCCGGGTAGCTCAGGTCCAAGGGCACATAGGCCACGCCCGCTTCGACGGCGGCCAGGATGGCGATCACGGTGTCGGGTGACCTTGTGGCGGCGATGGCAATGCGGTCACCGGGGACCAGCCCGGCCTCGCGCAAAAGGTCGGCCTGCTGGCGAACCTTGAGCGACAGGGCTGCGTAACTCAGCCGAATTCCCGAATACTCCAGGGCGATGCCGTCGGGGGTTTTTTCAGAGGCGGCGCGCAACCAGTGGCTCAGGGCCGGTGGGGTCATGACATTCCTGCTGCTGGGTATTTGTTGTGTGGCCATGGGCACCGTCGTCGTCAACCAAAAGAACGCCGATGACACCAAGCCGACCCGAGGGGCGCGCATGTTTCAAGGGGTATCTGGAAAATCATACGACAGCAAGGGTTATTCATACCATCCCCTAAAACTGTGACATCAAGTACCTTTTCACCATCTCGGCGGTTTGAATCGGTGTTTCCTGCATGAAACAGTGCCCGCCCGGCGCTTGAATGTCGCAGACATGCGGGTTAATCGATTTCCACTGTTGCACGGATGCCGCGATGAATGGGAATGTTTGCTCGGCATGAATCACCTGAATGGGGGTTTTGATCCGGTTCAGGGCAGTCCACAGGCCATCGGCCACCGAGCTGAACACTTCGGATTCTCTTTCCGGCGAGCATTTCAGCTCCACCCCGCCATCGGCCGAGGGGCGCAAAGCGTGGTCGATGAAGGCCTGCAAGGCTGGCGCCGTCCAGTTTTTGTAAACCCCCCGGCCTTCCAGCGATTCGCGGGCGGTGTTGCGGTCTGGCCAATGGCGTCGGCGCGCCCTGGCTTTTCGGGCCAGTTCGCTGTGGCTGGCCAGGCCTGTCAACTGGGCCATCTGCGCGGCCCACAGCATCTGGGGTTGCAGGATCACTGGGTCCAGCAACACGGCGCGGTCGAACAAACCGGGATGCTCTGCCACCGCCAGGCTGGTCAGGACACCGCCAAAGCTGTGGCCCACCGCGTGGCGTGGCATGCCCTCGAACAGTGGCAGATGCGCGGTCAAGGCCTCCACGGCCAGCTCCGCGCTGCGGTTCCAGCCCACGAAACGTCCGCCATGGTCGCTGTCGCCATGGCCCTGGGCATCGCTCAGCCACAGGTCGAAGTCGGGCGCCAGTTGCGCCAGCAGGGGCTCATAGGTCCGGCCGCAAAAGCCGTTGCCGTGGAGGAAGTGCAACAGCGGTTTGCCAGTGGGCGGTGTGTGCCAGCCTCTCAAAGCAAACCCTTCTCGACCGGTGTAAACCCAAGGAATCAACTGCATGTGGGCCTGAGAAAAAGGAAGTCAGCGTGATGGGTTAGCATGCTCGCATGAAAATCAATCAAGCGCTTGATTTGAATCAGCCGGGGTCCCATGAGCGTGGCGCTCCGGCCCGCGAGCGCCTGTTGCAGGAGGCCCTGCGCATCTTTGCCGACAAAGGTTTCGCCAAGGCCTCCACCCGCGAGATCTGCCAGGCGGCGGGCGCCAATGTGGCCTCCATCCACTACTACTTTGGCGACAAGGCCGGTTTGTATCGGGCGGTGTTGCTGCGACCCATTGAAGCCCTGACGTCGGAGCTGACCCATTTCGACGATCCGGCTTTGCTTTTGGAAGAGGCCATGCGCCGGCTGATGACGGCATTTTTGTGTCCCATGAGGGTGGACGGCGTGGCGGATGAACACGCCGAACGCGGCATGAAGCTGCACCTGCGCGAGATGGTGGAGCCCAGCGCGGCCTACAAGGACGTGATCGCGCAATACATCCAGCCGCACCATCAGCGGGTGGTGATGCTGCTGGCAAGGCACGTGGGGGCCACCGAGCCTGACGATGCCTTGCATCACTTGGCTTTTGCGCTGTTGGCCATGGTGCACGACTACAGCTTGTCGCGTGAATTCATGAATGTGTTGGCGCCGGCCCTCCTGGATGGGGATGAGGCTGTGCGCCAGGTGTTGAATCGTCTGGTGGGCTATGGTGTCGCCCTGGTTGGGCATGAGCGCGGCGTGCGCGCCATGGCCAATTGATTAAAAAAATAGAGGAAAAAGCATGTCGAACTGGTTGACGAATAACGGCAAGTGGGTGGCAGTTGCAGCCGTGGTGGTGGCGGGTGGGCTGTGGTGGCATTTCAAAGCCGATGCACCTGCTGGCGAGACCAACAAGGCCGCTGCAGCGGCGCCGGCCGCGTCCCGGCAGGTCAAGCCCGCCCTGAGCGTGCAGGTGGTCTCGCCTCAATCGGCGCAATGGCCTTCCACGCTCACGGCCAATGGCTCGATCGCGGCCTGGCAGGAAGCCATCATTGGCGCCGAGCTGTCAGGCTTGCGCGTGGCCACGGTGCTGGTCAACGTGGGCGATCGCGTCAAACGTGGCCAAGTTCTGGCCACCTTGCAGAATGAAGCCGTGGTGGCCGATGCCAACACGGCACGCGCCAACCTGGCCGAGGCGCAAGCCCTACTGGCCGAAGCCAAGAGCAACGCCGACCGGTCGCGGTCCCTGCGTGGCAGTGGTGCCATCAGCGCGCAAGAGGCGCAGCGCGACCTCACTGCCGAAGCCACCGCGCAAGCCCGCATGGAATCCCTGAAGGCCCGCCTGGCCGCCGATGAACTGCGCTTGCGCCAGACCAAGGTGGTGGCGCCCGACGATGGCGTGATCTCGGCCCGTGTGGCCTCGGTGGGCTCCATGGCCCAACCTGGCGCCGAGCTGTTCCGCCTGATTCGCCAAGGCCGCCTGGAATGGCGCGCTGAGCTGCCTTCGGCGGATCTGTCGCAGATCAAGCCCGGCATGCCCGCCTGGGCCACGCCACCGGGCGGTTCAAC
>CAZKPN010000002.1:0-79689 GCA_964554655.1 uncultured Aquabacterium sp. | reverse complement strand
GGCCGACCGCATCGAGATCACGCAAGGCCTGAAGGCCGACACGCAAGTCGTGGCTTCTGGCGTGGGCTTTTTGACCGACGGTGACACCGTGCGGGTCGTGAAAGGCCAGTCATGAACGTCTCCACCTGGTCGATCCGAAACCCCATCCCCGCGATCCTGCTGTTCATCATGCTCACCGTGGTGGGCCTGATGGGCTTTTCGGGGATGAAGATCCAGAGCTTTCCCGACATCGACCTGCCCACCGTCACGGTGACGGCGTCCTTGCCGGGCGCGGCGCCAGCGCAGTTGGAAACCGAGGTGGCGCGCAAGCTTGAGAATTCGATTGCCACGCTGCAAGGCATCAAGCACATCTACACCAAGGTGCAGGATGGCAGCGTGATCATCACGGTCGAGTTTCGCCTTGAAAAGCCCACGCAGGAAGCGGTAGACGATGTGCGCGACGCGGTCTCGCGCGTGCGCTCTGATCTGCCCGGTGATCTGCGCGATCCGGTCATCTCCAAGATGAACCTGTCGGGCGCACCGATCCTGACCTACACCGTCGCCTCCAAGCGCATGGACGACGAGGCCCTGTCCTGGTTCGTGGACAACGACGTGACCAAGCGCATGCTGGCCGTCAAGGGCGTGGGCGCGGTGGCGCGCGTGGGCGGGGTGACCCGCGAAGTGCGCGTCGAGCTGGACCCGGCCCGCTTGCTGGCACTCAATGTGTCTGCCGCCGACGTGTCGCGGCAGTTGCGCAGCATCCAGCAAGAGGCCTCGGGCGGCCGCGTGGACGTGGGCGGTGCCGAGCAGTCGGTGCGCACCGTGGCCACGGTGCAATCGGCGGCCGAGCTGGCCGCCATGGACATCACCTTGTCCGATGGCCGCCGTGTGCGGCTGGACCAGATTGCCAAGGTGAGCGACACCACGGCCGAGCAACGCTCGGCAGCGCTGCTCAATGGCGAGCGTGTGGTGGGCTTCGAGCTCACGCGTGCGCTCAAGGCGGGCGAAGTGGACGTGGCGCAAGGCATCCGTGCGGCGCTGGAAGAAGTCAAAGCCAAGAACCCCGACATCGTCATCACCGAAGCCTTCAACTTTGTCGATCCGGTAGAAGAGAACTACCACGGCTCGATGCTGCTGCTGTATGAAGGCGCCATCCTGGCCGTGATCGTGGTGTTCCTGTTTTTGCGCGACTGGCGCGCCACGCTGGTGGCCGCCACCGCCTTGCCCCTGTCGGTGATCCCGGCCTTTGGTGTGATGAACCTGCTGGGCTTCAGCGTCAACACCGTGTCGCTGCTGTCGCTGTCGCTGGTGGTGGGCATTTTGGTGGACGATGCCATCGTCGAGATCGAGAACATCATGCGCCATCTGCGCATGGGCAAGACGCCTTTGCAGGCGGCCACCGAAGCCGCCGACGAGATCGGCATGGCCGTGATCGCCACCACCTTCACACTGATCGCGGTGTTCCTGCCCACGGCCTTCATGGGCGGCGTGCCCGGCAAGTTCTTCGTGCAGTTTGGCTGGACGGCGGCCATTGCCGTGTTCTTCTCATTGGTGGTGGCGCGCATGCTGACCCCCATGATGGCCGCTTACTTTTTGAAGGCGCCCAAAGGCGAGCACCATGAACCCAAGTGGATGGGCGTGTACCTGGGCTGGGCGCGTTGGTGCCTGAAGCACCGCATCATGACCTTGCTGGTGGTGGCCGTTTTCATGGTGGGATCGTTCATGCTGGCAGGGCGTTTGCCCACTGGCTTCATCCCGCCCGATGATTTGTCGCAAACGCAGGTGTCGCTGTCGTTGCCACCGGGCAGCAACTTCGAGCAGACCTACAAGCTGGCCGAAGAGGCGCGCAAGATCGTGATCAAGAACGAGCACGTCAAGCTGGTCTACACGGCCGTGGGCGGCGGCGCTTCGGGCAGCGACCCCTTCATGCCACAAGCGGCGGCCGAAGTGCGCAAGGCCACCCTCACCATCAACATGACGCGGCGGCAAGACCGGCCCGGCATCAGCAAGCAAGACATCGAGCAGCAGCTGCGCGCGTCTCTGGAAGCCTTGCCCGGCGCGCGTGTGAACGTGGGCTTTGGCGGCTCGGCCGAGAAGTACGTGCTGGTGCTGGCCGGTGAAGATGGCCGGGCCTTGTCCGAGCATGCCTCGGTGGTTGAGCGCCAGTTGCGCACCATCCCCGGCATCGGCAACGTCACGTCCACTTCCAGTCTGGTGCGCCCCGAGTTGATCGTGCGCCCCGATGCCGCCAAGGCCGCCGACCTGGGCGTGAGCACCAGCGCCATCGCCGACACCTTGCGCATTGCCACCCTGGGTGATTACGACCAGGGCCTGCCCAAGCTGAACCTGTCGCAACGGCAAGTGCCCGTGGTGGTTCGCTTGCCCGACGAGGCCAAGGCCGACCTGGACTTGATCTCGCGCCTGCCCGTGCCCGGTGCGCGTGGCCCCGTGCCCTTGGGCAATGTGGCCACCTTGACCATGGCCAGCGGCCCTGCCCAGATCGACCGCTACGACCGCCAGCGCAACATCAACTTCGAGATCGAGCTGAACCAGCAACCGCTGGGTGACGTCGAGAAGAAAGCCCTGGCCTTGCCCAGCCTGCAGAACCTGCCGCCCGGCATCACGCAGACCACGGTGGGCGATGCCGAAGCCATGGCCGAGCTGTTCGCCAGCTTTGGCCTGGCCATGCTGACGGGCGTGCTGTGCATCTACGTGGTGCTGGTGCTGCTGTTCAAGGACTTTGTGCAGCCGATGACCATCCTGATGGCGCTGGTGCTGTCCATCCCTGGGGCCTTTGTGGCGCTGTTCATCACGCAGACGGCACTGTCCATGCCGTCCATGATTGGCTTGATCATGCTGATGGGCATTGCCACCAAGAACTCGATCCTGCTGGTGGACTACGTGCTGATCGCGCGCAACGAGCATGGCTTGTCGCGCTGGGAGGCGGTGGTAGACGCCTGCCGCAAGCGGGCCCAGCCCATCATCATGACCACCATCGCGATGGGCGCGGGCATGTTGCCGATTGCCCTGGGCATTGGCGTGGATCCGAGCTTTCGGGCACCGATGGCCATCGTGGTGATTGGGGGGCTGATCACGTCCACCTTCTTGAGCCTGCTGGTGATCCCGGTGGTGTTCACGCTGGTGGATGGCTTGATCCGGCGGAGCAAGGCGTTGATGCATCGGGGGCGTGGGACCACGCCAACGCCGGGGCCTTTGAAGGCTCCCTAACTTGCACCCCATTCCTCCCTAGCTTGAAGCCGCGGGCACCTTGTCACGGCGGCTCCCCAGGAAGACATTGAATTCCCCAATGTCACATTCCAAGGAGCCGACCATGATTGCCTTGACCCTCAAGCGTGTTGTTCTACTCGCAGCCATCGCGCTGTGTTCCCCCATGATGGCGCAGGCCCAGTCCACCACGGTCTGCGGCCCTGACATCAAAAACGAAGTGGCCAAAGCCCTGGAAGGTGCCAGCAAGCTGAGCCCGGCCGAGCAGACCCAACTGCAATCCTCGCTGTACCAGAAGTACAAGTATTGCGGCACCTATGATGCCGCCGCGCTGCCCGCGGCCGACCCGTTCCACATCGCGGCTCGCCAGTGCGGGGCCAAGGTGGCTTACCTCGGCAGCGTGTATTACGAAGAGATGTCCTGCTGCGGCTACGACCCCCAACGCCGCACCTTCGCTTGCCCGGTGAAGATCAAGCAGAACTTCGGCTTTGGTGCCGCGCCCATTCCGGGCAGCCGTGAGTATGTGTACCACTGCGTGGCCGATGCGGCCGGTGTCTTCCAGCCTGTGGGCGACGACAGCGTGCACCTGGCCAACTCGGTGTTGGCACCCACCTGGCAGTTCGCGGTCATGGCCAACGCCATCAACAACCTGCAGCTCGTTCAGCCCATGAACGGCATGGCCCGCCGCGCGCGCTCCATCCTGTCATGGAACCTGCGTCCCACCAGCTGCAACTACCAACCCATCTGGGGCAATGTGCTGGAGTACAGCGTGCGGCTTGATCAATGAGAGCACATCAACAGGCCTGACACTTTGAGCCCCGGCATCGTCCGGGGTTTTTTTGCGTTGCGGCGATGTGGCTGGTGAGTTGAGGGCTTCAAGACGATCGAGCTCACTCGGGCGTTGGCTCCAATAACGCGGCCGCACGAAATTCGATACAGTCAGACGAAGAGCGCTTTCTGATGTTGGGCATGAGCTCTGGCGCCAAGTTACTCATCGTCTGCCATGGCGAGCGCGAACACGGCGAAGTCATCCGCATCATTTCTGCTCGCAAGGCCACCAAGCGCGAAAGCGCGTTCTACCAAGGTGGCTAGACATGAAAGCTGAATACGACCTCTCCAAACTGAAGGCCCGCAAGAATCCATGCGCTTCAAAGCTGAAGAAGCCTGTCACCATGCGGCTTCTCCGAAGACGTTGTTGAATACTTCAAGGGCATGGCCGAAGAAGCTGGCATTTCTTACCAAAGCCTCATCAACCTGTATCTGCGAGACTGCCTCGCTAGCCATCGAAAGTTGCAGATCAAGTGGCCACAAGCCATGGGTTGAGCAGATGTGGAGCTTTGACGAACCCTGGGTATTGGGGCGGCAGATCAAGTTGCCGCTTTATCCATGACTCAACACGCTTGAAAAATGACATGAGTTGCTCCATGAATACCCCCATCCTCGAAATCGCCCAATTGCAAATCCGCGATGGCCAGACCACAGCCTTCGAAGCCGCCTTCAACATCGCGCAAAGCATCATCGCGTCCATGCCCGGCTACCTGGGCCACGAACTCCAACGCTGCATCGAGCAACCCCACCACTACATGCTCCTGGTGCGCTGGCAAACCATCGAGCACCACGAGGTCGGCTTTCGCCAATCACCGCAGTACCAGGCATGGCGCCAGCTGCTGCACCACTTCTACGACCCGTTCCCCACCGTGCTCCACTACGGCCAAAGGTGACACACACCACATTGGAGGTCTCCCGATGGACATCCCCGCCGGCTTCAGCCCACTCATCCGCACCAGTCCCGTGCTTGACCTCCTCGGCCCCATCCACGCCAAAGGCCAAGGGCAAGACCTGGTCCTGGGCCTGCGTGTCGAGCCCAAGCATTGCAACGCCCGCGGCACCATCCACGGCGGCATCCTGGCCACTTTGGCCGATGTGGCCCTGGGCTACGCCACCGCTTTCTCCGCCGACCCACCCATTCCCTTGGTCACCGCCAACCTCACGCTCGACTTCACCGGCACCGCCAAGATCGGCGACTGGATCGAAACCACCGTGGACATCCAGAAGAAGGGCTCACGCCTCGCCTTCGCCAACGGCTTCATCCATGTGGGCACCGAGCGCATCGTCCGCGCCAGTGCGGTGTTCGCCGTGAGCACTTGATGAGCGCATTCAACAAGTCTGGCGCTTAAGGGTGGCGCCAGCTGCCGGGCATTAGACTGGCATTGCATCCACGAAGTACGACAAGAAGGCGCCTGTGTACAAGATCAAGGAAGGCGAGAGTTCGCTGTACACGGCCTTCAAGAATTACTACAACCACCTGTGGTTTGTTTATTCGTCGGAAAAGCCGAACGAGTAAGTTGAACCCTTCACGAAGGGTGTAAAACCGAATGTCCGCCATCGTTCGTAACCACTGAAGGGATACCCGCCATGCGTTCCACCTCAGCTGAAGTGCAAACCACCGTCCACGCACCGCTCGAAAAAGCTTTCGCGCACATCGTGCCCATCAACCTGGCGTCCATCTTCACCGGGTACGGTCCCTTGCCGGCGGTGTCGGGCACCAAAGACCAGACGGGCCCCTGGGACGGTGCAGGCCAGACCCGCACCGTCCTGCTGTCCGATGGCAGCTCGGCCCAGGAGGCGTTGACGGCCTACCAGTTCCCATCGCATTTCGCCTACACCGTCAGTGGCTTCACGGGCATCTTGCGCTTCCTGGCCAAAGAGGCGCGGGGCGAGTGGTGGTTCGAGCGCGAACCCGTCACCCAGACGACGGCCATTCGCTGGCGGTACGAGTTCATCAGCCGCACACCCGTGCTTGAGCCCATTGTTTGCTTCATCACACAAAGGCTGTGGAAAGGCTACATGCGCAAGGCTTTGCGCATGTCCAAAGCGCAGGTTGAATCAATCGCCAGCGTTTGACGATCGCGAAATATGGCGATGGCGCATCTTCTTCTGATGATTTCAAAGGCAGTTCGCACACTGGCATTTTCTCTGGCGCTGCTGGGCTGGCATGCTGGGGCCCTCTCCGCAGTGGGCGTGGTGGAGTGGCTGCCGTCAGAAGCGGCTGGTCCCGTCACGGTGTTCTTTCCCACCAAAGCGCCAGAACAGGATGTCCGGCGGGGTGCGTTCCTGATGCAACTGGCCATTGATGCCGCACCTGTCAGGGGCAATGGGGCGTTGGTGGTCATCTCTCATGGCTCCACAGCAGCGCCATGGGATTACCTCGACATTGCCCGAGCACTGGCGGATGCCGGTTTTGTGGTGGCCATGCCCGAGCACTACAAGGACAACGACGACGACGCCGGCGAGCCTGGGCCTGCCAGCTGGATTCGCCGGCCTCTGGAGGTGTCCAAGGCCATTGACGCCATGGCCCGCAGCCCATTGTTTGCCCCGTTGCTTCAGTTCGACAGTGTGGGCATGTATGGCATGTCTGCCGGTGGGCACACTGCGCTCTCACTGGCGGGCGGGCGTTGGTCGCCAGCCAGGTTCAAGCAGCATTGCCAGGCCCACATGGCCGAAGATTTTCAGACCTGCGTGGGCCTCATCACCAGCCTGACCGGGGGGCCGTTGGATGGGCTTAAAACCACCGTGGCCCGCTGGGTCATTGGCCTGAAGTTCACCGACGAGACCTGGTACGAGCACACCGATCCCAGGATCAAGGCTGTGGTGGCGGGCGTACCGCTGGCGGCTGATTTCGACCTGACGTCCTTGCGCCAACCCAAAGTGAAGCTGGGCATCATCTCGGCCCAGAAAGACCGGTGGTTGATCCCGAAATTTCACAGCGGAGCCGTCTTGGGCGCATGCACGTCGTGCGAGTCTTTGGCCAATCTGGAAAACGGCGGCCATGGTGCGCTGCTGTCGCCATTGCGGCCCAAGCTCAGCGGTCTGATTTCTGATTTGATCTCTGATCCGCCGGGGTTCAACCGGGCGCAGACCACCCGTGAGGTGAACGAGCTGATCGTGAAGTTCTTTGTCAGAAACCTGGGCGTTGCAAAGTGACGATCATGCGCGTTGACAACCTGTTCACCAACGCAACACCGCCAGCCCATGGCGAGCGCTTCGACACCATCCTCAACCACCGCAATCTGCTCATCGAGCGGATCGTCAGCACTTCGCGCATCACGCCTCACGAGTATGTGCAGGCGCAAGACGAGTGGGTCTTGCTGGTCCAAGGTGAAGCGTGGATGACCGTGGCTGGGGAGTCCGTGTCACTCAAGGCTGGCGATCACCTGTTCTTGCCGGCAGGTGTGCGGCACACCGTGGAGCGCACCTCGGACGGCGCCATGTGGTTGGCCGTGCATCTGCACCCGGCGCAAGGCCCTGACCAAGGATCACCTGGATGAAGCATCAAGCCATCAAAGCGGGCGTGACCTACTTTGCGCTGGTGTTTGGTGCTGGCTTTGTGCTCGGCGCGCTCCGCGTGCCATTCCTGGTGCCGCGCGTGGGTGAGCGGCTGGCAGAGCTCATTGAAATGCCATTCATGTTGCTGGTCATCGTGTGGGCTGCCCGGTTCATCACCCAGAAGTTCGCCTTGCCTGCCCGAATGCACCTTCGCCTGGGCGTTGGCGTGCTGGCCCTTGGCTTGTTGCTTTGCGCCGAGTTCCTGTTCGCCGCAGTTTTGCAGGATCGCTCGCTGGGTCAGTATCTCGCCAGCCGCGACCCGGTGTCTGGTGGCGTCTACCTGGGCATGCTGCTGCTGTTCTCAGTCATGCCGGTGATACTGGGGCGCTTCGACCACTGATGAACCAAGGAGCCAACATGAAGATCACCTTCACCGCAACCTGTCTGGCACTGCTTTCAAGCCTGACCGTGGCCGCCGGGTCTGACATCAAGGCGCTGTCCGTGGATGACGTTCACGGATATTTGTCGGGTAAAGGCATGGGCCAGGCCAAAGCGGCAGAACTGAATGGTTACCCGGGGCCGTCGCATGTTCTGAGCCTGTCCATGGAGCTCGAACTCACGCCCGGTCAGAAGGCGCAGACGCAAACCCTGTTCGACAACATGGCGTCCCGCTCCAGGCATGTCGGCCAGCAACTGGTTGAAGAAGAACGCTCACTGAACGAGTTGTTCGCGGCCAAGACAGCGACGCCAGAACGCTTGTCCATCGCCATGGCAAAAATTGGCCAGCTTCAGGGGCAAGTTCGTCAGGCGCACCTGGAGGCGCATATTCTTCAGCGCGCCATTCTCAACCCAGCGCAAATTGCGAAATACCAGATGCTGCGTGGTCATGGCGAGGCGAGTGCCAATGGGCCCCAGCATCATCGCCATCCTTGATGGGCATGCGTGGCAAGCCTTGCCGAACGCCCAGTGTCGATTTAGCCGCCCGTCCTTCGTCGTACAGTCAGAGGGCTGTCCTCTGCAAGCCAAGGAATGATTGACATGAGTACCACCAACACCGTCCGCCTCCACCGCGTCATCCGCAGCACCCCGGATCGCCTCTACCGCGCCTTCCTGAACGCTGAGGCCTTTGTCAAATGGCTGCCCCCGCACGGCTTCACTGCCAAGGTCCACCAGATGGACGCCAAGGTGGGTGGCCACTACAAGATGTCGTTCACCAACTTCAGTTCGGGCCACAGCCATTCGTTTGGCGGCCAGTACCTGGAGCTGGTGCCCAACGAACGCCTGCGCTACACGGCTGTGTTCGATGACCCGAACCTGCCTGGTGAGATGCAGACCACCATCACCTTGAAGCAAGTGTCTTGCGGCACCGAGCTGAGCGTGGTGCAGGAAGGCATCCCGGCCATCATCCCCACCGAAGGCTGCTACCTGGGCTGGCAAGAGTCGCTGACCTTGCTGATCCAACTGGTCGAGCCTGAGATTCCGGGTTGAGGATCATGGGTGCCGTGCAAGCTGGCGAATTGCCCCCAGAAGCCCTGCTGAATCATTACAAGCAGGCTGGGGCCTACACGGACTGCTTTTTCGCGGACGTGCCACGTCATGTCTCGCATGGCGAGTTTGTGGAAACCTTCTACACCACGGGCTTGTTCAAAGTCGAACGCTTCATACTGGCATCGATCGTGTTCAAGCCCTCCACGGACTTGCAGGCCCAGCAGCTGGCGGCGGGGCAAGCCGAGTCCTTTGCCGCCTGGAGCGTTGAAGGGCGGGCCACCAATCAATTGTTGCTTTGCGATTTCATGGGGCGCACGAGGTCGTGGTTGATGAGCGTCGCCGACGAGGGCGCCCGCCCTGGCAGTACGCGTTTGTACTTTGGCTCGGCCTTCTTACCCAAGGTGGACCGAGCGACTGGCCCGGCCAGCTATGGCCTGGAGTTCCACGCCCTCAAAGGCTTCCACCGCCTTTACTCCCGAGCCCTGTTGCGGTCGGCGCAATCGCGCTTGCTGCTCACCAAGCCAAGCTGAGGCAAGCGCCATGGCCACCGACCAGAGCTTTGTCGACTACATCTGCGAGCAATCCAACCTGGGCGGCCGCATCTCACACAAGAAAATGTTCGGCGAGTACGCCCTCTACCTGGACGGCAAAGTCATCGCCTTCGTGTGCGACAACCACCTGTTCGTCAAACCCACGGACGAAGGCAAGGCCGTGCTGGGCACCGTGTCAGAGCATCCGCCTTACCCTGGCGCCAAGCTGTATTTCCGCCTCGGTGATGAGATCGACGACCAGCACCTGTTGCAGCGCGTGTTCCAGTCCACCGCCGGTGCTTTGCCATTGCCCAAGCCCAAAGCCGTCAAACGCAAAACTCCCAAAGCCAAGGCTCCATGAAAAAAGCCCGAGGGGCAGGGCGCACTCGGGCTTTTCAAGGATGACTTCAGCAAGTCAACCGGGCGTCATCAATTCAATCAAATGCGCTCAATGATCATGGCAATGCCTTGGCCACCGCCAATGCACATGGTGATCAGGGCGTAGCGGCCCTTGATTCGTTGCAGCTCATACAGCGCCTTGGTCACCAGGATGGCGCCGGTGGCACCCACCGGGTGGCCCAGCGAGATGCCCGAGCCATTGGGGTTGGTCTTCTCGTTGGGGAAGCCCATTTCCTTGGACACAGCGCAGGCTTGTGCGGCGAAGGCTTCGTTGGATTCGATCACGTCCAGGTCGGCCACGGTCAAGCCGGCCTTGGCCAGCGCGGCCTTGGAGGCGGGCACGGGGCCGATGCCCATGTACTCGGGCTCGACGCCAGCGTGGCCATAGGAAACCAGGCGGGCCAGGGGCTTGAGGCCCAGTTCCTTGGCCTTCTCGGCCGAGGCCATCACCACGGCTGCAGCGCCATCGTTCAGGCCGGAGGCGTTGCCGGCGGTCACGGTGCCTTCTTCCTTCTTGAAGGCGGGCTTCATCTTGCCCAGGGCCTCGACGGTGGTGTCGCCCTTCACGTGTTCGTCGGTGTCGAACAGCGTGGTGCCCTTGCGGGTTTGCAATTCCACCGCCACGATCTGTTCCTTGAAGTAGCCGGCTTCAATGGCGGCGGCAGCGCGCTGTTGGCTCTGCACGGAGTAGGCATCCTGCTGTTCGCGGGTGATGTCGTAACGGGCGGCCACGTTCTCGGCGGTGATGCCCATGTGGATGTGCTTGCGCGGGTCGTGCAGGGCGCCGAGCATGAAATCCAGCATCTTGACGTCGCCCATGCGCGCGCCCCAGCGGTTGCTGGTGACCAGGTACGCGCCACGGCTCATGGATTCAGCGCCAGCGCCGATGGCCACGTCGCAGTCACCCAGCAGGATGGACTGGGCGGCCGACACCACGGCCTGCAGGCCCGAGCCGCACAGGCGGTTCACGTTGAAGGCGGGGGTCTCTTGCGGCACGCCAGCGTTCAGCGCGGCCACGCGGCTGATGTACGCGTCTTGCGGCACGGTGGGGATCACATGGCCCAGCACCACGTGGCCCACGTCCTTGGGCTGCACGCCTGCGCGTTCCATCGCGGTCTTGATGACCAGGGCGCCCAGGTCGGCGGGAGGCACTTCCTTGAGCGAGCCACCGAAGGTGCCGATGGCGGTGCGGGCGGCGCCCACGAAAACGACTTCACGAGTCATGGTTTTTCCTTCAAGAGAGGGGAGGGAGATGTGATCGGAATGGTTGTCAGATTATGCCGCGTTGGGCGCCAGCAAGGTCGAATCCTGTTCGCCCATGATCTTTTCTGCATGCTCCAGCACAAAGTAGCGAAAGGCCTCGGCGGCGGGCGAAAGCACCTTCGACACCTCGTGCACGATGTTCCAGGTGCGCCTCAGGGGCGTGCCTTCAAAGTCCACCAGGTGCAGCAGGCCGTTTCGCAACTCTGGTGCTACCGCGTGCAGGGACAAAAAGCCGATGCCCAATCCCGCCGTGACCGCCGCCTTGATGGTTTCGTTGCTGGCGATCTCCATGCCGATGCGCGGCGCCATCTGGTGGTGCTTCAAATAGGCGTCCAACACTTCGCGGACCTCGGACCCGACCTCGCGCGCGATCAGCGGGTGGTTCATCAAGGCATTGAGCGGTGGGTGGCCCACGCCCAGCAAGGGGTGCCCCGGCGGGCAAACAAACACCATGGAATGACCCGCGAAAGGCTCGGCGCGCATGGCGTATTCCTTGGGTGGCCGGCCCATCACCGCCAGGTCGATTTCGTTGCTGTGCATGCGCGCCATCAGCTTGCTGATGTCGCGGGTCACGTCCAGTTTCACGTCCACCCCTGGATGTTCAGCGCGAAATCGCGCCAGCAGTTGCGGCAGGAAATAACCCGCCGTACTGATTAACCCGATGGTGAGCACCCCCGTCTGCACCCCCTTGAACCGGGCCATGACGTTGTCCGCATCCTTCAAAGTTGAAAGCAAACGTTTGGCGTAGACCAGGAAGTACTCGCCCCCCATGGTCAGCTGGATGTTGCGGCCTTGGCGCTCGAACAGCGGCATGCCGACATGGCTTTCCAGCTCCTTGACCTGCATGGTCACCGCAGGGGGCGTGAGGTGCAAAACCTCGGCGGCGCGGCTGAAGCTGAGCTGCCTGGCGACCTCCGTGAAGACCCTTAATTGCCTAAAAGTCACGCTTCTCATTAAGCAATACCTTAAGTGAATTCAAAGAATAACTGAATTTACCTTATTCGAGGTGGGTCCTACATTGAGTTCAACCCCTTTCGTTTTTTCGCTTTTTCTCCATTCCCACAGAGGATTCAACATGAACAAACCAGTGGAAGCCGGCGTCGTGAACGCCGATCAGATCACCGACCAGAAAAAGCGCTACAGCGCTGGCGTGCTCAAGTACCGCCAGATGGGTTACTGGGACTCCGACTACCAACCCAAGGACACCGACGTCCTCTGCCTGTTCCGCATCACCCCCCAAGAAGGCGTTGACGCCATCGAGGCCGCCGCCGCCGTGGCCGGTGAGTCGTCCACCGCCACCTGGACCGTGGTGTGGACCGACCGCCTGACCGCCTGCGACAGCTACCGCGCCAAGGCCTACAAGGTCGAGCCTGTGCCCAACAACCCGGGCCAGTACTTTGCCTACGTGGCCTACGACCTGATCCTGTTCGAAGAAGGCTCCATCGCCAACCTGACCGCCAGCCTGATCGGCAACGTGTTCAGCTTCAAGCCACTGAAGGCCGCGCGCCTGGAAGACATCCGCCTGCCTGTGGCCTACGTGAAGACCTTCAAGGGCCCGCCGACCGGCCTGGTCGTCGAGCGCGAGCGCCTGGACAAGTTCGGCCGCCCCCTGCTGGGCGCCACCACCAAACCCAAGCTGGGCTTGTCGGGCCGCAACTATGGCCGCGTGGTCTACGAAGGCCTCAAGGGCGGCCTTGACTTCATGAAGGACGACGAGAACATCAACTCGCAACCCTTCATGCATTGGCGTGACCGCTTCCTCTTCGTGATGGACGCCGTGAACAAGGCCAGCGCCGCCACCGGCGAGGTCAAGGGCAGCTACCTGAACGTGACGGCCGCCACCATGGAAGACATGTACGAGCGCGCCGAGTTCGCCAAGAACCTGGGCTCGGTCATCGTCATGGTTGACCTGGTGATTGGCTACACCGCCATCCAGTCCATGTCCAACTGGTGCCGCAAGAACGACATGATCCTGCACATGCACCGTGCCGGCCATGGCACTTACACGCGCCAGAAGAACCACGGCGTCAGCTTCCGCGTGATCGCCAAGTGGCTGCGCCTGGCCGGTTGCGACCACCTGCACACCGGCACCGCCGTGGGCAAGCTCGAAGGCGATCCGATGACCGTGCAGGGCTACTACAACGTCTGCCGCGACAGTTACACCCACACCGACCTGCCGCGCGGCCTGTTCTTCGACCAGGACTGGGCCGACATGAAGAAGGTCATGCCAGTGGCTTCGGGCGGCATCCATGCCGGCCAGATGCACCAGCTGATCCACCTGTTCGGTGATGACGTGGTTTTGCAGTTCGGCGGCGGCACCATCGGCCACCCCGCAGGCATCCAGGCTGGCGCGGTTGCCAACCGCGTGGCGTTGGAGTGCATGGTCAAGGCGCGCAACGAAGGCCGCGACCTCCTGGGCGAAGGTCCGGACATCCTGCGCAAGGCCGCCCAGTTCTGCACCCCCCTCAAGCAGGCGCTCGACACCTGGGGTGACATCACCTTCAACTACGCCTCGACCGACACGTCCGACTACGCCGTGACGCCTGGCGTTTCCAACTAAAGCTGGGCAAGGAGAACCACACCATGATGACCAACCCCACCGGCCGCCTCACGCAAGGCCAGTTCAGCTTCCTGCCCGATCTGACCGACGAAGAGATCGCCTTGCAGATCGAATACGGCCTGCGCAAGGGCTACGCCTGGAGCGTGGAATACACCGACGACCCGCACCCGCGCAACACCTACTGGGAGATGTACGGCAACCCCATGTTCGACTTGAAGGATGCCGCTGGCGTCATGACTGAACTGAAGGCCTGCCGCGACACCTTTGGCCGTGGCCACTACATCCGCCTGATGGCGTTTGACTCCACCCGTGGTGTCGAGACCATCGCGATGTCCTTCATCGTCAATCGCCCCAAGAAGGAGCCCGGCTTCCGCCTGGAGCGCCATGAAGTCGATGGCCGCTCGGTGCGCTACACCATGAGCGCCTATGCGCTTGGTGAGCCCGAAGGCGAGCGCTACAGCGACTGACCATGAACGCGCCGCTCTACACCATCCCTGGCAGCACGGCCCGTGCTGCGGCTGAAGAGACCGTGGCTGCAACACCTGTGGCGGCCGTCAGCTCTGAAGCCATCCAGGCCCCTGTGCCAGGCACCGTGGCCGAGGTGCTGGCCCAAAGCCGCATCGATGATGTGATGGACGAGCTGGAGCGCGACCTCGTGGGCCTGGCCCCGGTCAAGACCCGCATCCGCGACATCGCGGCCTTGCTGGTGATCGACAAGCTGCGCGCGGGCTTCGGCCTGTCGGCGCAGAGCCCGTCGTTGCACATGTGCTTCACGGGCAACCCCGGCACGGGCAAGACCACGGTGGCCTTGCGCATGGCCGAGATCCTGCATCGCCTGGGTTATGTGCGCAAAGGCCACCTGGTGGCCGTGACTCGTGATGACCTGGTCGGCCAGTACATCGGCCACACGGCGCCCAAGACCAAGGAAGTGCTCAAGAAGGCCATGGGCGGCGTGCTCTTCATCGACGAGGCCTACTACCTCTACAAGCCTGAGAACGAGCGCGACTATGGCCAGGAGGCCATCGAGATCCTGCTGCAGGTGATGGAGAACCAGCGTGATGATCTGGTCGTGATCCTGGCGGGCTACAAGGACCGCATGGACCACTTCTTCCAGAGCAACCCGGGCATGTCATCGCGGATCGCTCACCACCTGGACTTTCCCGACTACGCCACGCCCGAGCTGCTCAGCATCGCCGACAAGATGCTGGGCCAGCAACACTACACCTTTGGCGAAGGCGCGCGTGAAGCCTTCGACGACTACCTGGGCCGCCGCCTGGAACAACCCCACTTTGCCAACGCCCGCAGCGTTCGCAATGCCCTGGACCGCGCCCGCCTGCGCCAGGCCAGCCGCCTGTTCGAAGACCGCGACCGCGTGCTGACCCGCGATGACCTGACCACCATCGAAGTGGCCGACATCCGATCCAGCCGTCTGTTCGCCGTGCCGACAGCTTGATCGAACGATTCGTCGTTCGAGCACCCACATAACAACTCACAGAGGACCCCCACCATGAACACCACGCCCACTGTGGAACTGACCGAAGCCTTGGCTTTGAACCTGTCGGGCATGCCCGCCGACGTGGCCCAGGCTTTGAGCGAAACCTTGCTGACCATCGCACAGGCTTGTGCGGCCATCAGCGAGGTCGCAGCGCAGGGTGCATTGGCGGGGGCGCATGGCCTGGCCTCGTCCAGCAACTCGCAAGGCGAAGACCAGAAGAAGCTGGACGTGATGGCCGATGACGTGCTCTCGGCGGCCATGGCTGCTTGCCCGCACGTGGCCGGTTGGGCCAGTGAAGAGCACGAGATGCCTTTCGTGTCCGACGAGCATGGCAATCAAGGCCGCTACCTGGTGGTGTTCGATCCCCTTGATGGCTCGTCCAACATCGAAGCCAACATCTCGGTGGGCACGATCTTTTCGGTGTTGCCGCACCCCTACCGTGGAACCACCCCGGGCGAGATGGGTTTTCTGCAGCCCGGACAACAGCAGGTGGCCGCCGGCTATGTGCTGTACGGCCCCTGCACGGTGATGGTGCTGACCTGTCGCCAGGGCGTGCAGATGTTCACCCTGGACCGCACCACCTTGCACGGTGATGGCCCGGCCCGTTGGGTCTTGACCCAATCCGAAGTTCGCATCCCCGTGGCCACGCGCGAGTTCGCCATCAACGCGTCCAACCAGCGCTTCTGGGAGAAGCCCGTGCAGCGCTACGTGGCCGAATGCATCGCTGGTGAATCCGGCCCGCGCCACAAGGATTTCAACATGCGTTGGGTGGCCAGCATGGTCGCCGAAGTGCACCGCATCATGACGCGCGGCGGTGTGTTCATGTACCCGCGCGATGAGCGCGAGCCGCGCAAGGCAGGCCGCCTGCGCCACATGTACGAGGCCGCCCCCATGGCCCTGCTGGTGGAGCAGGCTGGTGGCCGTGCCGTCAATGGCACACACGATCTGTTGGACGTGGTGCCCGACACCTTGCACCAACGCGTGCCCGTCATCCTGGGTTCGAAGGAAGAGGTCGACCGCATCGTCAGCTACCACGCCGATCCGCACGAGAACGTGTCGTGGCAGTTGTTCAAGACGCGTTCGCTGTTCGTTCAACCTCAAGCCTGATCGGGTGACCAGACATGTCTCGCAAACACCCCATCATCGTGGTGACCGGCTCCAGCGGTGCTGGTACCAGCACGGTCAAAAGCACCTTTGACGCCATTTTCCGCCGCGAAGGCATCACCCCGGCCGTGATTGAAGGCGATGCCTTTCACCGCTACTCTCGCAACGAGATGAAGGTGAGGGTGGCCGAGTACGAACGCGAGGGCATCGCCCTGAGCCACTTCGGCCCCAAGGCCAACGAGTGGGAGATGCTGGGCAAGCAATACCAGGCCTATGGCGAAACCGGCCGCTGCCAAACCCGCTACTACCTGCACAACGAAGCCGAAGCCGTGCCTTATCAGCAAGAACCCGGCACCTTCACGCCCTGGTCGGACACGCCAGTGGACACGGACGTGCTGTTCTACGAAGGCCTGCACGGCTGCGTCAAGACCGACGAGGTTGACTTGGTGCGCCACGTTGACCTGAAGATTGGCGTGGTGCCCATCATCAACCTGGAGTGGATTCAAAAGATCCACCGCGACACCAAATTTCGCGGCTACAGCAAAGAGGCCGTGTCCGACACCATCCTGCGCCGCATGCACGATTACGTGCACTACGTGTGCCCCCAATTTGGCGAAACCGACATCAACTTCCAGCGCGTGCCGGTGGTCGACACCTCCAACCCCTTCATTGCCCGCGATGTGCCTACCGCTGGTGAGAGCATGACGGTGATCCGCTTCCGCAACCCGCGTGGCATCGACTTCCCCTACCTGCTGTCGATGATCGGCGACTCCTTCATGTCACGCGCCAACACCATCGTGGTGCCTGGCGGCAAGATGGATCTGGCCATGCAGCTCATCCTCACCCCCATGATCCTGCGCCTGATGGAAATCCGCCGCGCGCAGATGCGTTAACCGTGCTTGTGCACGCCCCAAACATGACCATTCAACTCATCACCTTTGACCTGGACGGCACCATGGTGGACACCGCCGCCGAGATCGCCGAGGCGGCCAACCGCACGTTGGCCGAAATCGGTTTGCCACGGCGCCCACTGGGCGATGTCACCAAGCTGATCGGCCACGGCACGCGCGAGCTGATGAAGGGTTTGCTCAAGCAGGCCAAAGAAGCCGGCGAGACCAAGGTGGACACCCTTGACGTCGAAGCCGTCATGCACTGTTTTGAGGGCCACTACAACGACACCACAGGCACCAACAGCCAGTTGTACCCCGGTTGCCTGGAAGGCCTGGAGCGGCTTCGCACCGCCGGGGTGCGCCTGGCCTGCGTCACCAACAAGGAGTTGCGTTTTGCCCAGCGTGTGCTGGAGGTGACGGGCCTGGCGCCTTTCTTCCCCATCGTTCTGGGTGGGGACAGCCTGGCAGAAAAAAAACCCCATCCATTGGTGATTGAGTATTGCCTTGAAGCGCTGAATGTGGATAAATCACACACAGCGCATGTGGGCGACTCCTCAATTGACGTGGAGACCGCTCAGCGTGCTGGCGTGGCTGCCTGGGCCGTTCCCTACGGCTACAACGGCGGACAACCCATTGAAGATTCCCATCCTGACGGCGTGTTTACCGACATCGCCCGAATCGCTGACCATGTGCTCAACCTGCGCATGGCCGCTTAATTGTCAACCGACGAGTTAAGGAGATATTCATGGCTGTGACGACCCCCATCGCTGACCTTGGCTGGCACGCTGCACCGTTTCGCCTGAAAGGCGTGGACGGCAAGATGCACACGCTCAAGGAACTGTCTGGCCGACATGGCACGCTGGTCATCTTCATCTGCAACCACTGCCCCTATGTGAAGGCCGTGTTGCCACGCATCATCCGTGATGCCCGCGAGTTGCTGCCGCTGGGCGTCAACACCATCGCCATCAACTCGAACGACGAGTCCACCTACCCGGAGGACAGCTTTGAGAACATGCAGCGCCTTGCGGCCGAGATGGATTTCCCGTTCCAGTACCTGCACGACGAAACGCAGGAAGTGGCGCGCGCCTATGGCGCTGTTTGCACGCCTGATTTTTACGCCTTCGACGGCGGTGGTTGCCTGCACTACCGTGGGCGTCTGGATGCTTCCGGCCGCGAGCCCGCTCCTGAAGACGCACCGCGCGAGTTGTTCGACGCCATGCGCCTGATTGCCTACTACGGCTATGGCCCTGGCGACCAATACCCCAGCATCGGGTGCTCGATCAAATGGCGGGAGACCGAGCCGGCCGAGGCACCTCCAGGCAAGAAGGCCCTGGCCGCCTGAGCGTCATTCCTCGATCGAGACGCCGCGCATGAAAGCCACGCGGCCCTTGATCTCTTCGGCCGCTTCCTTGGGGTTGGGGTAGTACCAGACCGCGTCCTGGTTGGCATTGCCATCCACGAACAAGGTGTAGTAACTGGCCTCGCCCTTCCACGAGCACATGGTACGTCGATTGCTGGTAAGCACGTACTCGCGCTTGAGCGCGCTCTCGGGGAAGTAATGGTTGCCTTCAACCACCACGATGTCGTCACTCTCGGCGACGACCACGCCGTTCCAGATGGCTTTCATGTTGTCCTTTGGATGACCCCTGTCATCGAAGGTGGAACTGTACTTCGGTTATCGTGGGTTCAATCTGCTCTTTCCGACGTGTCATGAACCGAGAAGAACCGATTGCCCTTGATCGTCCCGACGTTCGGCCGCAGCTTCTGGCGCGCTGGCACGAGGCCCGGGGCATCACCGATGCCTTGTTCGACAGCCTTCAGCCCGAGGTGCTGTACCAACGGCCCATTGCCGAGCGGCACCGCATCGTCTTCTACCTGGGGCACCTGGAGGCCTTTGACTGGAATCTGCTGACCACCCGGCGCGCGGTGACAGCCTCTGTCAACGCTGGCTTCAACCAACTGTTTGCGTTTGGCATTGACCCGGTCGGCACGGGTTTGCCGCAGGATGTGCCGACCGACTGGCCCGATCTGCAGGACATCCATGCCTACCGCCTGTCGGTCCGCGAAGCGCTGGATGAGCTGATGGCCACCCTGCCGGTGAGTTGGCCTGGTCCGTGGGCGGGCGGAAGCGGGCGCCACTTCGACGCGGCTTGCTTGCTCAACGTGGCCATCGAGCACCGCTTGATGCACGCTGAAACGCTGGCCTACATGCTGCACCGTTTGCCGGTGGGGTCATGGCGCAGAGAAACGCACGAGTCCCCGGGGGGGCCGGCCCGGCCTGCGCCCAAGCCTGCCATGGTCAGCATCCCCTGCGGCCCGGTGGTCCTGGGTGAGTCACGTGGCAATGCGCAGGCGTTTGGCTGGGACAACGAGTTCCCGGCCCAGGAAGTGACCGTGCCGGCCTTTGCCATCGACCAGCACATGGTCACCAATGGTCAGTACCTGAGCTTCATGGCCGATGGCGGGTATGAGCGCTCAGAATTCTGGAAGCCGCCAGATTGGGCTTGGCGTGAGAACCATGGCATCCGGCAGCCCGTGTTCTGGCGCTGCGATCGCGATGGTTGGTTGTTGCGGGCCATGCAACAGGACTTGCCCTTGCCGCTCGATTGGCCCGTGTACGTCAGTCATGCCGAGGCCAACGCCTACGCGCGTTGGGCTGGCAAGGCCTTGCCCACGGAAGCGCAGTGGATGCGCGCAGCATCGGGGGCTCAGCCTTGGCCGGACGGGCAGTGCAATGCCAACTTCCGGCGCTGGGATCCCGAGCCCGTGCAGGCCTGCCAGCAGATCAGCGATTTTGGCGTGGTCGGCATGTTCGGCAATGGCTGGGAGTGGACCCGCAGTGCTTTCGAGCCCACGGAGGGTTTTGAGGTGTTTCCGTTCTACCCAGGGTATTCCAAGGATTTCTTTGATGGGAAGCACTTTGTGCTGAAGGGCGGCTCGCCCAGGACCGCAGCCTGCATGCTCCGGCCCTCTTTTCGAAACTGGTTTCAGGCGCACTACCAGCACGTCTACGCAGGCTTGCGTTGCGTCAGTGCGGACTGATCTAAAAAAAGGAAGACAGGCATGGCCCACACCACTGCTCCCCCAACCGCCGCGCAGGCCGATGCGTTTGCCACCGATGTCTACGGTGGATTGACGCAATTGCCGCAGAAGACCTTGCCGTCCAAATACCTGTATGACGCGGTGGGGTCGGCCTTGTTCGAGGTCATCACGCATTTGCCAGAATATGGCCTGACCCGTGCGGATGAACGTCTGATCAAGGCGCATGCCCAGGACGTGTTGATGAGCCTGGGCCCCGTGCGCACCGTGGTGGAGTTGGGCAGTGGCAGTGGCCGCAAGACCCGCTGGATCTTGGAGGCCTGCGCACGTCGTCAACCTTGTACCTACTACCCCATCGAGATCTCGGCCACGGCCTTGGCGCATTGCAGCCGCGAGCTGAGCGACATCGCGGGGGTGAACGTGGTGGGCGTTGAGCGCGAATACCTGCTTGGCCTGCAACAGGTCGCCACCCTGCGCCAGGACGAATCGCCCATGCTGGTGCTCTTCCTGGGCAGCACCATCGGTAATTTTTCGCGACCCGATGCGCAGCGTTTTTTAAACGATGTGCGCAAGATGATGCGCCCGGGCGATGCGCTGCTGCTGGGCACCGACCTGGTCAAGCCGAGGCAGCCATTGATCAGCGCTTACGACGATGCTTTAGGCGTCACGGCGGCCTTCAACCTGAACATGCTGGTGCGCATCAACCATGACCTGGGCGCCAATTTCGAGGTGAGCCAGTTCCAGCACGAGGCGCGCTTCAACCCAGAGACCAGTGCCATCGAGATGCACATCCGGTCTCGCATCAGGCAGTCGGTGGACATTCCTGGTGCAGGCCTGAGGGTTGATTTCGAAGCGGGCGAAACCATCTGGACCGAGATCAGCCGCAAGTACTTGGCACCGGACGTGTTGGCCATGGGGGCCCAGGCTGGGTTCACTTCGGCCGGCCAATGGATTGATGGGGACTGGCCCTTTGCCGAGACCTTGTTGGTGGCGGCTTGATTCCGTCCTAGCAGGTCAGTCGGCCCAACCCACTGGAGGCGTGGGCCAGCACTTCAATGGCCGACCAGTCACCGGCCTCCACCACGCTCGCCGGGGCCAGCCAAGAGCCGCCCACGCAAGCCACGTTGGGCAAGGACAGAAAGCTTGGTGCGGTTTCGACCGTGATGCCGCCCGTGGGACAGAACAGCGCGTCCGCGAACGGCCCGGCCAGGGCCTTGAGCATGGCCACACCACCGGCTTGTTGTGCCGGGAAGAACTTGAAGCACTCAAAGCCAGCGTCCATCGCGGTCATCAGCTCACTGGCCGTGGTCACCCCTGGCAACAATGGAATGGCCGCCTTCTGCGCAAACTGGGCCAGTGTCGGGGTTAGCCCTGGCGAGACGGCAAACTGGGCCCCGGCACGTGCAACGTCATCCCATTGCTTGACGGTGGTCACTGTGCCGGCCGCGATCACCGCTTCAGGCACTTCTCTGGCCAGCGTTTCGATCACTTCCAGAGCGTTCGGGGTGCGCAAGGTGATCTCCAGCACTTTCAAGCCGCCTGCCAGCAAAGCGCGGGCGATGGGCACGGCGTCGGCGGTGCGGTGTATCACCAGCACGGGGATCACGGGACTCAGGCGCATGACGGCCGCCAGCATGTGGTTCTTGTTGCTCATGGATTGACGTGGGGTAGGCCAAAAGACATGGCGCCTTGCTCGGCACCGGTGACGGCATGGCGGAAGGTGCTGAACAGCTCACGGCCGCTGCCATGCGTGTTGGCGGACAGATCATGCACAGGTGTTTCGCGCAACGCCCATTCTGCTGCATCGACCAGGGCGCTCAAAGTACCAGCCTCGGCATCCAGGCGGATGATGTCGCCATCGCGCACCTTGCCCAGCGGGCCGCCAGCCAGCACTTCGGGCGTGATGTGGATCGCGGCGGGCACCTTGCCCGAGGCACCCGACATGCGGCCGTCGGTGACCAGGGCCACGTTGAAGCCCTTGTCCTGCAGGTTGGCCAGGGTGGGCGTGAGCGAATGAAGCTCGGGCATGCCATTGGCGCGTGGCCCCTGAAAGCGCACCACGGCCACGAAGCTGCGTTCCAGCTCGCCGCGCTTGTAGGCCTCGATCAGATCTTCCTGCTGGTCAAAGACCGCAGCGGGCGCTTCGATCAGGCGATGCTCGGGCTTGACGGCGGACACCTTGATCACCGATCGGCCCAGGTTGCCATTCAGCACCTTGAGCCCGCCATCCTGAGAGAAGGGCGTGGCGAAGGGCGCAAGCACCGACGCATTGCCGCTGTCGGGTGGCACGGCTTGCCAATGAACCTGCTCGTTGTGCAGCATGGGTGTTTGCGTATAGTGGTGCAAGCCCCGGCCCATGGCGGTCAGCACCTGGGGGTGCAGCAGGCCAGCATCCAGCAACTCGCGGATCAGGAAGGCCATGCCGCCTGCCATGTGGAACTCGTTGACGTCGGCATACCCATTCGGGTAGACACGGGCCAGCAGCGGCACGATGTTGGAGAGGGCGTCGAAGTCATCCCAATCGATGATGACGCCGGCTGCGCGCGCAATGGCCACCAGGTGCAAGGTGTGGTTGGTGGAGCCGCCCGTGGACAGCAGGCCGACGATGCCATTGACGATGGCCTCTTCATCGATGACCTTCCCCAGAGGGATGTGGTTGCTGCCCAGGTGCGTGATGCTGGCGACACGGCGTGCGGCCTCGCGTGTCAGCGCTTCGCGCAGCGGTGTGTTGGGGGACACAAAGGCCGAGCCAGGCAAGTGCAGGCCCATCACCTCCATCAGCATCTGGTTGCTGTTGGCCGTGCCGTAAAAAGTGCAGGTGCCCGCCGAGTGGTAGGACTTCTCTTCGGCTTCCAGCAAAGCTTCCTTGCCGATCTCGCCTGCCGCGAACTGCTGGCGGATCTTGGCTTTCTCGCCATTGGGCAAGCCCGAGCCCATGGGGCCGGCGGGTACGAAAATGGTGGGCAGGTGGCCAAAGCTCAGGGCGCCGATCAGCAGGCCGGGCACGATCTTGTCGCACACGCCCAGGCAGAGCACGGCATCGAACATGTTGTGCGACAAGGCCACGGCGGTGGACATGGCGATCACATCGCGCGAGAACAGCGACAGCTCCATGCCGGGTTGGCCTTGCGTGACGCCATCGCACATGGCGGGCACGCCGCCTGCGAACTGCGCAGTGGCCCCGACTTCGCGCGCGGCCTGCTTGATCCATTCAGGGAAGGCCTGCAGCGGTTGGTGGGCCGACAGCATGTCGTTGTAAGACGAGACGATGGCGATGTTGGGCTTGCGCTGCTCGCGCAGCCAGATCTTGTCGCCTGGATCGGCGGCGGCGTAACCATGGGCCAGGTTGGTACAGCCCAACTGCGCCCGGCCCGATTGGTTGGATCGGCCTGCGTCGTCGATGCCTTGCAGGTAGCGCTGCCGCGTGACGGCGCTGCGCTGGCGGATGCGCTCGGTGATGGCCAGAAGCTGGGGATGGGTGTTCACGGCTTGATCAGAGGGGTTATGGGGGCGAATGGCATGACTTAAGATGCCTTGTGCTGAATTCTGGCACCACATCGTCCATCGGGAGAATTTGAATCATGAATCCAGTCAAGGTCATTGGCATTGTGTTGATCGTGGCAGGCACACTGGGTTTGGTGTACGGTGGCGTGAGCTACACCAAAGAGCATCAGGCGGCCAAAATAGGCCCGATCGAGCTGTCCATGAGCCAGAAAGAAACTGTGGCCATTCCCACCTGGTTGAGCGTGGGCGCCATCGTGGTGGGTGCGGCTTCGCTGCTCTTGTCGTCCAGCAAACGCTGAGCTTGCTGCAGGATCGATGGACCTCATGACAGGGTCATCTTCAAAAGCGTTCAATGCGGCCCGCATCCTGGCTGCTCGCCGTGTGTCCGGTGAGCAAGGGGCGCGCCTGCCAGAGGATTGCCGCCCGCGGTCTCTGGATGACGCTTTCGACATCCAGTCGGCGGTCACCCAGCACCTCTCGGCGCGCATCGGCGCCTGGAAATGCGCCTTGCCCCTGGAAGGCCGCTTGACGGCCGCGCCCATCTACGCGAACACGGTCCACACGGGCAGTCCCTGCGCGGTCTTTGCCCACGATGGCCAGGTGCGGGTCGAGCCGGAACTGGCGTTCATCCTGGGCCGAGACCTGCCGGCACGTGCCGCGCCCTACAGTCTCGCAGAAGTGGACGACGCGATCGTGCGCACGCACATCGCCCTTGAATTGATCGACAGCCGCTACACCCCTGCCGAGGCGGCCCAAGCCAGCTTTGCCGAGAAGCTGGCCGATGGCTTGGTCAACCAGGGCTTGTTCCTGGGCCCCGAGGTCGATGCTGGGCAAGCCTGCGCAGCCACTGACCTGCCCATCCGAGTGCGCCAGGCCGACGGCACTGAGCACCTGCACCAGGGGCACCACCCCAATGGCTTGCCGCGATCGCCGCTGCATTGGCTGGTCGAGTTTTTGCGCAGCCGGGGGCAGGGTTTGCAGGCTGGCCAGGCCGTGATCACCGGCTCTTACGCAGGCAGCTTCACGCTGCCTTTGAACGACGACATCGCCATCCAGTACGGTGAGTTGGGATCATTGGCCGTGCATTTCACGCGCCTGAGCCTGGGCCAGTTCAGTGAGCCGTCCCCGCAGCAGTGAGGCCGTGCGCGCCTGGGTAGACGCGCTGCGCCGCCAGGCCGACAAGGCCACCTTGATGCAACTGCCGCCCTTGCTGGGCGAAGACGCCGCGCGCGTGATGGCCTTGCTGCGGGCCAGTGCCGACGAGCCGATTCCGGATGAGTTGCTTGAATCGGTCCAGGCGGCCGCCGGTGAAGTTCAAGGGCACTTTCGCCCCAGGTTGACCTTGCAGACCTTGAGCCGTGGTGATGGCCTGCTGGGCATGAAACCTTCCGGCTTGTTTGGCCCACGCGGTGGCACGGTGACCGTGGCGCACATCGACTGGACCTACGCCACCGACGATGGCCTGCGCTGGGAAGCCCCCGCGCCCACTGCCCTGTTGAACAGCCGGCCCAAGCCCCTGCAACCCTTGATGGACGCGGGTGGCCAGCCCGTGACGATGCGGCGCGATCTGGGTGCCGAGGCCGATGCGCTGGACGCCATCCGCGCTTTGGGCTTTCACCCCTTGCCACCCGATGCCTTGCAATGGCGCATGGCCAACGCGGAGGGTGATCACGACCACCTGTGGTCCTTGCTGCAGGAGGAATTCTTTGGCGATTTTTGGGCCGACCAGGCGCCAGGCTTGCAAGCCCAGGGCTGGACGGTCGTGGTGCGCCCCGGTTTCGCGCATGAAAGCGTGCCCGTCGAAGCCTGGCGCCTGATCGTCGATGCTGAAACTGGCGAGGTGCTGGGCAAGGAGGTGGCCTCGCGCCTTCGTGGTCGCACGGCCTTGCCCGATGGTCTGGGCCTGGCCCGGCGCGAAGGCTCCTGGCTCTTGTCCCTGGGTGTCGAGATTGATGGGCAGACCCTGGACCTGTCGCCTTTGCTGGCCGACCTGTTGCGCCGCGATGCCCGCTGGCTGGATGCCGACAAGGTGGCCGCCATCGACGATCTGGCCTTGATCTCTCTGCGGGCGCCAGGTGGCAAGCGCATCCACGCTTTGGCGGCGCCGCTCAAGGTCATCGTGGGCGCCATGCTGGATCTGCTGACCGATCCGCGCCGCGTCGATGGGCCACTGCGCCTGTCACCCTGGGACGCTCACCGGATCGACGATCTGCGCTTGAGCCTGCTCGACACGCAGGCCGAGCGCGCGGGGGTGCATGGCGCCTGGCAACTGCAAGGCGCCGCCGGATTGCAAGCCTTGGCAAGGCGCCTGGAAGGGGCGGGCGAGCCTCGCCCGGTGGCGGCCCCATCGGGTTTGAACATCACCTTGCGGCCTTACCAATTGCATGGCGTGGCCTGGCTGCAATACCTGCGTGAGCACCACCTGGCGGGCATCCTGGCCGACGACATGGGGCTGGGCAAGACGGCGCAGGCCCTGGCCCACATCCTGATCGAGCAGCAAGCCGGGCGGCTCGATCGGCCTGTGCTGGTGGTGCTGCCAACCTCCCTGGTCTTCAACTGGCAGGCCGAAGCGCAGCGCATGGCCCCTGGACTGCGCGTGCTGACCTTGCAAGGCCCCCGCCGTGCCGATGACTTTGCCCTGATGTCCGAGCACGAAATCGTGTTGACCACCTACCCCTTGCTGTGGCGGGACATCCGAGTGCTGGAAGCCCAGCCCTTCCATCTGGTGATCCTGGACGAGGCCCAAACGGTGAAGAACGCCTCCAGCCACAGTGCGCGTGCCGTGCGGCGCCTGCACACCCGCCACCGCTTGTGCATGACCGGCACGCCGCTTGAAAATCACCTGGGTGAGTTGTGGGCGCAGTTCGATTTCCTGATGCCCGGCTTCCTGGGCGATTCGCGCAGCTTCCACCGCCTGTGGCGCAAGCCCATCGAAGTCGGTGGAGAAACCTTGCGGGCCGAGTTGCTGGCCAAGCGCGTGCGCCCCTTCATCTTGCGCCGACGCAAGCAGGACGTGGCCACCGAGCTGCCGCCCAAGACCGAGGTGATCAAGCGCCTGCAGCTGCAAGGCCGCCAGCGCGACCTGTATGAAAGCGTGCGCCTGGCGGCCGATGAGCAGGTGCGCCGCGTCATGCAGCGCAAGGGCTTTGCGGGCGCGCAGATCACCATCCTGGATGCCTTGCTCAAACTGCGCCAGGTGTGCTGCGACCCCTACCTGCTCAAGGGCGAGCAAACACCCAAGACCATGGAGCGCGCCAAGCTGGAAGTGTTGTTGGACATGCTGCCCGAGCTGGTCGATGAAGGCCGGCGCGTATTGGTGTTCTCGCAATTCACCGAGATGCTGGGCCTGATCGAGCAGCAACTGGATGCCTTGCACTTGCCCTGGTTGGCCTTGACCGGCCAGACGCCGCCTTCCAAGCGTGGCGAGGTGGTGGCGCGCTTTCAGAACAAGGAGGTGCCCATCCTGCTGGTCAGCCTGAAGGCCGGTGGCGTGGGCCTGAACCTCACGGCGGCCGACACCGTGATCCACGTGGACCCCTGGTGGAACCCGGCCGTGGAAGAGCAGGCCACGGCCCGCGCGCACCGCATCGGGCAGGACCAGCCGGTGTTCGTCTACAAGCTGGTGGTGGAGGGCAGCATCGAAGAGCGCATCCTCGAGCTGCAATCACGCAAAGCCGCTTTGGCCGAGGGCGTGCTGGGCAGTGATGGGGCCGCCACGCCCAAGTTCAGCGCGGCGGACCTGGACGCCCTGCTGGCGCCCTTGGGGGATGGTCAGGGCAGCAGTGGCGTCAACAAGACCTGACGTTCGGCCGCGGTGCCTTTTTTGACGGCGGCCAGCAATTGGCCTTGGTCATTGATGTCGTGCACGCGGACCACGGCATCGCCACTGTTCACTCGCAAGCCGGCTGGCAGAACGGTGACCGAGCCCGTGGCCGTCCAGATCTCCTGCCTGGACCCCGTGCGTGAACTCAAATCCGCCAGCACCGTGCCTTGGTCATTCACCGCCAGGACATTGGCGATGAAGCCGGCCGCCACGCGGGGCAGGAAAGTGAACATGCCATCGCGCCAGAGAAAAGGCCGGTCAGGGTCGCCATACGCCGTGACATCGCCAGCCAGGGCCATGGTCCCGGCGATGATGCCGTTGCGGCTGACCGCGTTGACCACGACGGCGGTGGCGCCGGGGTAGGTCAATTCCTGGAACACGCCGTTGGACCACAGGTAGCTGTGCCAGTCCTGTCCGTCAAGGCCCACCGAGATCAGCGTGCGGCAGGCGACGGTGCCTGCGTCAGTCAAGCCCACGCAGTTCGTGCTGTTCTGGGGCGCGCCAGGTGGCAGGCCGAGGTTTTCAATGCGGTTGTTTCGCCACACGAAGGCTTGGTTGCTGTAGGTGGTGAGTGGCCGCACGCCCAGCACCCAACCTTGCGAATTGACCCGTTGGGCCAGCGATCCCAAGCCTGCGCCCAGGTCGGTGACGACCCCGTTGCGCCACACCGTTGCATAGCCTTTGGCGGCCGTGCTGGACTTGAAGGAGTCGCCCACCACCCAGCCGCTGTCGTTGATGTCGCCGATGGACGTGGCTGAATTGGTGGCCAGTGGCTTGAGCAGCGCGGCTTGGCCATTGATCCAGCTCACTGCCATGGACCGTTCCACCGCCGTGGTCACCAGTCTGGGCCAGCCGTTGATGAACACCAACCGCGTGACGGTGCCCTGCCTGTAAACGCCGCTGCCTGCCGCCTGGCCTGCGTTGTTCAGGCGGTATGCCACGGCATCGGGCAAGGTGGAGGGCGCGGGCATCTCGGCGGTGATGCTGTACTGCGTGGGCAACGATTGAGCCATGACGGCCCCACTGGCCAGCAGCGCGAAGGCCAAAGAGGCGGGTCGAACCAATGAAGAAAGGGATGAAGTGAGGTGCATGCCTGGCCCTGAAGCAGTTTGATGAATCCCGTCAGTGTCACACATTCATGACGATCGATAAACGGAACTCATTTCGGCTTTCTAGAAAACCCTCAACCCAGCGGTGTCAGGGGCGGGGGGCATGCGATTTGCACGCATGTGTCCATGAACATGTCCCGTACAAAACCAAGGCGGCCGCCATGGTCGCCAGCAGGTGCTTGAGCGTGTGCCCGCTCACCACCAGCAAGCTGTCGAGGATGGTGTGGTCGGCCAGCTCGCAGGCCTTGGCCATCACGTAGCAAACCATGGCCAGCAGAAAAGCCCGGCGTTGCGCCCAAGGCGCCCCGGCTTGCCATTGCACGATGGGGATCAGCACCAAGGGCATCAACTGAAGCAGCAAGTAGGGGCGCAAATCGTCTGCGCCCAGCAGGTCGGTGAAACGCCACCAACCCACGCTGGCCATGGCCAGCAAAGCCAGCGCGGGGGTGACCCAGCGGTCCGCCCCCAGGTGCTCGCGCCAGATGGCCGACAGCAGCCCGGCACAGGCCAGCGCGATGGGCAAGCGGTCCCACACCAGCCGGGCGTTGTCCGGGGCCAGGTGATACCAGCCGGATCCCAGTGCCGTGAGCAGCAAGGCGGCAAAGAAAAGGCGGTAGCCGCCATGTCCCGGGGTGCGCTCCAGCCCGCCCTGCTTCAGTTGGAACAGGCCCCACAGGCCCACGATGGCAAAGCCGATGTTGGACAGCACATCGGCGGCATGGGGGATGCTGAGCCATCCGCGCTGGTCGGCAAAATGGTGGTAGTCGGCGAGTTGATGGATTGGGCCGTGCAAGCCCATCGCGGTGAAGGCGATGAGCAACACCAGCCCGGGCAAAACGTGGCGTGATCGAAGTGAAGTCGATGGCATGAGAGCTCCCTGTTGGCATGGTTCTGAAGCAGAACGTGGCCGCACTGTGCCCAGCGTTGAAGGGTGCGCCAAGCGATCTCGGCCAAGTGGAGCCGCGCGAGTCCCCCGGTATCGGCCGGCGATACCGCTGCGCTCAATTTGGAAAAGCCCACCGATTTCTGGCAGAGTCCGCACCAGATCAACACAGGGGTGGGTATGCGCTTCATTTCCAGGCTGGCGAATGCTGCCATCGCCGGCTTCTTGAGCAGCGTGGCGATCGCGGCGCCTTTGGGTAAAAACGAAGTACCCGTCAGTCTGAAAGACTGGTTGCCTTGGGCCATGCATGGCCACGAGGCCTTGCTGTGCCCGCCGCCTTACAACGGCGACCAGGCCAAGGCCTGTGTCTGGCCATCATCCTTGGAGTTGCGCGCAGACACACAGGCCGCCAGCTTCCGTTTCGAGGTCCAGGTGTTTGGCTCGGCCTCGCAGGTCGTGCTGCCGGGCGAGGCCACGCGTTGGCCTCAGGATGTCAAGGCGAACGGGCGGGCTCTGCCGGTGTCCGAGGCGGACGGGCACCCGGTGGCCTTGCTGGCGCCTGGCCGCCATGTGGTCGAAGGCAGCATCCCCTGGAAAGACATGCCGCAAGACCTGCAGTTGCCCAAGGGCGTGGGCAGCGTGGCGCTGTGGGTGGAGGGCGCGCAGGTCAGCCGCGCGCCTGACGCCGAAGGCCGCGTCTGGCTGAAGCAAGCCCCGCAGGTGGCCCAAAGCACCGACGCCCACACCGTGCACACCACGCGACTGGTGGATGACCAGGTGCCCTTGCGCATCACCACGCACTACGACATCGCCATCTCGGGCAAGGCCCGCGAGATCGAGCTGCCCCTGGCCTTGTTGCCGGGCTTGGTCGCCGAGTCCATCGACAGCCCTTTGCCCGTGCGCTTGCAAGACAACGGCAAGCTGGTGTTGCAGGGGCGCCCTGGCAATTGGTCGATCGAGTTGCGGGCGCGGCTGATGTCGCCGGTGCAGGCTTTGACCTTGCCCAAAGGTGCGGCGTCAGAGGATGAGGTCTGGTCCTTTGCTGCGCACAACGATGTGCGGCTGGTGAGCGTGGAAGGCGCCGTGTCGGTGGACCCCAAGCAGGTGGCGATGCCCGAGCCCTGGCGTGCCTACCCCGCCTACCGCCTGCGGCCCGGCGACACCTTGAAGCTGGTGCAGACGCGCCGAGGCAACCCCGTGCCCAACCCCGACAGCTTGAGCATCGCACGCGAGGTCTGGCTTGATTTCGATGGACAGGGCTACACCGTCCACGACGAGATCAGCGGCACCTTGTCGCGTTCTTCCCGCCTTGAATTGGCCACGCCTGGTGTCCTGGGACGGGCTTCCTTGAACGATGACGATCAATCGATCACCCGCTTGAAGAACCCTGGGCCGGATGGCCTGGAAGTGCGCACCGGCGCAGCCCGTTTGAGCGCCGACAGCCGGGTGGTGGGCGATGTGCGCACCTTGCCGGCATCGGGTTGGGCCGTTGATTTCAACAAGGCCTCGGCGGTGCTGAACCTGCCGCCCGGGTGGCGTTTGCTGCACGCCGGCGGTGTGGACAGCGCAGACGGTTCCTGGGTGTCTCGTTGGACCTTGTGGGACTTCTTCTTCGTGCTCCTGAGCGCCTTGGCGGCGGGCAAGCTGTTTGGCTGGCAACGTGGTGCGCTTCTGGGTGCAGCCCTGGTGGTGTCCTGGCACATGCCGGGCGCACCGCAATCGTTGTGGTTGCTCATGCTGGCTTGTCACGCCCTGACCAAGGTTTTGCCTTCGGGCAGGTTCCTGGTGCTGTCGACCTGGGCTGAACGAGCTTGCGCCGGTTTGATTGCTTTGGTGTTGCTGCCGTATGCGGTGCAGCAGGTTCGCTTGTCGATGTACCCGGCGCTGGAGCGCCCTTGGAAAACCATGGGCGAAGCGCGGCAAGAGCGTCACCCGGAGGCCTCCGAGGCCGTGGACGCGACCATGGCGGACGTGCCTTCACCCGAGGCCGATGGCGCCCCGCCAGCATCTGTGAGCAGCCGGGCCTACAGCGTGAGCAAATCGCTGGCGGTGCCCGCGCCGATGCCTGCCCAAAAGTTGACGCCAAGGATGGACGAGCAGGATCCGGGCGCCAAGGTGCAGACGGGGCCTGGCTTGCCCAGTTGGCAATGGAACGCGCATCGCCTGGCTTGGCAGGGGCCGGTGCAGCAGTCGCAATCATTGCAGCTGGTGTTGCTGCCACCCGCAGGCACGGTGGCTTGGCGCCTGGCCAGTCTGGCGCTGTTGGTGATGGCCCTGTTGAGCATGGTGGGCAAGAGGCCCTGGTGGCCCACGCAGCGCAGCCAGCCCGCCCCGGCACAAGGCGCGGCGTTGGCGACCATGCTGGCCTGGGTTTGCGCTGCCTTGCTGATGGGCGCGCAGGGCGATGCCCGAGCGGCCGAACCCTCGCCCGCCGAGCCCGTGAGCCCGCCCGCCAGCGCCTTGCTGGACGAGCTGCGCAGCAAGCTGACCGCGCCGCCTGACTGCATGCCACGTTGCGCCGATGTGCCACGCCTGTGGCTGACGGCGACCGGCTCGCGCATCCAGTTGCGCATCGAGGCCCATGCCTTGGCCGATGTCACCATGCCTTTGCCAGGGCAGGGCGTGAACTGGCGGCCCGCCTCCGTCACCGTGGACGGCAAGCCTGCGGTCATCCGTCGCGACGACGCCGGTGCCTTGTGGATCGCCTTGAGCCAAGGCGTGAGTCAGGTCGTGCTGGAAGCCGATGTGGGCAATGCCTCGGCGGTGGACATCTCGCTGCCCATGCCGGTGCGCGAAGTCAAGTCGCAGACCCAGGGCTGGACCTTGGCCGGCTTGGACGCCCGTGGCTTGGCTTCAGGTGCCCTGAGCTTGTCGCGCGAGCAGTCCTCGGTGCAGTCGGAAGACCGGGGCACGCAGCGGGACGCGCTGCTACCCTTTGTCCGCGTGGAGCGGACCTTCCACCTGGGTCTGCGCTGGACGGCCGAGACGCGCATCCAACGCATCACGCCCAGCCTGGCGCCGCTTCGGGTCAAGGTTCAACTGTTGAATGGTGAATCGGTCAACGACGATGCCGTGCAAGTGCAGGATGGCGTGGCCACGGTGCAGTTGGGCGCGAACGAGTCGATGGCCTTTGTCAGCACCTTGAAAGAGTCGCCCAAGCTGTCCTTGAACAGCGCCAAAGAGCCGCATCAGATCGAAGTCTGGAAGCTGGACACCTCCACGCAATGGCATGTGGCCTTGTCCGGCATCGCGCCCGTGGTGCACCAGGAGGGCGGACGCTGGATGCCCACCTGGCAACCTTGGCCGGGCGAGCAGGTGCTCATCGACGTGTCCAAGCCAAGCGGCGTGGCGGGCCAGACCTTCACGGTCGATCGCGTGGACACCAGCGTGAATCCGGGTGCGCGAGCCACGGACGTGTCTGCGCAAACCGCGCTGCGCTCCAGCCAGGGCGGTAACCACCGTTTTCAGTTGCCGGCGGGTGCCGAACTTCTGGCGGTGTCCGTGGATGGGCAAGTGCTGCCGGTGCAGCAGCAAGCCGGAGCTGTCATGGTGCCCATCACACCGGGCGCCCACGTGGTCAAGCTGGATTGGCGCGAGCCGCGTGGCATGTCCTGGTGGTTCCAATCCCAGGCCGTGAATGTGGGCGCGGCGGGTGTCAACGACCGCACTTCGATCAACGTGCCCGCCGACCGCGTGGTGCTGGCCGTGGGCGGGCCCAGCGTCGGGCCCGCTGTTCTTTTCTGGGGCGTATTGATCGTCATCATCGCCGTGGCCTGGGGCTTGGGGCGCTCGCGGTTCACGCCACTCAGCGCGGTGTCCTGGGTGCTGTTGGGCCTGGGCATCGCCCAGATGTCGCTGATCGGCATCGCGGTGGTGGTGGGCTGGTTCCTGGTGATGGAATCACGCCGCCGATTCGGGCCGGCCTTGAGCAGGCGCTGGTTCATCGCCGCGCAAATCACGGTGGCCCTGTGGGGCCTGTTGGCGGCGGGTGTCCTTCTGGAGACCGTGCGGGTGGGTTTGCTGGGTTATCCGGACTTGATGGTGCTGGGCAATGGGTCTGACGCCGCGCACCTGCATTGGTACGCAGACCGCTTTACCGCCACCACCGCCCAGGCCTGGGTGCTGTCCGCGCCGGTGCTCGTTTACAGGGTGATCATGCTGTTGTGGGCGCTTTGGTTGTCCGCCTCGCTGCTGAAGTGGGTGAAATGGGCGTGGGAGTGTTTCAGCGCGGGCGGCCATTGGCGGGATAATCCGAAACCCCCGCAAGCTCCCCCTGTTTGACATCAACCACAAGGACCCCAGTGTTCAAGAATTTGACGGTGTATCGCATCGGGCCCGATTGGTCGGCCTCGGTGGCTCAGATGGAAGAAAGCCTGTACAAGGCCAGGTTCGTGGAATGTGGCGCCACCCAGCAGCAGTCGTCTGGCTGGGTGGAGCCTCGCGGCATCAAGCACGCGCCCCTGGTTGAAAAAGTGGGTGGCCAGCTGCTGCTCAAGCTCATGATCGAGCAACGCGTGCTGCCAGGTGCCGTGATCAAGCGCCGCACCGAAGAGATCGCGGCCAAGATCGAGCAGGACACCGGCCGCAAGCCCGGCAAGAAGCAAACCAAGGAGATCAAGGAGCAGGCCATGTTGGAGCTGCTGCCCATGGCCTTCACCAAACAGGCGTCCATCAACGTGTGGATTGATCCAGAACAGCGCCTGTTGCTGGTGGATTCGAGCAGCCAGGGCAAGGCCGACGAGGTGGTCAGCTTCCTGGTCAAGACGCTGGAGACCCTCCCCGTCAGCCAGTTGCACACCAAGCAATCTGCCGCCGTGGCCATGTCCGAGTGGCTGGTCAGTGGCGAACCCCCTGCCACCTTCACCGTGGACCGGGATTGCGAGCTGAAATCGGCCGACGAAATGAAATCGGTGGTGCGCTATTCCAGGCACCTGCTCGACATTGATGAGGTGCGTCAGCACATCACCACTGGCAAGGTGCCCACCAAGCTGGGCATGAGCTGGGAAGGGCGCGTCTCCTTCATGCTGACCGACACCATGCAGATCAAGAAGTTGACTTTTCTAGATGTGGTGTTTGAAGGCCAGAAGGCCGCCAGCAAGGACGAAGCCTTTGATGCCGATGCCGCCATTGCGACGGGTGAGTTGAGTCAGCTCATCCCGGACCTGGTGGACGCCTTGGGTGGCGAACAGGCCATCGGGGTTTGATCGGAAGCAGTCGTGTCGGCGCCGTCTTACAAGGCGGCGCGCCATGCGCTGATGTCGCGGTGCATGGCCCGGGCTCAGAATCCTTTCATTACGGAGAACATTTCATGAACACCAAGACCCATTCCCCCGCCCGTGGCCGCATCGCTCAGCGTGCCATCGCCATCGTTTCTTTGACCGCCTTGCTGGGTGGTTGCGCCGAGATGACCGACACCCAGCGCCGCACCGGCACGGGTGCCGCCATTGGCGCCGCCACGGGTGCGGTGATCGGTTCCACCACGGGTGGCAAGGCCGGCACCGGTGCCTTGATCGGCGGCGCTTTGGGCGCCATTGCCGGCAACGTGTGGTCACGCCACATGGATTCGCAACAGCGCGCCATGGAGCAAGCCACCCAAGGCACGGGCGTTGAAGTGACCCGCACCAATGACAACCAGCTCAAGCTGAATGTGCCTGCCGATGTGTCGTTTGACGTGGGCCGCGCCGACATCAAGCCCGAGTTGCGCAGCGTCCTGGAGCAATTCGCCAGTGGCTTGAAGGCCCAGCCCAACACGCTGGTGAACATCGTGGGTCACACAGACAGCACGGGTTCCGATTCAGTGAATGAGCCCTTGTCACGTGAACGTGCCCAAAGCGTCAAGGCGTTCCTGGTAGACCGTGGCGTGAGCAGCGGCCGTGTTGACACACAAGGCCGTGGTGCCCGCGAGCCCATTGCCGACAACGGCAGTTCCGATGGCCGCTCACGCAATCGCCGCGTGGAAATCTTCCTGCGCGAACCAGCCAGCGGCAACGGTTGATCTTTGATCAGTTGGTGATGCGCATCAACCAGGCCTGGGCCTCGTTGATGTCCACAAACGACTTAATCTGAACGCCCCGGTCTAGCGAGAGCTTCTCGAACTCCCGAGGCGATTCAAATAACACCGGGCGCACCATCACGGCCACTGCGACGTGCAGTGGCATGTACAGCGGTTGCGTTGAAGCAAAGCGGTGGTGCTCTGTCACCGTTGGTTCGCGGACCACGGCGCGGGTGTCAACCAGCATCCGGCTAAAACCATGCTCGGTCAAGGCCGCCACGGCCTGAGCGCGGCCCGACTCCATGTCGGACAGATCCACCGTCCCTTCATGGATCACGCACACGGTGCGGCTTTGCATCCAGATTTCTATTTGATAGCTCATGGCTGAATGTGCTTTCGCAAGGCCTCCAGCATGGGGCTTGCGAAGCACATTCAATTCATTTGAAGAAACCCAAAAACGCTGTATTTTTCACGCCAGGCCCGCTTTGAACAAGGCATCGCCGGCCAACATGGGGTCATTGGTCTCTTCGTAGGTCTTGATCCAGATCGGATAGCTGTGGATCACCGCGTGCTGCCAGGGGTGGAAGCCGGGCTTGAAATACGCCAGCAGCTTGAGCATGTTCTTGGAGAACAAGCCGTTGATGCCGTACAAGAAGTTCAGGCCCTTCAGCGTCATGAAGAAGCGTTGCGTGCGTGTGAAACCATCGTCGCGCAAGAAGCGATTGGTCAGGCGCAGGCTGTCTTTCACCACCTTGTACATGGCGTGAATCAGGGCAGTGCAACGCAAGACGTAACCCACCTTGGCCACCTTGGTCATCACGTCGTAGGCCACGGCCTTGTGCTCCATCTCTTCAATGGCATGCCAGGCCCACATGGCGCGCACCTTCTCGTGGGCGGGCGCCATCACGTCCCTTTCCGAGAACAGTGATTCGGCCATCATCGCGGTGAAATGCTCGAAGGCGGCGGTCAGGGCTAGGTTGTAGGCGGGCGAATACTTCTTCGTGTAGTTGTCGAACAGGTTCTTCACCTCGACCACCAGGCCATCCACCGACAGGCCCTGCTGGCGCAGCACGGCGTTGTACTGCGTGTGGGCGATGCCATGCTGGCCTTCCTGGCGGGTGAAGTCCCTCACGTCCTGCGCCAGCTTGGGGTCGGTGATGAGGTGGCGGAAGGCGCGCACGCTGGTGATGAAGTAGCGTTCACCATCCGGAAAAGCGGCCTGCATGCCATCGAACACGCGGGTCTTGAACGGATCGCCGCCGAACCAGAATCGGGGCAGGTCGCCATCCAGCTGGAAGTCCAGCTTTTCGCGGGGCACGATGTGTTCGGGTTTGCTGGGGTGTGGCGTGGTCATGCTGTCGTCCTCGGGTGCGGTTACTGCTGCATTCAGTCTAAAAATGTCGCAACGAGGCGGCCATGACATTCAGCGACAGCGAGGAACCGACAGCGACATGCCATGATGCTCAGCTTCCAGTACCTTCGGGTGATGCAAGGGTTAGTGCTGAAATGAGCATGCAGTCATGAGCGGCGGCGACTTTCTCAACTTCTACGTGATGTCCACCTTGTCCAAGGCGGGCGCGCGCTGTGGCTTCAACATGCAAGAGGCGGTCGGCCGCGCGCAGATCAACGTCGAGGTGTTCGACAGCCATTTGTCCAAGCTCAGCCTGGCGGCCTTGCGGCGCTTGTTCGAGGTGTGCGAGGCCGCCACCGAAACCGCCTACTTCCCCCTGGTGTTGGGCGACACCTACGGTTTTGACGCCATCCCCGAGGTGGACACCTTCATCGCCACCTGCGCCACCTTGCGGGCCGGCATGATGGCCTTGGACTGGATGCCGCACATCGTGCACCCGGCCTTGCGCATTGCCACTTCGGAAGACGCGTCATCCTTCAACGTGACCTTGCGGGTGGAGGGCGACGAGCCCGTGCACCCTGGGGTGGTAGAGGCCGCGCTCACCTGCATCGTCAAGTTCGCCCGCATGATCTCGCCGCGCGAAGACCCCTTGCGCGAGGTCTGGTTCCAGCATGGCCCGCAAGTGGATCCGCGCGTTTACGGCTCTTACTTTGGTGTGCCCGTGCGCTTCAATCAGAGTGAGAACCGCCTGATCAATGCGTCCAGCAGCCTGGACAAACCGCTCAAGGGTGGCTTCCCGTCGCTGAATGCGCAGGCTCAGTTGATGGTCGAGCAGCGCCTGAAAAAGTTGAGCGAGCAGGGCACCCTGACCACGCGCATCGAGCAACTGCTGTCCTTGCGGACCGACCTGTTGGGCGCCAAGGTGGACGAAGTGGCCGTGTTGCTGGAGTTGCATCCGCGCACCCTGCAACGCCGCTTGAAGGAAGAAGGCGAAGGCTTTGCCGAGGTGCAGACCCGCGTGCGCCACGAGCGTGCCCGCAAGCTCCTGCATGACACCGACCTGGACATCGAGGCCATCAGCGTCAAGCTGGGTTTTCAAGATCGGCACAGCTTCACGCGCGCCTTCACGCGTTGGGAAGGTGTCTCACCCGTGGTGTTTCGTCGGCCGCAGGGTTGATCGCCTGGCGGGTATGCTGAGCGCTCGCTCAGTCAGCGTCAGCGCCTCTGCCCATGACCACCCCGTCCACATCAGAACTTTCGCAACCTTGGATGGCCAGACTCTCCACCTGGTTGGCCGCTTTCTGGCCCGCGCCGGTCGCGGTCAATGCCCAGGAGCGTCTGCGCGCTGCGGTTGGGGCGGTGATCGGTGTCTTGTTCGCGGCCGCACTCAGCCGGTTGATGGCGGGAACCACCTCTGCGGTGCCTTGGTTGGTGGCCCCCATCGGGGCCAGTGCAGTGTTGGTGTTCGGGGTGCCCGCCAGCCCTTTGGCGCAGCCATGGGCGGTGGTGGGCGGCAACACCTTGTCGGCCATGGTGGGCATCGCGTGTGCCAACTGGATCGGCGATCCTGCCGTGGCGGGTGCGGTGGCGGTCAGCCTGGCCATTGCGCTGATGTTCAGCCTGCGCTGCCTGCATCCACCGGGTGGTGCCATGGCCCTGATCGCGGTGCTCACGCATGCCTCGGCCTTTCACTGGGCGGTGTTCCCGGCCCTGACCAACTCGGTGCTGCTGGTCGTGGCGGGCATCGCCTACAACTCGGCCACCGGGCGGCGCTATCCCCATGTCCAGGTAGCACCTCGAACACCCGGTGACGGGACGGCAAAGTCTCGCTTCAGCTCCGCCGACATCGACGTGGTGTTGAGCCGCTACAACCAGGTGCTGGACATCAGCCGCCATGACCTGGAAAACCTTTTGGAGGAGGCCGAGCTGGAGGCCTACCGCCGCCAGCTGGGCGAGATCCGCTGTGCCGACATCATGTCGCGCCAACTGATATCGGTGGAGTTTGGCACCTCGCTGCAAGAGGCCTGGGCCTTGCTGCGCAAGCATGGCGTCAAGGCCTTGCCCGTGGTGGACAAACTGCACCGCATCGTGGGCATCATCACCCTGGCCGACTTCATGCGACATGCGAAGGTTGACGTGCACGAGAGCTTTGGCGAGCGGCTGCGCGAATTCGTGAAACGCAGCACCACCATGCATTCCGACAAGCCCGAGGTGGTCGGCCAGATCATGACGCGGCAGGTGCGCGTGGCCAGCGCAGACCGCCATGTGGTCGAACTGATGGCCCTGTTCTCAGAAGGCGGGCATCACCACATCCCCATCATTGGCGAGAAGAACAAGCTGGTGGGCATCATCACCCAGTCGGACTTCGTCAAGGCCTTGCACCGCAGGGTTCAGCCTTGACGGCGGCGCCAGCGTCAAAGGTACAAGGCCAGCACTTCGTTGACCTCGCCGTCTGACACGACCGGGATGGCGATCATGGCTTCACCCAGCGCGGGCACACCCGTCAAAAAGGCGCTGGCCAGTGGGTTGTGGACGGAGTCCAGGGCAATCGGGTCCGCCGGTGACGACAGGCTGCCCTGCGTTTCGCAAAACCCGAAACTGCGCTCCAGTTGCTGACGCGTGGCGTTGGGCGCCCAGCTTTCCAGCTTCTGCGCGATGGGCGTGCCCAGGGCCGACAGCAAGGTCATGACGTAGACCTCGTCGGTCTTGGTGGGGCAGGGCAGGCCCAGCCCTCGGGTGATGCCGGCTTCGGCGGCGGTGGCGCCACGTAAAAAACGGGGTGAGGCGCCCAGGTCTTCCATGAACACGGCAGCACCGCGTTGCCAGGCCAGTCCAGGCAGGCCGGTGCCGCGTGGCAGGAAGGTGTCCTTGGACAGGATCTCGAACGAGTCCGAGGCCGTGCCGTAGTAGCCGTCCACCAAGGTCATGTCAGTGGTGACGCGGGGGCTGTTGTGCCACAACTCGATGGCCCCGGCGCGCGCGTCGGCGCTGCCACCAAACAGCACCACGACGGCCTTCAAGGTGCTGCCCACGAAGAGGGGCAGGGCAATGGCACAACTCAGCCCGGCTTCCTGGGCGGCGGCCGTGCGGCGAAAGTGCAGGCTGTCAAAGTCTTTCAGCAGGATGGGGCGGCCTTCTTCCCAGGCCTGGCCGGGCAGTCCCTCGCCCATGCCGAAGCACAGTGAGCGCGTGGCGGCGGCAAAGCCCTTGGCGGGGCCGAACAGCCCGCCTCCAAACTCCAGCAGGGTGTGGTCCTGGTCGGGCAACCAGATTTCGGCGATGCGGATGAATGATGCTTTCATGCTTTTGGGTCGAGCAAGTTTCACGCCAAGCAAGGTGTTCAGGCGGCCTTTGGCGGCTTTGCTAAAGTGGGTTCATGCCTGATGCCCCTTGTCATTTCCATGAAGCCCCTGACGCCCGAAGCTTGGCGCAGGACCTTGCCCTTTTCGTGGCCGCGCGTTTGCAGGAAGGCCTGAGCCAACGCGGGCAGGCCTTGCTGGTCGTGTCGGGCGGCAGCACGCCGATCCCGTTCTTCCAGGCCCTGGCTAAGGCCGCCCTTGATTGGCCTCAGGTGAGCATCACGCTGGCCGACGAACGCTGGGTGCCACCGGACCATGCCGACAGCAACGAGCGCCTGGTCAGGGCGCACCTGCTTCAAGGCTTGGCCAGCCACGCGCGTTTCGTGCCGTTCAAATCGGCCGATGCCCTCGCGGCGCAGGGCGTACCCAAGCTGGAGGCCGCATTGCAGGCCTTGCCCTGGCCGGCCGATGTGGTGGTGCTGGGCATGGGGGCCGACGCGCACACCGCTTCGCTGTTCCCTGGTTCGGCACAGCTGGCCGAGGCCCTGGAGGTCACCCGGCCGGCGCGTTGCCTGGCCATCAGTGCGCCGCCAACTCCCAATGTGCCCGTGGACCGCGTCAGTTTGAGCAAGCGGGCCTTGCTGGACACACGCCAGATGGTGGTTCACATCACCGGCGCGGCCAAACGCGAGTTGCTGGAACAGGCGAGGCTGCCGGGTCCCGAGGGCAGCATGCCAATTCGACTGGCCTGGTGCCGGGCGAATATCCCATGCCATGTGTTTTATTCAAATTGATATTGCCCTGATCGGAATATTATTACGGGAAACTACCCTTTCAAATCAAGATAGAATATGCGATAATGCGTTTGACGTTCTGTATTAGGGTATTCAAGATGTTTTCGATGGATGATTATTTCGCGCTCCCCTTTGTATCGCCATATGCATTTGCTTTCTGGGGGGTGCTCATCTGGGCTTATTACCTGGAGGGGGTTCAGCACAAGCGCAGCCAGCAAAGAATGGCCAAGCACGCCGGTGCCGACAAGTACTCGGGTTTGGTGATTTCCATCGGTTCCACCGTCTTGCAACTCGCGGCGTTTGGCCTGACCCTCTACGCCCCCTGGCGCGTCAGTGAGCCGCTCATCTATGTGTACTTCTGGGTCGGTCTGGCTTTGGTGGTGATGGGCATGCTGTTGCGCAAGCACTGCTGGCGCGTGCTGGGCGAGTTCTTCACCCCCACGGTCACCATCGCCAAAGAGCACAAGGTGGTCGACAAAGGCGCCTACAAATGGGTGCGTCACCCTTCGTATTCCGGCGCCATCATGACGTCGATCGGTCTGGCCTTGGCATTGGGCAACTACGGCAGCATCGCGGTCATGGTGATCGGCACCATCGCCATCTACATCTACCGCATCGAGGCTGAAGAAACCGCGCTGGAAGGCGCTTTGGGCGAGGCCTACGCCAAGTTCAAAAGCAACCGCCGGCGCCTGATTCCTTTCGTGTATTGATGAACTTGGCCCAGCAAGTGGGCCGAGGTTCAAGCGACCTGCAAGGCGGGCTCCATCCCTGGAGTCCGCCTTATTTTTTGGCCTGTTCCATGGCGTTAAGTGCTGCCTTGCCGACGTCGTAGGCCGCAATCTCCACCGACTGGCCAATGGCGGGAGGCTGCAGCTGGGTCACGCCATCTTCCTTCCAGGCCAGGAAGCGCCATGGGGCGGCCTGAACGGAAGAGGGGAAGCGGAACACGACGGTCTTGGGGGCGTGGTCTTGCGTGATCTCTTCAACCAGGACGGAGATGTCGCCCATCCGGGCGGTGTCGCCCACCTTGAAAGGTTGCTTCTGGATATCCCGCGTGATGGTGCCCCGAAAGCCCGTGGGCACCGACAGCCTCAGCGAGTTTTCATCCAGGCGGGTCAGCGTCATGGCCTGGTTGTTGGGCCCCAAGGCACGCATGGTGGTGGGGTTGCGCAGGCCATGGTATTGGCGGATCAAGGGGATGTAGTAGATGCTTTCGGCCGAAGGCAGGTTCATCAGCAGGAAGTGTTCTGCCTGATCCGCGCTGGCATTGGGCATGGCCAGTGGCGCTTGTGCCTCGCCGGCTTCGCCCAGTGTTTTCATCACGGCCGATGTGCCCAACTTGGCCACGGGGAAGATGACCAGGTGGATGAAACCCAGCAATAGAACAACGTTCTTGGCAGAGCCCAGGCCCCAGCCGACCCACTGCTGGCGATGGCGCCAGGCCATCAGCAAGATGATGGACAACAGGCCGCTGGCGCCAATGTCGGAGTTGATGGTCAGCCGGTCAAATGGGTAGCCCGCGCACGCTGGCGCCAATGCCAGGATGGAGCCCGCGGCGTAGAAGCGGGCCAGGGCCGAGCGAAACCCGCCCAGCGCGTGGATGGCATACGTCAAACCCAGCAGTGCCAGGGTGGCGGCGCCCGAGTAAAGGTACTGCGTGCTGCGGCTGAGTTGCTCGAACATCACCGACGAGACGCCAAACCACTGCGCCACCATCAAGGCGGGCAGGCGCAAAGCCAGGCTCACGGCAAAGCCGCTGGCGTTGGAGGCCGGGTCGACATAACCCGGCGACCCGAAGCTGCCGTAACCCAGGTGGCTGTGCAGCGCCTTCCAGGCCAGCGTGATCACGATGAAGGGCAGCAGTGCCTTGAACCTGACCGCCAGTGATTTGCCCGGCTCCAGGAACAGGGCGTAGGCCAGCAGATAACCGGCGGTCTGGATGGAGGCCTCGGCGCTGAACAAACCCAGCACGAAGCTGGCGGCCGCCAGCCAGCCATGAAGGGCCGACCCGCCTTGGCGCCAATGGTGGTAGCCCAGCAGGGTCAACACCATGAACAGGCCGGACAGCATTTGATTGCGGCTGGCCAGCCAGGCCACGGCGAAGACGTGCAGCATGTTGCCGGCGAACAGCCAGGTGGCCAGCCCGGCTTGCTGCCGATCGGGGTCCAGGTCGCGGAAGAGCTTGCCGATCAGCAAGATCATCACGCCATACATGAGCAGGCTGTGCACGTGCATCAACACGGGTGAATCGGGCCACCATTGATAATCAAGTTGCTGGCTCAATTCCGCCAGGGGCCGCCAGAAGGCAATGCGCAAATGGTCGTTGGCCCACCACACCAGTCGGCCGGAATCCATCATGGCCTGGTTGGCCAGGGCGTTGCCATCGGCAAAGGTGAACAGTCCGAAAAAGGAGCCGGGTTGGGCGTTGACCGACCGGCCCGTCAGCAGCGACCAATGCAGGTAATCATCGCCCAGCAGCCCCATGTTCATCGCAGGCGCGATCAGGAGCATCCCCACCAGGGCGGCAACGGGCACGCACCAGCGGCTAGAGAGAAATCTTCCCCACATGACCCAAATCCTTGGCAAAATATTCTATTTTACTTGGGCATGATTGATTAACAATTCGAGTTTACCTTGGTGGCCTGGTACGCAAATCACCCCCGCTTTCATGGGGTGGGGAAAGTCCTCCCGGAAGGGAGTTTGCATTCTGGAAAAATCGGAATATTTCGGAAGTTTCATGGGCAAGCCGCGTCGTACCCTGGTTCTTGACAAACGCCTTCACCCTGGGGTGGTCGCCCCTCGGCAATACCTGACCGGGATCGATATCCTCCACGGGCACGTGTGCATCCCGCTCATATTTGTCTACAAAAAGGGCTTTGACACGGCCTTGGCCGAGCGCGGCCTGTTGGAAACCTTGAAGCACTATCCCCTGGTGGCCGGGCGCTACAAAAAGGACGAGCAAGGGCAGGTCTACATCGATGGTGACGACAGCGGGGTGCAGTTCCGGGTGTACCGCTGCGAGGGCCAGATGCCCTATGGCGACCACAACCCGCTGGGCAAGGACATCAAGCAGTTCTACAAGTCGTTCATGCCCTGGCAGGTGATCGACAAGGACTTGCCCCTGCTGCAAGCCGACATCCATCAATATGAAGACGGTGGCATCGTGATGTGCGTGTACATGGTGCACTCCACATTCGACGGCACCAGTTTCTTCGGCTTCATGTTGAACTGGTCCAGGGCCTGCCGAGGGCTCGCGATCGAAGTGCCTTCATTCGACCGCAGCGTGATGATTCAAGCCGGTCAGACCGGCATCGACACCAGGGGTTTCGACCTCGTCTACCAGCCTCGCATCAGTGAGGGCATTGCGGCCATGTCGAGGTTGGGCTGGCGTGCCGCGACCAGTGTCAAAAAAGAGATCTTCCGCATTCCCGCGCAAGCCATCCAGTCATGGAAGGACCAGGCCCAGGCTGAATTGGCAGACGCCAGCAGCGTGAACACCGGCAAGCTGGTCACCGCGTATGTGCTGCGGGCGCTGTCACCGCTGATGCCGCCGGGTGTGCCACGCAGCGCAGGCATGGCGCTGGACATCCGTTATGTGCGGGGCATGACCTTGCCGCGCAACTACTTTGGCAATGGCCTGTGCTACGCCCAGGTTCACTACAGCGAACAGGAGCTGGCGCAGCAAAGCCTGTCGGTGCTGGCCGAGAAGTGCAAGCCGGTGCCGGACCAGGTCAGTGCCGAGACCGTCTCCAAGCTTTTGACGGTGGCCGAGCAGGCCCGTCAAAAGAAGTCCATCTGGCGCCTGATCTTCAAGCCGGCGGTGGACACTTTGGGTGGCGGGATCATCCAGAACAACCTGTCCTTGTTGCCGATCTACGAGGTCGACATGGGGCGCGGCACGCCCGATTGGTACGAAACCTTCGCCATGACCATCCGCATGATGGCCCTGGTGTCCACCCCGCAGAAGGATGGCGGCATCGACTTGCACATGGCGGCCAGCAAAGCCGAGTTGAACGCGCTGCGTGAGCGCCTGCAGGCCGATGGCATCTTGGGCAAGGCTTGAGACCATGGCCAAGTTGCGCACCAAACTGCTTGTGAACAAGCGCCTTCGTGCGGGTGTGACCGCGCCGCGCCAATACCTGTCGGGCCTGGACATCTTCCACGCGCACGCGGGCATCCCGGTGGTGCTGGTCTACAAAAAAGGCTTTGACCTTGAGCTGGCCGAGCGCGCCCTGGTCGAGACCTTGAAGCACTACCCCATCATGGCCGGGCGCTACAAGAAGGACGAGCAAGGCCAGGTCTATGTGGACAGCAACGACGCGGGCCTCGACTTCCGCGTGAGCCGGTGCGAGGGCAAGATGCCCTATGGCCCCGAGAACCTGGCGGGCAAGGACGACATCAAGCAGTTCTTCAAGCTGGTGCTGCCCTGGCAGGTGGTCGACAAAGATGCGCCCTTGTTTCAGGTCAACATTTTCCAGTTCGAGGATGATGGCATCCTGATGTGCTGCTACGCGCCACACTCGCTGCTCGATGGTTCCAGCTACTGGGGCTTCATGCAGAACTGGTCGAACGCCTGCCGTGGGCTGCCCATCAAACCGCCGTCGTTTGATCGCCAGGTGATGATCGACGCGGGCAAGACCGAGTTTGAAGCTGGCAGTTACGACCTGATGATTGCGCCGGGTTGGTTCGACTACATCCGCACCATGCTGGGCCTGGGCTGGCGCGCGGTGACCGGCTTGAAGAGCGAAGTGATGCGGGTGCCCGCCCAGACCATCCAGCAATGGAAGGTGCAGGCCAAGGCCGAGATGCCCGAGTCGGCGGGGGTGAGCACGGTGGAGCTGGTCACCGCCTATGTGATGAAGGCGTTCTCGCCCAGCATGCCGCGCGGCATGGCGCGCAGCGTGGGCCTGGTGCTGGACCTGCGCTACAAACGGCGCCTGAAGTTGCCGCGCGATTTCTTCGGCAATGCCCTGTGCTACGCCGAGGCGCGGTACAGCGAAGAAGACCTGGCCCACCAAAGCGTGCCCATGCTGGCCGAGCGCTGCCGCCCCAACAACGACCAGGTCGGCACCGACAGCTTGTTCAAGATGCTGGCGCTGACCGAAACGTACCGGCAAAAGAAGGCGGTGTGGAAGCTGATCTTCAAGCCCACCATCGAGACCTTGCGCGCAGGGCTCATCTTGAACAATGTGATCCAGCTGCCCATCTACGACATTGACCTGGGACGCGGCACGCCCGACTGGTACGACATCTGCCCCATGACCATCCGCATGCTGATGGTGGTGAACACGCCGCAAAAAGATGGCGGTGTGGACCTGCACGTGACCGCCCGCCACGCCGAGTTGAAGGCGCTGCGGGCCAGCCTGAAAGCCGACGGCATCTCGGGCTGAGGCGGCCCGCGGTTTGGCCGCGCATGGGCGGCGTTGCTCAGTGCGGCAGCTTCACCGATTGGGCCTTTTCCAGCAGCAAGGCATGGCCTGAGGGGCGCAGGAAGCCATCGCTCAGGAGCTTGTCCGCACGCTGCTTGTAGGCTTGCAGATAGGCTTGATCATTGGGGTAACGCGCGCGCAGGATGTCTGCATCCAGAGGCTTGGCGGTGCCACCGGCGATGCAGGCAAAGCCCACCCAAAAGCCCAGCGAATTGGTCGGCCCGTTGTTGAACATGCCATAGCTCGCGGTGGGCACATCCAGCTCGGGCAGGCGCAAGCCGCCCATGGCATTGCCCAGGTCGTCGTCTTTCACAAAGCCCAGGCCCGTGCGTTGCAGTCGCGGCGCTTTGGGCGGCGGTGTGCCGGTCGTGACCCAATTGCGCAAAGCGTGCAAAGCGGCGTGGTCAAACACCTGGGTGGGCAGGGTGCTCGACGGGTTGAAGCACTTGGGCGTGGTCAGCTGGGAATCGGCCTGGCTGGCGAGCAGCGACTCATCGCGCATGTGCTGGTCAAAGTGCGTGCCGCCCGCCAATTCCCAATAGCGCAGCTTGTCGGTATCCGGCGTCTTGGACAGCGGCCAGCTCACGGCGACCTCCATCTCGGTCTGCACCTGCATCAGCGGCACTTTCGAGTCGGTGCGCACCTTGGGCATCACGATGTTGATGTGCCAGCCGTTGACCTGGATGGCGGCGGGCGTGGCGCCGCGCATGTAGAACCCGTCGTAGGCCTTGCTGCGCGGCTGGAAAGCGTTGATGAAGGTGAAGAGGAAGGACGCTGATTTGGAATAGCCCATGCCCAGCAGCTTGACCTGGGTGTCCAGGCGGCCCCACTGGCTGGCGGCCTGGCGGATGGCCACGGCGGCATGGTCGTAAATGTCAAAGGAATAGTCGCTGTCGCTGACCATCGCTTGCGCATAGCGCTCGGGGTTGGCCTTCTTGAGCGACTTCACGCTGGCCTCTTCAGCGCTGACGCCGACCCAGGCGTAGCCTTCGCGTTCGATTTCGTCGCGGGTGACCATCCAGCCGCCATCAACGTCAAAGCCCAGCGAGGTGTTCAGCCATTCGACCAAAACGATGCCGTTGAAGCGGGCCGGGTCTTTGGGGCGGCGCACCAGCACGCGGGTCTCGTAGGCTTGGGGTTCGCCGCGATTTTTGAGCTTCCAGTGGCCGTCGTCGTTCCAGTCGCCGTCGGTGGAATAAGCCTGTGATTGGCCGCGCAGGCGAAACTCTTCCTCCAGGTAGCCCACGGTGGCCAGTTGGGCCTGGCGGCTGGTGACCGGCCTGCCGGGCGCCGAGGGCCGCAGGGTGTGTGCGGTGGCGGCGGTTGTTTCAGCCTTGCGGGCCGTGGGCGCCTGGGCCAGGGCTGTGCAGGCGGTGTGGGCCAGGGCCACGCACAGCAGCAGGCCGCGCAGCAAGGGGATCAAGCCTGGCGCAAGCACTCGATGATGCTCAACTGGCCGGCGCGCCAGGCGGGCACGAAGCCGCCCAGGAAGCCCATCAGCAAAGAGAAGGACATGGTCTGAACAGCCACGTTCCAGGTGAACTTGAAGCGAAAGGCCATCTCGGCGAAGGTCTGGTAGTTCAGGGTCGAGATGTTGACGGTCTGCATCAGCGATGCCGCCATCAGGCCCACGATGCCGCCCACCATCGCCAGGCCGAGCGACTCGCCCAAGAAGGCCAGCAGCACGGCCTCGCGCCGGAAGCCCAAGGCGCGCAAGGTGCCGATCTCGCCAATGCGCGAGGCCACGGCCGCGAACATGGTGATCATGGCGCCGACGATGGCGCCGATCGAGAAAATCACCGACAGCGACAAGCCCAGCAGCTTGATGAACTTGGTCATGCCTTCGGATTGCTCGGCGTAGAAGCGGGCCTCCAGCTTGGCGTCGAGCTGCAACTGCGGGTCATCGGCGATGGCCTGGCGGATGCCGTTGAAGGCTTCAATGCTGGCCAGTTTGAAAACGATGCTGGCATAGACCGCGCGCCGGAAGGCCTGCATGACCTGGTCGACGTCGCCCCAGATCTCGGAGTCGAAGCCGCTGCGCTCGGCGTCGAAGATGCCGACCACGGTCCATTCGCGGCCAGCCATCGTGATGGTCTGGCCCAGACTCATGTTGGCAAAACCTCGGGCCACGGCACGGCCTGCCACGATCTCGGAGGTGCCGGGGCGGAACATGCGCCCTTCCACCAGCTTGACCTGGGGCCGGATGGCCAGGCCGATCTCCGAGGTGCCGCGCAGGGTCACGTTGGCCATCTCGAGCGTTTCGCGTTTGGGCAGGTTGTTGAGAACAGCCACCTCGCGCGACAACAGGCGGCGTCCCTGGCTGTCGGTGGCGATGCCGGGCATGGCGTCCAGGTTGCTGGCCTGCGAGCGCGTGATGGCGGAGTTGATCTCGGCGCCCGCGCCCTTGCGCAGGATCAGCACGTTGTCGGGCTGGCCGGTGGCCACCATGGTCTCGTTGATGCCCTCGCTCATCATGAGCACGGTGGCGAAAACGAAGACCACCAGGGCCATGCCGCCAGCCGTCAGGATGGTGGTGACGCGGCGCACCCAGAGGTTGCGCAGCACGTAGGAAAGGGGAATGGCTCTCATGTCGGGCGCACCATCAGGCCACGTGGCGCAAGCCTTGGACGATGTCGATGTTCGACATCTTCCAGGCGGGCCAGGCGGCCGAGATCAGGCCCACGACCAGGGCTGCGATGCCTTGGTAGATCATGGTGGTTTGAGACACCTCGAACACCTTGAAGATGTCGTTTGTCTGGTGCAGGAAGCCGAGTGCCAGCGGGAAGGTCGCGGCGATGCCGATGGCGCCGCCGATGGCCGCGATCATCAGGCTTTCACCGAAGAGCAGCTTCACCACGAAGGCCGGCGAGAAGCCCAGCGCTTTCAAAGTGGCGTACTCGGCCAGGCGTTCGCGCGCGGTCATGGTCATGGTGTTGGCCATCACGGCCATGATGATCAGGATCACCACGAAGCTCACGGCGCGCACGGCCATCAGGATGGCCTCGCTCATCGAGACGATGCCCAGCTGGAAGGCTTTTTCAGTCTCTGTGCGGGTTTCGGCCACCGAGTTGCGGAACAAGGCGTCGATCTCTTGCGAGATGGCCGAGGCGCGGCCCGGATCCTTGATGTTGACCATGTAGATGCCGACCTGGCTGGCCATCGCGTTGCCCAGGCGCTTGCGCACGCTCTCGGCCAGCAGGCCATAGTGCATCATCATCAGGCTTTCGTCTGTGCGCGCGTCGGTGCCGTGGTAGATGCCCCGGATGTTGAAGTTCCAGTTGCCGGGGTAGACCGTGCCGCTCAAGGGGATGGTGTCGCCGACCTTCCAGCCAAAGCGCTGGGCCAGCTTGCGGCCGATGATGGCACCCTGGCGGTCGGCCATGAATGCGGACTTTTCTTCCTCGCTGAGGATGTATTCGGGGTACATCGCGAAGTAGCTGTTGCCATCGACCGCGAAGCGCGCGAAGAAATTGCGCCGGTCGATGTAGATGCCGCCGAACCAGTTGACCCAGGTCACGCCGGTGACGCCTTCGATCTTCTTGATGCGGTCGGCGTAATACAGGGGCAGGGGGGAGCCCACCGCGATGGCGCTGCGGGTGATCAGGCGCGTGTTGGACGTGCCATCCGCGCCGGCATACCAGGCGTCAACCACGGTGCGCAACAGACCAAAAGCACTGATCGCCACGATCAGCCCGACCATGGTCAGCATCGTGCGCAGCTTGTGCCGAAAAGCATTTTTCAGCAGCAATTTGAAGAGGAACATGGACTACTCGGCCTCTTGTGCTCAGTGCCCGCTGGAGCCCGGGTCGGACACCAGCACACCCTTTTCCAGGTGGATCATGCGGCTGGCACGCGAGGCCGCCTTGGGGTCGTGGGTCACCATGACGATGGTCTTGCCCAGGTCGCGGTGTAACTCGTCCATCAGCTTGAGGACTTCCTCGCCCGTGGCGCGGTCCAGGTCACCGGTGGGTTCGTCGGCCACGATCAGGGTCGGGTCGGTCACCAGGGCGCGGGCAATGGCCACGCGCTGCTGCTGTCCACCGGACAACTCGTTCGGGTAGTGGTCCATGCGGTCGGACAGCTTCACCATGGCCAGGCAGGCCTCGACGTGGTGCTTGCGCTCGCGCCGGCTCAGGTTGGTCAACAACAGGGGCAGTTCGACGTTCTCGAAGGCCGTCAGCACTGGCATGAGGTTGTAGAACTGGAAGATGAAGCCCACGTTGGCGGCGCGCCAGTCGGCCAGCTCGCTTTCGTCCAGGGTGGCGATGTCCACGCCGTTGATCTTGATGGTGCCCGAGCTGGGCTGGTCGATGCCCGCGATCAGGTTGAGCAAGGTGCTCTTGCCCGAACCGCTGGGGCCCATCAGCGAGACGAACTCGGCGTGCTCCACTTCGAGGTTGATGTCCATCAGGACGGGGATGGGCTGACCGCCACGCGTGTAGGTCTTGGTCAGGTTATCGATGCGGATGACGGGATCGCGCTTGCCTGCGGTATCACTCATGATGGGCTATGGCTGCTGCGGTTCAAGGTGTGCCGACGCTGACGCGCGAGCCGTCTTTCAGGCGGGCGGGCGGTGTGGTCACCAGCTTGTCGCCGGATTTGACACCACCGATGATTTCACGCAGGTCACCCAGCTTGCGGCCGGGGCGAACGCTCAACTCTTCCACGGTGGACGCACCGCCTCCGCCAGCCTTGACGCGGTAGACGACGCTGGCGCCATCCTTGCCGGCAATGGCCGTGTTGGCCACGGCCAGCACGGGTTGCTGGTCGGCGTCGGTGATGGCCTGCGACAGGAAGCTCACCTTGGCGCTCATCTCGGGCAGGATGCGGGCATCCAGCTTGTCGAAGCGGATCTTGGTCATGACGGTGGCCTTGGCGCGGTCCACCGTGGGCACGATGCCCGACACGTGGCCACGGAAGCGCACGGAGGGCAGGGCGTCCAGGGTGATCTCGACGGGCTGGCCCACCTTGGTCTTGGACAGGTTGCCTTCGGACACGTCGGCCTCGACTTCCAGGGTGCTCATGTCGGCCATGGTCACCACAGCGCCTTGGGCGCCAGCGGCGCTGGACATGGGGGTGATGATGTCGCCCACGTTGGCGTTCTTGACCAGCACGACGCCATCAAATGGGGCGCGGATCTCGGTGTAGTCCAGGCCGACGGTCTGCATCTTGACCTGGGCCCGGGCCTGTTCCAGCGCAGCCTTGGCGGCGGACAAGGCGGCAAAGGCGGCCTTGTTGCGGCTCACGGTGGTCTCAACCGACTGCGGCGACAGGAAGCCCTGGGCTTCCAGGCCGCGGGCACGGGCGGTTTCGGCGCGCGCATTGATCAGCTGGACGTTCGATTGTTCGACGTTGGCCTCGGCCTGGTGAACGGCGGCTTCAGCGCCCAGGATGCCAGCCTTGATGTCGCTGGCGTCCAGGCGTGCCAGCAAATCGCCCTTCTTGACCTGCGAGCCTTCGCGCACGTGGAGCTCGATCAGGCGGCCGGATGCCTTGGAAGCGACGGCGGAGCGGCGCTGGGCCACAACGTAGCCCGAGGCGGTCAGCTGAACGTATTGTTGCGAGGGCGTGCTCATCACCACGGTGGTGGTGGTGACCTCGGCGGTGCGTGGCACCAGGAAGTAGGCGGCCACACCAGCCACGGCAACGCCAACCAGCACCCACGGCAGGATGCTTTTTTTCTTTTTCACCGAAGCTTGAACACCTCTATCAATCTTGAGTTTGGACAGGGCCGAAGGGACGGGTACATCAGTCATGGTGTTGCAACGGGTAAAGAAGGCGATTTTGCACTGTCCTGTGATCCATAACGCTAATCGTTGTGCCGGCCCTTGAATCGATGGGTCTGCGGGTTTCCTGGGTGGACAAATGCGTCGGTATGTGATGGATCTACTGGGCGTGGACTGGTTCTGAGGTGTGTTTTTCGATTCGGTGGGCAACAAAGGACGGGGTTTCGTCCGATGGCAGGTGGCGCGGCAAACTCAGGCCAAGGTGGGCTTCGACCTCGGCGATGCACCCCTCTTCGGTGCCCCGGGCAAGGAATCCGGCGGCGATCAGAGAGCGGACATACAGCTTGTTGTAGAAAAAGGCCAGCAGCACGTTGCTGACACTGAACGTCAGCGCACCACCTACGGTGACCAGCAGGCACAGCTTCCATTCGCGCTGGTACATCGGTAGCAGGGCGCCAAATTGCAACAAGCGCCAGTTGAACCCGATAGGCGCCGTGCGTGTGATGCCCGTTTTAGGGTGTTCAAAGGTGATGAAATTTTGCGTCATCGCTTGGCGCCGAAACCGCGTGGTTGGTCCGTTTCAAAGGCTGCCGCGAGTCTACGGCACGGGTGGCAGGCCAACCCTAGGGGATTGCGTGGTCGCCTGTTCAAGGGATGGGTGTTCGGGCGGAGTTCACGGGCGCGAAGGGTGGCGTGGCGAAGGGCGCAAAATGTGCACCATCGTGGCCCATAACTTGCTGGTGTCACACAGACGCCTGCACACTGGTGCAGGCCAGTCCTTTTCGGAGATCAGTGTGTCCATTCACGTCGCCCTTAATCACGTCACACATTACACCTACGACCGTCTGGTCAATTTGTCTCCTCAAGTGGTGCGTTTGCGTCCAGCGCCTCATTGCAGAACCCGGATCCTGTCCTACTCATTGAAGGTCGAACCGGCCAACCATTTCGTCAACTGGATGCAGGATCCGTTCTCCAACCATCTGGCCAGGTTGGTTTTTCCTGATCAGACGCAAGAGTTCAAGATCACGGTGGACCTGGTCGCCGAGATGGCGGTCTACAACCCCTTCGACTTTTTCCTGGAGCCCGAGGCCGAGAACTACCCCTTCTCGTATGAAGCGGGCCTCAAGCACGACCTGGCGCCCTACCTGGTCAAAGATCCCGCCACACCCCTGTTCCAGAAGTTCGTGGACAGCATCGACCTCAAGAAGGTTCGCACCATCGATTTCCTGGTGGGCTTGAACCAGCGCTTGCAAGGCGACATCAGCTACACCATCCGCATGGAGCCGGGTGTGCAGACGCCCGAGCAAACGCTGACCTTGAAGTCCGGCTCCTGCCGGGACACGGGCTGGCTGCTGGTGCAGGCTTTGCGTCACCTTGGGCTGGCCGCGCGCTTCGTGTCCGGCTACCTGATCCAGCTCAAGGCCGACGTGGCGGCGCTGGATGGTCCTTCGGGCACCGACGTCGACTTCACTGACCTGCACGCCTGGTGCGAGGTTTTCCTGCCCGGCGCCGGCTGGATCGGGCTGGATCCCACCTCCGGTCTGATGGCGGGCGAAGGCCACATCCCCGTGGCTTGCACGCCCGAACCCACCACCGCAGCGCCCGTCAGCGGTGCGGTGGACGAGTCCGAAGTGAGCTTCAGCCATGAGATGAGCGTCACGCGCATTCATGAGTCGCCGCGCGTCACCAAGCCTTACACGGCGGAGCAATGGCAAGCCATCGACGCCTTGGGCCACGATGTGGATCAACAGCTCAAGAACAGCGATGTGCGGCTGACCATGGGCGGCGAGCCCACCTTCGTGTCGGTCGATGACCGCGAGGGCGAAGAGTGGAACACCACCGCGATGGGCCCCACCAAGCGAGGTTTGGCCACGACCCTGGTGCACAAGCTGCGCGAGCGCTATGGCAAGGGCGGTTTCCTGCACTTTGGCCAGGGCAAGTGGTACCCGGGCGAGCAGTTGCCGCGCTGGGCCTTGTCCATCTTCTGGCGCACGGATGGCGAGCCTTGCTGGCACGATCCCACCCTGTTCGCCGATGAGCAGAACGGTGTCAACTACAACAGCGACGATGCCAAGCTCTTCGTCGAGACCTTGGCCACCAAACTGGGCGCGGGCACCAAGCACATCCTGCCTGGCTATGAAGACGCCTGGTACTACATGTGGCGCGAGCGTCGCTTGCCCATCAATGTGGACCCCTTCGACACCCGCCTGGAAGACGAGATGGAGCGCCTGCGCTTGCGCCGCGTGTTCGACTATGGTCTGGACAAGACGGTGGGCTACGTGCTGCCGCTCAAGCGCGAGTCGGCCGCGATGATGGACGAGCCGCGCTGGATCAGCGGCCCCTGGTTCTTCCGCGATGGGCGCATGTACCTGGTCCCTGGTGATTCGCCCATGGGCTACCGCCTGCCGCTGGATTCGCTGCCCTGGGTGTCGGCCGAGCAATACCCCTACACCCACGAGCATGATCCCTTTGCGCCTCAGCCCGCTTTGGCACCCGCTGCGCAACTGAAGGCGCAGTACGCGCGCCATCAGATGCAGTTGGATGCCGGCTTGTCGACCAAGGGCGAACTGGGCCTGGGTGCAGGCGCCGCTTCGGGCGCCGATGGGCATGGCTTGACCATCACGGGCGATCCGGGCCGCGCGCCCAACCGTTTCGAGTCCGCCCACTGGGTCACGCGCACGGCCTTGTGCGTTGAGGTGCGCAACCCTGATCGCAGCAATGGCCCCAAGGTGGAAGAGAAAGGCAAGGGCGGTGGCGTGATGTACGTCTTCATGCCACCTCTGACGGTGCTGGACGACTACCTTGACCTGCTGGCCGCCGTGGAAGCCACGGCCACCGATCTGGGCATGCAGATCGTGCTGGAAGGCTACCCGCCACCGCGCGATGGCCGATTGAAGCTGCTGCAAGTCACGCCCGATCCCGGCGTGATTGAGGTCAACATCCACCCGGCCTCCAGCTGGGCGCAACTGGTGGACCACACCGAGTTCCTGTACCAGGCCGCGCACGAAACGCGCTTGTCGACCGAGAAGTTCATGGTCGATGGCCGTCACACGGGCACCGGGGGTGGCAACCACTTCGTGTTGGGCGGCGCCACGCCATCCGACAGCCCCTTCCTGCGCCGGCCGGACCTCATCCCCAGCCTGCTGACCTTCTGGCACAACCACCCTTCGCTGTCGTACATGTTCTCGGGCATGTTCATTGGGCCGACCAGCCAGGCGCCCCGGGTGGACGAGGCGCGCACCGACCAGGTCTATGAACTCGAAATCGCCATGCGCGAGATCGAGCGTCAGGTCGAGGTGTGGGGGCATTGCCCGCCGTGGCTGATTGACCGCGCGCTGCGCAACTTGTTGATCGATGCCACCGGCAACACGCACCGCAGCGAGTTCAGCATCGACAAGCTCTACTCGCCCGACGGTCCCACCGGTCGCTTGGGGCTGCTGGAGTTGCGCGCGTTTGAAATGCCGCCGCACCCCCACATGAGCCTGGTCCAGCAGTTGTTGTTGCGTGCCCTGTTGGCCTGGTTCTGGCGCGAGCCCTACAAGGGCCATGGCGCCCAGCGCCTGACGCGTTGGGGCACGGGCTTGCACGACCGCTTCCTGCTGCCCAGTTTCGTCGAGCAAGACTTTGACGATGTGTTGTTCGAGCTGTCGCAGGCCGGCTTCAATTTCGATCCAGCCTGGTTTGCGCCGCACTTCGAGTTCCGCTTCCCTTACGTGGGCGAAGTGGCGGTCGGTGGTGCGCGCATGACGGTGCGCACGGCGCTGGAGCCCTGGCATGTGATGGGCGAAGAAGGCTCGCCAGGTGGCACGGTGCGCTATGTTGATTCGTCGCTGGAGCGCCTGGAAGTGCGCGTGACCGGCCTCAACGGCAACCGCCACGTGGTCACGGTCAATGGCCACGTCCTGCCTCTGCATCCCACAGGTCGGGTGGGTGAATACGTGGCCGGCGTGCGTTACCGCGCCTGGCAGCCGCCATCGTGCCTGCACCCCACCATCGGCGCCGATGCTCCGCTGACCATCGACCTGGTCGATAGCTGGCAAAAGCGCTCACTGGGCGGATGCCAGTACCACGTGGCGCACCCGGGTGGCCGCAACTACGACACCTTCCCGGTCAATGCCTACGAGGCGGAAAGCCGGCGCTTGTCGCGCTTCTTCCGCATGGGGCACACGCCGGGCGTGATGTCGGTCAAGCCGCTCAAGCCTGGCATCGAGCACCCGCTGACGCTGGACCTGCGCACCGCCAAGATTGGCGGGGTTTGAGGGGCTCGCCATGACCGGCCTTGTCATCGGCTTGCTGCTCTTTCTGGGCCTGCACTCCATCCGCATCTTTGCGGACGGATGGCGCACTCGGCAATTGGCGCGCATGGGTGAAGGCCGCTGGAAGGGCCTCTACGCCCTGGTGTCCTTGCTGGGCTTCGGGTTGATCGTTTGGGGCTATGGCCAGGCGCGCATGGCGCCCGTGGTGTTGTGGCCCACGCCAGTCTGGACCAGGCACTTGGCGGCACCGCTTACCTTGGTGGCTTTCATCTTGCTGGCGGCGGCCAATGTGCCGGCCAATCACCTGAAAGAGAAGTTGGGGCATCCCATGTTGGCGGGCACCAAGGTCTGGGCCCTGGCGCATTTGCTGGCCAATGGCATGCTGGCCGATGCCGTGCTGTTTGGCAGTTTTCTGGTGTGGGCTGTGCTGTGCTTTCGGTCCTCGCGCCGGCGGGATCGGGTGAATGGCGTTCGTTATCCAGCGGGCACCTTGCGGGGTGATGTCATCACCGTGGTGGCGGGCTTGGTGATCTGGATGGTCTTTGCTTTCTGGGCCCATGGTTGGCTGATGGGTGTGCGACCTTTTGGCTAACCCTTGGTCAAAATCTTGCATGCCTCTTTGACAATACGGGCAGTTCGAGCGAAGCTGCCCTTTTCCTTGCCCCCCGATGCCATCCTCCTTGCAGTTGTTTGACGATGACCCTGATCAGCCAACTGCCGCTGAGGCCTTGCTGCGTCGCTCGCGGCCGGTGGAAGCAGGGCATTACGACGATCTTCGTGATGCGGATGGCCACCTTCGCCCAGGCTGGGAGGCCTTTGCCGGCCACCTGGGTGGCGCCTTGGACGATCTGGGTCAGCGGCAAGCCTTGCTGGCCCGGCAGATCCAGGAAGATGGCGTCACCTACAACATCTACAGCGCCCAGGGGGGCTCATCGCGTCCCTGGTCGCTGGAGGTTCTGCCCCGTTTGATCGAACCCCAGGATTGGCGCTTGATCGAACAAGGCGCGGCCCAACGCGCCAGCCTGCTCAATCAGATCGTGGCCGATGTGTATGGCGAGCAAAAGCTGCTCAAGGATGCCTACCTGCCCGCGGCCCTGGTGCTGGGTCACCCCGGTTATCTGCGCGGTCTGCATGGCGTCAAGCCACTGGGCGGCGTCTACCTGCACGTGGTGGCCTTTGACATGGTCCGCGCGCCAGATGGCGCCTGGTGGGTGGTGTCGCAGCGCACCGAGGCCCCGTCCGGCCTGGGCTACGTGATGCAGAACCGCTTGATCGTCTCGCGCTTGTTCCCTGAGGCGTTCCGCGCCATGAGCGTGCAGCACCTGGCCAGTGGTTTTCGCCGCCTGCTCGAGACCCTGCAGACCCTGGCCGAGCCTTGTGCCAATGGCCAGTCGCCACGCTTGGCCCTGCTGACCCCAGGCCCCTACAACGAAACCTATTTTGAGCACGCCTACCTGGCGCGCTACCTGGGCCTGCCTCTGGTGGAAGGTGGCGATCTGACCGTGCGCGATGAGCGCCTTTACCTCAAGACGGTGCAGGGCCTGGAGCCCATCCATGGCTTGCTGCGCCGCCTGGATGACGACTATTGCGATCCCCTGGAGCTGCGCAGCGACTCCACCCTGGGTGTGCCTGGCTTGATGCAGGCCGTGCGGGCGGGCAATGTGGTCATGGCCAATGCCCTGGGCACCGGCTTCCTGGAATCGCCCGCCGTGCATGGTTTCTTGCCGGCCCTGTCGCGTCATCTGCTGGGCAAGGAGTTGATGTTGCCCTCGCTGCCCACCTGGTGGTGCGGTGAAAACGCTGCCTGGCAGGATGTGAAAGCGGACCTGGGCGAGCAGGTCATCCGGCCTACGTACCCTTTCGGCAGCGTGCCGTTTGAGGCCGTCGTTGGCCCCAGCCTGAACCCTGCGGCACTGAAGACCTGGAGCGCGCGCATTGAGCGTGACCGAGCTGCCTACACTTTGCAGAACTTTGTGCCTTACGCGCAGCTGCCGGTGTGGTCGCAAGGGCAGTGCAGCATGCGCGGCGCTTCCTTGCGCGTCTACGCTTTGGCCGATGGCAAAGGTGGCTGGCAGGTGTTGCCTGGTGGCATGACCCGCATTGCCACCCGCGACTCGGGGCCCGTGTCCATGCAGTTGGGCGGCAGCAGCCTGGACACCTGGGTCATCACCGATGGCCCGGTGGACACCTTCTCGATGCTGCACCAGTCGTTGCATGTGGAAGACCTGGTGCAGCGTCAGCGCCCTGTGGCCAGCCGCATGGGCGAAAGCATGTTCTGGATGGGTCGCTACACCGAACGCACCGAGTTCCAGCTTCGCCTGGTGCAAGGCTTGTCCAGTGTGCTGGCCGATGACGACGAGACCGATCCCGCCGTGCTGGAGGCCTTGTCCGACCTGGCCCGGACCAATGGCCTGGTGCCCGAAGGTACGCCCAGCCTGACCAAGTCACCGCGCGTGTTCGAGCGTGCCACGGTCGAGGCCTTGGGTGATGCCTTGGCCGAGCAGGGCGCCAACAGCCTGGCTTATAACCTTGGGGCGCTTGAGCGCTCGGCCCAGTCTCTGCGCGAGCGCTTGTCCCCTGAACATTGGCGACTCCTGCGCGCACTGGGCGAGAACTTCCGCCAACGTCTGTTGGGACCTGACAGCGGGGATCAGCCCGACCTGGACGATGACGACGATGTCGATAACCTGCCCGACCTGGTGAATGTCCGCGAGGCGCTGGACCACCTGGCCATGCAATTGGCCGCCGTCACCGGTTCGCAAACCGACCGCATGACCCGCGATGCCGGCTGGCGCCTGCTCACCGTGGGGCGACTGCTGGAGCGCCTGGTCAGTTACGCCGGCATCCTGCAGGCTTTCTGGCAGCGTGAAGCCATGCACACACCGCAGGGCTTTGACTTGTTGCTCATGCTGTTTGACAGTGCCATCACTTTCCGCGCGCGCTTCCAACGTCGCCTGGAGCTGCCCGCCTTGCTGGCCATGCTGGTGATCGACGAAACCAATCCACGTTCGATGGCCTGTGTGCTGCGCCGCTTGCGCACCGAGCTGGGCAAGCTGCCCGACCGCGCCGGCCCCAAGGAAGACCTGTTGGCCCTGTTGCCTCAGGAGGGCGTGGGTGTCACGCTGGAAGAGCTGTGCGAGCCCGAGCTGGGCAATGCCGCCTTGCAGGTGTTGGCGCAACGCCTGATGCATGCGGGCTGGCTCTTGTCCGACGAGCTGGGCCGACGCTATTTTGCCCACTCGGAACCGACCGAACAGATGGTGAGCGCGTGACGACTGCCCTGCCCGCTGCTGCGCAACGCCTGACCGTTGAGCATGAGACCCTCTACCGCTACGCGCGCCCGGTGGACATGGCCCAGCACATCGCCTGCCTGCGGCCCTTGTCCGACGAAGGCCAGGTGCTTGAGCAATTCGAGATGAGTGTCAGCCCCTTGCCGGCGCAACACAGCACGCGCCGAGATGCCTTTGGCAACAGCCGCGCGTATTTCGCCCTCAATGCAGCGCACAAGGAACTCAAGGTGGTGGCTCGAAGCCAGGTGCAGGTGAGGGCCCGCTACCAGGGCTTGGACCCGGCGCAAGGTGCCACCTGTGGTGAGGTGCGCGAGTTGCTCACCTACCGCGCGGAGGCCCCTTTTCAGGGCGCCAGTGAGTTCGCCTATGCCTCTCCCTACGTGCCGACGCACGACGAGTTGCGTGACTATGGTGCTCAATCCTTGAAGGACGATCGGCCCTTGGCCGAAGCCGCCATTGAACTGATGAGCCGCATCTACACGGACTTCACCTACGCGCCGGCGTCCACCGACATTTCCACGCCCATCATGGCGGTATTTGAACAACGCAAAGGGGTGTGTCAGGACTTTGCCCACCTCATGCTGGGGTGCCTGCGGGCTTGTGGTCTGGCGGGGCGCTATGTCAGTGGTTACCTGCTGACCTTGCCGCCCGAAGGTCAGGCGCCACTGGTGGGCGCCGATGCGTCACATGCGTGGGTCAGCGTGTGGTGCCCCGGCTTGGGGCTGCCTGCCGGTGATTGGCTGGATCTGGATCCCACCAATGATTGCGTGCCCGACACGCACCATGTTCGGGTGGCCCACGGCCGCGATTTCGGCGACGTCACCCCTTTGCGCGGTGTCATCCGTGGTGGTGGAAAACACACCTTGTTGGTGCGTGTGACGACGAGGCTGGTCAAGGATGGCGTCAAAGAGTTGACGAAGGCACCAAAATAGAACGATATTGCACTGAATGGTGACAGTGCGCCCGAAAGCTGTGCCATGTCTGTCCCTCGCCTCCAAGGGTTGGCACACTCCATGCATTACTTTGTCAGACCGCTGTTTTCAAGGGACTCCCTGACGGGACGAAGTCAATGAGATTCTTCGACGAAATGCACGTCAACAGCGCCACAGTGCGCGACCACTACCAGGTCTATGACCGCTGGTTGGCCAAACAGCCCCGCGACGTGATGCGTTCACGTCGCGAAGAGGCTGAGATGATTTTCCGCCGGGTCGGCATCACCTTCGCGGTGTATGGCGACAAGGACGAAACGGGTGCAGGCAATGAACGCCTGATCCCCTTCGACCTGATCCCACGCATCATCCCGGCTGATGAGTGGCGCGAGATGGAAAAAGGACTGCGCCAGCGCGTGACAGCCTTGAACCGTTTCCTGCACGACATCTACCATGACCAGGAAATCCTCAAGGCCGGCATCATCCCGTCTGAACCGGTGCTCAAGAACGCCCAGTTCCGGCCCGAGATGATGGGCCTGAAGGTGCCGGGTGACATTTACTCCATCATTGCCGGCATCGACATCGTGCGGGCCTGCAACCCCGATGGCTCCGGCACTTACTACGTCTTGGAAGACAACCTGCGCGTGCCCAGCGGTGTGAGCTACATGCTCGAGAACCGCAAGATGACCATGCGCCTGTTCCCCGAGCTGTTCTCGGAGCACCGCGTCGCCCCGGTCGCGCACTACCCTGACTTGCTGCTCGACACCCTTCGCGCCGTGGCACCTGCTTCGGTCAACGAGCCCACGGCCGTGGTCCTCACGCCCGGCATGCACAACTCGGCCTACTTCGAGCACGCCTTCCTGGCGCAGCAGATGGGCATCGAGCTGGTCGAAGGCGCCGACATGTTCGTCAAGGACGACTTTGTCTACATGCGCACCACACGTGGCCCGCAGCGTGTCGACGTCATCTACCGCCGCGTTGATGATGACTTCATGGACCCGGAAGTTTTCCGCAAGGATTCGACGCTGGGCGTGGCCGGTTTGCTGCGCGCCTACCGTGCCGGCAATGTGACGCTCGCCAACGCCATCGGCACCGGCATCGCCGATGACAAGTCGATCTACCCCTACGTGCCCAAGATGATCGAGTTCTACTTGGGCGAGAAACCGATTCTGCAAAACGTACCGACCTTTTTGGGACGCGACAAGAACGACCTCAAGTACGTGCTCGACAACCTGAAGGACCTGGTCGTCAAGGAAGTGCACGGCGCCGGCGGTTACGGCATGTTGGTGGGCCCGGCGTCCACCACGGCCGAGATCGAAGAGTTCCGCCAACAGTTGCTGGCCAATCCCAGCAACTACATCGCGCAGCCCACCTTGTCGCTGTCCACCTGCCCCACGTTTGTGGAGTCGGGCATCGCGCCTCGCCACATTGACCTGCGGCCTTTTGTGCTGTCAGGCAAGACCGTTCAGATGGTGCCGGGCGGGCTCACCCGCGTGGCCCTGAAAGAAGGCTCCCTGGTCGTCAACAGCTCACAAGGCGGTGGCACCAAAGACACTTGGGTTCTGGAAGCATGAGGAGGATCCCACCATGCGTTACGACGGCTCTCGCGCACAAAGTCAGCCCCCCGAACCACCGGACGACAGTACCCCGGCCGACCGGCTGGAACCACGTCTGAATCTTCACACTCCACACACGGAGTCTCGAATGCTTTCTCGCACCGCCGACCACCTCTTCTGGATGGCTCGCTACATGGAGCGGGCTGAAAACACAGCCCGCCTGCTTGATGTCAACTACCAGACGTCCTTGCTGCCGCAGTCCGACACCTCGGCGATTCAGGGCTGGAAGGGCTTGCTCGGCATCAGTGAATTGAGCGAGGAGTACCAGAAGCGTTTTGACAAGATCACCGCGCGTGACGTCATGAGCTTCATGGTCAGCGATGCCAACAACCCGTCCAGCATCCTCAGCTGTCTGCGGGCCGCGCGCGAGAATGCCCGTGCCGTGCGTGGCGCTCTGACCACCGAAGTCTGGGAGACCACCAACCAGACCTGGCTGGAGTTCAACCGCCTGCTGAGCACCGGCGCCCTCAAGAAGGACCCGGCCGAACTGTTTGAATGGGTGAAGTTCCGCTCGCACCTGTCGCGCGGCGTGACCTTGGGCACCATGCTGCAGGACGAGTCCTTCCACTTCCAGCGCATCGGCACTTTCCTGGAGCGTTCCGACAACACAGCGCGCCTCCTGGACGTGAAGTTTCACAGTCTGGACACCGAGTTTTTCGGGTCCGGTGCGGGCAACGAAGCCAAGGAAGTCGACTTTTACCACTGGTCGGCGGTGCTGCGCAGCGTCTCGGCCTTCGAGGTCTACCGCAAGGTCTACCGCAATGTGATCCGGCCCGAGAAGGTGGCCGAGTTGCTGATCTTGCGCCCCGACATGCCGCGTTCGCTGCTGGCCAGCATGAACGAAGTGGTCAGCAACTTGCGGGCAGTGGCCAATGACCAGAGCGACGATACTTTGCGCCGTGCTGGCCGCTTGCGGGCCGATCTGCAATATGGCCGGATCGACGAGATACTGGCCACCGGCCTGCATGCCTACCTCACCCAGTTCCTGGACCGGGTGGGTGACTTGGGCTACGGCATCAGTCGTGACTTCCTGATGCCCGCCTGAAGCGGGGTGGCCTCAGCGCCAAGGCAGAGGTGCAGCTTGCACCAGTGACTTCGCGAAGTCCGTGCCGATGACCGTGGAGCCTGCGGCCGTGGGGTGGTTGGCATCCCAGAACAGGTACTTGTCGGGTCTTGCGCACACGGGGCCAGGCACGCCCGGGAACACGGGGTTGTAGCAAGGTTCCGTCACGTTGTTGCCCTCGGCCGCAGCCTGAACCATGCGCACCTGGGAGTAGGTGTAGGTTTCAAACGTGCGCACTTGGGCTTGTGGATATTGCTTGGCAAAGGCTTTGAGTGTGTTGGTCAGCACGATGGCGAATTCGGCGCTGCGTGCCTTGGCGTTGACCAGATAGTTGCTCAAGGTCTTGTTGTGATCGCGCGCGGAAGGGGTGATGCTCAGGTCGGGCATTTGCGGCACGAAGAAGTGGCGTGCACCTCGCTGGTACAACTTGCTCATGCCCTTGTTGAGGTTGTTGGCGATCTGGTAAGTCGTCAACTTGTTGAAAATGTTGCCATCGGCGTAGTAGTCATCAGGACCTGTCCACAAGACGTACAAGGCGTTGGCATCCACGGGTGTTGTGGTGCTGGGCTGATTGTCCAGAAAGTCCTGGATCTGCTTGAGCATGCCTTGTTGCATGCCATAAACCGGCATCAGGTTGTTGGTGCCCGAGCGGGCCCCGGCAAAGGCGTAGTTCACCAAGGGAATGTTCAGCGCATTGGTCATGGCCTCGATCACCACGACGCCATCCGAGAAGCGCCCGCGTTTGCTGGGCGCGTCAGGCATGGCGCGGCCTCCGAAATGCTCGAGGCTGTCGGCCAGGTTGCCGGTGTCGCTCATGCTGTCACCGAACGAAATGGCCTGGCTGTAGCTGTTGGCGAAAACTTCTGACGGCGGCGTGGGTGCCAGGGGCAGGGGTCGCAACCGGATGGCTTGCTTGATGGTCAGCATGCGCAGCCCTTCGGAGTAAGGCTTCACTGCAGGGCCAAATGCTCCGAGGATGGTGTTCCACACCAGGGGACTTGAGCCAATGACATAGGCGGTCTCCGGCTTGAGAACAACGCTGCTGAGCTGGCCGGTGAGCGCCAGCGCCAGAGGCGGCAGTTGCTGAGCCAGTGCACCGGGCGATGCCATCAAGGTGGCGGCCGGGAACGCCCAGGCTGCCAATGTGCGTGTATTGAGTTCCATGTTTCCCTTTGGTTTGTAACGTGCGTTAATGTTACCCTGCAGAACAAAAAAGCCGAGCGATCGAGCTCGGCTTTTTGCAGCATGTGGTGGGGGCTTATTGGGCGGGTGGCACGTAGCCTTGCACCTGGTCGCCACCACCACCAAAGAAGAACTGCTCCATCTGACGAGCCAGGTATTGGCGCGCACGTGCGTCGGCCAGGTTCAGGCGGTTTTCATTGACCAGCATGGTCTGGTGCTTGAGCCACATCTGCCAGGCTTCCTTGCTGACCTCGTTGTAAATGCGCTTGCCCAACTCACCGGGGTAGGGCGCGTAGTCCAGGCCTTCGGCTTCTTTTTTGAGGTGGGTGCATTGAATGGTGCGTGCCATGAGTGGGATGTCCAGGAAAGGTCGGTGGGTGGGGCGTTTTTCACGCACCCTCCAATGGTACGAGGATTGGTCGGGTCTGTTCAACCATGGGGTTGTTGGTAAAGCTCATGGGCGCCATCAGGTCATGGTGGTTTTCATGGAACGATACGAGGTTCCCTCAGGAGACTTTGGATGAAATGTGATTCATGGACCGCCATCGGCGTTCTGGGCGTGTGCCTCACCGTGGCGGGTTGTTCTTCGGCACCCAAATCCGCGCCAAGCCAGGCGCTGCTCGCACCGGTCAATCCAACTTGTGGTTTGACCACGGCGTCCAGTGGCGAATTGGGCCTGAGTTGCCTGGTCACCGGGCCCCTTGCGGACACCCAGGTGGATGCTGAGCGCCCGGGCAACACAGCCTGCAGCAGCGACAGTTTCTCGGTCTTCAAGCAAAACATCAGCGTGCCGATCTGGCTGGTGCATGGCCAGAAAGGGGATGAGGGGCCCTTGCGGGTGCGCGTCGGAGGCCGGGTGGGGCCGGGCACGCACGTTGGCAAAATTGGCAAGTCCGCTGGCAACGATTGCGATGCCATCGTTGGCCCGGTGGCCAATCTGGTGACCCACTATGGTGGTACCTATGTGGCCATGGTCGACAAAGCCCAACGGCCTGTTTGCGTGGCTCAGTCCCGTTTGATCCTGAGCACGTTCACCCAGAAGCTGTCCGTGGGCTTGTCGAAGGACATCAGCGGGGTCACACGCGAAAGCACCACCGATGCGATGCAGAAGCGGCTTGATCTGGAGGTCGCCACGCAGGTCAACCGGTATCTTCAACCTGGCAATGCCTTGTCCGAGGCCGCGATGAGCCGCCACGGCCGCTGTCCCGATGGTTTCAGAACCTTTGTCGGCAACTGAGCCAGCCCGGACTCGCCAACCTTACTTGAGTGGCTTGACCAGCACCTGCGAGCGTCGATCCCATTTGTAGTGGCGCTTGCGTGCTTCGGGCAACCACGTGGGATCGACCGGGGCAAAGCCGCGTTTGATGAACCAGTGCATCGTCCGCGTGGTCAGGACGAACAAGGAGGACGCCCCCATGGCGCGGGCGCGTTGCTCGATGCGCTTGAGGATGCGCTCGCCGTCACCCTGGCCCTGCACATTGGGCGAGACGGTCAACGCGGCCATCTCCGCCGTGCCAGATTCCGGGTAGGCGTGCAGCGCGGCACAACCAAAGATCACGCCATCGTGCTCAATCACGGTGTACTGGGCCACGTCGCGTTCGATTTCGGTTCGATCGCGCTTGACCAGGGTGCCGTCCTTCTCGAACGGCTCGATCAGTTGCAGGATGCCGCCGACGTCATCGGGTGTGGCCTCGCGCAGGCTTTCCAGCTTCTCGTCCACGATCATGGTGCCCACGCCGTCGTGGGTGAACACCTCCATCAGCAGGGCGCCATCGACCTTGAAGGGGATGATGTGCACGCGCTCGACCCCGCCTTCGCTGGCCTTGACGGCATGCTGCAGGTAGAAGGCCGTGTCGGTGGGCTGCATGGGGTTGGGCAGGGTGGCGACCAGGCGCTTGGCATCGGCCAGCGCCAGTTCCTGGTCGATCTCGTCGTCGTTGTTCTGGGTGGCTTCCAGTTCCACCGCCTTGTCGGGCGCTTGCACCACGCTTTGCAGGATGCCACGCACCTCGGTCACGAAGATCAGCTTGTCGGCCTGCAGGGCGATGGCGGCGCTGGTGGCCACGTCTTCCATGCTCAGGTTGAAAGCCTCTCCGGTGTGCGAGAAACCAAAGGGCGACAGCATGACCATGGCGCCGGTGTCGATGGCGCGTCGCACCGGCATCGCGTCAATCTTGCGGACCAGGCCGGTGTGCATGAAATCCACGCCATCCACGATGCCCACGGGGCGGGCCGTCACGAAGTTGCCGGAGATGACGCTGACTGAGGCCCCGGCCATGGGCGTGTTGGGCAGCCCGAGCGAGAAGGCGGCTTCGATTTCGTAGCGCAATTGGCCGGCGGCCTCTTGGGCGCAGTCCAGCGCCACCGAATCCGTGATGCGCATGCCGTGGCTGAATTTGGATTCCTGGCCCTTGGCGCGCAGTTGTTCTTCCAGCTGTGGCCGGAAACCGTGGGCCAGCACGATCTTGATCCCCATGGCCTGCATCAGGGCCAGGTCTTGCACGAAGCTTTCCAGCTTGCCGGCGGCGATCAGCTCGCCCGACAGCCCCACCACGAAGGTCTTGCCCCGGTGAGCATGGATGTGCGGTGCCACGGAGCGAAACCAGGGCACGAAGGTGTGGGGAAAAACCAGGTCCATGAAGGCGGGCAGCGGTCGAGCGCTTTTTTCTAGAGGGAGGGAACGTCAGCCGCAATGGTACGGGCAATGGGCGGCGCTCGGGCGACAGATAATCCCGTTCCTGTCCCGACCAGAGCGCCCACTCCCTTGCTGCCACCCATCACCTTCCCAGAATCGCTGCCCGTCAGCGGCAAACGCGCCGACATCGAAGCCGCGCTGCGCGAGCACCAGGTCATCATCGTGTGTGGTGAAACGGGCTCGGGCAAGACCACGCAACTGCCCAAGATCGCGCTCAGCATGGGCCGAGGTGGTTGGGGTCAGCCGCGTGTGCCGGGCCAGCGCGCCCAGCAGATCGGCCACACGCAGCCGCGCCGCATCGCCGCGTCCAGCGTGGCCAAGCGCATCGCCGAAGAGCTGAACACGCCGCTGGGCGAAGTCGTGGGCTACAAGGTGCGGTTTCAAGACCGCTTGCAGCCCGGTGCCTCCGTCAAGCTGATGACCGACGGCATCTTGCTGGCCGAAACCCAGTCCGATCCGCTGCTGCGTGCCTACGACACGATCATCATCGACGAGGCCCACGAGCGCAGCCTGAACATCGACTTCCTGCTGGGCTACCTGCGCCAATTGCTGCCACGCCGGCCCGACCTGAAGATCATCGTCACCTCGGCCACCATCGATGCCGACCGCTTCGCGCAGCATTTCGCCTCAGCCAAAGGCCCTGCGCCAGTCATCATGGTGTCGGGCCGCCTGTTCCCGGTCGAGCAACGCTGGCGCCCTTTTGAAGACAGCCGCGACTACGGCCTGAACGAGGCCATCACTGACGCGGTGGACGAACTGTGGCGTGAAGGCAGCGGCGACATCCTCGTGTTTTTGCCCGGCGAGCGCGAGATCCGCGAAGCCGCCGACCAACTGCGCAAGCACATGGCCAACCAGCGCATGGTGGCCAACATCCTGCCTTTGTTTGCGCGCCTGAGCCAGCAAGAGCAGGACGAGGTCTTCCGCACCGGGGGCGCGCGTCGGGTGGTGCTGGCCACCAACGTGGCCGAAACCTCGCTCACCGTGCCCGGCATCCGCTACGTGATCGACGCTGGGCTGGCACGCATCAAGCGCTACAGCTTTCGCAGCAAGGTCGAACAGTTGCAAGTTGAGCCGATCAGCCAATCGTCGGCCAACCAGCGGGCAGGGCGCTGCGGCCGGGTGGCCAACGGCATCTGCATCCGCCTGTACGACGAGAAGGACTTCAACGGCCGGCCCAAGTTCACCGACCCTGAGATCCTGCGCAGCTCGCTGGCTGGCGTGATCCTGCGGATGAAGTCGCTGCACTTGGGTTTGGTTGACGACTTCCCCTTCATCGAACCACCTTTGCGCAAGGCCATCGCCGACGGCTACCAGTTGCTCAACGAACTGGGTGCGGTGGACGAGGCCAACGAGATCACGCCCCTGGGCCAGACCCTGGCCCGCCTGCCGCTGGACCCTCGCGTGGGCCGCATGATCCTGGAAGCCAAGGATCGCCAGGCCCTGGCCGAGATGCTGGTCATCGCCTCAAGTTTGAGCGTGCAGGACGTGCGCGACCGCCCCATCGAGCACCAGCAGGCGGCCGATGAAAAGCACAAGAAGTTCGACGACGAAAAGTCGGAGTTCATGGGCACGCTCAAGCTGTGGAAATGGCTGGACGAAGGGCGGGGCGGCCACGGCAACCACCCACCTGGCGCCCCTGAACAACACAAGCTCAGCCACCGCAAATACGAACAACTGCTGCGCGAAAACTTCATCAACCCGCGCCGCGTGCGCGAGTGGAAAGACGTCTACACGCAACTGCACACCGTGGTCGCCGAACACAACTGGCGCCTCAACGGCAGCCCCGCCACGTATGAGCAGGTGCATTGCTCGCTGCTGGCTGGCCTGTTGGGCAACCTGGGCTGCAAGAGCGAAGACGAAGAGTGGTACCTGGGCGCACGCGGCATCAAATTCTGGAAGCACCCTGGCGCCAACCTGTCGAAAAAACCCGGGCGCTGGATCCTGGCCGCCGAGCTGGTCGAGACCACCAAGCTGTATGGCCGGGGCATCGCCAACATCGAGCTGCCCTGGGTGACGCAACTGGGCGCCCACCTGCTGAAAAAGCAGATGCTGGAGCCCCATTGGGAAAAGAAAGCCGCCGAGGTTGTCGCGCTGGAACGCGCCACCTTGTATGGCCTGGTCATCTACAGCAACAAGCGCATCAACTATGGCCTGGTCGATCCCGCCATGGCGCGCGAGATCTTCATCCGTGAAGCGCTGGTCAATGGCGAGTGGGAAACCCGCCTGCCCTTCCAGGCCCACAACCACAAGCTGATCGCGCAGGTTGAAGCGCTGGAACACAAGTCGCGCCGGCAAGATGTGCTGGTCGATGACGAGCTGATCGCCGCCTTCTACGAAGCGCAGATTCCGCCCGAGGTCGTCTCTGGCGCCACGTTTGAGCGCTGGTACCGCCACGCCAGCCGCGAGCAGCCCAAGCTGCTGCATCTCACGCGTGAAGAGTTGATGCGCCACGAAGCCGCTGGCATCACCAGCAACGCCTTCCCCAAGACCGTGCGCCTGGGGGGCATCGACTGCGCCACGGCCTACCTGCACGAACCCGGTGATGCGCGCGACGGTGTGACCGTGACCGTGCCCATCTTCGCGCTCAACCAGGTGGGCGAAGACCGCGGCGAATGGCTGGTGCCCGGCATGCTCAAGGACAAGGTGCTGGCCTTGCTGAAAAGCCTGCATCAAAAGCCCCGTGCGCGTTTGGTCCCCTTGCCCGACTTCGCTGAAGTCTTCGTCCAGACCTCGACCTTTGCGCAGGGCGGCATGCTGGATGCCTTGCTCAAGGCCGTGCGCGACAAGACCCAACTCGACATCAAGCGTGCTGACTTCAAGCTGGAGCTGTTGTCACCCCACCTGTTCATGAACTATCTCGTGGTAGACGAGCATGGCCGCCAGTTGGGCATGGGCCGCAACTTGGCCGCGCTCAAGGCCGATCTGGGTCACGAAGCGCGCGGGGCGTTCCAGGCCTTGGCTGCGCTCAAGGCGCAATCCGTGGTGTCGGGCGTGGACGAGTCCTTGCCTGACTCAGAGGCCACCTCATCGAATCCCCGCTTCAGCAAGGCACCAGCCTCCGCGTCGTCATCATCGCCATCCGGCAGCCCTGCGGCCAAAGCCAAACCGCCGCAGCCCTTGACCGATTGGTCCTTCGGCGAGTTGCCTGAGTTGATGGAGATCCAGCGTGGCGGCCACACCCTGATCGGCTTCCCCGCCCTGATCGACAAGGGCGCACACATCGAAATCGAAGTCTTCGACGAACCCGAGGTGGCGGCCCTCAAGCACCGCGCGGGGCTGCGTCGCCTGGTCGCCCTGCAGATCAAGGATCCGCTCAAGTACCTTGAAAAGAACATCCCGGATCTGCAGAGGATGGCCATGGCTTACATGAGCCTGGGCACGTCCGACGAATTGCGCGAGCAAATCATTGACCTGGCCCTGGACCGCGCCTTCCTGCTCGACCCTTTGCCCACCAATGCGGCCAGTTTCAAGGCGCGGGTCGAAGAAGGCCGCACGCGCCTGAACCTGATTGCGCAAGAAGTGGCACGCCTGGCGGGCACGGTGTTGGTGGACTACGCGGCGGCGGTGCGCAAACTCAAGGACTCCAAACCGCCCAAGGATGTGCAGGATGACATCGCCGCGCAGCTTCAGCGCCTCATGCCCAAGCGTTTTGTGGTCCTGACACCGTATTCGCAATTGCAACATGTGTCTCGTTACCTCAAGGCCATCACATTACGGCTGGACAAGTTGCGTGGCGACCCAGCGCGCGACGCACAGCGCCTGACCGAACTGCGACCGCTGGAGCAACGCTACACGCGGCGTTTGGCCGATCTCAAGGGCGTGGTGGACGCGCGGACCGATGAATTCCGCTGGTTGCTTGAAGAGTTGCGTGTCAGTCTTTTTGCGCAAGAGCTGCGAACACCGCAGCCTGTGAGCATCAAACGGCTTGAGAAAACCTGGTCACAAATCACGAATTGAGGCCTGCAGGGCGGACTGAGCCTGTAACGGGTTTTTCAACGATCGTTACGAATGGTCACCTTCAAATGCGCGTTACAGTTTCGTCGCCTCAGAATTCGTATGTCGGGTGATTTGCCCATCAATGGTTTGGAGTTCGTCGTGGATAGAAGTGTGCAAGTGCGTTGTTTGGTCTTGGCCGCGTCCGGCCTGGTGTTTGGTCTGGCTGGTGGTGCTGTTCAGGCACAAACCGTTTCGGTCACCGGTCTTTGGTCGACTGATGCCAGGGTGATGTTGAATGGTTTGGATTCTGTGGATCTGATGACCAAGTACCAGGCTCAGGTCGTTAGCACCTTGCCTGCGCCATTGAAGGCGCAAGCGCTTTCAACCTTGAATCAAACCAAGACGCGCGGCACCACCACCGTCTGCATCACGTCGCTGAATGCGGCCTCTGTTAGTACACCGGCTGCCATTTTTACTACCTTTTCGAAGATGAATCCCCGTTGCACGCTGGTGAAGGGAACAGGCACGGCCCTGACCCAGAACTACACGGGGCGCTGCGATGATCCAGCCAGTTTCACGGGCAATGTGCGAGGCACCATCACTCTGCGAGACAACCGGAAATCATGGGTCTCTGAAACCGTTGGTTTTGGCTTGGTGCCCAGCACTGCGCTGGCCGCTTTGAAGTTGCCCGCGAGCACGATGGTGCGCATGCAATCGTTCACGGCCAGCTATTTATCGTCCCCAACGTGCCCCGTCGCCACTGTTGCATCGTTAACGCCCTGATTTCAGGCTATAATAGCGATCTTGTCGGGGCGTAGCGCAGCCTGGTAGCGCATCTGCTTTGGGAGCAGAGGGTCGTGAGTTCGAATCCCACCGCCCCGACCAAAATTGAACAAGCCAGCAGATTTGATAATCTGCTGGCTTTTTTCATGGGCCTGACATCATCGCTGTGATGCGATTTGGGCAGTGCTGCCCAAGCGGTGTGAAATATTCACGCTTCGCTCTATCGCCATGCGAAATGCAAGATCGGTGTTTGGTAAGTTCTGTAACCTGCGCAAAGCGCGTTGGGCTGAAGGTCGCATACAGGTGATGCTTGGGGCATCAATCGCTGACCGTCTTGAGGGAAGCCGCCGCGCTAGGCCCTAAAATCCTGCCTTTACTGTCCGTAGCTCAACTGGATAGAGCAATTGCCTTCTAAGCAATAGGTCGGGGGTTCGAGTCCCTCCGGACAGGCCAGTATTTGTTGGTGGGCGCGCGTTGGGTGGTGAAAACATGGTCATCCATGTGAACCGAACCCATGCAGAATGGACGCAGTACCTTGTGGCCTTTCCAATTTTCATCCGGCGTTTCGCTGACCAGCATGTTTGCATCCATCAAGCGCATGATCTCTCCCGGCTCATCCAAGGGCGACGAGGGGCAGGTGTTGTCCAACTGGGCCAAGGCCGAGGGCTATGCCTATAAAACGGTGCGTGACAAGGACGGCGGTGGCCACGTGGTCCAGGCCGAGGATGAAGATTGGCGAGTGGAGTGGGGCACGTCGCAACGCTCCTACATCCGCGGCAAGGAGCTCCGGTTTCGCAGCGAAACAAAGCTTCCCCCCGATGTGCAGATTCTGGTGATCAGCCGGGTCTTGGCGCATGCGCTCGAGACCGAGGTCTTCAGCAGTTTCACCAATGCCATGCAGACCCAGGTCGACAACTCCTTGCCTGATGAAATGCGTTGGTTACCCATGCACCCACGCGTGACATTGACCGAGCCCGTGGTCCTGTCCAAGCGCTTTGTGGTGTTGTCAAACGCTGAAACCGTGGCCCGTCGCTGGCTGGACGACAACCTGCTGGCGGTGCTGGAAGATGCCGCCACCACCTGGTGGACTGATGCCTTGACCATTGTGGTCACCGTCAACCGTGGACGCCTGACCATCCGCATGCCAGGCCAGCCCCTTGAGGAAGCCCAGCTTCATGCTGTGGGGCGCTTGTGCTCCCAGGCTACGCGCAGCTTGAGGGCCGCAGCCCTCAGTTCATCGGCCGGTTGAGTCTTGGGTTTTCTCAACCCTTGCGGTTGAGGAACTTCTCAATCGCTTGGCCCGCTTCGGGGCGAAGCAGGTTGACCATGAACTGTTGTTTTTCAGCGTCCAGTTGCTGGCGCAGCGTGTGGGCCGGCGCCTCGTTCACCAACTCCTTGATGCTGGTCAGCACCCCCGCAGGGGCCTGAGCCAGTTGCTCCGCCCAGATCAAGGCTTGTTCCAGCACCGTGCCCGCCGGGGTGACCTGATGCACCACGCCCCAATGCGCCATCTGCTGGGCCGAGATGGGGGTGCTTTGCCACAGCAGTTGCAGGGCGGGGCCGCGACCCAATGTGCGGGCAAGGTGCCAGCTGGCGCCACCATCGGGCGACAGACCCACTTGGCTGTAGGCCGATACAAACCGCGCATTCTCGGCCGCCACCACCAGATCGCAGGCCAATACCAATGACAGGCCGCCGCCAGCAGCCACGCCTTCCACGGCGGCAATCACCGGCTTGGGAAAACTGCGCAGCGCTTCGATCCATTGGTGAAAGGCATCGATGTGCTCGGCCACTTTGGGCAGATCATGCTGGCGGTTGTGGGTTAAACGCTGCAGATCGCCGCCACCACAAAAATGATTCCCCGCCCCGGTCAGAATCACCGCGCGCACTTCATCATTGGACTCAGCCACATTGAGTGTCTCGATACCGGCCGCATAAACCTGGGGCGACAAGGCGTTCCGTGTAGCCGGGCCGACCAGTGTCATGATTTGCGTGGCGCCCACGCGTTCGGTTTGCAGTTCAGTGGTCATTCAATTTTGGTAATCGGTAACGAATAGCCGGGAAGTTCAGGTGCTTCCCACGGCATGGAAGCGTTGGGCTTCATGCTAGAGTGAAATCTTGGGCCTCGCATGCACCGATATGAATAAATTCAACAGAATATCGGCCGCGGTTCTAGCCGGTATGGCGCTTTATGGAGCGTCTGGGGCATCCCACGGTTTGGGCTTCGGCCGGCCCACCAGTCGCGCCATTTTGGGCGAAACGCTCAATGTGACCGTTCCCATTCACGTGGAAACGGCCAATGACATCGCCAACGAGTGCGTCGCGGCTGATGTCTATTTTGGTGACGATAAATTGGCTGGGGCCGAGGTCACGGCCGTGCTGTTGCCAGGTTCTGGCAATGAGCGCGTGATCAAAGTGACCACGCGCAAGTTCGTCAACGAGCCAGTGGTCACGGTGTACCTGGCCGCAGGGTGCACGGCCAAGGTCAGCCGGAAATTCGTGGCGTTTGCTGATCCGCCCAGCGCGGTGTTGCCTTCTGCCAGTTTGAGCGAAATTGAAGCGCCTCCAGTGGCCTATGCCGCCAAAGCCGGCAGGGTGACTGTGGGCGGCCTGACTGTTGAAACCGGTGGCTCCACCATTGCGGCTGCGCCATCGGATGACGGCGAAGCCGCGCCCAGGGTGGCGCGACGGGCCAAGAAGGCCGATGCTTCAGGGGCCAAAAAATCTGCGGTGGCCGCGAAGGCCGGCGTGACCGGTGCCGATGCCCTGCAGGGCGCCCCCAGCATGGCCTTGTCCCCACGCGCTCAGGCCCAGGCCGCCAAAGTGGTTGATGACGCCACCTTGAGCCGCCACCAAACCGGTGGTGCCGGCAAATCGGCTGCAGCGCAGGCCCAGCGCTCGTCGGGCGAACGGCTGATGCTGGACCCGGTGGATGCTGATGCCGTGATTCAGCCCAATCTGACGATGACTGCCGCCTTGCAAGGCAAGTTCGAGGGTGATGAGCCTTCTGCCGAGGTGCGCGAGCGGCGCGTTGCTGCCGCCGCCTTGTGGCTGGCGATGAACTCCACGCCTGAGCAGTTGGCCCGAGATCAGCAACGCGTGCAAGAGCTTGAAAAGCGGCTGGCCAGCTTGAAGCAGGAGTCCGCTCAATCTCAGCAGCAGCTGGCCCAACTGAAAGCCCGCGTCCGGGAGGCCGAATCCGCTCACAACAACCCCACCCTGGTGTACGCACTGGGTGGCTTGGCTGCCTTGCTGGCAGCTGCGGTGGCGGTGCTGTTTTTGAAGGACCGGCGCAAAGGCGCGGGATCCGATTGGTGGAAATCGGACGCAGCGCCAAGCGCTGAGCCGACTGGTGACGACAGCGCCAACGCTTCACCCTTGGAGCGCACCTTGGCGCAATTCAAGCCAGGGCGTTCTGGTGTGGACGATGGCAGTCATGACACCACCCCTGCGGTCGCGGCACCAGTGGTTGCCGAGTCAACGCCGGTAGCCCCTGCGGCCGTGAGGGAGCCCGCTCCCACGTTCAACATTCCGGCGGCTGTCACTGCGCCAGCACCGCCAGCCGCTACCACCACGCGCACTCCACGGCCTGCGGTGCATGAGGCGCCGCGCGAGGTGTCGGTTGAAGAGTTGATCGACCTGGAGCAGCAAGCCGAGTTCTTCATTGTGCTGGGACAGGATGATGCGGCCCTGGATCTGCTGGAAAGCCATGTGCAGAGCACCACAGGCGCCAGCCCGCTGCCTTTCCTGAAGCTGCTGGAGATTTACCAGCGCCTGGGCAAACGGCAGGACTATGAACGCGTGCAAGCCGAGTTCAATCATCGGTTCAACGGCTATGCGCCGGCCTGGGAGTCGGACCTGCTGCAAGGGCATAGCCTGTCGGAATACCCGGGCATCGTCGAGCGCTTGCAGGCCCTGTGGGCGGTGCCCGCCAAGGCGATGGACGTGCTGGAGCGCTCGCTCACCCGGCCTGATGCCGAGGTTGAAACCTTCGATCTGCCGGCTTACCGCGAATTGCTGTTCCTCTATGCCGTGGCCCGCGATCTGTCTGAGCGCGAGCCCGACACCCGTGATGTGGTGGATTTGAGCCTGCCCTTCACCGATCCCACCATGGTGACGGTGTCCTCCGAGCCTGAGACCATCGAACCCTTGATGGCCACACGCCCGGTCAAGGCTCAACCCCATGCTCAACCGGTGATCAGCCTTGATTTGTCATTGGATGACCTGGAGCCGCTGGAAGCAACGGTTGACTCCCCGCCAGTCAGCAATGAGATCGAGTTCGAACACGTGGACTTGAACCCCAAGGCGCCGGACAAGACTTGAGCGGGACGGGCTTCACAGCCCGTGGTCGCTGCCGATGGTGGTGTTCGATCCAGGCTGCATGGCCTGCAGGATCAGCGGCCGGCTCAGTCGGTCTGAAATCAGCTCGGCGAACGCCAGCACGAACTGGCGCAGGTAGGCCCCCCGTTTGAACGCCAGCCTGGCCATGTTGGGGCCGAACAGGTGCCCAACGGGGCGCCATACCAAGTCTCCTGGCGCCGCCATGGTGGGGTCGTCTTTCACGGCCATCTCCGCCACCAGGCCAATGCCCAGACCCAAGCGCGTGTAGGTCTTGATGACGTCGGCGTCGATGGCTTCCAGCACCACGTTGGGGGTCAGGCCACGTTGTGCAAAGGCCAGGTCAATGCGTTTGCGGCCGGTGAAGGAGGGGTGGTACGAGATCAATGGCTCGGCGGCCAATTGCTCCAAGGTCAAGCGCGACACTTGGGCCAGTGGGTGGTTTGCGGGCATGACGACGACGTGCTGCCACTCGTAGCAGGGCAGCGTCACCAGCTCGGGAAAGTCGCTGAGCGATTCGGTGGCCAGGCCGATGTCGGCGGTTTCGTCCAGCACCATCTGGGCCACTTGCTCTGGCGTGCCTTGGTGCAGGCTGATGGCCACTTTGGGGTACTTTTTGCGCAAAGCTGCCACGGGCTCGGGCAGCACATAGCGGGCTTGCGTGTGCGTGGTGGCGATCGACAGGGTGCCGGTGTCTTGCAGGGCGTATTCGTCGCCAATGCGTTTGAGGTTGCCCACCTCGCGCAAGATCAGGTCGATGGACTTGAGCACATGCTGTCCGGGCTCGGTGATCCGCTTCAAGCGCTTGCCATGGCGCACGAAAATGTCGACCCCCAACTCTTCTTCCAGTTCCAGGATGGCTTTGGAGATGCCCGGTTGCGAGGTGTGCAGGGCCTTGGCCGTCTCGGTGAGGTTGAGGTTGCGGCGGGCCGCTTCGTGAACAAACCGGAACTGGTGCAGGTTCATGGGTGCTTGCTCATGGGTCAGTCGGGTTGGGCCAGGGACCAGGCGCTGTCGGCCAGGGCCTGGATCAGCAGATCAGTTTCGCCCACAGCGCGGCTGAGTTTCCACTGCACCTGAGGGTATTGCTCGGCCAGCTCGCTCATCAGCAGTGGCAGGTCTTTGCGCACGTGGCCGCCAGCCCCCAGGAACAAAGGCACCACGGTGACTTGCCGGCAGCCGGCATCGGCCAGGGCGGCGCCCGCCTCGCGCAGGGTGGGGGACATGAATTCCAGAAACGCCAGGCGGACCTCGGTATCGGCGGAGCCTGCCAGGCGCTCGCGCAACCGATCGGCCGCGGCCTCAAAGGGGCGAGCCCAGTTGGGGTCGCGGGCGCCGTGGGCGAATAAAAGGATGCCACGTGATGTCATGGTGTTCTGCCCAGATTCTCAACGGTTGCGGACCAGCCAGACAAAGGCACTCATCGACAAGCCCAGGTACACCAGGCTGGGCAAGGCCGCCGCGATCCAGGGCGTCCATTGGTGAAGGAGGCCCAGGTGGCTGGAGATGTGGTTGACGAGCACAAAGCTGATGCCCAGCATGACGCCGCCGAAGATCTTCAAGCTCATGCCCCCACTGCGCGCGTGGAGGTAAGCGAAGGGCAGCGCCAGGGCCAGCATCACCATGCAGACCAGCGGTGCGCAGGCACGCTTCCAGAATTGGATTTCATAGCGCTGCGCGGCCTGGGCGTTGCTGGCCAGGTGTTGGGTGTAGCGCCACAGGGACAAGGTGGACATGGTGTCGGGCGGCAGCACGGAGGCGGCCACGACCATGGGCGTCAAACTGCTTTGCCAGTCCATGGTCGGCAATCGGCGTTCATTGATGCCGGCGATGTCCAGGTTGGTGGTTTCGCCGGGCATGGTGAAGTGACCTGGCCAGCGGGTGTCGGTCACGCCTTGCAAATGCCACATGGAGCCTGCCTTGCCCCGGCTGATGGGCTCAACCCGAGCTTGTTCGGCCGAGACGCGCCGCACTAATCTCCCCAGGTGGTCGAACTCGAACACCCGCACTTTCCGGAAATGGTCCTGGCCTTCAGCCGCGCCCACATTGACGGTCACGGTGTGGACCTGGCCGTCGGCTTGCGGCGCGCGTTCGCGCAGCCAGGCGCCACTTTGGCCCAACTGGATGCCTTGTCCCTGGCTGAACTGAGCCCGGTGCAGCGACGCTTGGCGCTCCGCCAAAGGCATGAGCCAGTCACCCACGCCGACCATCAGCAAGGCGCTGGCCAAACCGATGCCGCCCAGCAGCCACAAGGCCCGCGCTGGCCCCAGTCCACCGGTGCGCAGGATGGTGAACTCGGAGGTCTGCGCCAGCCGGGCCAGTGCCAAGGTGGTGCCAATCAACAAGGCAATCGGGAACACATCGTAGAAGTGACCAGGCAGCTCCAGCACGCAGTCCCAGATGGCATCCACCAAGGTGTAGCCGTGGCGGCCGACGTCACGCAAGGCATCGACGAAGTCGGTGAAAAAGCTCAGGGCCAGGAAGGCGGCCGCCACGAAGATCACGGCCGCGATGATCTGGCTGTACAGCAGGCGCCTGACCGTTTTCATGAGCGCCCCTTGATGAGGGTCACCAGGCCGCCGTCGCGCCACCAGATGCGCGCCAGGGCCAGCAAGGTCAGCAAGCCGTGCACGCCCAGCAGGCTGGTCCAGGTGCCCAGTTGCTGGTTGGTCACCCAGGTTTGCGTCATCGACAGCAGGTTGAAATAGATCACGAAGACCAGCAGCGCAAACACCAGGCTCCAGTTGCTGGAGCGCCGAGCGTTGCCCGAGGCCAGGCCCAGCCCTACCAGCATCATGTTCAAGGCCGCCCAGACCATGCCGATGCGCCAGACCAGCTCGCCCTGCATGTCGGGGGCGGCTGAGGCCAGCAGGTCCAGCGTGGAGGCGCTGCGTGCGGCTGGGAGGCCCTCTTCGCTTTGTTCAGTTTCGCCCACCAGGATGCGGGCCGAGTCAAAGCGGGACAGCACTTTCTCCCCCGTCTTCAAATCGGTTTGGGTTCGCTCGCCGCGCATGAGGTTCAGGTAACGCTGCCCTTTGACGGTCTCCAACTGGCCTTCCTGCGCGGTGATGACGGCCTCCTGGCCGTTCTGCGTGAGCACCATGAAGACGTTTTTGCCAACACGTTCGCCATCGCTGTGGCTGTCAATGAAAAACACCCGGCTGCCGTTTGATGAACTTTGGAACTGCCCTGGCTGCACGCGGGCGATGTCGGACCGCTTTTCGTAGCGCTCCTTCAGCAACTGGGTTTGGGACTGTGCCCAAGGCCGGGCCACCAGCACCAGCAAGGCCACGCTCAGCAGCACGGGCCAGCCCATTTGCCCCAGGGGCCGCAAAAAGCTGAACTGGCGGGCACCGCTGACTTGCCAGACCACCATTTCGCTTTCGCGCCAGA
>CAZKPN010000001.1:93385-231700 GCA_964554655.1 uncultured Aquabacterium sp. | reverse complement strand
TCGTGTCGGCGATGTCTCGGTAGGCGATCACGCCTTTCAGCTCTTTGCCGGGCACGGGCAGGATGAAGGGGTTGGAGCCCGTGGCGATCAGCAGACGGTCGTACTCGGCCGCGGTACCGTCATCGGCCGTCACCAGGCGCTTCTTGCGGTCGATGCTGGTGACCTTCTTGTTCAGGTGCAGCGTGATGCCATGCTCCGCATACCAGGCCAATGGATTGAGGATGATCTCATCGACCGTTTGCTCACCGGCCAGCACAGGCGACAACAAGATGCGGTTGTAGTTGGGATGTGGCTCGGCCCCGAACACCGTGATCTCGTACAGATCAGGTGCGATCTTCAGCAGCTCTTCCAGTGTGCGGACGCCGGCCATGCCATTGCCCACCATCACCAACTTCATCTTCTTCATGGTTCACCAACTCCCAGCAGGGAAATCTTGATCGTTGTCCGTATTTAAGAAGCAATATCAAGGCCAGATCTTTTTGGTGCGCACCACTGTGGTTCGATTCAAGGGCGCGGCAATCGCGCACCGCCTGTGGGCAAGAATCTTGCATTCAGGCTTCAAAAGCCGCTGGGTGTGTATCAAGTTGGTGCGCAGCGGCCCTTGTCACGTGAAATGAGACCTGAAAAATGAGCTTTGACATCGAGGTGGGCCAGGCGACCCACCGTGGGCCGCGTGAGGGTTTGGAGGACTTCGCGGCCGCTGCGCGCCCCGCGCCCCACGAAGAGGCATGGGGCGTGATCGCTGCGATCGCGGATGGCGTCTCCAGTGGTGGCCTGGGGCTGGAAGCCGCCCAGACCTCGGTGCTGGGCCTGGTGTCCGACTACTACGCCACCCCTGCCACCTGGGACACCACGGTGGCCCTGGACCGTGTCATTGCCGCGCAAAACGCTTGGCTGGCCGACCACAACCGCCGCCGTCAGGGCATCCGGTCCGACACCGGTGGGGGCATGGCCGCCATGACCACCTTGACCGCCCTGGTCTTGCGGGGCCATGGCTTCACCCTGGGCCATGTGGGCGACAGCCGTGCCTACCTCATCCGGGCTGGCGAGTGCACTCAACTCACGCAAGACCACACCTTGGGCCCCCTGGAGTTCCAGAACGGTTTGACGCGCGCGGTGGGCCTGGACGATGGCGTGCGCGTGGACTACATCGAAGGCGACTTGCAGATCGGTGACACGTTTGTGCTGACCACGGACGGCGTGCACGGCGTGCTGAAGGCCAAGCAATTGCGGGCGTTGGCCGAACAAGGCACTGCCCAGGAAGCCAGTGATGCGCTGGTGTCCAAAGCCGTCAACGGCGGCGGCCGAGACAATGCCACGGCCCTGGTCATCCGCATCAAAGGCTTGGCCGCCTCCTTGCTGGAAGACGCCGAGAGGCGAGGGCGCTTGCTGCCCGTGCCACCCAAGCTGAAAGAAGGCGATGTGCTGGACGGATTGCGCGTGCAGGCGGACGTGTTCAACAACGGCGTGCACCGCCTGTACCGCGTGCTGGACGAACGCACGGGTCAGTTGATGGCCCTCAAGACCTTGCACGAAGCGCGGGCCAGCGATCCCGAAGAGCGGGCCATGCTGGCGCACGAGGCCTGGCTCGGCGCCCGCGTCACCGACCGAGACGCGCGAGGCTGGGTCAAAGTCTTCGAGCCTCAGCAGCCCACCGCGTTCTACACACTTTTTGAGTGGCACTCCGGCACCACCTTGGGCGCCATGCTGGCCAGCAAACAGCATTTCAGCGTTCACGACATCATCGAAGGCGCGACCACGGTGGCCCGGTCCTTGGGCCGCCTGCATCAACATGGCGTCATCCACCGCGACATCAAGCCGGACAACGTGCAATTGGGCGATGACGGCTTGTGGCGAGTGCTTGACCTGGGCGTGGCGCTGTCCGGCAAGGAGCCGCAGGCGCTGCGCGAGTTGCATGCAGGCACGCCCAGCTACATGAACCCGGAGCAATGGAGCGCGGTCCCCTCCGAGTCCATGGCCAATCCCCAAAGCGACCTGTTCGCGCTGGGCGTGACGCTCTACCAATGGCTCACCGGTGGGCGATTGCCCTATGGCGACATCGAGCCCTACCAGACAGGCCGCTACCGCCGCGACCCGGTGGCCCCCTCGCGCATCCGCCCCGACGTGCCCATCTGGTTGGACCACATCGTGCTGAAAGCCGTGGCCCGTGACAAAAAAATGCGCTTTGAAACGGCCGAGGAATTGCTGCTGGCCCTGGAGCGCGGTGCATCCCGACCCTTGTCTGCGCCACACGCCACGCCCCTGATGGCGCGCGACCCCGTGGTCCTGTGGCAAATCGCCCTGGGGGTGTCCATCCTGTTCAATTTGCTGCTCATTTACTGGCTGGCGTTCCTGCCCAGGACCTGAGGCCGCCTCGCAATCAGTGACAATCGCGGCTGTCGAGTACGAGAGAGACCCCCATGAGCATCAAGTCAGACCGCTGGATCCGCCAGATGGCCCAAGAGCACGGCATGATCGAACCCTTCGAGCCTGGTCAGGTCAGGGCGACGGCGGATGGGCAGCGCATCGTCAGTTATGGCACCAGCAGTTACGGCTACGACATCCGTTGTGCCAACGAATTCAAAATCTTCACCAATATCCATTCCACGGTGGTTGATCCGAAGAATTTCGACGAGCGCAGCTTTGTCGATGTGCAAGGCGATTACTGCATCATTCCGCCGAACAGTTTTGCGTTGGCGCGCACCGTGGAGTATTTCCGGATTCCCCGCAGCGTCCTGACCATTTGCCTGGGCAAGAGCACCTACGCCCGCTGCGGCATCATTGTCAACGTCACGCCTTTCGAGCCGGAGTGGGAAGGCTACGTGACGCTTGAATTCAGCAACACCACCCCGTTGCCCGCCAAAATCTACGCTGGCGAAGGATGTGCACAAGTGCTGTTTTTTGAAAGCGATGAAGTATGTGAAACCAGTTACCGTGACCGGGGTGGCAAATACCAGGGCCAAACCGGAGTAACCCTGCCTAAAACTTGACGAGCTATTGCCGACATTCACACATGACCCTTCATCTGGAGGATTCAGGAGTGATTACGATCAGTTACAATTGATCAGTCGGCTTTGAGTGCGTCGCAGCACATCAAAGCACCGAGAAGAGGTGTTCGTGCTTTACATCCACGCGAAGTCGTCGCCGGCTTTCGAGAGGGGGTGGATGTGCGTCAATGCCCCATGTTGTCTCCATTTTTCGGGCTTTTCCCCCATGCGCCGTCCGCTTCAGTCCCCCGCTTTAATCAGCGCATTTTTCGACAGTCTTCGTCCAGAGCAGCGTGACACCGCGCAAGCCATGCAGCAGGCCATTCTGGAAGCTGCGCCTCACCTGCGCCAGGAAGTGAAGTGGGGCAATCTTTGCTTTGTCAACGACCGTGACAACGTCATGGCCATCGTGCTGCATAAGGCTAATGCGCACCTGCAGGTCTTCAATGGCGTACTGTTGGTGGGCGAGTTTCCAGAGCTGGAAGGCGCGGGCCGAGGCATGCGCCACATCAAGACCCGCTACCGCATCCCCGTCAACGGTCAGCTTGTGAAAGAGCTGACCCAGGCCTGTTTGCGAGCCTGGGGCCGCTAGCCGGTGTGGTTATTGCAATCCCGGATGGTCACGATCATGGCGGGTTTGTAAAATGTCTTCTGAAACAACGGACATCCATGCACCTGCTTAACGCTGACCTTCATTGTCATTCCAATGTGTCCGATGGCACATTGACCCCGGAAGCCCTGGCTGAACGGGCCAAGCGCAACGGGGTGCAACTGTGGGCACTGACCGACCACGATGAAGTCGGCGGACAGCACCGCGCCAGGGCCGCTGCTCTGGCGCAAGGCATGGCCTACCTGACCGGTTCTGAAGTGTCGGTCACCTTTGCAGGCAAGACGGTGCACATCGTCGGCCTGGGCTTCGATCCGGATCACCCCAGTTTGCAGCAAGGCCTGGTGGACACCCGTGGCGGCCGTGAGCGCCGTGCGCGCGACATGGCCGAAGGCCTGGCCAAAGTGGGCATCCCGAATGCCTTTGAAGGTGCGCTGCGCTACGTTGCCAACCCCGATCTGATTTCGCGCACGCACTTCGCCCGCTATCTGGTGGAAATTGGCGTGTGCTCCGAGGCCCACGACGTCTTCAAGCGCTACCTGACCGAAGGCAAGCCCGGTTACGTGGAGCACCGCTGGGCAATGCTGTCTGACGCCATCCACTGGATCACCCAAGCCGGCGGAGAAGCCGTCATTGCCCATCCCGGGCGCTACGGCTTCACCCCCAATGAAGAGTACGCGCTGTTCACCGAATTCAAGGCGCATGGCGGACGTGGCGTGGAAGTCGTCACGGGCAGCCACACCGTGCCCGAGTACGCCAAGTACGCCGACATGGCGATTGAGTTCGACCTCCTGGCCTCGCGGGGCTCCGACTTCCACGATCCAGCTGAAAGTCACACCGACCTGGGCACCTTGCCCGATTTGCCCGGCCGTTTGACGCCCGTGTGGCAGGCCCTGGAGCACCGCATCTTTCAGCCCTGAACGGGCGGCGCCATGGCTCAATACTTTGAAGTGCACCCGCAGCATCCGCAAACGCGTTTGCTGAAACAGGCCGCCGACATCCTTCACAAAGGCGGGATCGTGGCCTTGCCCACCGATTCCAGCTATGCGCTGGTGTGCCACCTGGACGACAAGGATGCCGTGGCGGCCCTGCGGCGCATCCGCGCGGTGGATGAGCGCCATCACCTGACTTTGCTGTGCCGGGATCTGTCCGAGTTGGCCAACTATGCCCGGGTGGACAACCGCCAATTCCGGCTGCTCAAACTGGGCACGCCGGGCCCGTACACCTACATCCTGGAAGCGACCAAAGAGGTGCCGCGCCGGGTCTCTCATCCTTCGCGTCGCACAGTCGGTTTGCGCGTGCCCGAGCACACGGTCGCCCAAGCCCTGCTCGAGATTTTGGGTCAACCCTTGCTGGGCACCACTTTGATCATGCCGGGCGAAGAGTTGGCCCTCAACGATGCCAACGACATCCGCGAGCGGCTGCAAAAGCAGGTCCAAGCCGTGATCGATTCAGGCGCTTGTCCGCTGGAGCCCACGACCGTGATTGACCTCAGTTCTGGCGAGGCAGTGGTGGTGCGCCAGGGCCGTGGCGACCTGGCCAGGGTGGGTTTGGCGTCGTTGGCCTGAGCGGCGCCAACTGCAAGGCCTGGCTCAACCACTGGGCATCAAAACCCAGGTGCCATCGGCCTTTGACGGACATCAGTGGTGTGCCCGGCGCCCCTTGCAACTCATAGGCTTGCCGGCACACGGCGTTCAACTCGACATCGCATTCTTGCCAGGGCACCTGGTGGCTGTCCAGCCAGTCACCAGCTTTGGCGCAATAGATGCAACTCTCGGTGGAGTACATCGTGATGTCGCCCGGCTTGGCGAGTTGTCGGGCGGTGGCCGCCGCGCGCTCCTGCGTCCACCATGACCAGCCTTTGCTGCCACCCACGAACACCAGCATGATGCCGGCCAGCACCCACCATTGATGACGTCGTGGAGCCATGTCTTTCACGGCTGCGGTGGCTTGGGGGCGGCTTTCTGCCCGAGCTTGCTTTCCTGTCCGGCCAGCAGCTTGCGGATGTTGGCGGCATGCCGCCAGATCAGCAGGGCGCTCATGATGGCCACCCCGATGGTAATGGCGCCCATGCCCATGAGCTGCCATTGGATGATCGGCGCGGCCAGCGAGGCTGTCAGGGCGGCCAGCGAGGAATAGCGGAACACCACGGCCATCAGCAACCACACCGCCAGCACCAGTCCGCCCAGAGCGGGCTGAAAGGCCAGCAAGACGCCCGCCGCTGTGGCCACGCCCTTGCCGCCCTCAAAGCGAAAAAAGATCGGCCAGAGGTGCCCCAGGAAGGCGGCCAGTCCGACCAGGGTCACGGCGGCTTGGTCCATGCCCATGTGTTGGGCAATGGCCACTGGCACATAGCCCTTGAGTGCGTCAAACAGCAGCGTCAAGATCGCCGCACCCTTGTGGCCGGACCGCAGCACGTTGGTGGCGCCGGGGTTGCCCGATCCGTAGGTGCGCGGGTCGCTCAAGCCAAACAGTCGGCTGACGATCACGGCGAAGGAAAGGGAGCCCACGAGGTAGGCCAACACGGCGGCCACTGCGGTGACCAGCCTGGGATCGGTAACAAGCGAATCCATGAGTTCTGTACGGCTTTGAAACAGGTCGCCAGTGTAGTGGTTGCGTTTACACGGTTTGTGGGTTTATGCCATGCTTGAAGACGGGGCAAATTGGCGACAATCTGCAAGTTTCTCTGACATCGGTTGTGGACATCATGATTACGTATCAATCTAAAAATTCCTGGCAACGTCCTTTGTTGATCGCGCTCATCGGCAGTGCGGTGGTGGGCACTGGGGTGTGGTGGTTCGCGGGGCATTCCGGGCCAGACGCGACCACGCAGGTCAGCACCACGGCATCTGAACCCGTGGTGGCTACCAGCGGAATGGCCACTCCGGCAACGCCGGCATTGACCGGTTCCACGGATCCAACCATCCTGGCCGATGGCCGCCCTTCCGACTTCACGCCTGGTGTCTGGTCGGCCTTGGACAAGGCCATGACGAACAAGCCACAACTCAAGCCCGAAGTCGACAAGGTGCTGAGCTACATGCGCTTTCAGCGCAGCTTTGAACAATGGCAAGCCCTGGAAGACGCACGCGACGCGCAGCAGCGTCACCAGTTGGCGCAAAGCCTCCTGAGCCAGATGCCCGATCGTCTGGCCAAGGGCGAATTCTCTTTGAGCGAGGCGCTGATGATGACCACGGTGCTGCTGTCAGACCTGGAGCCCGACGAGAAAAAGCGTGAACAGCAAGTGGAAGAGTGGGGCAAGAAGATGGCCTTGGCCGCGCCCCAGCCCACGGATGACGCACAAGTCCAGGCGGAGCAAAAGAAGGTGGAAGACCTGCGCATCCTTCCTGGCCTACTCACGGAAGGCCCCAATCCGGACCCAGCCAAGGTGCAGCAAGCCCTGGAAGAGCGCAGCCGCCTTTCGCGCTGAACCGAGGATTTGAGCGTCGTGGGTTTGTCCCATGCGTTCGGTCCTGACTCAGTGCCGACAATCCACCGGTTTCCTTGACATTGGCTTTTGGCGTTCATGATCACATATCAAGAAAGTACCAAGTTCTGGCAGCGATCATGGTTTGCCGCGCTGATCGGCGGGCTGGCTGTGGGAGGTGGTGTCTGGTGGTGGCAAGCGCATCAGGAATCCCTGGCTGCAAGCGAGGTGGTTTCGTCTGCAGCGTCCGCGCCAGTCTCGACCCCGCAGAGGCCAGTCTTCGCGGAGGTGGTTTCCGGTGCCGCGTCCACGCCCACGGTGCTCGCCGATGGGCGGCCGTCTGATTTCACGCCCGAGGATTGGGCTGCTTTGAAGGCCGCGATGAGCAGCCAACCCAATGGCAAGGCCGAGATGGAACGTGTGGTGACCTACCTGCGTTTTCAGCGCAGTTTTGAGCAATGGCAGGCGCTGGCGGATTCGCGCGACGTGCAGCAGCGCCACCAATTGGCCGAAAGCCTGCTGACCCAGGTGCCTGATCGCTTGAGCAAGGGCGAGGTCACCCTGGGCGAGGCCCTGTTGCTCAGTACCGCTTTGTTGACCGACCTGGAGTCCGACGAACGGCTCAGGGAGCAACGCCTGATCCAGATGCGCAACAAGTTCGAAGCCCTGGCACCCCAGCCCGATGCAGAACAAGCCGCCCGCGAAGCTGAACGCCAGACGGAGTTCAAAAGGCGCCAGTCGGCCATCGTGGCTTCCTGGCAGGCCCAACCCGAAGGCAAGCGTGACCAGGCGGCGCTGGAGCGCGATCTGGAGGCGGCGCGACGCGCGGTGTACGGCAACGCCAAACAGTGAAGGTGGCGTGGTGGTGGCCGAGGAGGTCTATAGAATCCTCGTCACATGACATCGTTGAATGACTCTTACAAGCCCAAACTCGCCTGGGGCCTGCTGATCGCGGTCCTGGTGCTGTTCGTTTGGAAGTTTGCCGCCGCGCTGGCGCCTTTCATGCTCAGCCTGGTGCTGGCCTATGGGCTCAAACCTGCGGTGGACAACATGGTCAAGCGCAGGGTGCCCCGGGCGTTGGCCGTGGCCTTGTGCGTGCTGCTGGCCCTGTTGATGGTGCTGACCTTGCTGATTTTGCTGGTGCCCATCGTGTCCCAGGTGGTCCCCATGCTGAAGGCCCAGGTCCCTGATCTGTTCTCGAACCTTTGGATCAGCGTGCAGCCTTGGTTGTCGCAACTGGGGCTGGAGTTGCCCAGCCTGGAAGAAGGCAAGGCCATGCTGGTGGAGTGGATCAACTCGCACGCATCGCAATGGGCTGGGGCAATCGTGAGTTCGGTGCTGATCGGTGGCGGTGGCTTGATGACGCTGCTGGGTTTTCTGCTGATGGTGCCCATGCTGGCGTTTTACTGGTTGATGGATTGGGATGACATCATCGACCGGGTCTGGCGCTTGCTGCCACCGCGCTGGCGCCCCTCCGTGAAAGAGGTGTTGACCGATTGCGACGAAGTTCTAGGGCAGTTCCTGCGTGGGCAAGTGCTGGTCATGCTGATCATGGCGGTGTTCTACAGCGTGGCCTTGGCCTTGGCCGGCTTCAAGCTGGCCTTGCCCATTGGCGTGTTCACAGGGCTGGCCATGTGCATTCCGTACCTCGGCTTTGGCGTGGGTCTGGTGTTGGCGCTGTTGTCTGGTGTGCTGCAGTTCAGCCCCACCGCGTCCGGCATGGCGTATCCGCTCATCGCGGTGGCGGTGGTGTATGGCGGTGGCCAGGTGCTTGAAAGCTTTTTCCTCACGCCGCGTCTGGTGGGTGGGCGCATCGGCCTGCACCCTCTGGCTGTCATCTTTGCGCTGCTGTTGTTTGGCCAGGCGCTGGGCTTTGTGGGCGTCTTGATCGCCTTGCCCTTGAGTGCCTTGCTGCTGGTGCTGGCCCGCCGTGCCCTGGTCAGCTATCGCCGCAGCCGTGCATTCCTGGGCTCGCCCGACGCAGAGCAGGGGTGATGTGTTGACCCTGCCTGGCCTGCCCATGCGGCAGATTCCGCTTGACCTGGGCCCGGTTTCCATGCCGGGGCTGGACGATTTCATCCCCGAAGACGGCGCGCTGCAGGCCCTGGACTGGCTGCAGGCCTGGCCTTCGGGGAGCCAGACCAAGGTGCCCGCCGCGTATTTCTGGGGCCCTTCAGGCAGCGGCAAAACTCACCTGCTGCGCGCCATGGTGCCCCGTGCGCTGGCGGTGGGCCATCACGTGATGTGGGTCAGCGCCCAGGGCTGCCAGATGTGGGATGCCGAGCTGCCCGAAGCGCCCACCCTGGCCTTGATCGACGATTGCGAGTGCCTGGACGCCCACCTTCAGCACTTGGCTTTCAACCTGTTCATCGAGTCGGCCAGCGCCTCCGACGGGGCAGGGCCTTTGTCTATCATGGCGGCGGGTGCTGTTCCGCCCGTGGACCTGCCAGTGCGCGATGACCTGCGAACCCGCCTGGGCTGGGGTTTGGTCTTCGCCTTGTCGCCCTTGAGCGAAACCGGTGTGCGCAAAGCGCTGCACGACGAAGCGAGCCGGCGCGGCATCGACCTGGGGGAGGGCGTCGTGTCCTACCTGCTGGTGCGCTACAGCCGCGACCTGACTTTTTTGATGAGCCTGCTCGACCGACTCGATCGGTTTGCCCTGGCCGAACACCGAACCGTGACCGTGCCCCTGCTCAAGCAGATGCTGGTGCTGGAGACCGAATGAACCTGTGCCTGTTTGACCTTGACCACACCTTGTTGCCGCTCGACTCCGACCACGAGTTCGGCGAGTTTCTGATCCGCATTGGTCTGGCCGATCCGATTGAATACCGCCGCCGCAACGACGGCTTCTACCAGCAGTACGTGGCGGGCACCTTGCAATTGCCCGAGTACATCCGTTTCAGCACCAGCGTATGGCGTGACTTGAGTCAGGATGAGCAGGCGGCATTGCAGCAGCGCTTCATGGCCGAGGTTGTGTTGCCCGCCATCCAGCCGCAAGCCTTGCAACTGGTGCGCGACCACGAAGCCCAGGGCGACTTGGTGGCCATCGTTACCGCCACCAACGAGTTCGTGACCCGGCCCATCGCCGACGCGTTCGGTGTGCCTGATCTGTTGGCCGTTGGCCTCGTGAGGGATCCAGAGGGCCGCGTGACCGGTGAAATCCACGGCGTTCCGTCCTTCCGGGAGGGCAAAATCACACGTGTGGAACAATGGCTGGCGGAACGCGGCCACACCCTGGCTGATTTCGAGCGGGTCAGCTTCTACAGCGACTCGCCCAACGACCTGCCTTTGCTGTACCTGGCCAGCGATCCCGTTGCCACCAATCCCAGTCCGGCCCTCGAGGCCGTGGCCCGTGAGCGCGGCTGGCGCATTCTTCGACTGTTTTCATGATCAAGAGATTGATAGACAAGATCCTGGGCAAAGACCCCAGCAAACCACCTCGCGCAGCGGCAGGCGGGCGCAAGCCTCGCGTGCCCACGGGCAAACGGGTGGATGTGCCGGCGTCAGAGCATGGCATTGACCCCAGCCTGGTGGACGAGCGCGCCGTCAAGGTCTGCACGACCCTGCAGGAAGCCGGTTTCGAGGCCTACATCGTCGGCGGCGCCGTGCGCGACCTGCTGGTCGGCCTGCGCCCCAAGGATTTCGACGTGGCCACCAATGCCACGCCCGAGCAGGTCAAAAGTCTGTTTCGGCGTGCTTTCATCATCGGGCGCCGCTTTCGCATCGTCCATGTGGTGTTCGGCCGGGGCCGTGACAACGACGTGATCGAGGTGTCCACCTTCCGCGCTTATTTGGACGCCGACGCGGCCGAGCAGGTGGCCGGCAACGAGAAAACCTCCCGCTCCGAGCTGGCTGGCAAATCCCACGTCGTCGATGGCGCCGGACGCGTGTTGCGTGACAACGTCTGGGGCCCGCAAGACCAGGACTCGGCGCGCCGCGATTTCACCGTCAACGCCATGTACTACGACCCGAGCACGGGGGTGGTGGTGGATTACCACGGTGGCATCAAAGACATCAAGAAAAAGGTGCTGCGCATGATCGGCGTGCCCGATGTGCGCTACCGAGAAGACCCGGTCCGCATCATCCGCGTGGTGCGTTTCGCTGCCAAACTGAACTTCGAGATCGAAGCCAAGACGCGCGAGCCCTTGTTGGCCATGTCCGAGTTGCTGGCCAATGTGCCGCAATCGCGCCTGTTTGACGAGATGATCAAGCTGCTGCAAACCGGCCATGCGCAAGCATCGCTGGACCAATTGCGCAAGCTGGGCCTGGACCGGGGCGTGTTCCCCATCTTGGACGCCGTGTTCGACGAAGCCCGCCGCCACCCCGGCCGCGAGCAGTTCGTCAAGCTGGCCTTGAACGACACCGACCGGCGTGTGTCCGAAGGCAAGCCCGTGGCGCCCAGCTTCCTGTTGGCCTGCCTGCTGTGGCACGACGTGCTTGACCACTGGAAGCGCAACCAGGCCAGGGGCGAGCCTACTTTTCCGGCCCTGCAATCCGCCACTGATGCCGTGTTCGACGCCCGCATCGGCGACATCTCCGGCCGAGGCAAGCTCGCATCCGACATGCGCGAGATCTGGACCATGCAGCCGCGTTTTGACAAGCGCGTGGGCAGCGGGCCACTCACCTTGGTCGAGCAGCCACGTTTCCGCGCTGGCTTTGACTTTCTGCGCCTGCGGGCCCAGACAGGCGAGGCCGATCAGCAACTGGCCACCTGGTGGGAAGACTTCTCGTTGGCCGACAACGACGAACGCCGCGAGCTGATGGACGTGGCGCGCCAGCAAGAGTCGGCCAAGCGCGCGGCTCAAGGCCCGCGAACGGGTGGGCGATCTGCGTCGCACGCCGGTGCGGGCGCTGGATCGGGTGCTGAAACCCCGGCCTTCGAGGACGGCGGCGAAAGTGCTGCTCCGGCCGCCAAGAAGCGCCGTCGGCGTCGCCGCAAGCCCGGTGAAGGCGAGGGCGGTGCGGTGGACACCCATGGCGCTCCCGGTGATGGCGGCGGCTCTGGTGACTGAAGGCCTGCCCCGCTTTCGGGCCTTCGTGGGCCTGGGCGCCAATCTGGGCCCGGTCCGCGAGAACCTGCAGGCGGCATTGGCTGAGCTTCAGGCCTTGCCCTGGACCAGTCTGGAAGGCGTGTCTTCGTTTTACCTGACGAAGGCTGTTGGCACCGAGGGCCCCGATTACCTCAATGCCGTGGCGGCACTGAGCACCGCCTTGACCCCACACGAGTTGCTCAACGCCTTGCTCGGCATCGAGTTGAAGTTGGGCCGAGAGCGCCCCAGACCCCTGGCACCCCGCACGATTGACCTCGATTTGCTTTGGATGGAAGGCGCCACGCGCCATTCAAATGCGCTGACCTTGCCCCACCCAAGGATGGGCGAGCGGGCATTCGTGCAGGAGCCTTTGGCCGAGTTATTGGGCAAATTGCCCCCAAAATCGACCGATCCGCAGCCCCTTTCACCCTCTGCGCGGGCCCAATTGGCCGCAGCCCAAGGGATTTCTCTGGAATAAGCCAGAAATTCGCAGTAGAATCTCTGGCTTTGTTGGTGGGTCAAAATACACGCTTGATTTCAGGCGGCTTTGACAAAGCGCGGCAATGGCAATCCCCGTGGGGCATGCCCGTTTCCTCCGCGGAAACTGGGAACGGGCCCTGGCCCGGGTGGTTTGCCTTTGTGGTCTTTTAAAAGCGCACGTTGGCCCTGTGAATGCATTCATACTGAAAGTGATTGATCAATGACGACCATCCGTGTCAAGGAAAACGAGCCGTTCGACGTGGCCCTGCGCCGCTTCAAGCGCACCATTGAAAAGCTCGGCTTGCTGACCGAACTGCGCGCCCGCGAGTTCTACGAAAAGCCCACCGCCGAGCGCAAGCGCAAGAAGGCAGCCGCCGTCAAGCGCCATTACAAGCGCGTGCGCAGCATGCAGCTGCCCAAGAAGCTGTACTAAGCACAGCTTCACTGTCCGACCAATCGCGGTGGCTAACGCTTCCCAGGGTCGTTGACTGAACAAGCCCGCGCGGGGACGCCCATGCGGGCTTTGTTGTTTCTGCTTGATGATGATCGATTGATTGAATAAGACGAGGAGCCAGCCATGAGCTTGAAAGACCGGATCACCGAAGACATGAAGAACGCCATGCGCGCCAAAGAGGCCGACCGCCTCGGTGCGATCCGCATGTTGCTGGCAGCGATCAAGCAAAAGGAAGTCGATGAGCGCATCACGGTGGATGATGCCGCCACGGTCGCCATCGTCGACAAGCTCCTCAAGCAGCGCAAGGATTCGCACCAGCAATTCTCGGCCGCGGGCCGGGTTGACCTGGCCGACAAGGAAGCCTTCGAGATCGGCGTGCTGGAGGCTTACCTGCCTCAGCGCTTGTCTGCCGACGAAGTGAGCGCCGAGGTCAAGGCCATCGTCACCGAACTGGGCGCCTCCGGCCCGGGCGACATGGGGAAGGTGATGGGCGCGGTCAAGCAGCGCCTGGCGGGCAAGGCCGACATGGGCCTGGTCTCTGCCGCCGTCAAAGCCGCTTTGGCCGGCTGAAATTTCCAACCAAGGGGAACATTGATGTCTGACAACTTGCCGATCCAGCCCGTGAGCGACGACGTTTGCGTGGCGCCTCAGTTGACGCCCGACGCCATGGCCGCCGTGGCCGCCGCTGGTTTCAAGAGCGTGATCAACAACCGCCCTGATTTTGAAGGCGGCCCTGACCAGCCCACCACCAGCGCCATCGAAGCCGCTGCCAAGGCCGCTGGCCTGGCCTACGCCTACCTGCCAGTGCAGGGCGGCTACCAGTCGCCCGAAGAGATCGCGCAAGCGGCTGAGCTGCTCAAGACCTTGCCACGCCCCACCTTGATGTTCTGCCGCAGCGGGGCACGCTCTTCGCGGCTGTTCAGCCAGGCCGTGGCGCTGGGCTGAGGGCGCGCCAGGCCATGGGTCAGGTGAGTCATCTTTTTGTTCGCGGGGTGGATGCCCTGTCGGTGCGCCTGGGGCAGCTGGCCGCCTGGATGCTGATGCTGGCCTGTGCCCTCAGCGCGGGCAATGCCCTGATCCGCTACACCTTCAACCTGGGCTCCAATGCCTGGCTGGAGGCCCAGTGGTACCTGTTTGGCGCGGCGGTGTTTTTAGGCGCGCCTGCGCTGCTCAAGCTGAATGAGCACGTGCGGGTCGATGTGATCTACGGTTCGCGCGCGCCTCGCACGCGGGCCTGGATTGACCTGCTGGGCCTGCTCCTGGTGCTGCTGCCGGTGTGCGTGATCACCGGCTGGTTGAGCATCCACATGGTCCACGATTCCTATGTGCAGCAAGAGGTGTCACCCAGCGCGGGCGGGCTGTTGCGCTGGCCGATCAAGGGCATGATTCCCTTGGGTTTTGCGCTGCTGGGCCTGCAGGCGGTGTCGGAGATCATCAAGCGCGTGGGGTATTTGCGCGGCACCTACAACATGGACACCCACTACGAAAGACCGCTGCAGTGATCACTCTGGAACACATGGCGCCATTGATGTTTGGCGCACTGGTGCTGGTCATGCTCTTCGGTTTTCCGGTGGCGTTTTCGCTGGCCGGCCTGGGTTTGGCGTTTGGCTATGGCGCGGTGGCCTTGGGCATCCTGCCCATCGAATTCATGGGCAACCTGCCGCTGCGCTTGTTTGGCATCGTGTCCAACGAGCTGCTGCTGTCCATCCCGTTTTTCACCTTCATGGGCGCGGTGCTGGAGCGCTGCGGGCTGGCCGAAGACCTGCTGGAGGGCACCGGGCAATTGTTCGGCCGTCGGCCTGGGGGACTGGGCTTTGCCGTGATCATCGTGGGCGCCATCCTGGGCGCCATCACGGGCACGGTGGCCGCCAGCGTGATCGCCATGGGCGTCATCTCGCTGCCGATCATGGTGCGGTATGGCTACAGCATGCGCTACGCCACCGGCGTGATTGCGGCCTCCGGCACGATCACGCAGTTGATCCCGCCCTCGCTGGTGCTGGTGGTACTGGCCGACCAACTGGGCCGTTCCGTGGGCGACATGTACAAGGGCGCCATTGGCCCTTCATTGATGCAGACGGGCATGTTCTTGGCCTACACGGCCCTGATTGCCTTCTTCTATCCAAAGCTGGTGCCACCGTTGCCCGAAGAGGCCCGCCTGCAGCGAGGCTGGGGGCTGTGGAAGAAGGTGCTGTGGGGCATGGTGCCGTCCGTCGTGCTGATCTTCATGGTGCTGGGCACGATCTTCATGGGGCTGGCCACGCCGACCGAGGCGGGTGCCTTGGGCGCGCTGGGGGCCATCGTGCTGGCCGCCATCCACAAGCGTTTGACGGTGGGCCTGCTGTGGCAGGCCATGGACAGCACCATGCGCGTCACGGCCATGGTCATCTTCATTCTGGTGGGCTCCAGCGTGTTCTCGCTGGTGTTCCAGGGCCTGGATGGCAACCGGTGGGTCGAGCACATGCTGTCGCACCTGCCGGGCGGTCAGTTGGGCTTCCTGATCGCGGTGAACATCTTCGTGTTCTTCCTGGCCTTCTTCCTCGATTTCTTCGAGATCGCCTTCATCATCATTCCGCTGCTGGCCCCCGTGGCCCAGAAGCTGGGCATCGACCTGGTGTGGTTCGGGGTGCTGCTGTGCGTGAACATGCAGACCAGCTTCATGCACCCACCGTTTGGCTTCGCGCTGTTTTACCTGCGGGGCATCGCCGACCAAATCTTCAAAAGCGGTGCCATCAGCAAGCCGATCCTGTCGCGAGACATCTACCTGGGCGCCATCCCCTGGGTGGTGATGCAGCTGATGCTGGTGGCCGTGGTGATTTTCTGGCCGGAGTCCGTCACCCATTGGCTGGACAAGGAAACGGCGGTCGATGTGGACAATGTCCAGATCGACATGCCGCTTGATCTGTCGGCGCCTGTGGATGACGCGGCTTCGGCGGCTTCTGGCGAAGGCTTGCCCGTGCCCGAGGTGCCACCTGAGGAAGACCCGAACAAGGCGGTGAACGATGCCTTGCAGAAGTCAGGTGGCCAGGCCCCTTGAGGAAGGAGCCTGGGGCCACTCGGCCCAGGGCTCACATCAAAGCTTGGCGGCTTGCATGTAGCGGTCGAACGTGGCCTCGGTGAAGCGGAACCACAGGTTCTGGTCGGCGCGGAACTTGGCGTAGTCGGCGTAAACTTTGGCCCAATTTTTGTTCTTCGCGTTCAGCTCACTGTAGATCTCCATCGAGGCCTTGAAGGCGCCGTCCATGACGGACTTGGGCATCTGCACCAGTTGCGCCTTGGCAGCCACCAGTTGCTTGAGTGCCAGCGGGTTGGCTGCATCGTAGCGGGCCTGCATCTCGACGTGGGCATGCGAGGCGGCCGCTTCGATCATGGCCTTGTATTCAGGCGACAGGGCGTTGAAGGCCTTGTTGTTGATGAAGAAGTCCAGTTGCGGACCACCTTCCCACCAGCCAGGGTAGTGGTAGAAAGGCGCCACTTTGTGGAAGCCCAGCTTCTGGTCGTCGTAGGGGCCAACCCACTCGGCGGCGTCGATGGTGCCTTTTTCAAGTGCCTGGTAAATCTCGCCGCCGGGCAGGTTTTGGGGGATGGAGCCCAAACGTTCAATCACCTTGCCAGCAAAGCCGCCAATGCGCATCTTCAGGCCCTTCATGTCTTCCAGGGATTTGATGGGCTTGCGGTACCAGCCGCCCATTTGCGCGCCCGTGTTGCCACCCGGGAAGTTGATGATGTTGTACTGCGCGTAGAACTCGCGCATGAGCTTGAGGCCGTTGCCTTCGTACATCCAGGCGGTCATCTGGCGCGAGTTCAGCCCGAAGGGGATGGCGCTGCCGATGGCGAAGGTCTCGTCCTTGCCGACGAAGTAGTAGGGCGCGGTGTGGGCCATTTCGACCGTGGCGTTCTGCACGCCATCGACCACGCCGAAAGCCGGCATCAACTCGCCCGCAGCGTGCACCGAGATCACGAACTTGCCACCTGACATCTCGCTGATCTTCTTGGTGAAGACCTCGGCAGCGCCGAAGATGGTGTCGAGTGATTTGGGAAAGCTGGAGGCCAGGCGCCAGCGCACATTGGCTTCAGCGCGAACGACGGCGGGGGCGACGCCTGCGGCCAGAACGCCGGCAAGGCCAGCGCGGTTGATGAAGGAACGACGTTGCATGGCGGGTCTCCTGGGAATGGTCCGAAGCTCAAGCGGGGCTTGAATTCGGACATTTTAGGAGTGCTTCAGGCCTGGTGACGCAGGCCTGGGCAGGTGCTTACCCGTGTTGCCCTGCCGCGTCAGCTCACCGGCATCAATGCCCGGCGATTTTCATCTTCTCGATGAGGATGGAGCCCACGGTTTTGCTGCCGTAGGTGTACTCGTCGGCGCCGACCGCCACGATCTGCTTGAACATCTCGCCCAGGTGGCCCGCGATCGTGATCTCTTCGACCGGGTAGGCGATCTTGCCGTTCTCGACCCAGTAACCGGCCGCACCGCGCGAGTAGTCGCCCGTCACGTAGTTCACGCCCTGGCCCATCAGCTCGGTCACGAGCAAGCCGCGGTGCAGCTTCTTGATCATGGCCTTCAGGTTGTCCTTGGGGTCGGTCAGGCGGCTTTGCAGGATCAGGTTTTGCGATCCGCCCGCGTGGCCAGTGGTTTTCATGCCCAGCTTGCGCGCCGAGTAGCTCGACAGGAAATAGCTTTGCACCACACCGTTCTTGAGCACGTGGTGCTTGCGGGTTAGCACGCCTTCGTCATCGAAAGGGGCGCTGCCTTTGCCCTTGAGGATGTGGGGATCTTCCAGGATGTTGATGTGCTTGGGCAGCACTTGTGTGCCCAGGCTGTCCAGCAAAAAGGTGGACTTGCGGTACAGCGCGCCACCACTGGTGGCCTGCACGTAGGCGCCCAGCAGGCCGGCGGCCAGGGGCGATTCAAACAGAACCGGCACTTCGCAGGTGGCGATCTTGCGGGATTTGAGTCGGGCCAGGGCGCGTTCGGCGGCATAGCGGCCGATGACTTCGGGGCGGGCCAGATCGCGGGCGTCACGTTCTGACGAATACCAGAAATCGCGCTGCATGTCGTTGCCGCGACCGGCGATGGGCGAGACCGACAGCGAGTGGCGCGAGCTGGCATAGCCGCCCCGGAAACCGCGGGTGTTGCCGGCCAGGAAGTGCGATTGCTGGGCAGACACGCCGCCGCCTTCGGAGTTGGTGATGCGCGAATCGACCGTCAAGGCGGCGTCTTCGCAGCGGCGCGCGAGTTCGGCGGCCTGAGCAGCGTCGATGGACCAGGGGTGGAACAGGTCCAGGTCGCGCTTGGCGGCGCGGCCCATGGCCAGGTCTTCGGCGTCGGGCAGGCCGGCGGCGGGGTCTTCGGCGGTGAAGCGGGCGATGTCGTAGGCGGCGCGAACGGTTTGTTCGAGCGCGGTGGGCGAGAAATCGGAGGTGCTGGCGTTGCCCCGGCGTTGGCCCAGGTAGACCGAGATGCCAATCGATTTGTCGCGGTTGCGCTCGACGTTTTCAAGCTTGCCCTTGCGCACCGACACCGACAGGCCCATGCCTTCGGAGACCTCGGCGGCGGCATCGGAGGCCCCCAGCTTCTGGGCCAGGCTCAAGGCGTCTTCGATCAATTGCTGGAACTGATCGCGCGAGTAGGCGAAGCCGGACAGGTCAGGCTGCTTGGCGTTGGAAGAAGACTTGGAGGATTTGTTGGCGGCCATGTATGCGGTTCGCGTCGGTGAGGGGGTTGACCTCGTATCATAGCGACCACACGAGCGACCACATGAATCAAGAACAGTTCCCCCCCTCAGACGACGATGAAGTCGACGAAAACGGCTACCGTCGGCCGAGTAAATCGCAGCGTAAAAAGGACAGTCACGAGCTGCAATCCCTGGGCGATGCCCTGGTGACCATGCCCAAAGACCGCCTGGAGGACATCGGCCTGCCCGAGTCCTTGAGCGACGCGATCGAAGACTACAAGCGCACCAAGACCTTTGAAGGCAAGCGCCGGCAGATGCAGTACATCGGCAAGTTGATGCGTGGCTGTGACTCGGAACCCATCAAAGAGGCCGTGGCTTCTTTCCAGTTGGGGCATGCGCGCAACGCTTTGGCTTTGCACGATTCCGAGCGCTGGCGCGCCGAATTGGTGGCCGATGACAACGCGCTGACGCGCTGGGTCGCCGAATACCCGCAATCCGACGTGCAGAAATTGCGCGCGCTGATACGCAACGCCCGCAAGGATTTTGCTGCTGCCCCCGAGAACCGCAGTGGGCGTGGTTTCCGCGAGCTGTTCCAGTACATCAGGCACACCCTGGAAGGCCAAGGGCGCGCCGATGAGGGCGATGAGCTGCTGGACGAGGGCGAAGGCGAGGACTGAAGCGTGAGCGAGCTGACTTCCACCGGCCTGGATGAGGTCCGCATTGGCGTGGTGTCGATCTCTGACCGGGCCAGCACGGGCGTCTATGAAGACAAGGGCTTGCCCGCCCTGCAGGACTGGTTGGGACGCGCCGTGCGCAACCCGATCGCCTGGGTGCCCCGCCTGATCCCCGATGAACGCGAGGGCATTGCCGCCGCGTTGCGCGATCTGGTGGATGTGCAAGGTTGCCATCTGGTGCTGACCACGGGCGGCACTGGCCCAGCGCCGCGCGATGTGACGCCCGAAGCCACGCTTGACGTGGCCGACAAGGAAATGCCCGGCTTTGGCGAGCAGATGCGCCAGATCAGCCTGCGTTTTGTGCCCACCGCGATCCTGTCGCGGCAGACGGCGGTGATCCGCAAGCAGGCTTTGATCTTGAATTTGCCGGGCCAACCCAAGTCCATCGCCGAAACGTTGGAAGGGTTGCGCGATGCCGAGGGCCGCTCCGTGGTCCCCGGCATTTTCGCGGCGGTGCCTTATTGCATGGACCTCATTGGCGGGCCGTACATCGAGACCAATGCCCATGTGTGCGCGGCGTTCAGGCCGAAGTCAGCACAGCGGCCCGTGCTGACGACCTGAGCCCTTCAGCCCTGGTCAGGGGGCTGGTTGCTGGTAAGAGGGTTGAGCGCCTTTGGCTTTCAGCACATAGCCCTGGTAAGCCGGCAATGCAATGGCGGCCAGGATACCGATGATGGCAATGATGGGCATCAGCAGAGCGAGGATCTTGACCTTGGTGGTGTTGGGTGGCGGCGGTGCGCCAAAGCGGTTTTCGCCTGGCGTGCCCGCTTTGAAAATCCACACCAATGCCACGAAGGGAATGAGGGCCAGCAGGTTGGTCCAGCCCGACCAGTTCATGTCGTGCGCGCGCTGGATGCCCATCAGGACGGAAAAGACGATGTAGGGGATGGCCGCGATCATGCCCAGCGAGGTCGCGGATTTGTCCATGCCAGCTGCTGCGGCGATGAAGCCCACGATGGCTGCGCCCAGGATGAGCAGCAAATAGCCGCCCATCAGATAGCCCAGGTACTGCAGGCGGCTGACGCGTCCTTGGCTGGACCACAGTTTGATCGGCTGATAGCCCGCCGACGCGCTTCGAACATCGGCCACATTGGCGCGGGGTGGTTGGTAGGGATTGGCAACACTCATCATCATCCTCCTTGGGGTTAAAAAAATCAGTTCAATGCCTTGGCCATCACAACAGGCCCGAGCGTTTGACCGCGTGGTAGCGGTTGACCAGGGCCACGGCCAGTTGACCGGGCTCCACATCCACCGACAGGGCATCCAGCCCCACAACACGCCGAAACGCATCGCGCCGGGCTTGCTCGAACCAGTGGGCGCCGGCCACTTCGATGGCCTGGCCGGGTGTCTCGATGGCTTGTTCGGCCACTTCGCGCAGCACGCGCTCGCGCAGGCTGGCCACCAGCACCAGGTGGCGCGCGCGCAGCAGCTTCAGGGCAGGTTGTAGTTCGGCCGAATCCTCGTCCCGGAAGTTGGTCAACAACACGACCAGGGCGCGCTTGTGCTGCACGCGCAGCAGGTCTTGGGCGGCCAGCAGGTAATCGGAGTGGGTGGCATCGGGTTCGATGTCGTGCAGGCGGGCCATCAGGGCATTGAGCGTGGACGAACCCTTGCGGGGCGCGAAATGGCGTTGCTGGCCGGGGGCCGTGCCAAAGGTCATGGCGCCAACCTCGTCGCCGTCTTTCAGGGCCACATAGCTCATCAGCATCAGCGCGTTGAGGGCCTGGTCGAAATGGCTACCATCGGCGCTGACGGTGCCTTCGTCAGCGCGCATGCGGCGCCCGCAGTCCAGCAAGAAGATGACGCACTGGTCGCGCTCGTCCTGGAACTCTCGCACGATGGGGCGGCCATGGCGCATGGTGGCTTTCCAGTCGATGTGGCGGATGGGGTCGCCCACCTTGTAATCGGTCAGTTGCTTGAAGTCGGTGCCCATGCCGCGTTGGGCGTAGGTCTTGATGCCGATTTGCGCCAGGCGGCGATCACCGGCCAGCCACGCGTAGCCCGCCACCGCGGCGAAGTTGGGGTAGACGTGAAGGCTTTGCGCCTGGCCGAGTTGGCGCAGCGTTTCGAAGCTGCCGCCCAGCGTCTGCATGCGCACCTGGGTGGCGCCGAAATGCACGATGCCGCGTTGCCGAGGGGTGACGGTATAGTGGATATCGACCCGGCTGGCGGCAGGCACGCTCACGATTTGCGGCAAGCCTTGGAATTCGAGTTTGGGATCGACCTCGTCGAACACGGCCACTTGCCAGCTTCGGTGGCCTTCGTTGACCAGGGTGAGGCTGAGCACACGCTGAACGCCCAGGGCCAGCGCATGGGGCAGGGTGCGTTCGATGCGCAGGGGCGATTGGCGCCAGGCTTGTTCGCTTCGCCACAGGTCCAGTCCTGCCCAGGCCACACCAAGGCACAACACCACGCCAGCGGCCAGGCCCACGGTGGCCAGCGGCAGCCCGGCCAGCAGGGCGCAGGCACTCGCCACGGCGAAGGCCGTCAGCGCGATGACCGCGTGGCGACTGGGGATCAAGGTCCAGCTCATCGGCAGGGCCGGGTCAAAGGCGCGGGGCCTCGACGCTGTCGAGCGCATCGCTCAACAACTCGTCCACCTGGCGGCCTTCCAACTGGGCATCCGGGGCCAGCATGACGCGGTGGCGAAGGGCGGGCAGCACGTGGCCCTTGATGTCGTCGGGTGTGACGAAATCGCGCGCTTGCAGCAAGGCCGAAGCCCGGGCTGCGCGCACCAGGGCGATCGCGCCGCGTGGGCCAGCGCCTGATGACAAGCCTGGCCATTGGCGCGTGGCCCGCATGATGCGCACGGCGTAGTCGGCCACGCGTTCGTCGGTGCGAACGAAGGACGCCATCTCCTGCAGGGTCAGCACCAGGCGTTCGTCCAGGCGCGGCTCGATGCCATCGAGCGACAGTTGGTCGCCGATCTGGCGCTCGGTGGCGCGCCGGATGATGGCGGTTTCCTCTTCATGCGTTGGGTAGCCGATGTCGATCTTGAAGAGGAAGCGGTCGAGCTGGGCTTCGGGCAGGGGGTAGGTGCCTTCGGTGTCGATCGGGTTTTGCGTGGCGAGGACCATGAAAGGGCGTGGCAGCTTGAGCGTCTGGCCTTCCAGGGTGACCTGGTATTCCTGCATCACCTCCAGCAAGGCGCTTTGGGTTTTGGCAGGCGCGCGGTTGATCTCGTCGGCCAGCAGCAGGTTGGTGAACACCGGGCCACGATGCACCCGCAAGGCGCCAATGCCGTTGGCGGATTCACCCCGCGCGGCGGCATCGAACACCGAATGGCCGGTGATGTCGGAGGGCATCAGGTCGGGGGTGAATTGCACCCGCGCGTACTTCAAGGTCATGGCCTTGGCGAGGGTGCGGGCCAGCAAGGTCTTGCCCAGGCCCGGCACGCCTTCGATCAGGACGTGGCCGGAGGCGACCAGGGCCACCAGGGTCTGGTTCACCGCCTCGCTTTGGCCCACCACGGCCTTGGACAATTCCGTGCGCAGGCCGTTGAGCAGTTCAGCGGCGCGCGTGAGGTCTTCAGGTTTGATTTGCATGTCGGGTTCTCATCGGCTGGATGGAGGAGGTGGGGGCTTGAGGCGTCGGCGGGCCGTCTCGAGCAATTCGAGCGTGGGCGGCAGTTCGCGGTCGGATCGTTTGAGCTTGCGGTCGAGGGCGCGTGCCAGGGCGTTGGCGTCCAGGCCGGTGGCTTTGGCAATGGCTTGGGCGCGTGCGCCGCGCTCCAGCCTGGCGTAGTCGCGAAGGTGGTTTTGCGCGGTCTCATCCAAGGCTCGAACCTGGGCGGCGTGCAGGGCATCGGCGCCGTGGTGCTTGAGGAACTGGGCGGTGCCCTTGACCTGTTCGGCAATGGAGCGGCGACCAGGCGCGGACTGGGCCGACAGTGGGCCAAAGCGGACGGCGCCGCGCCACAAGGCCGCCGACAAGGCCAGCAAGCCCAGCATCACCGCCACCCAGCCTTGGGCCCACAGCCAGGTCAGCAAGGGCGGGCGGGCCTCTTCAGACACGAACCAGACTTCGGTGCCCCGGCGCACTTGCAAGGTGGCCATGGCCAGCAAGGCGTTGTCGCCTTCGAGCACATGGCTGTTGAGGAACAAGCGTTGGCTGGTGACGACGGTGACGCTGCCTTGGCCAACAGGCACGCGCACCATGTCGTGGCCGAGCGGGCCTTCGATGGCCCATTGGGCCTGTGCAGGTGCCTTGATCCTTGGGTAGCCGTGGCCACCGCAGAGCTTGTATTCACGCCGGTCGCCGTAGGCCGGTTTCACGCCATCAGGTTCGATGACCTGGTCGCATTCAAGGGCCTTGCGCTTTTGAGCGGCTGAGGGTGCAGAGGCTGGTGCGCTGGCCGAGCTTTCAGCGGTTGGCGGTGCTTCGTCTTCCCGCGCCTCGTCGTCGTCTTCATCGTCGTCGTCCACGCGCTGGACTGGCAGCCAGGCTTGAAGGCGATCGTTGTAGAGCATGTCGGCGTGGATGACGAGGTGCCCGCCGCCTTGCACCCAGGCGCGCAGCAAGCGTTCGCGCTCAGGAAACAAATCCCAATGCCAGGAGCTGAGCAGCAGCGTGGCCCGTCGTGGCGGCATGGTGGACAGCTGTTTGGGTTTGACCACCTTGGCGCCCAGCTGGCGCACCAGCTGCTGGGTGGCGTACAGCTCATTGGTCAATGCCTCGCCTGTGGGCGGCGTGGGCACGGCTTCATCGACCCACTCGGTGCGCGTGGCGAGCCATGCACCCGCGGCCACCAGCAAGGCCACCAGCAGTGCTTTCAGCAGGTGATCGAGCTTCACTTGGCCGCCTCCGGTGTGGAGGGTTTTGACCCGAGGTGGGTGTCGAAGTCGTCACACAGGGCCAGCACGCTGTCGGACTCGGGCATGCGCGCGCCGTAGACCGTGAGTTGCCAGGCACTCACCAGCCGCGCAAAGAAGGCGCTGCGGTCTTGAGAAAGGCGGCGTGCGGCCAATTGCACGCATTCACCTTCGGTGCTGGCCGCGCGGATCGGCACGGCGTGGTCGTGAACCAACCTGGACAAGGCGCCTCGGTACAGCAGGGACAGCGCCGCACGGTGTTCGCCACGCAGCCACCAATCACGTGCGGTGGCGCCGATCTGGTCGGGCAGGCTTTCAGGCCGGATGTCCAACTCGCGAACGTGGCTGGGCAATTGCAGGGTTTTGACGCTGGCCACTTCGGCGCGCACCCGAATCCAGTGGCGCAGCCCGACCAGGAAGAGCGCCACGGCCACCGCGCCCAGCGCCCAGATCACCAGGCGGCCGGCATCTGCGATCCAGCGGGCCATGCCGACCAGCCACATGGGCGGTGGCTCGCTTTTGGAGGGCTTGGACTTCCAGTCGTCCATGTCCTTGAAGCGCAGGGTTTGTGCCTGGCGGGTGCCGCCCAGCTTGGGATCCTGGCGGATTTGGTCGCGGGCGGATTGCACTTCTTCCCGCGAGGGCGTTGGTGCTGTTTGTGCCCAGGCCGGGGCCTGACCGGTGCACAGCGTCAGGACCAGGAGGGCGGCGCGACAAGCGTTCATCACTTCAAGCACTGAACGCACGCCGGAACTCCTGCTCGACGTCCCAGGCTTCGAGTTCGACGCGGCGGTTGAGGTACATGGCGAAGCCGGCCGCGACGTAGAAGGGCTCCAGCACGAAGACCACCATGGCATAAGCCAGGGTGCCCAGCAACGATGTCATCAGGTGGTCGGAGCTGGTCAGCCATTGGAAAAACCCCAAACCTCCACCGTTCGGGGCCAGCCAGATCAGCACACCGACGAGTCCGATGTTCAAGACCATTTCGACCGTGGCAAAGATGGTGTGCATCAGGCTGGCGTCCCAGCGCTGGCCGGACAGCAACTGCGAGCTTCGTTGACGCAGGGCCTTGCCGGATTGCCCCTCCAACTGGTAGATGGGCTGGGTGAAGGCACGCCAGGGCGACAGACGCCGGAAGGTCAGGGTGCGCGGCAACTGTTGCCACCAGATGCTGGCGCGGGCGCGCCACAAATCGGCGAAGGTGGTGGATTGGCCGAACAAGGCGCGCGACAGCACGAACAGCACGCTGCGGTCCAGCCAGGGCTTGAGCCAGAAAATGAGCAGTCCGGGCAGCCAGGGCGCGATCTCAACCGTGGACAAGGCCAGCAGCATGGTCACGCCAAAGACCGGCCCACAGGTTCGCCACACCGAGCGCGCATGGGTCTGGACCATGAGCACGCCCAGGTCCGAGGCCTCGGACATGCTGCGGGGGCGCAGCTCGACCGTCAGCGCGTCAATCTGCATGCGGGCTCCTGGCGGGGCGACCTTGCCAACCCAGGTAGGCGATCACCAGGGCCCAGCACGTGGCCCCCACGCCATACTTGACGCCGGGCGCCACCCAGCGGGCCGACGACCAGAAGGCCTCGACGGCCGCGGCGATCAGCAGCATGCCCATCACGCCATAGACCACGGTGATGGCATCTTTGGCGGCATGCTTGAGCGATTCAAGGCGCGTGCGGCGCCCGGGCGAGAGCAGGGCATGGCCCAGCCGCAGGCCCGCCGCGCCCGACAACACGATGGCCGTGAGCTCGAACGCCGAGTGGGTGACCACGAATGAGTAGAAGGTTTCGGAGTAGCCGCGCGCGGTGAGGTAACCGGCCACCGCACCAATGGATTGCCCGTTGAAGACCAGGTAGAACACGCTGCCCAGGCCCCAGAACAGCCCGCTGGCAAAGCACTGAAAGCCGATGCCGATGTTGTGCTGGATGTAGTACCCAAACATCTGCCAGTCGGTGGAGGCGTGCCGCTGGTGGCCGATGGACCGGCTGCTGTCGCCATACATGCTGTCGAAGTTCTGAACTTGGTCGGCGTCCATCAGGTGCAGCACAAAGCCGGGGTCGCGGTAAGTGGCCCAGCCAATGGCCAGCATCGGCACCAGGAACAACAAGGTGGCGGCCAGCAGGTACCAGCGGTGGCCACGCACGCTTTGCGGAAAGTCGACCAGCACCAGTTGCTTGAGGCGCGCCACGCCGTAATCATGCTGACGGTAGATGAGGCGATGCCCGCGTTGGGTCAGCATCTCAAGGCGTTGGGTGAGGTGGATGGGATAGGCGCGGGCCTGGGCCAAGGCGAGGTGTTCGCAACTGCGGCGGTACAGCGCGGTCATGCGGGCGCCGTCCAGAGGGCGCAGGGGCGCTACGCCGCGTTTCGGCTTCTTGATTTTCTTGAGGCCGTCCAGGTGGTCCAGCACGGTTTCCAGTTCGGCCCAGGTGGCCGAGTGGTTCTTTTCAAACTGCAAGGGCGTCATGGCGAGCCGCCTCCCGGGCGGTGGCCCAGCAGCCACTGCGCCACGCCTTGCAGTCGCCGGGTGGCATCGTGCTCGCCGCGCGCGTTCACACCCGCGTCTGGCCGGGTCACCGAGGCGGCGATCACGGCCAGTTCATCCAGCCGGGCAGGCGTCAGGCGCGCCGAGCGGCCAGCCCAGGAGACGATGGCGGCCTGCTCTTTGGGCGAGAGTGGGCGGGCGGGCGGCGTGGCCGGGGCCGGTGGCGGCACGCCATGCAATTGCACCGTCTGATGGTAGACCACCAAGGTGCCCGCCGCCAGGTCGCCCAGGCGTTTGAAATCGCGCCGCGTGAGCATGGACAGCATGCCGGCGGCATAGCCCATGGGCAGGAAATCGGCTGCGCGCAGCAGGTTGCGGGTGACTGACGCGGCCGGGGTGATGGGCAGGCCCGAGTCCATCACCACGTGCAGGCCCATCATGCGTTTGCCGGGCGTGGCCCCGGATCTGGTCAGCTCAAAAACGACCGGGTAAAACCATTCCAGCGCGAAGTACAAGATCATCAGGAAGGCCGAACCCACGCCACCCATGGGGCGGGCGATCAGGGCCGCGATGAAAAAGATCACCAGGCGGATGCCGGCATCAATCAGGTAGGCCAGGGAACGGGACATCACCCCTGCTGGTCGCAAGGACAGGGCGATGCCCTCTGGCGTTTCGGCGGTGTAGAGCGTGTCGAGCGACATCAAGCTTTGTGCACCAACTTGCTCCTCCCGAGCATTGTTTTGTGGCCGGATCTTATCAGGCGGTGAGTGCGAGTTTCCTCGCGGAATACCAGCCCTCAAAGTCCTCGGCGGGCATGGGCTTGGCGAAGTGGTAGCCCTGGCCATAGTCGCAGCCCGCATCGGTCAGCAAGGCGCGCTGCTCGGCGGTTTCCACGCCTTCGGCCACGACCAGCATGCCCAGCTCGTGCGCCATCACGATGATGGCCTTGCACAGCGCCAGGTTCTTGGAGGCGGGCGCCAGGCCGCGCACAAACGCCTGGTCAATTTTCAGAAAGTCAATGTCAAATTTCTGCAAGTAAGACAGCGATGAATAGCCCGTGCCAAAGTCATCGAGCGACACGCCAATGCCGGCCTGGCGCAGCTCATTCAGTTGGCCGCTCACGTCGGCGTTGGCCTCCAGCAGCAGGCCCTCGGTGATCTCCACCACCATGCTTTGGCCCGGCAGGCCCAGTTCGCGCAGGTGTTGCAGCCACGCTTGCAAGGTGTTGTCTTCACTGCGGAACTGAACCGGCGATTTGTTGACGCTGATCTGGAAGTCCGGCTGATACTGCCCCCGCCAATGCTTGACTTGCGCGGCGGACTCGCGGAACACCCAGTCACCGATCTCGTTGATCAGCCCGCTGGATTCGGCGATGGGGATGAAGATGGCCGGACTGACCAGGCCGCGCGTGGGGTGCTGCCAGCGGATCAAGGCTTCGGCCTTGTGGACCCGGCCGGTTTGCAATTCGACGATGGGTTGGTAGAACACCCGGAACTGCTGGTCGGTCAAGGCCTGGCGCAGATCGTTGGTCAGGCGCACGCGCGTTTGCGCGGCTTCCTGCAGTGCGGGCGTGAAATAGCTGAAGCGGCTGCGGCCTGCATCCTTGGCCACGTACATGGCCTGGTCGGCCTGCTTGAACAGGTCCTCGATCTCGGTGGCATCGTCCGGGTAGAAGGTGATGCCGATGCTGGCCGACACGTAGGCGCGTTCCAGGCCCAGCTGAAAGACCTCGGCCAGGACAGCGATGATGTCCTGCGCGATCTGCTCGACCCGGGGCAGTTTGTCCAGCTCGGGCAGCACAACGGTGAACTCGTCGCCACCCAGTCGGGCCACGGTGTCGGACTCGCGCACGCAATGGCGGATGCGGTGCGCCGCCTCGACCAGCAGCAGGTCGCCGTGGTCGTGGCCCAGCGTGTCGTTCACTTCTTTGAAGTGGTCCAGGTCGATGAACATCAGGGCCACGGAGTGCCCGTCGCGCTTGCACTTCTTGATGTCCTGCTCCAGGCGGTCGCGCAGCATCTGGCGGTTGGGCAGGCCGGTCAGCCCGTCGTAGTTGGCCTGCTGCCAGATCAAGGCCTCGGATTGCTTGCGGTTGGTGATGTCGGTGTGCGTGCCGATCATGCGCAATGGCTTGCCGTGCTCATCCCGGCCAATCACCAGGCCACGGGTCAGGAACCATTTCCAGCTGCCATCCTTGCAGCGAACACGGTGTTCATTGGCGTAGGTGGGGGTGAGGCCTTCCAGGTGTGCTTGCCGGTCTTCTTGCTGGCGGGGCAGGTCCTCGGGGTGAATGTGCTGGTCCAGCGCATCGATGTCTTCCGGCAACTCGTGAGGCCCGTAGCCGCACATCTCCTTGAATCGGTCCGAGAAGATGATCTTGCGGAGTTTCAGATCGCAGTCCCACACGCCATCGCCGGTGCTCTCCAGCGCGAGTTTCCAGCGGGCGTCGTTGGCGCGCAGGGCGGCCTCGGACATCTCGCGCGCTGCGGCATCTTTTTTCACCCGGTCGAGCGATTTCTCCAGCCCCTGAAGCAGGGTGGCGCAAGAGATCGCGATCAGGGATGAGACGAACATGAAGTTGGCCGTGATGACCGCCCACTTGGCCAAGGATTGCCCTTGGAATCCCGGCAACTGGAAATCGGCATTGGCCAGGTGGCCGACGATGAGCAGGGTCAGGCCATCCAGGGCCAAGGCGAACAAGGCGCCGCGCAAACCCAGCAGCAAGGCCGCCATCACCGGGAAGGCCATCAGGTAGATCTGGCTGACCGGCCCGATGGTGACCAGCAATACCAGGCCCACCGCGTAGAGCACCAGCAACAGGCTCCAGGCCCGGAAATGGAAGCTCAGCCCGCGCTTGCGCCACATGAACACGACCCAGGCCAAAGCCAGGGAATCAACCACCGCGATGGCGGTCTGGCCTTCTTTCCAGGCCTGGAAGATGCTGGGCACGGCGGTGAGCGAGCCCATCACCAGCGCCACCATCAAAATGGCTTTCAGCAAGCGATCACGCCAGTCGTGGATGTCCAGCGGCGCAGTGTCAGCTCCGAGGAACTTTTGGCGGATGGTTTGACCTACGCTCACTGCCTGGCCCTTGGATGTTGGTGTTCGGCGGGCGTGCCTGTGCGCGTTGAAGCGAAGCCCATGCCAACCCTGATTTTTAACAGGGCCGTGCGGTATATCGGCGGGCTGGCGCGAAAATTGAGCGAGGCGCCTGGGGCGTGTGGATCACTTCACCAGGCGATTGAGCTCTTCGGCGTCGAATTGCTCGGTGGTTTGCGCATCGCAGGGCAGGCAGTCGCGGCCGGCGTCGGTCTTGGCCTCAAGGGCCAGTTTTTCAATGGCACGCCAGATCAGCGTGATCTGGTGCTCGTGCCCCGAGGCGTGGTCGATCAGGCCCCGCATGGCTTGGGACAAGGGGTCGTCGCCTTCGGTCACGCCGTAAGCCGAAAAGCCCAAGCGGGCGGCCAGGGCTTCGCGTTCGGCTTGTTTGGCGTCCAACACCGCCGCCTTGGCCACGATGATGCGGGCCGGATTGCCCACAGCCGTGGCACCCGGGGGCACTGGTTTGGTCACCACGGCGTTGGAGCCCACGCGGGCGCCATCGCCCACGATGAATCCGCCCAACACCTGGGCGTTGGCGCCAATGATCACGCCCTTGCCCAGTGTGGGGTGGCGTTTGGCGCCTTTGCTGAGCGAGGTGCCGCCCAGGGTCACGCCCTGGTAGATGGTGCAATCGTCACCGATTTCGGCCGTCTCGCCCACCACCACGCCCATGCCGTGATCAATGAACACGCGTCGTCCAATGGTGGCGCCCGGGTGGATCTCGATGCCGGTGAGGAAGCGGTTGTAGTTGGACACGAAGCGCCCCAGCCATTTCAGGCCATGCGTCCAGCACCAATGGGCCCAGCGGTGCATCGCCAAAGCATGCAAACCGGGGTAGCAGGTCAGCACTTCCCAGGCCGTGCGAGCGGCGGGATCGCGTTCCAGGATGCAGGTGATGTCTTCTCGCAGGTGGGAAAAGAGCATGGGGTGTGTTCGTTATTACTTATCCGATGAAGCTTGTGAGTTTAGCCTTCAGGCAAAGACCCGGGCTGGGATGAGGCAACGGGCGCGTGCGCGGGCGGCGTGCTGTCCAGCATGGCCTTGGCCACGCCACGCAGGATGTGGATTTCTTCCTGCCGCACCTGGGCGCGGTTGAACAATTGGTTGAGCCTGGGCATCAGCTTTTTGGGCGCCGATGGGTCCAGGAAGCCCAGGTGCACCAAGGCCTTTTCCCAATGCGAAAGCAGGCCCTGAACCGCAGCGCCATCGGCCAATTCAGGATCGGGCGTGCGTGCGCTGACGCCAAAACCGCCCAGCGCCTGCCTCCATTCGTAGGACAGCAGTTGCACCGCTTGCGCCAGGTTCAGCGAGCCGTAGTGGGGGTTGGTGGGGATGCTCATCACCGCGTGGCAGCGGTAGGCGTCTTCATTGGACAGGCCGTGGCGCTCACTGCCAAAGACCAGGCCCAGGCGGTGGGCTGGCGTGCTGGCCGCCAAAGCTGCAAAGCCCTCACGCGGGGTCAAGGTGGGCGGGCCGAAATCGCGTGGCGTCATGGCGGTGCCGATGGCAAAGGTGACGCCATCCAGCGCTTGCTCCAAGGTGTCGACCACCCGCGCCCGCACCAGAATGTCGGCTGCGCCGCTGGCCAGTGCCACCGTCTCCTCCTGGATCAGCACATCGGCAAAACGCGGGCGCACCAGCACCAGGTCGGAAAAGCCCATCACCTTCATGGCCCGCGCCGTGGCCCCCACATTGCCGGGGTGGCTGGTGCCGATCAGGATGAATCGGGTGGGATCAGAGCGGTCGGGGATTGAATTCATGGCTTCAAGAACGTGCACCAAGTCCTTCATTCAATGGGGATTTCGCTTGAAGAGGGGGTGCAAAAAGCAGGAGGGATCGTTACAATAGAGGATTGTCCCTCGTTCTTTGATCATCGCTGCGCGTCTCTTGCCGTTGGCCTTTCCGGTTTTGCTGGACAGGTGGCGTCCATCCTTTCTTGAACGGTTTCCAAGGTCTGTCCCCATGTCCCAAGCTTTGCATCCCATGCTCAACATCGCCATCAAAGCTGCCCGTGCAGCCGGGGCGATCATCAACCGGGCATCGCTCGATGTGGAGCGCCTCACGGTCACGTCCAAGTCGCACAACGACTTCGTCACCGAGGTGGACCAAGCCGCAGAGCACGCGATCATCTCCACGCTCCTTGAAGCGTATCCCGGCCACGGCATCCTGGCCGAAGAATCGGGCAGCGAGTTCGGCGCCAAGGACAGCGACTACGTCTGGATCATCGATCCGCTCGACGGCACCACCAATTTCATCCACGGCCTGCCCATGTACGCCGTGTCGATCGCGCTCAGCTTCCGGGGCCAGATCCAGCAGGCCGTGGTGTACGACCCCAGCCGCAACGACATGTTCTACGCCTCCAAGGGCCGGGGCGCCTTCCTGAATGATCGCCGCCTGCGCGTGTCCAAGCGCACCCGCTTGCTGGATTGCCTGATCGGCACCGGCTTTCCCTTCCGCAAGGGCGACAACTTCCAGCGCTATTTGAAGATGTTCGAAGAGGTGATGGTCTCTTGTGCTGGTGTGCGCCGCCCCGGTGCCGCGTCGCTGGATCTTTGCTACGTGGCCGCTGGTTGGTATGACGGTTTCTTTGAAACGGGCTTGAGCCCTTGGGATGCCGCTGCAGGCGCCCTGATCGTCACCGAAGCGGGTGGCCTGATCGGCAACTTCACCGGCGAGTCTGACTTCTTGTACCGCCGCGAAGTGCTGGCTGGTAGCCCACGCATTTATGGCCAACTGGTCAAGATCCTGGCGCCTTACAGCACTGTTCCTGAGCAGTTGGCCAAGGAAGCGTCTGCGCTGGCGGGCGAGGGCGGCGATGAGGCCGACAGCAATGCCGCGCTTGATGCATTGAAGCAAGCCGCGGCCACGCCCACGGGCGAAGCACCGACCCGCACCCGCATCAAGGCCACCCCCCGCACGTTTGACCGCCTGCGTGAAGAAGGTGGTTCTGGTCGTCGCTGAAAGGCGCCGCCAGCTTGGGGTCGGGCTTGCAGGGTGGGCAATGAGCAATGAGTGAGCACAAGGATTTCAGCGGCCACACGCCGATGATGGCGCAGTACTTTCGCCTGAAAGCGGAGCAGCCCGAGACGCTGCTCTTCTACCGCATGGGCGATTTCTACGAGCTGTTCTTCGACGACGCCCGCAAGGCCAATCGCCTGATCGACATCACGCTGACCACGCGCGGCCAATCTGGCGGCGAGCCTGTCGTGATGGCGGGTGTGCCTGTCAGTGCGCTCGACACTTACCTGGCCAAGCTGATCAAGTTGGGCGAATCCGTGGCCATCGCCGAGCAGGTGGGGGAGGTGGGGGCCAACAAGGGCCCGGTCGAGCGCAAGGTGGTGCGCGTGGTCACGCCCGGCACCCTGACCGACACCGAACTGCTGAACGAGCGTGCCGATGCCTTGCTGGTGGCCGTGGTGCTGGAAAAGCGCGGACGCGCCAATGGCCCGGTTCGCTGCGGTCTGGCCTGGTTGGGTTTGTCCAGCGGCAACCTGGGCCTGAGCGAATGCGCCGAGCGCGAACTGCCCGGCTGGCTGGCCCGCCTGCAACCGGCCGAATTGCTCTACGACCGCGACCGCACGCCCCCCGGTCTGCAAACCTTGCTGAGCCAGACCCGCACCTCGCTCACCTCGCGCCCCACCTGGCAGTTCGACAGCGCTTTGGGCCAGCGCAAGCTGTGTGAGCAATTGCGCGTGGCCAGCCTGCAGGCCTTCAATGCGCAAGACCTGACGCTGGCCCATTCGGCCGCTGCCGCCTTGTTGAGCTACGCCGAACACACGCAAGGCCGGGCCTTGGCCCACGTAGCCAGCCTGGACGTGGCTAGAGCCAGCGATCTGCTGGAGCTGCCGCCCGCCACCCTGCGCAATCTGGAGTTGACCCAAACCCTGCGCGGTGAGGACTCCCCCACGCTGCTGTCCCTGCTGGACACCTGCCGCACCGGCATGGGCAGCCGCACGCTGCGCCACTGGCTGACGCACCCGCCGCGTGATCGGGCGATTGCCCGCGAGCGCCACGATGCCATGGCCTGCCTGTTGCAACCCGTGTCGGCCGAGCAAGGCTTCGAGCCCTTGCGCGAATCCTTGCGCAGCCTGAGCGATGTCGAGCGCATCACCGCCCGAGTGGCCCTGCGCCAGGTGCGCCCGCGTGAACTGGCCGGGCTGCGCGACACCCTGCTGGTGCTGCCCGAACTGCGCCTGTGCGTGCCCGGCATTGATCAACAAGGCGAGGGCGCTTGCTCGGCCCTGCTGCAAAAGCTCCATGCGGCCTTGCAGCCCGACCCGGCCATCGCCGCGAACCTGCAGCGCACCCTGGCCGAAACCCCCGCCGTGCTGCTGCGCGACGGCGGCGTCATTGCCACGGGCGTCGATCCCGACCTTGACGAGTTGCGCGCCATTTCGCAAAACTGCGACGCCTTCCTGCTCGACCTGGAAGCGCGCGAGCGCACCCGCACCGGCATCGGCAACCTGCGCGTGCAGTACAACAAGGTGCACGGCTTCTACATCGAGGTCACCCAAGGCCAGGTCGACAAAGTGCCGCTGGACTACCAACGCCGCCAGACCCTGAAAAACGCCGAGCGCTTCATCACGCCCGAGCTGAAAGCTTTTGAAGACAAGGCCCTGTCCGCGCAAGACCGCTCCTTGGCCCGCGAGAAGTGGCTCTATGACCAGCTGCTGGACACCCTACAGCCGCACCTCGGCGCCCTGAGCGCCCTGGCGCGGGCTTTGGCCTCGCTCGATGCCCTGGCCGCGCTGGCCGAGCGCGCGGGCACGCTGGGCTGGACCCGCCCCGAGTTCGTCAACCATCCCTGCATCGAGATCGAAAAAGGCCGCCACCCGGTGGTGGAGGCGCGCCTGATGGAAACCAGCGGCGCGACCTTCATCCCTAATGATGTTCGCCTGGACGCCAACCACCGCATGCTGGTCATCACCGGCCCCAACATGGGCGGCAAATCGACCTTCATGCGCCAGATTGCGCTGATCGCCTTGCTGGCGGCCATGGGTTCCTATGTGCCCGCGTCCAGTTGCCGCCTGGGCCCGGTGGACGCCATCCACACCCGCATCGGCGCAGCCGACGACCTGGCCAACGCCCAGTCCACCTTCATGATGGAGATGACCGAGGCGGCCGCCATCGTGCACGGCGCCACCGAGCATTCGCTGGTGCTGATGGACGAAATCGGCCGGGGCACCTCGACCTTTGACGGCCTGGCCCTGGCCGGCGCCATCGCCAGCCAATTGCACGACAAGAACAAGGCCTTCACCCTGTTCGCCACCCATTACTTCGAGTTGACCGCCTTGCCCGAGAAGCACCCGCGCGCCATGAACGTGCACGTGGGCGTGGCCGAATCCGGCGATGACATCGTGTTTTTGCACGAGCTGCAACCGGGCCCCGCCAGCCGCAGTTACGGCGTGCAAGTGGCCCGCCTGGCGGGCATGCCGCATGCTCTGATCCGGCAAGCGCGCGCCACGCTGGAAGCACTGGAAGCCCAGCAACGCCACGCTGATGACCAGATCGACCTGTTTGCCGTCTCGGTGGCATCGGATCCGATCATCGACGCACACGATGGATTGACGCTGGCGCCATCGGCTGGCGAGGGTTTGACCCCGGCCGAAGCCGAGACTTTGACCATGCTGGCCAGCATCGATCCTGATACCCTGACCCCACGCGAGGCGCTTGACGCCTTGTACCGACTCAAATCCGTGAGCTCATCATGACTTATTGCGTTGCCATGCGGCTGAATGCCGGGCTGGTTTTCCTCTCCGACTCGCGCACCAATGCCGGGTTGGACCAAATCAGCACTTTCCGAAAAATGACGGTCTACGAGCAGCCCGAAGACCGCGTGATCGTGATGCTGTCAGCGGGCAACCTGGCCATCACCCAGGCCGTCAAGCAGTTGCTGGGCTCCGAGCACATCGAGGGCCCCGACGGCAAGGCCGTGACCCTGTGGAACGCCAAAAGCATGTTCGACGTGGCCCGCATCGTGGGCAGCGCCATCCGCAAGGTCTACGCGCGCGACGCCGAAGCCCTGCAGCACCATGGCATCGATTTCAACTGCAACCTCATCGTGGGTGGGCAGATCAAGGGCGAGACCATGCGCCTGTTCAATGTCTACGCGGCGGGCAATTTTGTCGAGGCGGGCATTGATGGCGTCTGCTACTTCCAGATTGGCGAATCGAAGTACGGCAAGCCGGTGATCGACCGTGTGGTCACGCCGAGCACGCCGCTGCAAGAGGCCGCCAAGTGCGCCTTGATCTCGATGGATTCGACCCTGAAGTCCAACCTGTCCGTGGGCCTGCCGCTGGATTTGATGGTCTACGAGGCCGATGCCCTGAAGGTCGACAAGGTCATCAACATCGACGACACCAACGCCTACTTCCGGATGATCCGCAGTTCGTGGGGCCAGCGTTTGCGCCAGGTGTTCGACTCGATCCCCGACCCCAGCTGGAGCGGTGACCAGCCTGACCTGACAACCCACACCAGTTCGTCGTCACAGCTTCAGGCCATGAACCCGCTGACCAAGATCCAGGCGCCGGGTTGAAAAAGAAGGCATGAAAAAAGCCAGCCACGTTGCAACAACGGGCTGGCTTTTTCAATGGTCGCGTTGAAGCGGCGAAATCAAACTCGGCGGTGAGCGGCCGACAAGCGGTGCAAAGTGTTCACCAGCGTGTCAACTTCGGCCGTGGTGTTGTAGAACGCCAGCGAAGGCCGCACCGTGGCTTCCAGGCCAAAGCGGCGCAGGATGGGTTGCGCGCAATGGTGGCCGGATCGAACGGCGATGCCTTCCTTGTTCAAGGCCGCACCAACCTCTTCGGTCTTGTAGCCCTGCAGCGTGAACGACATCACCGAGGCCTTGTCCTTGGCCGTGCCGATCAAACGCAAGCCCGGCACATCCTTCAGCAAGCGCGTGGCATACACCAGCAACTGGTGCTCGTAAGCGCCAATGTGGTCGATGCCCAGCTTGTTGACATAGTCCAGCGCCGCGCCCAGGCCCACCGCATCGGCGATGTTGCCCGTGCCCGCTTCGAAGCGGCCTGGGGCAGCGTGGTACTCGGTGTGCTCGAAGGTCACGTCTTTGATCATGTTGCCGCCGCCTTGCCATGGCGGCGTCTCGTTCAACAAGGCTTCCTTGCCGTAAAGCACGCCAATGCCCGTCGGCCCGAAGATCTTGTGGCCCGAGAACACGAACCAGTCGCAATCCAGGTCGATCACGTCAGAGCGCATGTGCGACACCGACTGGGCACCGTCCACCAGCACCCTGGCACCCGCGCTGTGCGCCATCGCCACCATCTGCTTGGCCGGTGTGACCGTGCCCAGGGCATTGGACACCTGCGTGAACGACACCAGCTTGGTCTGCGGACTCAAAAGCTTGGCATATTCGTCCAGGATGATCTGGCCATCGTCGTCCACCGGGATCACGCGCAGCTTGGCACCCGTGAAGGCGCACAGCTGCTGCCACGGCACGATGTTGGCGTGGTGCTCCAGGTGGCTGACGATGATCTCGTCGCCCTTGCCGATGTTGGCCCGGCCCCAGCTCTTGGCCACCAGGTTGATGGCCTCGGTGGTGCCCCGCACGAACACGATCTCATTCACCGAGCGCGCATTCAAAAAGCCGCGCGAAATCTCGCGGGCGCCTTCATAAGCGTCGGTGGCCCGGGCCGCCAGTTCATGTGCCGCGCGGTGGATGTTCGAGTTCTCGTGCTCGTAGAAGTACGAGATCCGGTCGATCACCGATTGCGGCTTCTGCGTGGTGGCGGCGTTGTCCAGCCAGATCAGTGGTCGGCCATTGACGCGCTCCCGAAAGATCGGGAAATCACGGCGAACCAGGTTGACATCGAACGGTGCCGACGAGGCCAAAGGTTGTGACACCCAAGGCGGGGGGCTGAGCCCGGGCACATTCAAGCCAGCGGGCTGCTTGAAACCGGCGTGCTCCAGGAAGTAGTACGACGGGCCGCCGGTGGAGGGCGCCGCCGCCAGTGCAGCGCCTGGCGAACGGGGCGACAGCAAGGCCTTCAGCTCGGCATCACCGGGCAAACCGAAGTCCGTCGGGTTGACCAAGGGCAAGCTGAAAACCGCACCATGCGTGCTGTCCATCGGGTTGTTCAATTCGTCCCGCACCTTGGGTTGATGGGCTTGTGTCGCGCTCAGATGCGACAGTCCGGAGGGCAGGCCATTCGCGCCCGGCACGCCGCTGGGCAGCGCCGAGAAGAACTGGTTCGCCAGCTTCGACAACGTGTCCACATCCGGCAGGCTCAAACCGGCGATGGGGTCACTTGTACTCATGGTACTTGCCGATCTCGACGTCTTCCAGCACGGCGATCGAGTCATCGGTCAACACGGCCAGCGAGCAGTACAGCGACACCAGGTAAGAGGCGATCGCCTTGTGGTTGATGCCCATGAAGCGCACCGACAGACCCGGGCTTTGCTGGCCGGGCAGGTCGGGCTGGTACAGGCCCACGACGCCCTGGCGGCTCTCGCCTGTGCGGATCAGGATGATGCTGGATTTGCCATCTTCGATCTGCAGCTTGTCGGACGGGATCAGGGGGATGCCGCGCCAAGTGATGAACTGCGAGCCGAACAGCGACACGGTGGGTGGGGGCACGCCACGGCGGGTGCACTCACGGCCGAAAGCGGCGATCGTCAGCGGGTGAGCCAGGAAGAAGCCGGGCTCTTTCCAGACCTTGGTCAGCAGCTCGTCCAGGTCGTCTGGCGTGGGCGCGCCGGTGCGGGGCTTGATGCGCTGCGCGGGGGCGATGCTGGCCAGCAGGCCGTACTCGGGGTTGTTGATCAACTCGCTCTCTTGGCGCTCCTTGATCGTTTCGATCGTCAAACGCAGCTGTTCAGAGATCTGGTTGTAGGGCTTGCTGTACAGGTCGGACACGCGGGTGTGCACGTCCAACACCGTGTTCACGGCCGACAGCATGTACTCGCGCGGGTTCTCGATGTAGTCAACGAAGGTCTGGGGCAGGGTGCGCTCATCGCGGCCCGAGCATTCCACCGTCACGGCCGAGGCGTCTTTCACGCGGTTGACGCGGTAGATGCCCGCTTCAACAGGCACCCATTGCAGCAGCAAGGTCAGCCAGCGAGGCGTGATCGTGGCCATCTGCGGCACGGTGCGTGTCGCGATGGCCAACTGCCGGGCGGCCACATCGCCCAGGGCCGTGCTTTGTTCTTGGATGTCAGACATTCGAAACTCCGTTGATTCAGGAAGGAAGGTGAGGAAAAACTATTTGGACTGGGATTGCGCCTGGGTCACATGGCTGCCGGGTGGCACGCTTTGCGTCAGCCACACATTGCCGCCGATGGTCGAGCCCTTGCCGATCGTGATGCGGCCCAGCACCGTGGCGCCGGCGTAGATCACCACGTCGTCTTCCACGATCGGGTGGCGGGCATGGCCCTTGATCAGCACGCCGTTGTCGTCGGCCGGGAAGCGCTTGGCGCCCAGGGTCACCGCCTGATAAAGGCGCACGCCCTGGCCGATGATGGTGGTCTGCCCGATGACGACGCCCGTGCCGTGGTCGATGAAGAAACTGCCGCCAATCTTGGCGCCGGGGTGGATGTCGATGCCGGTGCTGGAGTGCGCGATGTCGGAGATGACGCGGGCCAGCACGGGCGCGCCCAGTTCGTACAGCGCATGGGCCAGGCGGTGGTACATGATGGCCGTCATGCCGGGGTAGCACAGCAGGATTTCTGACGGGCTGGTGGCCGCTGGATCGCCCTGAAACGCTGCCAGCAGATCGCTGACCAGCAAGGCCCGGATCTGGGGCAACTGGGTGGCAAATTCGCGGGTGATGTCGGTTGCCTTGCTGGACAAGGTGGCGTCGTTTTCGGCGTCAGCATCGGTGACGAACAGCAGGCCGCGCCGCACTTGTTCGGCCAGCACCACCAGCGTGCTGTTCAGCGTGTTGCCCACGAAATAATCGATGCTCTCGTCGTTCAGGTCCGGGCGGCCCAAATGCGTGGGGAATAACACCGCCAGTAAACCCTGGAGTATCTGGCCGAGGGCTTCGCGCGAGGGTAATTCGCGGATGCGGCCTTTGTGGCGGATGTTGTGGGTGGTTTCTCTGGATTTTCTGAGGGCAGATACCACCGAGGCCAGATTCCAGTCGGACTGGGTGGCGTCAATCGGGTTTGATGAAATGCTTTTCATGGGGCAGGCAACGGCTTGGGTGAACATCGTGGTGGCTGACAGAACCGTGCCTGAGGGTCTATGCGGCGTCAAGCGTTGCTTTGCCGGACGAAAGCTTCATATTTGTTTTATGTATTTGATTATTATTAAATAACATATGCGGGCAAGTCCAGCCTTGCGCCGCATGCCCAAGTTAATCCAAGGACTAATTCCGTCACAACGTCTGTTTATTCTGCTGGTGCGGATTGGTGTGATTTGATATTGGGTCGTCTAGTTGTGAAACGAATATACAAAGGCATTTTCATTCGTTCCGCTTTGATGCAGTGGCTTTTAGGATTCATCCACTGATTCACCACAACACACGACTCGAACCAACATGCAAGCAGTCTCCAACCGCACTCGTCGCACCTTCAACGTTCTCGCGCTCGCGGCCTTGACGGCCGTGGCCGGGGTGGCTTCTCTGGCTCCTGCGGTCGCCCAGGCCAAAGACATCACCCTGTTGAACGTGTCCTACGACCCCACCCGTGAGCTCTACAAGGAGTACAACGAGGCCTTCGCCAAGCACTGGAAAGCCAAGACCGGTGACACCGTCACGGTCAAGGCTTCGCACGGCGGTTCGGGCAAGCAAGGTCGCAGCGTGATCGACGGCCTGGAAGCCGACGTCGTGACCCTGGCCCTGGCCTACGACATCGACGCCATCGCCAATGTCGGTCTGCTGGACAAGGCCTGGCAAAAGAAGCTCAAGGGCAACAGCTCGCCTTACACCTCGACCATCGTGTTCCTGGTTCGCAAGGGCAACCCCAAGAAGATCAAGAACTGGGATGACCTGGTCAAGCCCGGTACCTCGGTGATCACGCCCAACCCCAAGACCTCGGGCGGCGCCCGCTGGAACTACCTGGCCGCCTACGGTTTCGAGCTGAAGCGCACCAACGGCTCAGAAGACAAGGCCAAGGCCTTCGTGGGCAAGTTGCTGGAAAACGTGCCCGTGCTGGACTCGGGTGCCCGTGGATCGACGGTGACCTTCGCTGAGCGCGGCCAAGGTGACGTGCTGCTGACCTGGGAAAACGAAGCCCACCTGGCACTGCAGGAGTTTGGCGCCGAGAAGTTCGACATCGTCTACCCGCCTTTCAGCATCTACGCTGAACCGCCGGTGGCCGTGGTTGACAAGGTGGTTGACAAGAAGGGCACCCGTGAAGTGGCCACCGCCTACCTCGAGTACCTGTACTCGGCCGAAGGCCAGGACATCGCAGGCAAGAACTTCTACCGCCCCACCGATGCCAAGGCATTCGCCAAGTACGCCAAGCAGTTCCCCAAGATCGAGTTGATCAAGATCGACGACGTGTTCGGTGGCTGGGCCAAGGCCCAAAAGACGCACTTCGCCGATGGCGGTGTGTTCGACCAGATCTACACCAAGAAGTGAATCCAAAAAACCAGTTTCTAGCGAGTGGGGTGGTGCCTGGGGCGTCCTGAAAGGGCGTCAAAGGCATCAGTTGGGCGGCTCTGGTCTCGGTCAGAGCCGCCTATTTTTGTCTTGCATAGTCATTTAGCGCATAAGCAAGTGATAAATGCTCACTTCTTTTGAAGAAGGGGGCTCTTTAACATTCGCTTGCTGCATCAAAAAAGGTCTTGTCATGCGCTTTTCTTTGAAGAAACAAATTGTCCATGTCGCCATGGGTGTCCTGTCTGCGACGGCCATGGTCGGCTCCGCCTGGGCTGACACCACTTTGCTGAACGTGAGCTACGACGTCACCCGCGAGTTCTACAAGAACTACAACGTGGCCTTCGCCAAGCACTGGAAGCAAACCACCGGCGAGACCTTGACCGTCAACCAATCGCATGGCGGCTCCAGCAAGCAGGCCCGCAGCGTGGTCGATGGCCTGGAGGCCGACGTCATCACCATGAACCAGGCCAATGACATCGACCTGTTGGCCGAGCGCGGCCAGTTGATCCCCGCCGACTGGGCCAAGCGTTTCCCCAACAACAGCGCGCCCACCGCCTCGGTGACGGTGATCCTGGTGCACAAGGGCAACCCCAAGAACATCAAGGATTGGGATGACCTGGCCCGCCCCGGCATCTCGGTGGTGATCCCCAATCCCAAAACATCCGGCAACGGCCGCTACACCTACCTGGCCGCTTGGGGCTCGGTGATCAAGACCGGTGGCGATGCGACCAAGGCCAAGGCCCTGGTCCACAAGATCTTTGCCCACGTGCCGGTGTTCGATGGTGGCGGCCGGGCGGCCACCACCACGTTTGCCCAGCGCAACATCGGCGATGCCCTGGTCACCTTCGAGAGCGAAGTGCCTTTGATCCTGAACGAGTTCGGCGGTGACTTCGAAGTGGTCTATCCCAAGTGGACGGTGCTGGCCGAGAACCCGGTGAGCGTGGTCGACAAGGTGGTGGACCGCAAGAAAACGCGCAAGCAGGCCGAGGCCTATCTGAAGTACCTGTGGTCGGACGAAGGCCAGGCCATCGCGGCCAAGAGCCACCTGCGCCCCCGCACCGACAAGGCCCAGGCTTTGTTCGCCAAAGAGTTCCCCAAAGTGAAGACCTTCACCGTGGACGAGGTTTTCGGCGGCTGGCAAAAGGCCCAGAAGGACCACTTCAACGATGGCGCCGCCTACGACCAGATCCTGGGCTTGGGCAAGAAGTGACCGTGGCAGTATCAAACGGCTGATTCATGATTTTCTCTAAAACTCTCTTGCGCAAGCCCAGCGTGCTACCGGGTTTCGACCTGGCGCTGGGCCTGACGCTGATGTACCTCACCTTGATCGTGTTGGTGCCTTTGTCGGCCACCTTTTTGAAGACGTTCACGATGACCTGGCCCGCCTTCTGGGAGGCCGTGGCGTCGCCCCGCGTGGTGGCCTCTTACAAGCTGACCTTTGGCGCCTCTTTGGCGGCGGCGGTGGTCAATGCCGTGTTCGGCTTGCTGGTGGCCTGGGTGCTGGTGCGCTACGAATTCTTCGGCAAGCGGATCATCGATGCCCTGGTGGACTTGCCCTTTGCCTTGCCCACCGCGGTGGCGGGCATCACCTTGACGGGCTTGTACGCTGGCAACGGCTGGATCGGCCAATACCTGGAGCCCTTGGGCTTGAAAGTGGCTTTCACGCCCATCGGTGTCTTCGTGGCGATGACCTTCATCGGCTTGCCCTTCGTGGTGCGCACGGTGCAGCCCGTGCTGGAGGACCTGGCCGCCGAGCTGGAAGAAGCTTCTGCCACCTTGGGGGCCTCGCGTTTGCAGACCTTCACCAAGGTGATCCTGCCCATCCTGACGCCCGCCTTGCTGACGGGCTTCGCACTGGCTTTTGCCCGCGCCCTGGGCGAGTACGGCTCGATCATCTTCATCGCGGGCAACATGCCCATGGTGTCCGAGATCACGCCCCTGCTCATCATCACCAAGCTGGAGCAATACGACTACCAGGGGGCCACTGCGATTGCCGTGGTCATGTTGATGATGTCCTTTGTCATGCTGCTGGCGATCAATGCCTTGCAAGCGTGGACCCGCCAACGTCAAGGCAAGTGACATGTCGCAGTCTCCTCCCAATGTTTCCGCCAGCCGCACCGAGCCCGCTTGGGTGCGCCGCCTGTTGATCGGCATCGCGCTGGTCTTCCTGGCCTTGTTCCTGTTCATACCGCTGGTGTCGGTGTTCTTCGAGGCCTTCAAAAAAGGCTGGGAGGTCTACGTGGCCTCCATCAGCGAACCTGATGCCTTGTCGGCCATCGTGTTGACGCTCACCGCTGCCGTCATCGCCGTGCCTTTAAACCTGGTGTTCGGCGTGTCGGCCGCGTGGGCGATCGCCAAGTTTGATTTCCGTGGCAAGAGCGTGCTGCTCACCTTGATCGACTTGCCGTTCTCGGTGTCACCCGTGATCGCCGGTCTGGTCTACGTGCTGGTGTTCGGCCTGCAGGGCTGGTGGGGCGAGTGGTTGCGCGACCATGACCTGAAGGTGATCTTCGCCGTGCCCGGCATCGTGCTGGCCACCATCTTCGTGACCTTTCCCTTCATCGCGCGTGAGTTGATCCCGCTGATGCAGGCGCAGGGCCAGGAGCAAGAAGAAGCCGCGCGGGTGCTGGGCGCCTCGGGCTGGCAAACCTTCTTCAAGGTGACGCTGCCCAATGTGAAGTGGGCCTTGCTCTACGGCGTGATCTTGTGCAACGCTCGGGCCATGGGCGAGTTTGGGGCGGTGTCGGTGGTATCAGGCCACATCCGTGGGCAGACCAACACGCTGCCCCTGCACATTGAGATTTTGTACAACGAGTACCAGTTCGCCGCCTCGTTCGCGGTGGCCTCGATCCTGGCCAGCCTGGCCCTGGTGACCCTGGTTTTGAAATTCATCGTTGAGCGTCAGGTCAGGCAAGAGCTGGCCCAGGTCAAGGATGTTGGAGTTCCCGCATGAGCATTGAAGTCAAGAACCTCGTCAAACGATTCGGGTCGGTCACGGTCTGTGACAACCTGAACATTGAAATCCCCTCGGGCGAACTCGTCGCGCTGTTGGGCCCCTCGGGCTCGGGCAAGACCTCGCTGCTGCGCATCATCGCGGGCCTGGAGCAGCCTGACAGCGGCTCGGTGTTGTTCCATGGCGCCGATGCCACCAATGTGTCGGTGCGTGATCGCCAGGTGGGCTTCGTGTTCCAGCACTATGCGCTGTTCGGCCACATGAGCATCTTTGAGAACGTGGCCTTTGGTCTGCGCGTGCGCCCTCGGGAAACACGTCCTGACGAAACGACGATCCGCAAGAAGGTGACCGAGCTGCTCAAGCTGGTTCAGCTGGACTGGATCGCCGACCGCTACCCGCACCAGTTGTCGGGTGGGCAGCGTCAACGGATCGCCCTGGCGCGTGCGCTGGCGGTCGAGCCCAAGGTGCTGTTGTTGGACGAGCCCTTTGGTGCGCTGGATGCCAAGGTGCGCAAAGAGCTGCGCCGCTGGTTGCGCCGCCTGCACGACGAAGTGCACATCACCAGCGTGTTCGTGACCCACGACCAGGAGGAAGCCATGGAAGTGGCCGACCGCATCGTGGTGATGAACCAGGGCCGCATCGAGCAGGATGGTCCGCCGGACGAGGTTTACGACCATCCGGCCACGCCGTTTGTGCTCAAGTTCCTGGGCGATGTGAACCTGTTCCATGGCCGCGACCATGCACCAGGCGCCGTGGCCGAGTCGGCCAGTACCGGCGGCTTGGACGATGTGAGCTATGTGCGTCCGCACGAGATCCAGGTGTTGGCCCATCCTGAAGAAGGCAGCCTGGCCGTCACCCTGGCGCACGTCCTCACCGTGGGCCCGAACACCCGCCTGGAGTTCCGCCGGGCCGATGGCCAAGGCGAGGTCGATGTGGAACTGCCCCGTGGCGAGTTCGCGGCCTTGCGCGACAGCGGCATCCTGGTGACGGGCGCCACCGTCCACCTGAAGCCGCGCCGCGTGCGCCGCTTTGCCGACACCACTTCCTGATGGATGCCTGAGAGCTTATGAATTTCCAACAATTGAGATCAGTGAGAGAGGCGGTGCGCCGCGGCTTCAACCTGACCGAGGTGGCCAACGCACTGCACACATCACAACCGGGCGTCAGCCGCCAGATCCGCGAGCTGGAAGACGAGTTGGGCATCGAGCTGTTTGTTCGCGCGGGCAAACGCCTGACCGGCTTGACGGTGCCGGGCGCCGAAGTGCTGCCCATCATCGAGCGCCTGCTGGCCGACTCAGAAAACCTGCGCAACGCTTCGCGCGATTTTTCTCAGCATGATGCGGGCCCACTGTCGATCGCGGCCACCCACTCGCAGGCACGCTATGCCTTGCCATCGGTGGTGCGTGATTTCCGCGAGCTGTACCCGCAAGTGACCTTGAGCCTGCACCAAGGCTCACCCCGCCAGGTGGCCGAGATGCTGCTCAGCGGTGAGGCCGACATCGGCGTGGCCACCGAGGCGCTGGACCAGTACGATCAGTTGGTGACCTTGCCCTGCTACCGCTGGACGCACAGCGTGGTGGTGCCGCACGATCACCCCTTGCTGGATGGCCAGCCCTTGACCCTGCAGCGCCTGGCGCGTTTCCCGATGGTGACCTACGACTCGGGATACACCGGCCGTTCGCACATCGACGAAGCGTTTGCCAAGGAAGGCATCCAGCCCCGCATCGTGCTGAGCGCGATGGACGCTGACGTGATCAAGACCTACGTCGAGTTGGGCATGGGGGTGGGCGTGGTCGCCTCGATCGCTTATGACGAAGAGCGTGACCGCAATCTTTGCGCCATTGATGCCGGGCATTTGTTCGCGGTCAACATGACGCGCATCGCGTTCCGCCGTGGCGCTTTCTTGCGCGCCTACATTTTTGCCTTGATCGAGACCTTTGCGCCGACGCTGACGCGTGCGGTGGTCGAGCAGGCCATGCGCAACACCCACGGCGAAGAGCTCATCGACGACCAGGTTTGATCGATGCCCGAAGTCACTGGGCCTTGGCGGTGTCCTGCCATCGTCCAGCGATGTTCTTCAGCAACTGATTGACAGCAGCCAATTGGCGATTGCGCACGTCCAGCAAGGTGCGTTCGCTGCTCAAGGCCGAGGTCTGCGCCGTCACCACGTTCAGGTAGCTGACCGTGCCCACGCGGTATTGCTCGTTGGTGATGTCCAGGTTGCGCTGCGCGTATTGCAGCGCATCTTGTTGCAACTGGGCTTCTGCCCGCAACTGGCTGGCCAGCACCAGGTTGTCTTCCACTTCCTGAAAGGCGGTCAGCACCGTCTGGCGGTAAGTGGAGGTGGCCAGGTCCGCGTTGGCCCGGGCCTGGTCGCTCGCGGCGCGCCGCGCACCGCCATCCAACAGGGTTTGCGCCAGCGCCGGTCCGATGGACCAGAACAGGTTGGGCGCGCTCAGCAAGTTGCTCAGGCTGTTGTTGCGGTAGCCCGCCGTGGCCGACAAGGTGAGCGCCGGGAAGAAGGCCGCGTCGGCCATTCCGATTTGCGCATAGGCGGCATTCACGCGTTGCTGCGCGGCGGCGATGTCGGGTCGGCGCTCCAGCAGCGTGGCGGGCAACACCGTGGGCACCTCGGGCGCCTGCGGCAAGGCGGCATTGACCGCGATGCTGAATGCAGACGGCGTCTGGCCCAACAACACGGCCAGCGCGTGTTCCAGCTGGGCCCGCTGAGTGGCCGCTTCCAGGCCTTGCACCTGGGCGGTCTTGAGTTGGGTTTGCGCCTGCAACACATCGGTCTGCGCGGCCACGCCCGATTGGTAGCGGGCTTGTGTCAGGTCCAGCGAGCGCTGGTAACCCGCGATGCTGCGTTCGATCAAGGCCTGCTGGGCTTCGGCCGTGCGCATGGCCAAATACGTTTGGGCCAGGGTGGCTTGGGCGGACAAGCGGGCCGAGGCCAGGTCCGCCACGCTGGCCTGGTAGCGTGCCTCGCTGCCACTGGTGGCTTGCGACAGGCGGCCCCAAAGGTCCAGCTCCCAGGCGGCGGTGGCCGACAGCGAGACGCTGTTTTGCGGGCCCCGTTGGTTGCTGCTGCTAGTCTGGCTGCCGCTGTCGCTGCGCGATCCCGACAAGCCTGCTGACAAGGTTGGCAACTGCGCGGCCCGGCTGGCGCCCAGCTCGGCGCGCGCGCTGGCCACTTGGGCCACGGCCGACTTGAGGTTCTCGTTGCCGATGACCAGCCGGCTTTGCAGTTCGTTCAGCACCGGGTCGTTGAACAGCGTCCACCATTCGTCGGGCACCGTGGTGACCGTGCTGCTGGGCGCGCGTTGCCAAAGCGCGGTTTCCTTGAACTGGGCGGGCGCAGGTGCCGGGGCGGGTGGATCAACCCGGGTCACCGCGCAGCCACCCAGCAGCAGGGCGAAGGCCAATGGGGTGGCGATGACAGGAAGGCGTCGAATGCAGGAGGCAGTCATGTGGGTCTCAGGCGACAGAGGGCAGGGCGTGTGGGGCCACCAGCTCGCGCTTTTCGCGACGACGGCTCAGGCGGTCCATGCACACGAAGACGACGGGTGTGGTGTACAGCGTCAACAACTGGCTGAGCACCAGGCCGCCCACGATGGCGATGCCCAGTGGCTGGCGAAGCTCGGCGCCGTCGCCCGTGCCCAAGGCCAATGGGATGGCGCCAAACAGGGCGGCCAGGGTCGTCATCAGGATGGGCCGCAGGCGAAGTTGCGCGGCTTGGTGGATGGCCTGGGCTGCGCTGATCTCGCCGCCGCGTGCGCGGGCCCGCTTTTGCTGCGCCAACGCAAAGTCGATCATCATGATGGCGTTCTTCTTCACGATGCCGATCAGCAGCACCACGCCAATCAAGGCAATGATCGAGAACTCCGTCTTGAACAGCATCAAGGCGAGCAGGGCGCCGACCCCTGCTGAGGGCAGGGTGGACAAGATGGTGATCGGGTGGATCAGGCTTTCATACAGGATGCCGAGCACCAGGTAGATCGTGATCACGGCGGCCAGGATGAGCAGCGGCTGACTCTTCAACGAGGCCTGGAAGGCGTTGGCCGTGCCTTCAAAGGTGCCGCGCACGGACACCGGCACCCCGAGTTCAGCCACCGCGTTGTTGACGGCGTCGGTGGCCTGCGACAGCGATCCGCCTGCGGGCAAGTTGAAGCTGATGGTGGAGGCCGGTGTGCCCTTGTCGTGGCTGACCGACAGGGGCGCCAGCGTGGGCTCCACCCGGGCCACCGCGCTCAGGGGCACCTGCTCGCCACTGTCCGAGGTGATGTAAAAGCTTTTGAGCGCTTCAGGGCTTTGCAGGTAATCGGGCGCCAGGCCCATCACCACGCGGTATTGGTTCAAGGGGTTGAAGATGACGCCCACCTGCCGCTGTCCAAAAGCGTTGTTCAGGGTGTTGTCGATGTTGCGCATGGTCAGGCCCAGGCGCGTGGCCGCGTCCCGGTCAATCACCAGGGAGGTTTGCTGGCCACGGTCCTCCTGGTCACTGCTGATGTCTACAAGCTGGGGCAGCTTGCTCAAGGCCTGGCGGATCTTGGGCTCCCAGGTGCGCAGGTCTTGCAATTCATCGGCCTGAAGGGTGTACTGGAACTCGGAGTTCGACTGGCGCCCGCCAATGCGGATGTCCTGGGCCGACCTCATGAACAGGTTGGCGCCCGGCACTTTGGTCACTTGCGGGCGCAGGCGCTCAATGACTTGCTCGGCGGTGGCATCGCGCTGGCTCAAAGGCTTGAGCGCGATGAACATGTTGGCCGAGTTGCGTTGCCCCCCGCCGGTGAAGCCCGTGACGCTGTCCACCGCCGGGTCCTTGCGAACGATGTCCATGAAGCTGTCCAGCTTGGTCTTCATCGACTGGAAGGAGCTGCCCTGGTCGGCCTGGACGTTGGCGATGATGCGGCCTGTGTCCTGCGTGGGGAAGAAGCCTTTGTCGATGACGCGGTAGAGGTGAACGTTCAGCCCGATCACGCCGATCAGGGCCAGCAAGGCCAGGGGCTGATGCCGCAGCGTCCAGCTCAGAGATCGGCGGTAGCCACGTTGCACTACGGCTTGAAAAGCGGCCAGCTTGCGCGCCATGCGGCCCGGCGCTTGGCGGATGGCCTGTTGGGGCCGCAACAAGGCGGCGGCCATCATGGGCGTGGTGGTCAGGGAGACCACCATCGAGATCAGGATGGCCACCGACAGCACCACCGCGAACTCGCGGAACAGCCTGCCGACAATGCCCCCCATGAACAGGATCGGGATGAAGGCCGCGATCAGGGACAGGCTGATGGACAGCACGGTGAAGCCGATCTCCCGGGCGCCATCCAGGGCGGCCTGCAAAGCGGTCTTGCCGCGCTCCATGTGGCGGGTGATGTTCTCCAGTACCACGATGGCGTCGTCCACGACGAAGCCGGTGGCGACGGTCAGGGCCATCAGCGACAGGTTGTCCAGGCTGTAGCCCAGCAGGTACATCACGCCCAGCGTGCCAGCCAGCGAGACCGGCACCGCCACCGACGGGATCAGCACGGCACGGGCATTGCGCAGGAAGGCGTAGACCACCACCACGACCAAGCCGATCGAGATCGCCAGGGTCTTCTCGACCTCGTGCAGCGAAGCGCGGATGGTGTGCGTGCGGTCCATCACCACGCCCAGGTCGATGCCAGCTGGGATCGACGAGCGCAGTTGCGGCAGCAGGGCGTTGACTCGGTCCACGGCTTCGATGATGTTGGCGCTGGGGGCCTTGTTGAGCAGCAACAGGATGGCAGGCTTGCCGTTGGCCAGGCCATAGGCGCGCACGTCCTGCACCGAGTCGCTCACGCTCGCCACGTCTTTCAGGCGCACGGCAGCGCCGTTGCGGTAACTCAGGATGATGGGGGCGTACTCGGCGGCCGTGCGGGACTGGTCGTTGGCGCCGATCTGCCATTGCCGCAGGCCATCTTCCACCGTGCCTTTGGGCCGATTGGCATTGGTGTTGACCAAGGCCATGCGTACCTGGTCCAGCGAAATGCCGTTGGCCACCAGCTGGCTGGGGCTCAGGTCTACGCGCACGGCTGGCAGCGAACCGCCGCCAATGGACACATCACCCACGCCGTCGATCTGCGCCAGACGCTGGGCCAGCACGGTGGAGGCCGCGTCGTACATCTGCGCCGTGCTGAGCGTGCTGGACGTCAGCGACAAGATCATGATGGGCGGGTCGGACGGGTTGACTTTGCGGTAGGTCGGGTTGCTGGGCAGGCCCGTGGGCAGCAAAGCCCGAGCGGCATTGATCGCCGCTTGCACATTGCGCGCCGCGCCATCGATGTCCCGGTCGAGGTTGAACTGCAAGGTCACCCGCGTGCTGCCCAGTGACGAATTGGACGTGATCTCGTTGACACCGGCGATGCTGCCCAGGGCCCGCTCCAGCGGTGTGGCCACGGTGGCGGCCATGGTCTCGGCGCTGGCCCCCGGCAAGGAGGCGGACACTGAAATCGTCGGATAGTCAATTTGCGGCAGCGGGGCAATGGGCAGCAGGAAGAACGCCAAAATCCCCACCAGTGCCACGCCGATGGTCAGCAAGGTGGTGGCCACCGGCCGGGTGATGAATGGCGCCGAGATGTTCATGCCTTGAACCGACGCACCAGCGCCGAGAACCCCAGGTAGATGACCGGCGTGGTGAACAGCGTGAGCATCTGGCTCACGATGAGGCCGCCGACCATGGTGACGCCCAGAGGGTGGCGCAACTCGCTGCCCACGCCGGTACCCAGCATCATGGGCAGGGCGCCCAGCAGTGCCGCCATCGTGGTCATCAGGATGGGCCTGAACCGCAGCAGGCAGGCTTGGTAGATGGCATCGCGCGGGGGCAGGCCTTGATCGCGTTCAGCCTCCAGCGCAAAGTCAATCATCATGATGGCGTTCTTCTTGACGATGCCGATCAACAGCACGATGCCGATGACGGCAATGATGCCCAGGTCCAGCCGGAAGACCATCAAAGCCAGCAAGGCGCCCACGGCGGCCGAGGGCAGGGTGGACAAGATGGTCAGCGGGTGGATGTAGCTTTCATAGAGCACACCCAGCACGATGTACATCGTTACCACGGCCGCGATGACGAGCAGCAGCGTGTTGCTCAGCGAGCTTTCAAAGGCCCGGGCCGCGCCCTGGAAGTTGGTCTCGACGCTGGCGGGCAGGGCCATCTTGGCCTGCTCGGCCTTGATGGCGTCCACCGCGTCTCCTAGGGCCACGCCCGGTGCGAGGTTGAAGGACAAGGTGGCCGCCGGGAATTGGGCCACGTGGTTGATCACCAGGGGTGCTGATCTCTCGCTGATGCGGGCCACGGACGACAAGGGCACCTGCACGCCGTTGGTGCCCGAGACGTACAGGCTCTCCAGCGACTGCGGGCCCAGTCGGAAGTTGGGCGCTACTTCCAGGATCACGCGGTACTGCATGGATTGCGTGAAGATGGTGGAAATGATGCGCTGCCCGAAGGCGTTGTACAGCGCCGAATCGATGGCGGCCACGGTCACGCCCAGGCGCCCGCAGGCGTCGCGGTCGATGTCGACGAAGGCTTGCAAGCCCTCGTCCTGCAGGTCGGTGGCGACGTCGCTCAGTTGGGGCAAAGTGCGCATCCGGGTCAGCATGAGCGCGGTGGCGGCAGACAGGTCTTTGGTGTCGGGCGAACTCAAGGTGACCTGGTATTGCGTCTTGGCAACCCGGTCTTCAATCGTCAGATCCTGCACGGGCTGCATGTAGAGCGATATGCCCGGCAGATTTCGGGCCGACTGCGACAGCCGCGCAATGACCTCGCTGGCCGACATACCGCGCTCGCCTTTGGGCTTGAGCGTGATCAGCATGCGCCCGGTGTTGAGCGTGGCGTTGGCGCCATCCACGCCGATGAAGGACGACAGGTTTTCGACCGCCGGGTCCTTCAGGATGATCTCGGCCAGGCGCTGTTGCTGCTCGGCCATGGCACTGTATGAGATGGACTGAGACGCCTGCGTGATGGCCTGGATGGCGCCGGTGTCCTGCAGCGGGAAGAAGCCCTTGGGCACCACCATGTACAGCAGCACGGTGATCAGCAAGGTCAGGCCGAAGCCCAACAAGGTCAGGGCCTGGCGGTCCAGCACCCAGTTGAGCATGCGGCCGTAGCCGGCGATGGTGCGGTCAAACATGCGGCCCACGGCCTGGTAGAGCTTGCCGTGGCTGTCTTCGGGCGTGTGCTTGAGCAGCCGTGCCGCCATCATGGGCGTCAGAGTGAGCGACACCACGGCCGAGATCAAAATGGACACCGCCAGTGTGATCGCGAACTCGTGGAACAGGCGGCCGACCACGTCACCCATGAACAGCAGAGGGATCAGCACCGCGAGCAGCGAGATGGTCAGCGAGATGATGGTGAAGGCGATCTGCTTGGAGCCCTTCAAGGCCGCTTCCATGGGGCTGTCGCCCGCCTCCACGTAGCGCGCGATGTTCTCGATCATCACGATGGCGTCGTCCACCACGAAGCCGGTCGAGATGGTGAGTGCCATCAGCGTGAGGTTGTTGATCGAAAACCCCGCCAGGTACATCACGCCGAACGTGCCCACCAGCGACAAAGGCACGGCCACGGCCGGGATCAGCGTGGCCGAGGGGCTGCGCAAGAAGACGAAGATCACCATCACCACCAACACGATGGCCAGCATCAGCTCGAACTCGACGTCTTCGACCGAGGCGCGGATGGTGACGGTGCGGTCGCTGAGCACCTTCACATCAATGGAGGCGGGCAGGGTCGCCTGCAACTGCGGCAACAGCGCCTTGACGCGGTTGACCGTCTCGATCACGTTGGCGCCAGGTTGCCGCTGCACGTTCAGGATCACGCCCGCCGTGGTGTTGGCCCACGCGCCCAGGCGCAGGTTCTCGGCATCGTCCACCAAGGTGGCCACATCCTTCAAGCGGATGGGCGTGCCCGCTTTGTAGGCGATGATCAGGTTGGCGTAGTCGCTGGCGGCCTTGAGCTGGTCATTGGCATCGATGGTGGAGGCACGCGCGGCGCCGTCGAAGCTGCCTTTGGCCTGGTTCACATTGGCGTTGCCGATGATGGTGCGCAAGTCGTCCAGCGAGATGCCTACCGTGGCCAGGGCCACCGGGTTGGCCTGGATGCGCACGGCGGGCCGCCGGCCCCCGGCAATGCTGACCAGGCCCACCCCTGGCGCTTGAGAGATCTTTTGCGCCAGGCGGCTTTCGACCAGGTCATGGACCTTGATCACCGGCAGCGATGGCGAGGTGACGGCGATGGTCAGGATCGGCGCGTCCGCGGGGTTGACCTTGCTGTAGGTGGGCGGCATCGGCAGGTCGCCGGGCAGCAAGCTGGTGCCCGCGTTGATGGCCGCCTGGACTTGCTGCTCGGCCACGTCCAGCGACACGTCCAGCGTGAACCGAAGTGTGATCACCGAGGCGCCACCCGAACTGGTCGATGACATCTGATTCAGGCCGGGCATCTGGCCGAACTGGCGCTCCAGTGGGGCGGTCACTGATGAGGCCATCACGTCGGGGCTGGCGCCGGGGTACAGCGTGGACACCTGGATCGTGGGGTAATCCACCTCCGGCAAGGCGGACAACGGCAGCAACCGAAACGCCAAAAGGCCCGCCAGCAGGATGGCGAGCATCAGCAGCGCCGTGGCCACCGGGCGTTCGATGAATATTTTGGAGGGATTCATGCGGACCCTGGATCAGTTCGCGGATTCGCGATGACGGCGCTTGGGTGAGGAGGCTGCTGAGCTGCCCGAGACCGCGGTGGCGCCTGGCGTGATGATGTCAATTTGTGCGCCTTCCCGCAGTCGATCCGTGCCATCAACGACCACTTGCTGGCCGGGTTGCAGATCGCCTTGCACGCTGACCCAGTCGCCATCGTTGGCACCAGCCCGGATCACCTTGGTGCTGACCGTTTTGTCGGCGTTGACCAGGTACACATAGGTGCCCTTGGCACCGCGCAACACCGCAGCACTTGGCACGGCCAGCGTGCCTTGCAAGACCTTGAGTTGCAGGCGCACGTTCACCGACTGGTTCGGGAACAGGCCGCCATCCAGGTTGGGGAACAGTGCCTTGAGTTTGATCGTGCCGGTGGTCGCGTCAATGGCGTTGTCGGTGCTGGCCACCTTGCCATCGGCCAACTTCACCTTTTGATCGCGGTCCCACGCTTCAACAGGCAGGGCCTGGCCCGCCTTGAGCTGACTGGTGATCTGAGGCAATTGGGTGTCGGGCACCGCGAACACCACGTTCACGGGTTGCGTTTGCGCAATCGAGATCAAGCCGTTGGCATCGCTGGCATGCAGCACATTGCCCAGGTCGGCCTGCTTGAGCCCCAGGCGGCCCGAAATGGGCGCGGTGATGCGGGTGTAAGACAGCTGCAGCTTCGCGCTGTCAACCTGGGCCTGGTCCGACTGCACGGTGCCCTGCAACTGGCGCACCAGGGCGTCTTGGGTGTCGACCTGTTGCTTGGCGATGCCATCCTTGCTGAGCAGATCGCGAAAGCGCTCGGCATCCAGCTTGGCGTTCTGCAACTGCGCCTGGTCTCGGGCCAGTTGGCCTTGGGCTTGCGCCAGGGCGATTTGAAAAGGGCGCGGGTCGATCTCGGCCAGCAAGGCCCCGGCTTTCACCACCTGGCCTTCCTGAAAGTAGATGGCTTTGAGCTCACCGTCGATCTTGGCCTTGACCACGGCGGTGTTGGCCGCGGCGATGGCGCCAATCGCACTCACGGTGACCCGGATGTCCTGCCGCTTGACCAAGGCCACCGACACGGGTTGCACCTTGTTGGCCCCACCAAAACGCGGTGCATTCTTGCCTTGGGACGCGTTGCTTGCCTGGCTGGCATTGTCTTGAACGGCTTGGCCACGGTGCTGCAAATACCACCAGGCACCTGCGGCACCCAGTGCGAGAACAATGCCAATCAACCAGGGGGTGACTTTCCCGGTCTGGTTCTTGACGGAAGGCGGGCGGGCGTTGGGCGTCATGACAGGGGGCTCAATTGTGTTTTGGCTGGAGTTTGCCGCATGCGAATGGCTGTCTCGTGAGTGGGCTGTAAAGAAAGGAAAAGCGGCATGGCCGTGGCTGTAGATGCCCCTTGTCCGCAGCTAGATTACGCATCTGGCGCCACCCGTGAATTGGGTTCGCGATAACCTGCGAGTTTCACAAGCGACCGTTAATCCATGGACCGTGCCAACTTCCTGCTGATGGCCGCCCTCATGTCGACATGGCTGGCCTTGCTCAGCCCTTCGGCGCAAGCGTTGTCTTCGCAAGCTGCGACCGAGCAGGTCCAAGCCCAATTGGTGGCCTCGGTGGATGCCGTTCGCCCTGGTGATCAGATCGTGCTGGGCGTGCAGCAACGCATCATTCCCCATTGGCACACCTACTGGCGCAACCCCGGAGACTCGGGCATTGCCACCACCATCGCCTGGAGCTTGCCACCCGGCGCTTCAGCGGGCGACATCCAATGGCCGGTGCCCAGCCGATTCAACCTCGGCCCCGTGACCAACCTTGGCTATGAGAAAGAGGTCACGCTGCTGTCTTCAGTGCAAGTGCCCGATGACGCCAAGGCCGGTGGGTCATTCCCCATCCAGGCCAAGGTCAATTGGCTGGTGTGCCAGGAGGTCTGCATTCCGCAAGAGGTTCAGCTGGAGCTGGTCTTGCCCATCCTTCAAAAGGGCGCGGCGACGGGCGCAGGCAGCCCATTGATCGCTCAGACGCAGGCTCGCCTGCCGATGACCAACCCGTGGCCCATCCAGATCGAGCAACGGGCCGACAAACTGGCTTTGAAAGTAACAAGCCCGGAGCTGCAGTCGGCCAAATTCAAGGACATCTGGTTTTATCCCGCGAAGTGGGGCCAGGTGGTACACAACGCCGAGCAAACCCGTCGTCAGGAAGGCGATGCCCTGGTGCTCGACTTGCAGCCTGGCGAAGCCCCGGTGCTCGCTGGCGGCACCTTGAGCGGCGTGCTGGTCGTGACCGAAGATGGTGGTGATGGCGCTGTATCGAGAGGCTTCACGGTGGACTCCACGGTGCTGCCTGGCGTGGCCACCCCGGCGCCTCAGCCGGTCGACATCGGGCTGGCTGCCGCCTTGGGCCTGGCCTTGCTGGGCGGCCTGATCCTCAACCTCATGCCCTGCGTGTTCCCCGTGCTGTCCATCAAGGCCCTGGCTTTGCTGAGCCACGCCGACCAGACGCCAGCCCAGAAGCGCCTGCATGGTTTGGTCTACACCTCGGGCGTGCTGGCCAGCTTCGCATTGCTGGCCGGTTCGCTGATCGCCTTGAAGGCTGGCGGCTCGCAAGTGGGTTGGGGCTTCCAGTTCCAGTCTCCATTGTTCGTGCTGGCCGTGGCCTACCTGATGTTCGCGGTGGGCCTGAGCCTGTCGGGCGTGTTCTCCATCGGGGGCTCCGTGGCGGGTGTGGGCTCATCGCTGGCCGAGCGCCCTGGGTATTCAGGCGCCTTCTTCACGGGCGTGCTGGCCGCCATCGTGGCCACGCCCTGCACCGCGCCTTTCATGGGCGGAGCGATCGGTTATGCCTTGGCGCAACCTGCGGGCGTGCTGGTGGCCGTGTTCTTGAGCCTGGGCTTGGGGCTGGCTTTGCCCTACCTGGCCCTGAGCACCTGGCCCGCCCTGCAACGCGCGCTGCCACGACCAGGCCTGTGGATGGAGCGGGTCAAGCAAGGCTTCGCCTTTCCGATGTACGCCACCGCCGCCTGGCTGGTGTGGGTGCTGGCCCAGCAGGCGGGCACCAACTCGGTGGCCATCGCGTTGGCTGGCATGGTGGTCATCGCCTTCGCTGCTTGGCTTTACGAATCATTCCGGCATGGTCAAGGCCTGCCCAGGTTGGCAGGTCTTGGCGTGGCCAGTCTGGCTTTGCTGATGGCCCTGGTGGGCGGCTATGTGGGCATCAACGCCAGCCCGTCGGGCACCGCATCGTCAGTGCAGATGACCCCAGGCACAGACCAACATTGGGAGCCCTACACCGCACAGCGCTTGCAGGAGCTGCGCGCCAAAGGTGCCCCGGTGTTCGTGAACCTGACCGCCGCATGGTGCATCACCTGCCTGGTCAATGAGCGCGTGGCCTTGAATCAGTCTTCGGTGACCAGCGCCTTCAAAGACGCGGGCATCACCTACCTGAAAGGCGACTGGACCAACCAGGACCAGCAGATCACCAAGGTGCTGACGCAGTTTGGCCGCAGCGGTGTTCCGCTGTACGCCTTTTACCCCAAGGGCATTGGCGCCGCACCCGTGGTGCTGCCTCAGTTGCTGACCCCGGAAATCGTTCTCGCGGCGCTCAAAGCAGCGGCCATTCCCTAGACCTCAAACCACGAAGGAGTTCAAGATGTCACGTCGTACTTTCTCAAAGCTGGCCCTGGCCGGTCTGGCCTTGGCATGGCTGCCATTGACCACACAGGCGGCGGCCACCATCGACCAGGCGGCCCCTGCCTTTTCGGGCAAAGGCGCCGATGGCCGCACCATCAACCTCAGTGATTACAAAGGCAAGACCGTGGTGCTGGAGTGGACCAACCATGATTGTCCCTTCGTGAAGAAGCACTATGAAAGCGGCAACATCCCCAAACTGCAGAAAGAGGCTGCGGCCAAAGGCGTGGTGTGGTTGCAGGTGATCTCGTCGGCACCCGGCGAGCAAGGCCAGGTTGATGGCCCCACCGCCCTCAAGATCAATGGCTACCGCGATTCGAAGCCTGCGGGCACCGTGCTGGATGCCGATGGCACGATTGGCAAGCTCTACGGCGCCAAGACCACGCCCCACCTGTTCATCGTCAACCCTGAAGGTAAGCTGGTTTACAAGGGAGGCATCGACAGCATCCCCTCCAGCAATCCGGCCGACATCGCCAAGGCAGACAACTACGTGAGTAGTGCACTGACGGCTCTGGCGGCAGGCAAGAAGGTGGCGAACCCCACCACGCAGCCTTATGGTTGCTCGGTGAAGTACGCCAGCTGATCAAGCCTCAGGCCTTCAAGGTCCGTTTGAAGAAATCGATGGTGCGCTGCCAGGCCAGCTTGGCAGACGCCTCGTCATAGCGCGGTGTGGTGTCGTTGTTGAAGCCATGCTGCGCGCCCTTGTACACATGGGCTTCGTACTTCACCTTGGCGGCTTTCAGGGCCGTGTCGTAGGCCGGCCAGCCAGCGTTGATCCGCTCGTCGTCACCCGCGTAGTGCAGCAGCAACTCGGCCTTGATCTCCGGCACCTTGTCCAGCGTGGGCGCTCCGCCATAGAAAGGCACGGCCGCGTCCAGCGTGGGCAATCTCGTGGCCAGGAAGTTCGAGATGCCGCCGCCATAGCAAAAGCCCACCACGCCCAACTTGCCGTTGCCGGCAGGCAGGTTCTTCAGGTAATTGGCCGCCACCACGAAGTCTTCGCGGGTCTTGGCCTGGTCCAGCTTGGTGAACAATTCGCGGGCCTTGTCCTCATCACCGGGATAACCGCCCAGCGTGAACAAGGCATCGGGCGCGAAGGCAATGAAGTTCTCCAGCGCCACGCGCCGGGCGATGTCTTCAATGTGCGGGTTCAACCCCCGGTTTTCATGCACCACCAACACGGTGGGCAGCTTGCCTTGCGGCGCATTGGCCGGGCGCACCAGGTAGCCTCGCAGCTTGCCATTGCCCTGGGGCGAAGGCAGTTCAACCCACTCGGCCTTGATGCGAGGATCGGTGGGGGCCACCTTCTGCGCCTGCGCAAAGCGCGGGCTGAGGGCGGCCAACAAACCAACCGCGGTGACGCCTGCCTTGGCATAACGCCCAGCGCCATCCAGGAAGCCGCGGCGGTCGATGATGCCGTGCACGTATTGATCGAACAGCTTGAGCACTTCAGGGGCGAAATCGGGCATGGATACCTCCGGTTGAGTTGGTCGCATGGTAGGCAGGGCGCGTTCTTCAGAGAAGCGACGAATCTACCTAAGCTTGTGCGCCAAATGCATGCGGCCGCCGCTTGACCATGCTGTGCGATGGGTGCGGGTACACTGCGCGGCAAGGCGTGATGGGCCCATGAGGATCCATCCTTATCCGGACAGATTCGGGTCCACTCGCGCCCACCAATTTTCAGGCGAGCGCCTTGCTGGCCTCGGCATGGAAGTGGTATGACATCCGTTTGCGTGGCGACAGGTAGTCGTGAGCGGCCTGCGGTAGTTGCTGTGGCTTGATGGCTCGGCTCACAATCACATCCGGCTCCTGTTCCAAGTCCACCAGGATAGCCTCCTCCTTGGGCACGGCCGGGTCGTAGACCAGGATCGTCGGTTTGAGGGGCCGGGTGCTGTTCACCGAGGCCACCATGCCCAGCGAGCCGTTGGACAGCACCACGATCGTCCCTGGCGGGTACACCCCCATGCAGCGCACAAAGGTGGTCATGGCCAGAGGGTCGAACTGGGACCGCTGCTGCGCATACATCGTGGACAGCGCCTCGTGGGGCGTCATCGTCTTGGCCGGATTTACCGGGTTGCACAGCTCATCGTAGGCATTCACCACCGCCACAATCCGGGACAGCAAAGACAACTGCGATGCCTGCATTTTGAGTGGATAGCCCGACCCATCGACGCGCTCATGGTGTTGGGCAATCACCAGCAGGGCTTCGGGAGGCAACCCAAGTTTCTTGCCAATGTCGACCCCATGTCCGCAATGCTGCTGCAGCACGGACTGCTCATTCTTGCTCAAGGCCTCCATTTTGCGAGTGATGCGCTCGGGGATTTCAGCATCGCCCACGTCATGGAAAAGCGCCCCCATGCCCAATAACTTGATGGCCTCGATCGGGGCTTTCATTTCTTTGGCCAACATCATGGACAGCAGCGTCACATTCAGGGAATGCAAATACACGTCCTCGCCGCCCACTTTGTCGGCCATCAATTGAATGGCAATGTCGGCGTCCACCATCATGGAATCTGCGATGCCAGATACCAAGGTATTGGCCTGGTCGGCAACCTCTTTCGGCCGGGAGAATAAATTCTGATTGATTGACTTGATGATGCGCGTGGTGGAGAGGAACTCTCGCTCGCACGATGCCACCTTGGTCCGCTGCAAAGCCAGTTTCTCAAGGCGCTCACGTTTGGCCTGGTACGCCAGGTCGTTTTCAGGCGAATGACTGGCCACCGCCGCCATGGGGTTTGCCGGCTCGGGACCGGGTTTATCGTCGCTTTTGGCCGGCGAGTAACGAATCCGAGTCAGACCCAAAGTTTGGATCATGAGAATTTGTTCGCTGCTTTTGATCTTGAAGCTGGAAAATGTGAACGGGTGATTGACCCAGGTCAAATCAAGGTGGACATACAAGCCGACGCACAACTGACCGGGCGTGACATAGTGCTCACCAGCACTTGATTTGGTTTCCAACACAACAACGACTCCGGTAACGCTCAGACCCTGCCAACAAGGGCCTTGGCCATTCTAGAAGTCCTTTGATGTGCCTTGGGCATAAGTCTTTGCCATTCGGGTACTAGTGTGCCTAAAATGATCCACCGCTTTGGAGAACCAAGACCAGCATGAGTACCTCACGTCGACAGTCAGCTGCCTCAGGCACCAAAAACAAAGCCACCGATGAAACGGTGGATGCTGATACCGACACTCCCGCCGCGGCGCCCGCAGGCGTTCGGGCGATCAAGAAGTACCCCAACCGGCGTTTGTACGACACACAGACCAGCAGCTACATCACCTTGGTCGATGTGAAAGACATGGTCCTGGCCTGCGAGAACTTCGTGGTCCTGGACGCCAAGTCTGGCGAAGACCTCACCCGCAGCATTCTCTTGCAGATCATTCTGGAAGAAGAGACCGGTGGCGTGCCCATGTTCTCCAGCCAGGCCTTGGCCCAGATCATTCGTTTTTATGGCAACACCATGCAAGGCTTGATGGGCAATTACCTGGAAAAGAACATCCAATCTTTCATCGACCTGCAAGCCCGCCTGACCGACGGCTCGGTGGTGAACCTGCAAGCTCCCTTGATGCAGGCTCCCTTGATGCAGACCTTCATGGGCGGCTACATGGAGCAGTCACGCCAGATGTTCACGCAGATGCAGGAGCAAATGAGCAAGCAGGCCGAGACTTTGCTTGGCAACTTTGGCACCGGCCTGGCTTCAACGCTGACGCCCAAGAAGTAGTGGCTTCAACGCTGGCCACATGTTGCCCAGGATGACGGGGTGGGCCTTGGCGTTCGGGTGCATGCCATCGGCCTGGAACCAGTCCCGGGCATCAGGCCGGTCTGCCACGCCTTTCAGGAAGAAGGGCACCAGGGCGCTTGCCTCAGCTTGGGCCAGCTTCGGGAACAGGCCAGCAAAGTCCTCGGTGTAGCGCTTTCCAAAATTGGGCGGCACCTGCATGCCCACCAGTAACACCTTGGCGCCGGCGGTTTTGCTGGCCTTCACCATTGTCGTCAAATTGCCTTGGGTGGCTGACAAAGCGAAGCCTCGCAAGGCATCGTTGGCGCCCAACTCAATGACGACCACGCTGGGACGATGCTGCGTCAAGAGCGCGGGCAAGCGCGTGACGCCACCGGCCGTGGTTTCTCCACTGATGCTGGCATTGACCACCTGCGCGCTGACCTTCTCGGCCTGCAGGCGCTTTTCCAGCAAGGCTACCCAGCCGGTGCCGCGCGCCAGACCATACTCGGCCGACAGGCTGTCGCCCATCACCAGGATGGTCGATGTGGTGGCCGCCGTGGTGGCCGCATTACCCACTGAAGTCAACAGGCTGAAAACCAGGCTGGCCAAGGCCAGTCGCACACCTCGCGTAAAGTCAATGGGCATCAACATTTCCTGTCATTCATCCACATGAGCCAAAACCCCGTTGTATCACCCCTGTCGCCCGTCGTCGTGCAGGTGCAAGGCCTGGGCAAATCGGTGGAGGATTCATCGGGCACCTTGGACATTCTGCACAAGATCGACTTCACCCTGCAGGCGGGTGAGACCGTGGCCATCGTGGGGGCTTCCGGTTCGGGCAAAAGCACCTTGCTGTCTTTGCTGGCCGGGCTCGACGTACCCACCCATGGCAGCGTGCAGTTGTGTGGACGCGATCTGTTTGCTTTGAGCGAGGACGACCGGGCGGCCCACCGCGCAGCCAACCTGGGCTTCGTCTTCCAGAGCTTTCAGTTGTTGTCGCACCTCAGCGCCCTCGAAAACGTCATGCTGCCGCTGGAGCTGCGCGGCGTGCGCGATGCGCGCAGCCAAGCTTCAGCCATGCTGGAGCGTGTTGGCCTGGGCAAGCGTTTGTCTCACAAGCCGGTGACCTTGTCCGGTGGTGAGCAACAACGCGTGGCCCTGGCGCGGGCCTTTGTGGTGCAGCCCAAGGTGCTGATGGCCGATGAGCCTACTGGCAGCCTGGACCATGCCACTGGCCAGTCGGTGATGGACTTGATGTTCGAGCTGAACCGCGAGGCTGGCACCACCCTGATCCTGGTCACCCATGACCCGCTGATCGCCAGCCGTTGCGCCCGCATTTTGCGGATTGATGCGGGTCGGCTGATGCCTGAGTCCTGACCGCACATCAGGCGCACAGGGTAGGATGCCGCCCATGAGTCTGAAACTGCTATTTGGCTTCCATGCCGTGTCCGTGCGCCTGAAGGTCGCCCCCAAAACCATCCGCGAGCTGCACGTTGACGCCACTCGGCGCGACCAGCGCATGCGCCAGTTCCTCGCCAAGGCCGAAGAATCCGGGCTGAACGTGGTTGAGAGCGACGACGATCGCCTGCAAAAAATGTCCGGCACCCACCGTCATCAAGGTGTGGTCGCCAAGGTGGAGCACATCCCCCAAGCCAAGTCGCTGGACGATCTGCTGGACGCTTTGTCCGAGCCGCCCTTGCTGCTGGTGCTCGACGGCATCACCGATCCGCACAACCTGGGCGCCTGCCTGCGCGTGGCCGATGGTGCCGGCGCCCATGCCGTCATCGCGCCCAAGGACCACGCCGTGGGGGTCAATGCCACGGTGGCCAAAGTGGCCAGCGGCGCGGCCGAGACCGTGCCTTACTTCATGGTGACCAACCTGTCACGCACCCTGGGCGAGCTCAAAGAGCGTGACATCTGGGTGGTGGGGACGTCTGACGATGCCCCTCGCGACCTGTACGCGGCCAACATGGCCCAGGCCACCGCCTTGGTGCTGGGCGCGGAAGGCAGCGGCATGCGCCAGCTCACCCGCAAGAACTGCGATGAACTGGTCAGCATCCCGATGCTGGGCGGGGTCGAAAGCCTCAATGTTTCAGTCGCCAGCGGCGTGTGCCTCTACGAGGCACGTCGCCAACGCGGCTTCACCAGCTGAAATCGGACAGTCAGCTCAACCCGTGCTGGCCGGTGGGCTGATGGACAGCAGTTCATCCCGCCTCCGCGCTTGAGCCTGCTGGGCGCGCCAGGCCCACCAGCTCACGGCCCACGCCAGCAGCATCCAGAACAAGCCCAGCCAATGCAGCTGGCCATAGCCGGAATGCGACAGGACCAAGCCGCCGCCTGAAGCGCCCAGCGCATGCCCCAGGTAAATGGCCGAAGTGTTGAGCGACATCAAGGCGGGTGTGAGGCGAGGGGACAAGCCGCCCAACCGCGCCTGCTGCCCGGAATTGGCGGCAAACCCGCTCAAGGCCCAGGGCAGCAAGACCAGCGCCAGCGTGGCCACGTCGTGCGCTAACGGCCAGATCGCCAAGCTCAGCGCCATCAGGCCCAGGGTTGACGTCACCGCCCGTGCAGCGCCCACCCGATCCACATAGCGGTTCAGCAGCAGGTTGCCCGCCAAGGCCAGGGCACCGAACCAGGCGAACAGAAAACTGATCTGCTCCGGGCTGGCGCCAAAACCGATCTTGTAATAGGGCGCGGCATAAGCCAGCACTGTGAACTGGCCTGTGCTCTGCAGAGCCGTGACGGCCACCAATCCCATCATCAATGGGGATGAAAACACCTTGCGCCAGGCTCGCATCGACAAAGCAGGCGGGCGAATGCCGGCAGGCACGGCGCGATGCACCGCCCAGGCTGAGATGAGCGAGCCCACCGCAATCGCGCCCATGGCCACCCGCCAGCCCATGCGATCACCCACCCACGCGGCCAGCGGCAGGCCGGCCACCGAGGCGATGGACCAGCCCATGAACACAAAGGTGATGGCGCGGCCGCGGTGGGCGGGCGTGCTCATGTAGCCCACCACCGCGGCGGCTTGCGGTGTGAACACAGCAGCCGACAAGACGGTGAGGGCGCGCAAGGGCCACAGCCACGCATGGTTGGGGGCCAGCGCGCACAGCGCATGCCCCAGGCCATACCAAAGCATGGCCGCCGTGAGCAGGCGGCGCCGATCCCAACTGCCCACCACGCCCGCCAGAATCGGCGCGCCCAGCCCCATCATCAAGGCGGCAATGGCGATCATGTTGCCACCTTGCTGCACGCTGATGTCCAGCGAATGCGTGATGTCGTTGAGCGTGCCGCCCACCACCATCACGCCACAGCCAATGACGAAATTGCCCAGCAACAAGGCCCAGCGGGCCGCCGCCATGTCTTGACGGGGCAGCGCGCGCTCAGCTTCCACGCAACGGCCTCAATCAGTACCTCGGGTGCAGGACTTCCGGGTTGACGATGTGGGTCGGCTCGCCCTTGATGAAGTTCAGCAGGTTGTCAAAGGCAGCGTTGAAGTACTGCTCGTAGTTGTCCTGCTCCACATAGCCGATGTGCGGCGTGCACACCGCGTTCTCCAGTCGCAGCAGGGGATGGCCTTGCATGATGGGTTCGCTCTCGAACACATCGACGGCGGCCATGCCGGGTCGACCCCGGTTGAGCGAGGTGACCAGGGCGTTCTCGTGGATCAGCTCGGCGCGAGACGTGTTGACCAGCAAAGCTGTGGGCTTCATGCGGCTCAGGTCTTCCAGCTTGATGATGCCCCGCGTGTCGTCGTTCAGCCGCAAATGGAGGCTGAGCACATCGCAAGCTTCAAAAAATGCATCGCGGCTGGGCGCGGGAATGTGGCCATCGGCCTTGGCGCGGGCGCGGGACTCTTCGCTGCCCCACACGGTGACGTGCATGCCAAAGGCCTTGCCAAAGCCGGCCACCAACTGGCCGATGCGCCCATAACCCCAGATGCCCAAGGTTTTGCCCTTGAGCACCATGCCCACGCCAAAGTTGGTGGGCATGGACGAGGCCTTCAAGCCGGACTGTTGCCAGGCGCCATGCTTGAGGTTGCCGATGTACTGTGGCAGGCGCCGCATGGCAGCCATCACCAGAGCCCAGGTCAATTCGGCCGGAGCCACGGGAGAGCCAACGCCTTCGGCCACCGCGATGCCAAGCCGAGTGCAGGCCTCGACGTCGATGTGGGGGCCCACCGGCCCGGTCTGGCAGATCAGGCGCAGCTTGGGCAGCTTTTCAAGCAGGGCTTTGGGGAAGTGGGTGCGCTCTCGGATCAACACCAGGGCTTCGGCATCGCGCAAGCGCACAGCCAATTGCCCGTTGCCTTTGACGGTGTTGGTGAAGACCTTGGCGGAAAGCCCATCCAGCTGGGATGAGCATTTGAGCTTGCGGACGGCGTCTTGGTAGTCGTCCAGGATGATGATGTTCATGGGGCTGTTGGGTTTCAGCCCTCCATTGTGCTATGGGGAAAGCATCTTCAATGGCCTTTGTGACAACTGATCACCAAGTTGTCGTGCGCCCCGTCCGGATCTCGGTGGTTGGCCGCGACATGCGCACCGGGAAGTGGTTGTTGAGCGCCTCAATGCGCACCGTGGCTTCAGTCTGACCACGGTGGTTCGAGATGGCCCGGAACACGTCGGCACGCAGATGCCACAACTCACGCAGGGAACGGGCGTGTTCAATGGTGTCACGAACCTGGTTGGCGCGCACCGATTGAAGATCCCACATCGCGGCAATGAATTCTGACTTGACCTTCGTCAATCCAGTCAGCACGGGCATGGCATCGGGGTATTCATCCAGGTCCCAAAGCCAGGACCAGAAGCCGGTGACCCAGCGTTTCCACTGGGGCCCTGAGCGGCTGAACAAGGATGGCGGACACACTTGCGCCCGGCGCAATGATGACGGCGTTGGAAAATCGGAGTCATCGACAGGCAATGCTGCCGGCATGGGTTGCAATTGCACCAGCGTTGGCCGGATTTTCACGCCGTGAGCGCGTGTACTTGCTTTGTCGTCAACGAAGAATGATGAAGCCATGATTCCCTCTGCTGCAAGCCAAACCGACTGGTCCTACAGAGGTATCGGTCAGGCAGCGGCAAAGTTAAGGGAAAAAGGCTGGGAGCGATTGTGCGAAATGGCGCGCGTTTTGGCGCGGCTGTGTCAGGCGAAGGCTGGCAGACCCACGGAGGCGGCGGCATGGCTCGATTCGGTGGCGACCCGTTTGGCGCCCTGGAAGACCGCCCGGGCGCACTGTTCGCAACTGCCGCAGCAGGTGGACACGCCCAGTTCGAACTGAAGGTCATCGAAGGACGAACACCCTTGCTGCGCGTGGCGCACGATGTCGCGATCAGAGATGCGGTTGCAAACACAGACAATCATGGCGTCAAGAACCTGAGTTGATGACGCTATTCTAAATAAGAACAATTCGCAGTCAACCCCTTGAGTGTGTAGTCCCCATGCTTTCCGGGGATTTGTCACGGACCCCCGCCTGGATGTTGCGGCGGTCCGTCAGGGCTTTAACTGATCTGCGATTGCAGGTAGTTCTGAAGGCCGACCTTGCCGATCAGCTCGATCTGGGTTTCCAGGAAGTCGATGTGCTCTTCGGTGTCGTCCAGGATCGCCTGCAGCAGATCGCGGGACACGTAGTCGCGCACGGTTTCGCAGTAAGCAATGCCATCCTTGATGGTTTGCTGGGCACCGCTTTCCAGCTGCAGATCGCAACTCAACAACTCGGGCACGTCTTCGCCGATCAACAGCTTGCCCAGGTCCTGCAGATTGGGCAGGCCATCCAGCGTGAAGATGCGCTCCATCAACTTGTCGGCGTGCTTCATCTCGCCGATCGATTCTTCGTATTCTTTCTTGGCCAGCTTGTCAAAACCCCAGTGCTTGAGCATGCGGTAGTGCAGGAAGTACTGGTTGGTGGCCGTCAGCTCATTTTTGAGTTGAGCGTTCAGGTGTTCGATGACTTTCATGTCGCCTTTCATGGGGCCTCCGTGGGATGTGAGATGCTTTGCGACAGCACGATGGGTTATACTCTACAGGTTTACCCGAAACCACCCTCCGCCTAGCGAAACTTGCATCGTTTCACCTTCACCGGAATCGGCTCTTCAAGAGCAGAGCTGGGCGCGCACAACAACGGAGAATAACCCCGTGCTGCCCGTACTGCCCCAAGCTCTTCTGGCCCTCGCAGACGGCACGGTCTTTTCTGGCACTTCGATCGGCTTTGCCGGTCACACAGTCGGCGAAGTGGTGTTCAACACATCGCTCACCGGCTACCAAGAAATCCTCACCGACCCCAGCTATTGCCAGCAGATCGTCACCCTGACGTATCCGCACATTGGCAACTATGGCGTCAATCCTGAGGATGTCGAAGCGTCGAAAGTCCATGCCTCTGGTCTGATCATCAAAGACCTGCCCATCCGGGTTTCCAACTTCCGTCAGACACAGACTCTGTCCGAGTACCTGCAAGCCCAGGGCATCGTGGCCATTGCCGGGATCGACACCCGCCAACTGACACGCATTTTGCGTACCAAGGGTGCGCAGAACGGTTGCATCGTCGGTTTGCCTTTGGGCCAGCCCATCACCGATGCTGTGAAGGCCGATGCGATCGCCAAAGCCAAGGCCGCGCCCAACATGGCTGGTCAGGATCTGGCCAAGGTGGTCTCGGCCACCGAAACCTCGGTCTGGACCGAAACCGAGTGGGTCCTGGGTGAAGGCTTTGGCGTGCAAACGTCGCCCAAGTTCCACGTGGTTGCCTACGATTTTGGCGTGAAGCGCAACATCCTGCGCATGCTGGCTCAGCGTGGTTGCAAGGTCACCGTGGTGCCCGCCAAGACGCCCGCGTCTGAAGTGCTCAAGCACAAGCCCGATGGCATCTTCCTGTCCAACGGCCCTGGTGATCCGGAACCTTGCGATTACGCCATCGCGGCGGCTCGCGAACTGATCGAAACCGGCATTCCCACTTTCGGGATCTGCCTGGGCCATCAGATCATGGCGCTCGCCTCCGGTGCCAAGACCTTCAAGATGAAGTTCGGCCACCACGGCGCGAACCACCCGGTCAAGGATTTGGACACCGGCCGCGTCAGCATCACCAGCCAGAACCACGGTTTCGCGGTTGATGAGAAAACGCTGCCCGCCAACCTGCGCCCCACGCACATCTCGCTGTTCGACGGCACGCTGCAAGGCCTGGCCCGCACCGACAAACCCGCTTTCTGCTTCCAGGGTCACCCGGAAGCCTCGCCCGGACCGCATGACATCAGCTACCTGTTCGAACGCTTTGTGGCATTGATGGAGAAGAACAATGCCTAAGCGCACAGACCTTAAAACCATTCTCATCATCGGCGCCGGCCCGATCATCATCGGTCAGGCCTGCGAGTTCGACTACTCCGGTGCCCAGGCCTGCAAGGCCCTGCGTGAAGAGGGCTACAAAGTCGTCTTGGTCAACAGCAACCCTGCGACCATCATGACCGACCCGAACATGGCCGATGTCACCTACATCGAGCCCATCACCTGGCAGGTGGTCGAGCGCATCATCGCCAAGGAACGCCCCGATGCGATCTTGCCAACGATGGGCGGCCAGACCGCGCTGAACTGCGCTTTGGATCTGCACAAGCACGGCGTGCTCGACAAGTACAAGGTCGAGATGATCGGGGCCAACGAAAAGGCCATCGAGAAAGCCGAAGACCGCCTGAAGTTCAAGGACGCGATGACCAGCATCGGCCTGGACTCGGCCAAGTCAGGCATCGCGCACTCGCTGGAAGAAGCCTGGACGGTACAAAAGCACATCGCCACCTTGACGGGCGGCCCGGGATTCCCCACCGTGATCCGCCCCAGCTTCACGCTGGGCGGCACGGGCGGCGGCATCGCCTACAACCCCGAAGAGTTCGAAGAGATCTGCAAGCGCGGCCTGGACCTGTCGCCGACCAAGGAACTGCTGATCGAAGAATCGCTCATCGGCTGGAAAGAGTTCGAGATGGAAGTGGTTCGCGACAAGGCGGACAACTGCATCATCGTCTGCTCGATCGAGAATTTGGATCCGATGGGCGTGCACACCGGTGACTCGATCACCGTGGCCCCGGCCCAAACGCTCACCGACCGCGAATACCAGCTGCTGCGCAACGCGTCCATCGCCATCTTGCGCGAAATCGGCGTCGAAACTGGCGGCTCGAATGTGCAGTTCTCGATCAACCCCGAGAACGGCCGGATGGTCGTGATCGAGATGAATCCGCGCGTGTCGCGTTCCTCGGCACTGGCCTCCAAGGCCACCGGCTTCCCGATCGCCAAGATCGCGGCCAAGCTGGCCGTGGGCTACACGCTCGATGAGTTGAAGAACGACATCACCGGTGGCGCGACCCCGGCGTCCTTCGAGCCTTCGATCGACTACGTGGTCACCAAGATCCCGCGTTTCGCCTTCGAGAAGTTCCCCGCCGCCGATTCGCGCTTGACCACGCAGATGAAGTCGGTGGGCGAGGTGATGGCCATGGGCCGCACCTTCCAGGAGTCGTTCCAGAAAGCCCTGCGTGGTTTAGAGACCGGCATCGATGGCCTGACCGAGATCAGCACCGACCGCGAAGAAATCATTCAAGAGATCGGTGAGCCTGGCCCTGAGCGCATCCGCTTCCTGGGCGATGCGTTCCGCCTGGGCATGAGCCTGGACGAAGTCTATGAAGAGACCAAGATCGACCCCTGGTTCCTCGCCCAGATCGAAGACATCGTCAAGACCGAAGCGCAGGTCAAGGCCCGCAAGCTGGAAAGCCTGACGAAGGCCGAGGTGCGTTACCTGAAGCAAAAGGGCTTCTCGGACCGCCGCCTGGCCAAGCTGATGGGCACCAACCAGCACGACATGCGCCGTGCCCGCGTGGCCCTGGGCGTGCGCCCCGTCTACAAGCGTGTGGACACCTGCGCCGCCGAGTTCTCCACGCAAACAGCCTACCTGTACTCGACCTACGAGGTCGAAGGCGCCGAGTGCGAGGCCGAGCCCACCAACCGCAAGAAGATCATGGTGCTGGGTGGCGGCCCGAACCGCATCGGCCAGGGCATCGAGTTCGACTACTGCTGCGTCCACGCTGCCCTCGCCATGCGCGAAGACGGCTACGAGACCATCATGGTCAACTGCAACCCTGAAACCGTCTCGACCGACTACGACACCTCCGACCGCCTGTACTTTGAGCCCGTGACGCTGGAAGACGTGCTCGAGATCGTTGACAAGGAAAAACCTGTCGGCGTGATCGTGCAGTACGGTGGCCAGACGCCTTTGAAGCTCGCACTCGATTTAGAGGCCAACGGCGTGCCCATCATCGGCACCTCGCCCGACAGCATCGACATCGCCGAAGACCGCGAACGCTTCCAGGCCCTGCTGCACACGCTGGACCTGAAGCAACCGCCCAACCGCACGGCCCGCACCGAAGAAGCGGCCCTGGTTTTGGCGCAAGAAATCGGCTACCCCCTGGTCGTGCGCCCCAGCTACGTGCTCGGCGGCCGCGCCATGGAAATCGTGCACGGCGACAAGGATCTGGAGCGCTACATGCGCGAAGCCGTCCGCGTCTCTGACAAGTCGCCCGTGCTGCTGGACCGCTTCCTGGACGACGCCGTCGAGGTTGACGTGGACTGCATCAGCGATGGCACCGACGTCATGATCGGCGGCATCATGGAGCACATCGAGCAAGCGGGTGTCCACTCGGGCGACTCAGCCTGCTCGCTGCCCCCGTACACCCTGAGCCAGCCCTTGCAAGAAGAGCTGCGTCGCCAGACCGCCCTGATGGCCAAGGCCCTCAAGGTGGTTGGCCTGATGAACGTGCAGTTCGCCATCCAGGGCGACGTGACCGGCAGCCTGGACAAGGCCACCGTCTACGTGCTGGAAGTGAACCCGCGCGCCTCGCGCACCGTGCCTTACGTGTCCAAGGCCACCGGCCAAGCCCTGGCCAAGATCGCTGCCCGCTGCATGGCGGGCCAGAGGTTGAAGGACCAGACCAGCGACGACGGCAAGCCCCCGCGCGAAGTCATCCCGCCTTACTTCAGCGTCAAGGAAGCCGTGTTCCCGTTCAACAAGTTCCCGGGTGTCGACCCGGTGCTTGGCCCGGAAATGCGCTCCACCGGCGAGGTCATGGGCGTGGGCGTCACCTTCGGCGAAGCCATGCTGAAGTCGCAGCTGGGCGCGGGTTCGCGCCTGCCCACCAAGGGCACCGTGTGCATCTCGGTCAAGAACAATGACAAGGCCCGTGCCGTGGTCATTGCCCGTGACCTGATCGCCCTGGGCTTCACGTTGGTGGCCACCAAAGGCACGGCTGCTGCCATCGCCGAGGCGGGCATCCCCGTCAAAGCGGTGAACAAGGTCAAGGACGGCCGCCCCAACATCAGTGACATGATCAAGGGTGGCGAGATCCAGCTGGTGTTCACCACGGTGGACGAAACCCGCACGGCGATCGCCGATTCCCGCAGCATCCGCACGGCCGCCTTGGCCAACCGGATCACGTATTACACGACCATGGCTGGTTGCGAGGCTGCCGTCGAGGCACTCAAGCACCAGGACGATCTGGTGGTGTATTCACTGCAGGAACTTCACGCCAAACTGCACTAAACTGGCACCGCTCGGGGCGCAGGCACAGCGCCCCGGCTCCAGATCACCATGAGGGCCGCGCCCGGAACCCATCGTCAGATGGCTCACGGGCGCGGCTCCATTCATTTCGAGAGACACATCATGTCCACCATTCCCATCACCAAAGTTGGTGCTGAAAAACTCAAGCAAGAGCTGCAGAAACTCAAGCACGTCGAACGCCCCGCTGTGGTCCTGGCCATCGCCGAAGCTCGTGCCCAGGGCGACCTGTCGGAAAACGCCGAATACGACGCGGCCAAGGACAAGCAAGGCTTCATCGAAGGCCGCATCCAGGAAATCGAAGGCAAATTGTCGGCGGCGCAAATCATTGATCCCGCGTCACTGGACGCTGGCGGCCGTGTGGTCTTTGGCTCCACCGTGGACCTGGAAGAAGAAGAGTCAGGCGCCGCCGTGACTTACCAAATCGTGGGCGACGACGAGGCTGACCTGAAGCTGGGCCTGGTATCGATCAGCTCGCCGATTGCCCGCGCCATGATTGGCAAGGAAGCTGGCGATGTGGCTGCAGTGCAGGCACCGGGTGGTGTTCGTCACTACGAAATCATCGAAGTTCGCTACCAATAAGCCAATTAAATGACTTTTGTGTCACGTTTGCAGCAAGTGCTGGCCGCCATGTGGGCCGGTATTTTGTTGGCCGTTGGGGGCATTGCCGCCCCCAGCCTGTTCGCGGTGCTGGATCGCAGCCTGGCCGGTTTGGCCGCCGGGCGCATTTTCGCCATCGAAGCCTATGTCAGCCTGGTGCTGGCCGTGGCCTTGTTTTTCATCGAGCGTCAGCGTACCCGCCAAGCGGCACGGCAGGCCGGCCAGTCGGTCATGTCGGCCGAGCTGATGTTGGTGATGGGGGCCTTGTTCGCCACCGTGCTGGGCCATTTCGCCCTGAGTCCGATGATTGTGGCGGCCAAGGCGGGGCAGGGTAGCTTGTCCTTCGGCACCCTGCACGCCATGTCGTCCAGCTTGTTCCTGTTCAAAGGGGTGCTGGTGTTGGCCCTGGCGTGGCGGCTCACTGGCCGCCGCTGAGTTGCCCGGATCAGCCGGGTTTCTTGCTGGGAACGCGTTTTTTGGCGCGTTTGATCAAGCCGCCGGCGGTCACGCGCTGGTTGCCCATCACGGTGACTTTCTTGACTTCCGGGCGGCGGGTGCCACTCTTGGAAAACTTCAAGATCTTGACGATGCGCGATCCATTGGCACCGTTGGAAGCCTCTTCAGCTTCCTTTTCCGGAATGGCGCGCCACAAAATCAGCAATTTGCCGATGTGTTGGATCGGCGCGGCGCTCAATTGATCGCACAAAGCGGCGAACATCTCGTTGCGCGCAGTGCGGTCGTCTCCCAACACGCGAATCTTGATCAGCCCGTGGGCTTTCAAGGCGTGGTCGGTCTCTTTGACGACGTTGGTTGTCAGGCCTTCGTTCCCGATCATGACGACGGGATCAAGGTGGTGTGCGTCGGCCCTCAGGGCACGTCGCTCGGCAGTTGTCAATTCAATAGCAGGCATCCCTCTATTATCGAGCCATGAAAGTCAAAACGAAAAGCAAAAAGGTCAATAAGGCCTGGTTGAACGACCATCTGACCGATCCTTACGTCCGAATGGCCAAAAAAGACGGCTTTCGGGCGCGTGCGGCCTACAAGCTCAAAGAGATCGACGAAAGCCTGAATCTGATCAAACCGGGCCAGTTGGTGATCGACTTGGGTGCCGTTCCTGGCGCCTGGAGCCAGTATGTTCGTCGCAAATTCGCCCCGAAAGACGCCGGTGTGGGTGGCGCGGCCGTGGGCGAGCTCAATGGCGCCATCATCGCGCTGGACCTCCTCGAATTCGACCCCATCGAAGGCGTGCAGTTCATCCTGGGCGATTTCCGCGAAGATGCTGTTTTGGCACAACTCGACACGATGGTGGGTGGCCGCCCGGTTGACGTGGTCTTGTCGGACATGGCCCCCAACCTCAGCGGCATCGAGTCGTCGGATGCCGCCAAGATTGAGCACCTCGTCGAGCTGGCGGTGGAGTTTTCAATGACGCACCTCAAGGCCGAAGGGGCGCTGGTTTGCAAGGTCTTTCACGGCAGTGGCTACAGCCAATTGGTGGAATTGTTTAAAAAGTCATTTCGGGTGGTCAAACCGATCAAACCGAAAGCCTCGCGCGACAAGTCGTCCGAAACATTTTTGGTGGGCATAGGGCCTAAAAATCGATGAAATTTGAGTGTGATGTTGGTGATGAGACGTAAATCCCGGGGTTGTCGAGGGATTGGTCCATGCAAGCGGGGGCTTGACTCGCATAGAATCGTCCCCATGTACCGCGAAGACTGCGTGTTCAGTGGCTTGGATGCGGGGTTTTTTGAATCTGTTTCGGTTATCGGGTTGCATCCTGCGCCGGCCGAAACAGAAGGTGAATGGCATAAGGAGCCGCGGTGAACAATCAATGGTTCTCGAAAGTTGCTGTTTGGCTGGTGGTGGCGTTGGTGCTGTTCACCGTGTTCAAGCAGTTTGATCGCGCCACGACGGCCGGTAACCAAATTGGCTACTCAGACTTCCTCGAAGAAGTCCGCGCCAAGCGCATCAAAAGCGTCACCCTGCAAGACAGCGGCGGCGGTGGCACGGAGATCATTGCGGTCACCAGCGACGACAAGCGTCTGCGCAGCACGGCCACCATGCTGGACCGTGGCCTGGTCGGCGACCTGATCAACAATGGCGTCAAGTTCGACGTGAAGGCCCGCGAAGAGCCCTCGCTCATCATGAGCCTGCTGGTGTCCTGGGGCCCCATGCTGCTGCTGATCGGTGTGTGGATCTACTTCATGCGCCAGATGCAAGGTGGCGGCAAGGGCGGAGCTTTCAGCTTTGGCAAGAGCCGCGCCCGCATGCTGGACGACACCAACAACAACGTCACTTTTGCTGACGTGGCTGGGTGCGATGAAGCCAAGGAGGAGGTCAAGGAATTGGTCGACTTCCTGCGCGATCCGCAGAAATTCCAGAAACTGGGTGGTCGCATTCCCCGTGGCGTGTTACTGGTTGGCCCTCCCGGCACCGGTAAAACGCTGCTGGCCAAGTCGATTGCTGGTGAAGCCAAGGTACCGTTTTTCACCATTTCCGGTTCCGACTTCGTTGAGATGTTCGTGGGTGTGGGCGCTGCCCGTGTCCGCGACATGTTCGAGCAGGCCAAGAAGAACGCGCCTTGCATCATCTTCGTCGATGAAATTGATGCCGTCGGTCGCCACCGTGGCGCTGGCCTGGGTGGTGGCAATGACGAGCGCGAACAGACCCTGAACCAGATGCTGGTCGAGATGGATGGTTTTGAAACCAACCTGGGCGTGATCGTGATCGCCGCGACCAACCGTCCCGACATCCTGGACCCGGCCCTGCTGCGTCCCGGCCGTTTCGACCGCCAGGTCTACGTGACGCTGCCCGATGTGCGTGGCCGCGAACAGATCCTGAACGTCCACGTGCGCAAGGTGCCGGTTGGGCAAGACGTGCGCTCGGACATCCTGGCCCGTGGCACGCCTGGTTTCTCGGGTGCCGATCTGGCCAACCTGGTTAACGAAGCTGCCTTGTTCGCCGCACGCCGCAGCGGCCGTGTGGTCGAGATGCAGGACTTCGAGAAGGCCAAGGACAAGATCATGATGGGCCCGGAGCGCAAGTCGCTGATCATGCCCGAGGAAGAACGCCGCAACACGGCCTACCACGAGGCTGGTCACACTCTGGTCGCCCGCTTGCTGCCCAAGACAGACCCGGTCCACAAGGTCACGATCATCCCGCGTGGCCGTGCACTGGGCCTGACCATGCAGCTGCCTGAAGGCGACCGCTACAGCATGGACAAGGAGCGCATGCTCGACACCATCTCGGTGTTGTTCGGTGGCCGCATCGCTGAAGAAGTGTTCATGAACCAGATGACCACAGGTGCCAGCAATGACTTCGAGCGCGCCACCAGCATCGCCCGCGACATGGTCATGCGCTATGGTATGACTGACGAGCTGGGCCCCATGGTCTATGCTGACAACGAAGGTGAAGTCTTCCTGGGCCGTTCGGTCACCAAGACGACGAACATGTCCGAGCAGACCATGCAGACGGTGGATCATGTGATCCGCCGGATCATCGACGAGCAATACGGCGTGGCCCGCAAGCTCATCGAAGACAACAAGGACAAGATGCACTCGATGGCCAAGGCTTTGCTCGAATGGGAAACCATCGATGCCGAGCAGATCGAAGACATCATGAGTGGGCGCGATCCCCGGCCTCCGAAGGATTGGGTTCCCCGCGCCACGCCGCCTGGCGGTGGTACCAAGCCTCCCGTGAGCACCGATGGTGCCCCGGCTGCTGCCTGATCCACATCAACGGCGCCTGCGGTCAGGCGTGATCCAATCAACGGGGCTTCGGCCCCGTTTTCATTTCACCGAGCGTTTGGTCTCTACCACCCCATGCTTTGGCACACCACCCGATTTCGCATTGACCTGTCCTCGCCAAAGGTGATGGGCATTGTCAATGTCACCCCGGATTCATTTTCAGATGGCGGAAGTCATGCCGATGCCAAGTCGGCGTTGATCCAATGTGAACAGTTGTTGAAAGAGGGTGCCGACATCCTCGACATCGGTGGCGAGTCGAGCCGCCCAGGTGCCCCCACCTTGAGCGTTGAAGAAGAATGGACGCGCGTGGGGCCGGTTTTGTTGGCAGCGCTCAATTTTGGGGCGCCTATTTCGCTGGACACCTGCAAGACTGAGGTGATGCAGCGAGCCTTGGACCTTGGGGTGGACATCATTAACGACATCCGTGCTTTGCAGGCGCCGGGTGCGGAATCGGCGGTGGTGGCTCATGGCCAATGCGGGGTCTGCCTCATGCACATGCAGGGCGACCCGTCCACCATGCAATCTCGCCCGCAATACAGCGATGTGATTGACGAGGTGAGCACCTTTCTGCAGGGAAGGGTGCAGGCCTTGCTGGCCCAGAACGTGGCTCGGCATCGGTTGTGCCTGGACCCCGGCATTGGTTTTGGCAAGACGCCGCAACACAATCTGGACCTGCTGCGCAGGCAAAGCGAACTGCTGAACCTGGGCCTGCCACTGCTGGTGGGCTGGTCCCGCAAGTCCACCCTCGGGCATGTCACGGGCAAGCGCGTGGGTGACCGTTTGGCCGCCAGTCTGGCTGCGGCGCTCGCCAGCGTTCACCAAGGCGCGAAGGTGGTGCGTGTTCACGATGTGGCCGCCACCGTCGATGCCCTGAAGGTGTGGTCCGCATCCGAAATCCCCCCAAATTCGTGGCCAACGGCAAGTCATTCCGCGCCACAATCCACAACCCTTCTCACATCGCACAGTCCATGAGCCGACAATATTTTGGAACCGATGGCATCCGTGGCACGGTTGGTCAAACGCCCATCACGCCTGATTTCGTATTGCGCTTGGGGCATGCCGTCGGGCAGGTTTTGCGACGCTCGGAAGCCCGTCCCACGGTGCTGATTGGCAAGGACACGCGGATTTCCGGCTACATGCTGGAGTCGGCGCTCGAGGCGGGCTTTGCATCCGCTGGTGTCGACGTGCTGTTGACGGGCCCCTTGCCCACGCCCGGCGTGGCCTACCTGACCCGCGCCCTGCGTTTGAGCCTTGGGGCGGTCATCAGTGCTTCGCACAATCCCTTTGCAGACAACGGCATCAAGTTTTTCTCGGCCCAGGGCGAGAAGCTGTCGGATCAATGGGAACAGGACGTGGAAGCCGCGCTGGAGGTGCCACCAGCGTGGGTCGAGTCGCCCAATCTGGGCAAGGCCCGTCGCCTGGAAGACGCGCGCGGACGCTACATCGAGTTTTGCAAGAGCACTTTCGCGTCGTCCATGTCGCTCAAGGGCCTCAAGCTGGTGATCGATGCGGCCCATGGTGCGGCCTACCAGGTGGCCCCAGAGGTGTTCCACGAGCTGGGCGCCGAAGTCATCTCGATTGGCTGTTCGCCCAATGGCGTCAACATCAATGATGGCGTGGGGGCCACGCATCCCCAGGCCCTGGTCCAGGCTGTCAAGGACAACCATGCCCACTACGGCATCGCGCTTGATGGCGATGCCGACCGTTTGCAGTTGGTCGATGCCGATGGCCGCTTGTTCAACGGTGATGAGCTGCTTTACGTCATGGTGGCCGATCGCCTGGCGCAAGGTCAAAGTGTGCCTGGTGCGGTCGGCACCCTGATGACCAACATGGCGGTCGAGCTGGCGATTCAGCAGCGCGGCGTTGGCTTTGTGCGTGCCAAGGTGGGTGACCGCTATGTGCTGGAAGAGTTGCTCAGCCGAGGCTGGCAACTGGGCGGAGAGGGGTCTGGTCACTTGATCGCCCTGGACCGCCACACCACGGGTGATGGCATCGTCAGCGCGCTTCAGATCTTGCAGGCGGTGGCTCGAAGTGGTCGCAGCCTGTCGAACTGGCTGGAAGGCGTGACCCTGTTTCCGCAGCGTCTCATCAATGTGCGCTTGAAGGCCGGGCAGGATTGGAAGAACAGTTCGGCTCTGGCGGCCGCCCAGGAAGCCGTCTTGCGTCAACTGGATGGGCGTGGCCGGGTGCTCATTCGCCCCTCGGGCACCGAGCCACTGTTGCGCGTCATGGTGGAAGCGCAGGATGGCAGCTTGGCCAACCGCTGCGCTGAGCAGCTGGCCGAGGCAGTCCAGTCCTGATCAGGCCCTGATGTTCACTTCTTGACGGCGGGCATCAGCACGCGGTCAATGATGTGCACGACACCATTGCCGGCGATCAGATCGGCTTTGGTGACCAGGCCGTCGTCCACGGTGACGAAATCGCCCGCCTTTGAGGCCGCCAGCTGAGCGCCGTGCAAGGTCGTCAACGAGCTGTTGCCATTGATGCTGGCTGCCTTCAAGGCACCCGGCACCACGTGGTAGGTCAACACCGACTTGAGCAACTCCGGGTCCTTGCTCAGCTTGTCCAGAGTGGCGGCTGGCACGGCCTTGAAGGCTTCATCCGTGGGCGCAAACACGGTCACTGGGCCAGTGGCTTCCAGCGACGCGGTCAATCCAGCTTGTTGAACCAGTTTGTAAAAAGTCGACAGCTCGGGGGTGCGCGCTGCGGCGGCAACCACCGTCGCGGGCACGGGGTTGGCGGTTTGCGCCATGACGTGGCTGCTCAGCAGCATGGACGTGGCCAGCAAGGCGGTGGCCAACAGGCCGCGTGTTTGGTGGGGAATGTGCATTGAATACTCCATTTCAATCCTGCCCACAGACCATCTGGGGCAACCCCGGCACCTTAAAAGTGTCATGTGTCAATCGCGTGACTTGAATGTGACAGATGGGTGCTTGGACTGGGGCTCCCAGGCTGTCACGGGATTTGTGACAATAACGGCAGGCCTGTCATAGACTCGTCACAATGCCCATCTACAGTCCACCTTGAGAAATTTGTCTGTCACAGGTTTTTAAAGGCGAACACATGAAATTCAAGATGATCCAAGCTGCGGTGGCTGTCACGATGTCCTTGTCGACCGGCCTGGTGCTGGCGCAAGACGTGACCGGTGCAGGTGCCACGTTCCCGGCTCCGGTCTACGCCAAATGGGCTGACACGTTCAACAAGGCCACTGGCGTGCGCATCAACTACCAGTCGGTCGGTTCGGGCGCAGGGATCAAGCAGATCAAGGCCAAGACGGTGGACTTCGGTGCCACAGACATGCCCTTGAAGGACGACGAGCTGGCCAAGGAAGGCCTGGTGCAATTCCCTACCGTGATCGGTGGCGTCGTGCTGGTGGTGAACATCAAGGGTATTCAACCAGGCCAAGTCAAGATGACCGGCGAAGTGCTGGGCAACATCTACCTGGGCAAGATCACCAAGTGGAACGACCCTGCGCTGACCGCGCTGAACCCTGGCGTGCCGCTGCCGGATGCCGCGATCGCGCTGGTTCGCCGCGCGGATGGTTCGGGCACCAGCTTCATTTTCACCAACTACCTGTCGAAGGTAAACGCCGAATGGAAGTCCACGGTGGGTGAGGGCACGGCCGTGAAATGGCCTGCAGGCGCGGGTGGCAAGGGCAACGAAGGCGTGTCTGCTTTCGTGCAACGCCTGCCGAACTCGATTGGTTATGTCGAGTACGCCTACGCCAAGCAAAACAAGATGTCGCACGTGTCCTTGAAGAACGCGGCCGGCAACTACGTGCAGCCTGACGACGTGACCTTCAAGGCGGCCGCCGCCAGCGCCGAGTGGGACAAGACCTTCTACCAGGTGTTGACCAACCAGGCTGGCAAGGACGCCTGGCCCCTGAGCGGCGCGACCTTCATCCTGATCCATAAGAGCCAGGACAAGCCCGCCCAAGGTGCCAGCACCCTGAAGTTCTTCAACTGGGCTTACGAAGGTGGCGACAAGACAGCCTCTGATCTGGAATACGTGCCTTTGCCCGCCAGCGTGAAAGATCTTGTTCGCAAGCAGTGGGCCACCGTGACTGATGCCGCTGGCAAGCCTTTGGCTTACAAGTGATCAGAAGCTTCAGGTGATGCAGACCGGGCGCCATGGGGTGCCCGGTTTGTTGTTGATCGATTGAACGCAGTACCCTTGGATGGAGGCACGCACGCCATGACTGCAATATTGCCCGCCGATTTTGACGGCGCCGATGGGGCGCCTTCCCAAGGACGAACCTCCTTCATGAAAAATCCTGACCCCCGGCGCGTTGCCCTTCCGTGGGCCGATTGGGTGTTCGCGATGCTGGCACGTGGTGCCGCCTTGCTGACCTTGTCGCTGCTGTTGGCCATCATCGGCTCATTGATCGTGGGTGCCTGGCCGGCCATCCGCGAATATGGTTTCAGCTTTTTGTGGCGCACCGACTGGGATCCGGTCCAGGACAGCTACGGCGGACTGGTGATGATTTACGGCACGGTGGCCACGTCCCTCATTGCCTTGCTGATCGCTGTGCCGGTGAGCTTCGGCATCGCCCTGTTTTTGACCGAGCTGTCGCCCAACTGGCTCAAGCGGCCTTTAGGGATCGCGGTTGAGCTGCTCGCCGCCGTGCCGTCCATCGTGTACGGTATGTGGGGCCTGCTGGTGTTTGGCCCGATCCTGGCCACCTATGTACAGCAACCCTTGCAGGCGTTGACCAACGGCATCCCTTACATGGGTGCGTTCTTCTCGGGCCCACCGGTGGGCATCGGCATCTTGTCGGCCGGGATCATCCTGGCGATCATGATCATTCCCTTCATTGCCTCGGTGATGCGCGATGTGTTCGACGTGACACCGCCCATGCTCAAGGAGTCGGCCTACGGCTTGGGCTCGACGACGTGGGAAGTGGTATCCAAGGTGGTGTTGCCATACACCAAGACCGGTGTGGTGGGCGCCATCATGCTGGGGTTGGGGCGCGCGCTGGGTGAAACGATGGCGGTGACCTTCGTCATCGGCAACATGAACCAGCTCAATTCCCTGTCGGTGTTCGAGGCTGCCAACAGCATCACCTCGGCCCTGGCCAACGAGTTCGCGGAAGCCGGGGAGGGCCTGCACCAGGCCTCCTTGATTTACCTGGGCCTGGTTTTGTTCTTCATCACGTTCGTGGTGCTGGCGTTCTCCAAGGTCCTGCTGGCCCGCATGAAGAAATCTGAAGGAGCACGTTCATGAGCACGGCTGAGCTGTATGCCATGCGCCGCCAGCGGCACGCCAGCCGCAAGCGCGTCAACGCCCTGGCTTTGACCTTGTCGTTGGGGGCCATGGCCTTTGGCCTGGTCTGGCTGGTGTGGATTTTGTTCGAGACGGTTCGCCTGGGCATGGGCGGGCTGGCCTTGGCCACGTTCACCGAAATGACCCCGCCGCCGATGGAAGATGGTGGCCTGGCCAACGCCATCATGGGCTCGCTGATGATGGTTGGTCTGGCCACCTTGATTGGCACGCCAGTGGGCGTCATGGCTGGTGTTTACCTGGCCGAGTATGGCCAGAAGGGCTGGCTGGGCAGCGTCACGCGGTTCATTAACGACATCCTGCTGTCGGCGCCTTCGATCGTGGTGGGTTTGTTCATTTATTCCACCGTGGTGGCCCGCGCCAAGACCTTCTCGGGCTGGGCCGGGGTATTGGCCCTGGCCTTGATCGTGGTGCCGGTGGTGATCCGGACCACGGAGAACATGCTGTCGCTGGTGCCCAGCGCCTTGCGTGAAGCGGCTTATGCCTTGGGCACGCCCAAGTGGCGGGTGATCACCTCGATCACGCTGCAATCAGCCCGCGCGGGTGTGGTGACCGGCATCTTGCTGGCGGTGGCGCGCATCTCGGGTGAGACGGCACCGCTGTTGTTCACCGCTTTGTCCAACCAGTTCTGGTCGGCTGACCTGGGCCAACCGATGTCGAGCTTGCCTGTCACGATCTTCAAGTTCGCGATGAGCCCCTATGAGAACTGGCAGAAGCTGGCCTGGGCTGGCGTGTTCATCATCACCGTGGGTGTGTTGGTGCTCAACATCGTGGCCCGCACCTTGTTCCGCCAGCGCTGATGCGCTAGGTGACTTGAAAAGTATTCCGGAGATCCCTACATGGATGCCAAGGTTCAAAACCAAACCCCGTTGAAGTCCAAGCTGGCTGTGCGCAACCTGAACTTCTATTACGGCAAGTTCCACGCGCTCAAGAACATCAACCTGGAGCTGCCCGAGAAGAAGGTTACCGCCTTCATCGGCCCCTCGGGCTGTGGCAAATCAACCTTGCTGCGCACCTTCAACCGCATGTTCGAGCTCTACCCTGAGCAGACCGCCAAGGGCGAAATCATGCTGGACGGACAGAACATCCTGACCAGCAAGGACGACGTGTCGCTGATCCGCGCCAAGGTCGGCATGGTGTTCCAGAAGCCCACGCCGTTCCCCATGTCCATCTACGACAACATTGCGTTTGGTGTGCGCTTGTTCGAAAGACTGTCACGCGTCGAGATGGATGAACGCGTGGAGTGGGCGCTCAAAAAAGCCGCCTTGTGGAACGAGGTCAAGGATAAGCTGAACCAAAGCGGTTCGGGCTTGTCGGGTGGTCAGCAACAACGCTTGTGCATTGCCCGTGGCATCGCCATCAAGCCGGAGGTGCTTCTGCTGGACGAGCCTTGCTCGGCCCTCGACCCGATCTCGACCGGCAAGATCGAAGAGCTGATCCACGAGCTCAAAGACGACTACACCGTGCTGATCGTGACCCACAACATGCAGCAAGCCGCGCGTTGCTCCGACAACACGGCCTACATGTACCTGGGCGAGGTGATTGAGTACGGCCCGACCACGGACATCTTCATGAAGCCGAAGAAGAAAGAGACCGAAGACTACATCACCGGTCGCTTCGGTTAATGGCATTCGCCACCAGCACTGATCATTCCTGACGGAGAAGAATTCATGTCTGAAAAACATTTGTCCAGCCAGTTCGACATGGAGCTGGGCGGCATTTCAACCCGGGTGCTTGAGATGGGCGGCTTGGTGGAGTCCCAGGTGGGGCAGGCGATCTATGCCTTGACGCACTTCAACGGTGAAGTGGCCAGCCAGGTGTTGATTGCTGAAGAGCGCGTCAACCAGATGGAGATGGACATCGATGCTGATCTGTCGACCATCATCGCGCGTCGCCAGCCGACTGCCCGCGACCTGCGCTTGCTGATCGCCATTTCCAAGACCATCGGTAACCTGGAGCGTGTGGGCGACGAGGCAGCACGCATTGCACGCACGGTGCAACGCCTGATCAACACGGGCGTTTCAAGTCGCCTGCGTTTGCCGGTGAATGACCTGTCGTTCGAGGCCGACCTGGCCACGGCATCTCTGCGCAAGGCCTTGGACGCCTTCGCCCGCCTGGACACGCAAACGGCGCTTGAAGTCATCAAGGACGACAACGTGATCGATGCCGAGTTCGACGGCCTGATGCGCAAGCTGATCACCTACATGATGGAAGACCCCCGCACTATTTCGGCCTCCATCGACCTGGTGTTCGTGGCCAAGGCCATTGAGCGCGTGGGCGACCATGCTAAGAACCTGGCTGAGCAGGTCATCTACATCGTCAAGGGTACCGACGTGCGTCACAACACGCCCGATGCCGTTGAATCCATCATCAAGTAACCCATCCAGACAGGAGCCCCCATGAGCCGAGTGCTGGTGGTTGAGGATGAACCGGCGATCGCCGAGTTGATTGCATTGAACCTGAGGCATTCAGGTTTTGAAGTGATTGTGGCGCCCACAGCGGATGCCGCCCAGGCGGAAATCGACCGCGTTTTGCCCAATCTGGTTCTGCTGGACTGGATGTTGCCGGGCCAAAGTGGGCTGTCTCTGGCCAAGCGCTGGCGCTCCGAAGCGCGCACGCGCGAGCTGCCCATCATCATGCTAACGGCCCGTGCCGAAGAGGTGGACAAGGTGGCTGGCCTGGATGCTGGTGCCGACGATTACCTGACCAAGCCTTTTTCAACGCACGAGCTGATGGCTCGTGTGCGCGCGGTCTTGCGCCGCAAGGCACCGCAGGCCCTGGATTCGGCCGTGGAAGTGGCCGGCCTGCGCCTGGATCCAGCCACGCGCCGGGTGTCGCGTGCCGAGCAAGAGGTCAAGATTGGCCCGACTGAATTCAAGCTGCTGCATTTCTTCATGACTCACCCTGAGCGTGTGCACAGCCGTGCCCAGTTGCTGGACCGGGTCTGGGGTGACCATGTGTTCATTGAAGAACGCACCGTGGACGTCCACGTGAAGCGTTTGCGAGAAGCCCTGTCGCCCGTGGATCGATCGCAGTTGATCGAAACGGTTCGGGGCGCAGGCTATCGTTTGACTCAGCAAGTGGCCAACGCGGCGTGATGCTGTCTTCACGGGTCGAGAAAACCAATTCCTGGCTACTTTCCCGGGTGGGTGCCCGGGTGCTCACCGCAGCGGCTGGGGGGGGGGTGGGCTGGTGGTTGGGGCAACGCATGGGGCATCCGACGATGCTGGCACTGCTGTGCGCCGCGGCCGCCGTCTTGGCCCTGTCGGTGCTCGACACCTTGAAGGGCTACCAGATTCTGGATTGGCTGCGCACCCCTGAGGCCAATGCGCCGGAGATGCCAGGTTTATGGGGTGAGGTCGCTCACCGGTTCCAACGCGTCATACGTCAACGTGATCAACTCCTCGCCGAGGAGCAGCGCCGCCTGGACCAGTTTCTGTCAGGCATCCAGGCCTCGCCCAATGGTGTGATCCTGCTGGACGAGACCGAGCACATCACCTGGATCAGCACGGTGGCGGCGGACCACTTCGGGCTCGACCCTGTGCGCGATTTGCACCAGCGCGTGACCAACCTGGTTCGCCAGCCTACCTTCGTGCAGTACCTGCAGGCCGGCGACTACCGTGAACCGGTGAAGTGCCTGATGCCTAGGGGCGGACAAGGCTACCTGTCCTTGCAGGTGCGGCGCTATGGCGAGGGCCTGAAACTGATCCTGTCTCAGGACATCACAGAGCGTGAACGGTCCGACACCATGCGGCGCGACTTCGTGGCCAATGTGTCCCACGAGATCAGAACACCGCTGACGGTGCTCAATGGCTTCATCGAAACGATGGGGTCCTTGCCCTTGACCGATGTCGAGCGAGCCCGGGTGATCATGCTCATGGCCCAACAGGCGGAGCGCATGCAAACCCTGGTCGCCGATTTGCTGACCTTGGCCCAGATTGAAGGCAGTCCCAGGCCTTCATCAGACCGATGGATCAAGGTGGATGGTTTGATGCAACGCCTGGAGAACGATGGACTGGGCTTGTCGCGCGGACGCCATCCCATGTCGTTTTCCATGGACGACCAAGGGCAACACGCTGAGATTGCGGGTGTTGAAAGCGAGTGGCTCAGTGCCATGGGCAACCTGGTGTCCAACGCGGTGCGCTACACCCCCGATGGCGGCGCCATCCATGTGCGGTGGCTTACCCAACCTGAAGGCGGTGGTGAATTCAGCGTGCAGGACAGCGGCATCGGCATTGATGCGGAACACATCCCCCGCCTGACCGAGCGCTTCTACCGCGTGGATGGCAGCCGCTCGCGCGAAACGGGCGGGACTGGTCTTGGCTTGTCCATCGTCAAGCATGTGGTGCAACGCCATGGCGGCGAGTTTCGCGTTGCGAGCGAGGTGGGCAAAGGCTCAACCTTCACTTTGACGGTGCCGGCAGCACGCGTGCGCGTGAGCTAAGCCATCGCCCTTCGGTTCAGGGCGCTCGGCGGTAAATTGCCACGGACTCGGAATTCTGGGTCCGCTGGTTTTCGCGTGCGACACGGCGCCAGCCCGCGAAAGTGGGCGCGGCCTTTTTGGCCGGCAGGCTGTAGATCAACACAGGGCAGTTCCTGGGCACATTGCTTGGCGGCGAGAGGCCATCAACGCGGTAGCGTCCGAAGTATTCAAGCCCGGTCAACAAGCCCGTTGAGGCGTTGGGTGCGGCAATGCAAGTGCCCACCGGAACGTGGCGCTTGATGCGGTTGACCAGCAGGCGGTAACTCAGCGACTGGTCCAGCGGAGGCAGCAGCAAGGTCATGGCCAGCAACCAGCACAGGGCCACACCACCTGCTGGCAACACCAGGCTTTTCCACAGGGCGTGGGATTGGCGGGCCGTGCGCCACCTTACCAAAGCCAGCCACGCTGCCGTTGCCACCGCGCCGAGGATGAGCAGGGGCCAGGAAAAATCTGTGGCGTAGCCGGGCACCAGTTTGGCGACGTTGCTCGCCATCTTGGCCGGCACGCCCGTGTACATGGCGCCATAGTGCAGCCAGATCAGCAACGCAGCGGTGGTGAAGAAGAACACCGAAAACCAGTCGATGGCTGAGCCCAAGCTGCGCTGCAGGATGGGCAAGGCGAAAGCAGCCAACACCGCCAAGGCTGGTAGTGCCTGCAGCAGAGCCCGGTCGTTGGCATCCATGGCGATGCAAGCGCCAAAACCTACCAGGGCCGAAAACAGTGGCACCGCGATGTGCCGACGTGCCACCTGGCGCCGCCAATGCCACACCGTCAAGGCCGCCAGCGGCAAAACAGGCCAGGTGAACCAGGTGAACAGGCGCAAGGTGCGGCCAATGCCCGACCAGGTGTCGATGCGCATGGCCCAACCGGGCAGGCCGGTGCTGGTCAACGCGGTGGCCACCATGGCCGCCACGATGCCGCTGGCGGCGACCCACCACAGGTGGGAGCGCATCAACACGTCGTCGGACAAGGCGCAGATCAGCATGCCGGCCGCCGCCAGTTCAAGGGCCACCGTGGGGCTGCCGCTGGCTGCCATCACCGGCAGGCAAACCAGGGTGGCCAGGCGGCTTTGCCAGGGGCGGGATGCCGCCGAGGCCATGCCATACAAAAACAAAGTGCCGCTGACCAGCTGGAGCAGTTCCGGCGTGGTTTCATGGCCCAGTTGCAGCAAACCCAGGCTGGCGATCAAGGCCAGCACCGAACCATCGGCGACCGCGCGGGCGTAGTCCTGGGGCAGCGCCTCGCCCCCAAATGCCAACGGCAAAGGTTGGGCGGCTTTGGTGCGGGCCAGGTGGTAGGTGGCATACCAGGTCAGGCTGAGCACCGACACCAGCAACAAGGCGAAAGGAATGCGTGCGGCCGTGGCGGGGTCCAGCCAGGGCGAGAGCAGGGCAATGAACGCGCCACCCAGCCAATACGGGAGGATGCCGCCGCCAACAGGCAGGACGCCCCCCACGTTGGGGTGCAGCCAGGACGCCTGGCCGTCTGCCAAGCTCCACATGTGCCCAAACGATGCGATGTCGATGCCCTTCCAGGGGTCGCGACCAAACAGCCCTGGTAGCACATAAGCGACGCAGAACAGCAGCAGTGCCCAGCGTGGGAGCCGCTTCACGGCTTTCTGGGTCACCAGTGCGGGGGTGATGGCCTGGGAGGAAGAACTCATTCGGGTGTGTGGGTGTCAGCGCAAAGTCAGCTCAAATAAAAAAGGGCAGCCGAAGCCGCCCTTTGATCAGTGATTGAATCAGCAGGCGTGCTATTCCGAATCCGGACGCACATCCTGACAGACCAATTACTTCTTGAGGTGCGCAAACTTGTTGCGGAACTTCTCGACACGGCCGCCCAAGGAGTCGATGCTCTTTTGGGTGCCGGTGTAGAAAGCGTGCGATTCGCTCGAGGTTTCCAGCTTGAACAGCGGCAGTTCGCGGCCGTCTTCCATCTTGATGGTTTCGCGGGCGGGCGAGCATGAACGAGTCACGAACTTGAAGCCGTTGGACTGGTCCACGAAACAAACGTCGCGGTAGTTGGGGTGAATGCCGTCTTTCATCTTCTAACCTTCATGTGCTGTTGAGAATCGGAAGCCACGCGGCACCATGCACGCGCACTTTCCTCTCAGCCGGAAAACCCGACATTATACATTAACCACCACGACGCATCAAATCGAAGAATTCGTGGTTATTTTTGGTGGACTTCATTTTGTCGAGGATGAATTCCATCGCTTCGATTTCGTCCATCGGGTAGAGCAGTTTGCGCAAAATCCAGCTTTTTTGCAGGATATCGGGCTTGAGCAGGAGTTCTTCACGGCGCGTGCCCGACTTGTTCAGCAAGATCGAGGGGTAAACGCGCTTTTCGGACATGCGGCGATCCAGGTGGATTTCGCAGTTGCCAGTGCCCTTGAATTCTTCGTAGATCACTTCATCCATGCGGCTGCCGGTATCGACCAGCGCAGTACCGATGATGGTGAGCGAGCCGCCTTCTTCGATGTTGCGCGCTGCGCCGAAGAAGCGCTTGGGGCGTTGCAGGGCGTTGGAATCAACACCGCCCGACAAGACTTTGCCGGATGAAGGCAAAACGTTGTTGTAGGCTCTAGCCAGGCGGGTGATCGAATCCAGCAGGATGATCACGTCTTTTTTCAGTTCGACCAGGCGCTTGGCGCGCTCGATCACCATTTCGGCGACCTGAACGTGGCGCTGGGCGGGTTCGTCAAACGTGGAGCTGATGACTTCGCCGCGCACAGTGCGCTGCATTTCGGTCACTTCTTCCGGGCGTTCGTCGACCAGCAGCACGATGACGTGGACGTCAGGGTAGTTGTTGGTCAGCGCGTGCGCCAGGTTCTTCATCATCACCGTCTTGCCGCTCTTGGGCGGAGCCACGAGCAGGGCGCGCTGGCCTTTGCCCAGGGGCGCGATCAGGTCAACGATGCGGCTGGTGATGTTCTCATCGGTTTTGATGTCGCGTTCGAGCTTGAACTGTTCGTCGGGGAACAGGGGCGTCAAGTTCTCGAACATGATCTTGTTCTTGTTGACTTCGGGCGACAGGCCATTGACCCGGTCAACCTTGACCAACGCGAAATAACGCTCGCCATCTTTGGGGACGCGCACTTCGCCTTCGACCATGTCGCCGGTGTGCAGGTTGAAGCGCCGCACTTGGCTGGGCGACAGGTAGATGTCGTCCGTGCTGGCCAGGAAGCTCATGTCCAGGGCGCGCAGGAAGCCGAAGCCGTCGGGCAGCACTTCGAGCACGCCGTCTCCGAAGACTTGCTCGCCCGCCTTGGCGCGCTTTTTCATGATGGCGAACATCAACTCCTGCTTGCGCATGCGGGAGATGTTCTCGAGCTCAAGGGCTTCTGCCATCGCCGTCAATTCGGTGATGTGCAAAGCCTTCAGTTCTGAAAGGTGCATGGATTGGGACCCTGTACGAAACCCCTCAAGCTGCTGCGGTTCGATGGCGAGCTGCGCAAACCTGGGGATCAGATCGTGGGTGAATTCGAAGGGGGTAGAAAGAAAGGGCGCACAGGCCTTTTGATGCAAGCGCTGTTGCCTTGAACGGCATCAGCGCAGGGCCTGTGGCACCCGCTAGGCAGTTGGTTGCTGCTCAGCTTCACGAGAACCAGCTGCAAGAATATCAGCTGGTTGACCCATTATAGAAAGGAAACGCCAATAAATCAGAGATTGGCGTCGACAAAGGCGGTGAGCTGAGCCTTGGACAGCGCGCCGACCTTGGTGGCCGCCAGTTGGCCCCCCTTGAAGATCATCAACGTGGGGATGCCGCGGATGCCGAATTTGGCGGGCACGTCGCGGTTTTGGTCCACGTTCATCTTGGCGACGTTGAGGCGACCGCTGTAATCGGTGGCCAGCTCGTCCAGGATGGGGGCGATCATCTTGCAAGGACCGCACCATTCAGCCCAGTAATCAACCAGCACAGGTTGGGCCGATTGAAGGACGTCTGAATCGAAAGATGCGTCAGAAATGTGTTTGATCAGGTCGCTGCTCATGGAACTATCCTTGGTGACTCCGGCGGTGCGTGAACTGCAAAAAAACCACCAGAATGGTTGAGAAGATTCTGACACAGAAGATGTGGCCGCTGAAGCAGGCCACAAGAGACCATCACCCTATGACCGCAATAGTCAGCAACGAAAACGAGATTTTGCAGCCCACGGCCTGGCTTTGGGCGCAAGGGCGCCCCGCGAGAGATTGCTGGGATGAATGGGCCTGCGCGGTTTCCGGGTGGTGTGCTGACAACGGTTTGAGCCCCCGCGATGTGGTGGTGCTGTTGCCCGTGGGGGCTTTGCTGCCCGTGGCTCGGCAGGCTTGGGCCCGCGCGGTGGGCGGGTGGTTGCCGCAAATCGAAACGGTGCCCACCTTGGCGCAGTCCTTGGCCTGGTCACGAGAGGCCAAGGCATCTGTGCCGGTGAGTGCCGAGTTGGGGCCCGCGCCCACCTTGGATGTGGTGCTGGACCGTCTTGTAGTGACCCAGGCCCTGAGCGCTCAGGCCTGGGGGCGGCAATGGGCTCAGCGCGACCGGCGGGCGTTCGAGCACGCGGTGACGCAGGTGGTGGATTGCGCTCATTTGTGGGTGCGTGTGGCACAAGCCTGTCCGCCAGACAAGCGCCTTGCTTATTGGGCGACGTGCCGAGACGCGCTGAGCGCGGCCCATGCCGCCAGCACGGGGCCGGGCGCACGCGAACGCCTGCTGCTGGCCTGGGCGCTGGAGTGGGCGGCCAGCAGTGACGATGGTCACTGGGTGACCGATGTCTTGTTCAGCCATCGTGCTGCCGCCTGGGTTGGCGTGACGGCGGGCGAGACCGTGGTGCCTGGCAGCGAGTCATCGGTGATGTTGGCGGTGTTGAGGCAGGCAACCTTGTCGGGCGTGCCAGCCTTGTGGATGAACGCTGTGACGGCGCCAGGGCAGGGCGATGCTGCGGGTGGGCCTGCATTGGCGCGCTGCCAGGATTTTGAAGATGAGGCGCAGCAAACCACGGCCCAGGTGCTTGCAGCGGTTCAGCAAGCTCGGGCTTCGGCCGGTGATCCGGTGGCCTTGATCGCGTTGGACCGAAGCCTGGTCAGGCGCGTGCGTGCTTTGTTGGAGGGCGCTGGTGCCACCTTGTCGGACGAGACCGGCTGGAAGCTCTCGACCACCCGCGCAGGCGCCGCTGTGACGCGCATGCTGGCGGCATCGCAGCCACGCGCTTCTACCGATGACTTGCTGGATTGGCTCAAGTCGGGCTGGGTGAGCTGGGCCGAACTTGGATCACCTGCTGAGTTGGACGCCTCGGTGGCCTCTTTGGAGACTTGGTGCCGACGCCATGGTTTGCTGGTGGCCTGGGGCTTGTCGAGGCATGGCCATGACATGGCCACGGATCTGGTACCCGACGGGCGGCAAGCCATGCCCGAGTCTGCTCGGCGGTTGTGGTCAAGGGCTCGGCAGACCGTGCAGTTGCTGGCGCCGTTGTGGGGCAGTGGTCGCGCGCCTCTGTCGGTAATGCTGGCGCAGGTGGCCGAGGCCTTGAAGGACTGCGAGGCCTGGCAGGCACTGGTGGACGACGTGGCTGGGGTGTCGGTGCTGAAGGCACTGCACCTGAGCAGCGAAGATGGTAGTGAAGCTTTGGCCTGGCCTTTGGTGACCAGGGATTTGCGCATGGACGGGCACGGCCTGAGTCGCTGGGTTGACGATGTGCTGGAGGAATCCAGCTTCCGGCTGGAGTCGGCAGCCGCGGGCGATGCCAAGGTGGATGTGGTGGTGACGCCGTTGACGCGCGCCGTGCTCAGGCCCTTCAGCGCGGTGGTGATGCCGGGTGCGGATGAAGGGCAATTGGGGGCCATGAATGGTGTGCCGGGGTGGGTGCATGGTGCCTTGTCGGAGCAGATGGGCTTGCCGACCAAAGCCACCACCCGCGATGCGCAGTGGGCATCGTTTGCCTTGCTGATGGCCCAGCCCTGCATGGCGTGCCTGTGCCGCGAGGCCAATGGGCGAGAGCCGCTGGAACCCAGCCCTTGGTTTGAGCGTTGGTCCATGCACACTGGGCAGGCTCTGCGCCGTCTGGACGATGTTCGGCTGACGCAGTGGGTGCCGGCTTTGCCCATGGACATGCCTCGTCCCAGCCTGCGGCGTGTGGACGCATCGGATGTTGCCCGCGGGTGTTTGAAGTTGCCGCTGCCTACGCAGATCACGGCCACGTCTTACGAGTCCTTGCGCCAATGTCCCTACCGCTTCTTTGCCCGCCATGTGTTGAACCTGCGGCAACTGGACGAACTGGAAGAGGGCGTGGATCGGTCTGACTTTGGGGTGTGGCTGCATGCGGTGCTGCAAAGCTTTCACACGCGTCGCGATGAGGTGCCGGTCGCCAAGGATGACGATGTCGCCCTGTGGGTGCAGGCCGCGCAGGATGTGACACAGGCGCAGGGCTTGGACCGTGACAGCCGCCGGCCTTTTTTCTTGCCCTTTGCCGCCACCCTGGAACGCTTGGCCGTGAACTATGTGGCGTGGCTGCATGGCCATGAGGGCCAGGGCTGGCGTTTCGCGAAAGCCGAAGAAGTGGTGCAGTGGCCCATGGTTTTGTCCTGCGAATCAGGTGAGGACGTGACGGTGACCTTGCACGGCCAACTGGACCGGCTGGACCGGCGAGGCCAAGGCAGTGATGACACTGCCTGGACCGTGATCGACTACAAGACGGGCTCGCTCGAGGGGCTCAAGCAGAAGGTCAGGCAACCGCTGGAAGACACGCAGTTGGCCTTCTATGCCGCCCTGGCGCAACATGCGCCCGCCACGGCTGATCCTGGCGATCCGCTGCGGGTGACCCAGGCGGTTGAGGGCCTGTACCTTCAGATGGATGAAAAAGGCGTGACCCAGGTGGAACACCCTGATGTGATCGAGTCGGCTCAGGCTTTAGTGGAAGGGGTCCGCATGGACCTGACACGTTTGCTGGCCGGGGCCGCCATGCCCGCTCTGGGCGAAGGCGTGGCCTGCGACTATTGCGAGGTGCGCGGCCTGTGCCGGCGTGACCATTGGACCTTGGCGGAGGCGCTGTCATGAGCCTGGCCGCATACCGCATCAATGACGAGGCCGTGCCGCGCGAGCACTTCTACCAGGTGGCCTGCGATCCCCAACGGAGCGTGGTGGTCGAGGCCTGTGCCGGAGCAGGCAAGACCTGGATGCTGGTGTCTCGCATCTTGCGGGCCTTGCTGGATGGCGTGGCGCCTTCGCAGATTTTGGCCATCACCTTCACGCGCAAGGCTGCTGGCGAGATGCGTGAGCGCCTGCACCAATGGCTGCGCGAATTTTCACAAGCTGATGATGGCGAGCGCCAGAAGCAATTGGTGATGCGCGGCATGTTGCCTGCCCAGGCTGTGCAGGCCTCGGCCGCCCTGGCCGATTTGTACAGGCAGTGGTTGGAGGATGGTCGTGGGGTGGAAATTCACACCATCCATGGCTGGTTTTCGCGGCTGGTGCGTGCCGCGCCATTGGATGCGCTGGCTGAGCTGGGTCTGCCGCCAGAGTTGAACTTGGTGGAAGACAGCAGTGAGCTGTGGCCCGAGTTGTGGGGGCGCTTCCTCAGGCGGATGGACGCGCAACAATCGGCCGCTGGATCAGAGGCCAAGGCGCGTGTCGAACTGGACGCCTTTGTGGCCATGGTGCGCGATGTGGGGCGCTTCAACCTGGAATCCTGGCTGCAATCGGCTTTGTCCAACCGCCTGGAAATCACCTTGGCGGATCAGGCTGGACAGCTGGAAGGCAGTGTTGAAGCCGTGGGCCAATGGTCGGTACATTGGGCGGGCGTGAATGATCCGCGTGAGGTTTTGCTGAAGACTTCCGTCAATGGGCAGTTCTGGGCCTTGGCGAAGTTGTTGTGCCAGGCCAAAGGCGTGAAGGCACAAACCGCCGGCCGTGGCGTTGAACAGGCCTTGGGACAAACTGAGGTCATGGCGCAATACGACGGATTGCGCCAGGCCTTGTTCACGGACAAGGGGCCGCGCAAGCAACTGGGCGAGTTCGAAGAACTGGCTTGGGCTGTGGCCTGGCTGTCGGACCTGGCCTTGGCGGTTGATCAGGCCCAGGCCCATGCCCAGCACCAGCGCATGTGTCTGTTGGCCCGCGCCTTGTTCGAGGAGTACACCAGCCTCAAGGCCCAGCGAGGGCAGGTGGACATGGTCGATCTGGAACTGGCCGCCTCGCACCTGTTGGGTGATTCATCGGTGGCGGGCTGGATTCAGGAGCGGCTGGACACCCAGGTGCGGCAGTTGCTGATGGACGAGTTTCAGGACACCAGCCCCTTGCAATGGCAAACGATGAAGTCGTGGTTGGGCGGGTACGCGGGGGCGGGCGGTGGCTTGAGCGGGCGACAGTCCATGCAGGTGTTCCTGGTGGGGGACCCCAAGCAAAGCATCTACCGTTTCAGGCGCGCCGACCCCCGCGTGTTTGAGGCTGCCAAGCATTTCGTGCTGGATGGCTTGCAAGGCGATTTGCTGTCGTGCGATCACACTCGCCGCAATGCGCCCGGTGTCATCGAGGTGCTGAACCTCGTCATGGACAGCGCCGTGGCGGAAGGCGCTTTCACCGGCTTCAGGCCGCACACCACGGAATCGCATGAGGCGGCCAAGGTGTCGGTGCTGCCCGATGTGCCCCGCCCGCCGAGCGAGCCTCGCGGGCAGGAAGCGGAGATCGCCTGGCGCGACACCTTGGTCGAGCCGCGCGAAGAGCCTGACTCTTCACTCAAACAGCTTGAAGCCGAGCATGTGGCCCAAGCCATTGGCGAGTTGATCCGGGATCAGGGCCTGCAGCCTGAAGACATTTTTGTGCTCAGCCGCAAGCGCGCGACCCTGGCTTGGGTGGGCCTGGCGCTTCAGGCTCAGGGCGTGCCCTACGTGGCACCTGAAGACACGCGGCTCATTGACACGCCCGAGGTGCGTGACCTGGTAGCCCTGGTCGAAACCCTTGTGTCGCCCCAACATGACCTGGCCTTGGCGCATGCTTTGCGCAGCCCGGTGTTTGGCTGGTCGGATGACGAGGTGATGGGCCTGGCCGCCCGAGCTCGGGCATCGGGTGGCACTTGGTGGAGAGCCCTGATGGCATGGGGTGATGCGGGCCCGGCGGTAATGCACGCGGCCCAGTCGCTGAGCCGTTGGCAAGCGCTGGCCCGACACGCACCGCCGCACGATTTGTTGGAGGCCATGTTGACCGAAGGCCGGATCCGCGAACGCTGGGTGGCCACGGTGCCGCCTGCCATGCGGGCGCAAGCCATGGTCCACATCAATGCCTTGCTGGCCCAAAGCCTGGACATGGACGGTGGTCGCGATGCCACGCCATACCGTTGGATCCGGGCGCTCAAGCGCTTGCCGCTGGTCTTGCCGGCGCGTGTTCACCCGGGCGCGGTTCAATTGTTGACCATCCACGGCGCCAAGGGCCTGGAGGCGCGGGTGGTGTTCATCGTGGACGCGGACGCCCAGGAAGGGCGCCCCAACAACCACACCGTGATGGTCGATTGGCCAGAAAGCGAAGCCCGTCCGGTGAGCTGCGCGTTCATCCGATCCGAGGCCAACCCACCCCCGAGCCTGAGCCTGGCCATGGACCAGGAGCGCGCGGCCCAGCGGCGGGAAGAACTCAATGCCCTGTACGTGGCCTTGACCCGGGCTCGCGAACAACTGGTGTTCAGCCGAACACAGCCTCGCACCAGCAACAAGCACGGCAGTTGGTGGCAGCGTTTGATCGACGCCAAGGCGGTTGGCGAGGCGCACGCTTGGGTACCGCGATCGCCAGGCGAGACCGCCGTGGTCCACGACAGGGGCGCGCCAGCGCCCTCCGATGCCTGTCTGGCCGTGCTGCCGGTCTTGGAGGCTCGGCCTGGCGAGGCTGTTACCTCCACACCGCCGCCCATGGTCGAGGATGCCGCCTTGTTGGGACAAGTGCTTCACAAGGCGCTGGAATGGTTGACCACGGTGGCCACTGGCCACCGGAGCACGCTGCGTGTCCAGCAAGCGATCCAGGCCGCCTGCCTGTCACTGTCAGCCCCCATGACCCTGTTGGAGCGTGCCGAGCCCTTGGTGTCCAAAATCCTGGGCAGTCAGGAGTTGGCGGCGTGGCTGGACCCGCACCAGCTTGCCTGGGCAGGCAACGAGGTGGGATTGATTCACGAGGGCAAGACGCTGCGCATCGATCGCCTGGTGGCGATGGACTCTGCCAGTGGGCGCGAGTGGTGGGTGCTGGACTACAAACTCCAGCATCGGCCTCAGGATCTGCCGGCTTACCAGGCGCAAATGCGGCAGTATGTGGAGGCCGTCTCGCAACTCCAGCCCGGGGACATCGTGCGCGCGGCCTTCATCACCGGCGAGGGACGGCTGATTGAACTGGTTTGAAAAAAGGCGGTCTTCCCGGCATTTGAAACACTTTCACACTGGCGCAACTGCGGTTCAATCGGACATACCGGGGCGATGTATCACCCCATGAAAAAAGCATCTTTCACCGCCCATGGCCGTCATCACGCCACCATCGTCACCGCCGGTTCCGCACTTTGGCCGCTTTGAGCTGCGCCAATTGCTCAGCCGCAGTCTGGCGGCGACCACCTGGCGCGCGATCGATCCGAGGTTGCAGCACGAAGTGGTGCTGTGCGTGCCGCGAGCGCAGCCACGCCCACCCAAAGAGTTGGAGTCCTGGCACCAGGATGTTCAGGCTGCAGCCAGGCTGAAACACCCCAGGCTGGTCGATGTGCTGGAAATCAGCATTCAGGACGGCTGGCCGTTTGTCAGCGCACACCGCGGCGCCTGCGTGTCCTTGGCCGAGCGCCTGGCCGCTGGGCCACAACCCACTTTGGTCGAGATGATCGGTTGGATGGTGGATGTGCTGGAAGGCTTGGCCTATGCCCACGATGCAGGTGTGGCTCACCGCGATCTGGGCCTGCACAACGTATTGATTGACGCCCATGGCCGTGCCAGCCTGGCGGGACTGGGCGTGGGGTTGATGGCTGAAGTGCCCGGAAAACCCAAAGCGAATGCTGGTTTGCAGCAACAGCGTGCCGACGCAGAACACGATGTGCTCATGGCCGGTTTGCTGATGTACCGCCTGCTTGCGGGCGGGCCGGCGCTGGACGATGCCGACCTGTGCAGCGCAGCTCAACGAGTTGGGCGAGAGATCGTGCGTTTGCCCTGGTCGGCAACGCAACCTGTGCCTGACACCTTGCGGGCCATTGTCAACCGCTCCACCGATCGCCAGCAACGCCAGCGCTACCTGAACGCGCGCACCCTGCTGGCCGCACTGCAAGGTTGGATCAAGACCAACGAGCAGGAATCTGGCGGCCCGCTGGCATTGCTGATCGACCGCTTGAACACGGTGGGCAGCCTGCCGAGCCGCCCGCGCATGGGCCGCGTGTTCAACCAGTCGCTGGGCAAGGACAACCTGCGGGTGGATGACATCGTCGATGTCATCGCCAAAGACCCCGGGCTGGTGTGGGAGTTGCTGCGCAGCGTGAACACCGCGAGATTCCAAACCGGCATCAGCGATGACCGTGTGACCACCATCACCCGGTCCGTCGTGCTGATGGGGCAATTGGGTTTGCGCAATGTGGCATCGGTGTTGCGGCCGTGGCCGGGCGCCTTGGGGGCGGCCGATTCAAAGGTCGGGCCTGATGTCGCAACTCCGGTGGCCCAGACCACCCTGGAGAATGAGTTGCGTCGCACCAGCATTGCAGGGCACATCGCTCGCTTGCTGGCGCCGTTTTCCATCAGCGACGAAGAGGCCTTGGTGGCCGCGATTTCGCAGCGTCTGGGGCATTTGCTGGTGCGCTATCACTTCCCTGACGAGGCCGCCCAGATCGACCGACTCATGCAACCCGGTCCTCCGCCCGATGCGACCAGCCCACCCACTCCCGGCATGAACATGGAAGCGGCTGCTGGTGCCGTGCTGGGCGTGGAGATGGAAGAGCTGTCGATCGCCGTGATGCGCTACTGGGGCATGGACGACAAGCTGCAACAGGCCGCGAGGCCTTTGAACAAATCATCGCCAGTGCGCCGGCCGGATGATGGCGCAGAAATGTTGCGCGCGGTGGCCAGCTTGGCCAATGAACTGACCACGGCGGTGGGTGCTGAGCCCACGCGTTTGCAGGCTCAGGTGAACCACTGCTTCACGCGCTATGCCCGTGCGCTGGGCCTGACCTTCAAGGATTGCCAGGAAGCGCTGGAGACCTCAATCCGCCTGGTGGATGCTCCCCTGGCACCCGCCAAAGCCGGCTAGCCTTTGAGTGCCAGGGCGCAGTCGGTCACCAGGGCTGGGCCCTTGTAGATCAGTCCGGTGTAGACCTGGACCAGATCAGCCCCGGCATCGCGCTTGGCGCGTGCATCAGCACCACTCATGACCCCACCCACGCCAATGATGGGAAAGCGCGGGCCCAAGGCGGCCCGTAACTGGCGGATGACCTGGTTGCTGGCCTCGAACACGGGCGCGCCACTCAGGCCACCGGTCTCTTCAGCGTGTGCCATGCCCTTGACGGCATCACGACTGATGGTGGTGTTGGTGGCAATCACGCCATCGATGCCATTGTTCTGCAAGGTGGCGGCGATCACGCCCACCTGGGTCTCGTCCAGGTCGGGCGCGATCTTCACGAACATGGGCACGTGGCGCTTGTCGCGCGCCATCAAGGCCTGGCGGCGGGTTTGCAGCGCGCCCAATAACTTGTCCAGCGCTTCATCGCTTTGCAGGCTGCGCAGGTTCTGCGTGTTGGGCGACGAGATGTTGACCGTCACGTAGTCGGCCCAGGGGTACACGCCCTCCAGACCGATCAGGTAATCATCGACCGCGTTCTCGATGGGCGTGCTGGCGTTCTTGCCGATGTTCAAGCCCAGGATGCCGCCTTGCTGGCGAAAGCGCGCCCGCCGCACATTGTTCACGAAAGCATCCAGGCCATCGTTGTTGAAGCCCAGCCGGTTGATCAGCGCATTGGCCTGTGGGAGGCGAAACATGCGGGGCTTGGGGTTGCCCGGCTGTGGCTTGGGCGTGACCGTGCCCACTTCCACAAAGCCAAAGCCCATGGCGCCCAGGCCGTCGATGCACCGGCCATTCTTGTCCAGCCCGGCGGCCATGCCAATGCGGTTGGGAAACTTCAAACCGGCGATCTCCACCGGATCGCTGACCCGGCTGGCGCCCCAGGCGCAGTCCAAAGGCGTGTTCTGAAACCGCGCCAGGGCGCCCATGGTCAGTTCGTGGGCAACTTCCGGGTCCAGGTTGAACAGGACGGCGCGGGACAGGGCGTAGGGAATCAGGGGCATGGACGGGCAAAAACACGTGGGCGCGGCAAGGCGCAGGTCCGCTATTGTCCCAGATTGCCAGGGACTGTTGAGGCAGCCCGCCTATGGCAAACTGCGCCCCCTGATCGATGCGCTCGCATTTTCCGTAGATTTTCCTAGGGCACCCGCTTGAACAAGATCCTGATGCAAATCGCGACCGAACTGAAGGTTCGGCCTGCCCAAGTCAACGCCGCCGTGGAGTTGCTGGATGGGGGCGCCACCGTGCCCTTCATCTCCCGTTACCGCAAGGAAGCCACCGACGGCCTGGACGACACGCAACTGCGCGACCTGGAAGCGCGTCTGACCTACTTGCGCGAGCTGGAAGACCGACGCGAAGCCGTCATCAAGAGCATCGACGAGCAAGGCAAGCTGACGCCCGAGTTGCGCGCCGCCATCGAGGCCGCGCCCACCAAGCAGGAACTCGAAGACCTGTACCTGCCCTACAAGCAAAAGCGCCGAACCAAGGCCATGATCGCCCGCGAAGCTGGCATTGAACCTTTGGCCGACAAGCTGTTCGCCGATCCGTCGCTCGATCCACAAACCGAGGCCGCCGCTTTCATCAACGCCGATGGCGGTTTCGCCGACACCTTCGCCGTGCTGGATGGCGTGCGCGACATCCTGTCTGAGCGCTGGGCCGAAGACGCCACCCTGATCGGCAAGATGCGTGATTGGCTGTGGGAAGAGGGCCTGTTCAAGTCCAAGCTGATGGACGGCAAGGACGAGCAGAATCCCGACATCTCCAAGTTCCGCGACTACTTCGACTACGACGAACCCATCCGCACCGTGCCCTCGCACCGCGCGCTGGCCGTGTTCCGTGGCCGCTCGCTGGAGTTCCTGGATGCCAAGCTGGTGCTGGATGAAGAGGTCGTGCCTGGCCAAGCTACCCTGGCCGAAGGCCGCATCGCGCGCCACCTGGGCTGGAGCCATGCCAAGCGCGCCAGCGATGACCTGATCCGCAAAACCGTCGGCTGGACCTGGAAGGTCAAGCTCAGCCTGAGCCTGGAGCGCGATCTGTTCTCGCGCCTGCGCGAAGGCGCCGAGAAGACCGCCATCAAAGTCTTCGCAGAGAACCTGCGAGACCTGCTCTTGGCCGCGCCCGCCGGCAAGCGAGTGGTCATGGGCCTGGACCCGGGCATCCGCACCGGCGTGAAGGTGGCCGTGGTCAGCGACACCGGCAAGGTGCTCGACACCTCTACCGTCTACCCGCACGAGCCGCGCAAGGACTGGGAAGGCTCGATCCACACCCTGGGCCGTTTGTGCGCCACCCACGGTGTCAACCTGATCGCCATCGGCAACGGCACTGCCAGCCGCGAGACCGACAAGCTGGCTGCTGATCTGATCAAGCGCATCCAGCAACTGGCCCCGGGCACCATGATCGACAAGGTCGTGGTGTCAGAGGCCGGCGCGTCGGTCTATTCGGCCTCTGAATTCGCCAGCAAAGAACTGCCTGATCTGGACGTGACCTTGCGTGGTGCCGTCAGCATTGCCCGCCGCCTGCAAGACCCGCTGGCCGAGCTGGTCAAGATCGACCCCAAGAGCATCGGCGTGGGCCAGTACCAGCACGACGTCAACCAGAGCGAGATGGCCCGCACCTTGAGCACCGTGGTTGAAGACTGCGTGAATTCGGTGGGCGTGGACCTGAACACGGCCTCCGCGCCGCTGCTGTCGCGCGTGTCGGGTTTGAGCACCACCGTGGCCAACAGCATCGTGCGCTGGCGTGATGCCAATGGTGCCTTCAAGAACCGCAAGCAGTTGATGGACGTGGCCGGCTTGGGTGCCAAGACGTTCGAACAAGCCGCAGGTTTTCTGCGAATCCGCGATGGTGACAACCCGCTGGACATGTCGGGCGTGCACCCCGAGACCTATCCCGTCATCGAGAAGATGATCAAGGCCACGGGCAAGCCGATCAGCGAATTGGTGGGGCGCTCGGACGTGATCCGCACGCTGCGGCCCGAGGCCTTTGCCGACGAGAAGTTCGGCATCGTCACCGTGAAAGACATCCTGACCGAGCTGGAAAAACCCGGCCGCGATCCGCGCCCCGATTTCAAGGTGGCGCGCTTCAACGATGGCGTGGACGACATCAAGGACCTGCAGGAAGGCATGGTCCTGGAAGGCACGGTCAGCAACGTGGCTCAGTTCGGCGCGTTTGTGGACCTGGGTGTGCACCAGGACGGCCTGATTCATGTGAGCCAACTGGCCAACAAGTTCGTGAACGATGCGCGCGAGGTGGTCAAGACGGGCGACATCGTCAAGGTCAAGGTGTTGGAGGTGGACTTGGCGCGCAAGCGGATTTCGCTGACCATGAAGCTGGATGCGGCCATGCCAGCCAAGGGCGCGGCGAAGGCCGACAACAACTACCGGCCGGCGGCGCGCAATGAGCGCTTCAGTGCACCGCGTGGTGGTTCTTCCAGCCCGCAGCCGCAGGAACAATCTGCCATGGCGGCGGCGTTTGCCAAGTTGCAGGCCAAGCGCTGAGGCCTCTGGGGCCTCGCATGAAAAACGGGAGCCAAGGCTCCCGTTTTGTCGTTCAAGCAGCAAACAGATCAGTGATCAGGCCACCTGGCGCTTGTGCTGCCGACGGCGTGCGGCCAGGCCCAGCACCCCCAGGCCTACCACCATCATGAGGCTGGTATCGGCCTCGGGAACAGCCGCAGCCTGAACGGTGAGCCCCAAAAAGCCCACCGAGTTCGAGTAGTACGGCAGATTGGCCGTGTTGGTGGGATCGTCGGTGCGCACAAAGTCGAAGATCAAGCGGCCTTGAAAACTGGGCAGCTCAGCGGGTAAGCCGCTGTCGTTCAGGAAGTTGAACGTGCCACCGGTCACGCCGCCAACCCACAGCAGGCGCACATTGTTCAAGGTGTAGTCACCAATGGTGAAACCATTGAGTTGGCGCTGGTATTCCGTGGGCTGCGTGTTGGTGCCCACCTTGGGCGTGACTTCCGAGTTCAGCGTGATGATGTCCAGCGTGGACCCGGTGGGCATTCCGCCGGTGTAGCCGTTGCGGACGCTGGTCGTGCCGGTGATGTCGGAAAACTGGTGGGTGCCGATGGCGCCGCTGATGCGATAAAAGGACTGAATCACCGGGCCGCTGGTGGCGTAGATCGAATAACCTGGCTCGAAACCGAGGTCTCCGGACTGGCCGTACAAGGGCGTGGCTGGGTCGTAGGTGAATGCACCCGAGACCGCCAGGCCGCTCAGCAGGCTGGTGATGTCGGAGGGGCCGTCAATGATCGACCCCGTGGAAAACGTGTAGTGAACCGGCGCGGCCATCGCAGGCGCCAGCAGTGACATGAGTGCGGCGCACAGACTGGTGCTGGCCACTTTGCGGAACGACATGCAATCTCCCTGAGAACAAAGATTCGATTATCCAGGGCCTGATCCCACCAGCAAGTCCTCAAATAGGTGGGTGGTGCAGCCAGCCCACGCCCAAGCCCACTACCATGGCGGCCCATGAGCACACGTTTTGACACCATCATCATCGGCGCCGGCTTTGGCGGTTTGGGCATCGGCATCGCCTTGAAACAGGCGGGGCTGAACTCCTTTCTCATCCTGGAAAAGTCAGGCGACGTGGGCGGCTGCTGGCGCGAGAACACTTACCCCGGCGCAGTGTGCGATGTGCCCTCGCACCTGTATTCCTTTTCATTTCGTCCCAAGCACGACTGGTCGCGCAAGTTCGCGCCCCAGGCCGAAATCCTCACCTACCTGCGGGATTGCGCCGAGGCCTACCAGTTGAATGCCCAGTTGCGTTTGAACAGCGAAGTGGCGTCGGTGGCCTACCTGGGCACCGAGCAAGGCTGGCAGCTCACGTTGACGTCTGGCCAGCACCTGCAGGCACGCTTCGTGGTCACGGCCTGCGGCCAGCTGAGCCAACCCCTGATGCCACGCATCGAAGGCTTGTCGCAGTTCCAAGGTGCTCAGTTCCACTCTGCCCACTGGGATCACGCGGCCAAGCTGCAAGGTCAGCGCGTGGCGGTGATTGGGACGGGCGCCAGTGCCATCCAGTTCATCCCGCAGATAGCACCGCACGTTCGGCAACTGACGGTGTTCCAGCGCTCGGCACCCTACGTGATTCCCAAGCCGGACCGGCCTTATCGCCCATGGGAGCAGGCTTTGTTCAAGGCCATGCCCTGGGTGCAAAAGCTCAGCCGCGCGCGCATCTATGCCTCGCACGAGGTGCGGGCGGTGGCTTTCACCCGCGTGCCCCAAGCCATGGCGGTGGTCAAAAGCGACTTTGAAAGGCAGCTCCGGCGCCAGGTGCCCGATGCGGCCTTGCGCCAGCGCCTCACGCCGGACTACCCCATTGGCTGCAAGCGCATCCTGATCTCCAACGATTTCTACCCGGCCATGAGCCGGCCCAATGTTCAGTTGGTGCAGGACGCCATCGTCCGCGTGCGCCCGGATGGCGTGGAAACCGCCGACGGCACCCTCCACCACGCCGATGTCCTGATCCATGGCACCGGCTTTGCCGCCACGGAGTTCCTCACGCCCATGACCGTGCAAGGCCTCAACGGCCAGGACCTGAACCAAGTGTGGAAGAACGGCGCACAGGCCTACCTGGGCATGACGGTGCCTGGCTTTCCCAATTTCTTCATGCTGTACGGCCCCAACACCAACCTGGGCCACAGCTCGATCGTCTACATGCTTGAAAGCCAGATTCACCACATCGTGCGCTGCATGAGCGACATGCGCATCCGGCAGATCAAGGCCATTGACGTGTCGGCCACGCGTTTCAAGAAGCACAACCTGGCCATTGACCAGGGGCTGCGTCGCACCGTCTGGTCGTCCGGTTGCACCAGTTGGTACCAGACGGCGGATGGCCGCAATCCCGTCAACTGGCCGGGTTTCACCTTCAGCTACCGTTGGCTCACCCGCCGGGCCGACCTGAGCCACTACCAGGTCCTGGCCTGACGGTCTGCAGGGCAGGGGGCCCTGGGTTATCCTGACGGAGATGTCTACCGCCAGCCTGACCCTCTACACCTTCGCGATGTCCCATTTCAGCGAAAAAATCCGCTGGACACTGGACGCGTCAGGTCTGAAGTTCCAAGAGGTGCTCATGACGCCCACCTTGCACCTGGTGCCTGCCTTGCGCATGGGCGGGCAGGGCGAAACCACCCTGCCGATCCTGCAGTCGAACCAGGCCGACGGCAGGGTCGAGCATGTGCAGGACAGCACCCAGATCCTGCAATGGCTGGACCAGCGCATGGGCCCCCTGGCCGTGATGCCTCGGACCATCTCCTTGAACGAAGACATCATGGACATCGAGGCGCGCTTTGACGCCATCGGCGACGACGTGGCACGTTACTTGTATTTCTCTGCCCTTGATCAGGACGAACGGGTGATCGAGATGTGGACTCGCCATGCCAGCAGGAACCAGGCGCGCCTGGTGAGGCTGTTTTTCCCCATTACCAAGCGGCTCTTCAAGCGGCGACTGGGCATCTCGTCCCGGGCCGCTGCGCAATCGGCACTGCGCATCCAGCAAGCCCTGGCCTGGCTGGATGGCCGCCTCAGCGATGGCCGGCGTTACCTGGCCGGGCATCAGTTTTCAGTGGCCGACATCACGGCGGCGTCCATCCTGGCCCCACTGGCTTGCCCTGCAGAGCATCCCGTCTATGGGGCCAAGTCGTTCCGCCGCGATGATGCTCATGAGTTGGCTTGGCTGGCCCACCGGCCCAGCATGGAATGGGTGCGGCAGGTCTACCGCATGCACCGCGAGGCACCGTTCGGCAAGGAGACACCCGTCGCTGCCTGAGGAAAGCCACCACCATGAAAGCCTTGCACATCCACGCAGGCCCGACCGCCCGCCAGCACATTGAACAACATGGCCTGAAGCCGCACGATGTCCGCCTGATTCCGGCGGCGGCGGGTGGCCCCAAGGGCCTGATCCTGACGCACCTGGACCGGCACCTGTTCGGTGAGTGGCTCCCCCCCAGCCAGCACACTGTGCACCTGGTGGGCGCCTCCATCGGCGCCTGGCGCATGGCAGCGGCCACCATGCCCATGCCGGCGAAAGCTTTCGAGCGCCTGGCGCACGACTACGTTCACCAGAACTACGAACCTGAGGCCGGCCGCAAGATGCCATCGCCGCAGCGGATCAGTGCCAGTTTCGGGCAAGCGCTGGACACCTTTTTCGGCGCGGACACCGAGGGCATCCTGTCCCACCCGCGATGGCGCCTGCACGTGGTCACCGCGCGCGGGCGACAGCTCTTGCGTGCGGGCACCCGCATGCGCACCCCGCTGGGTTTCGCGGGCCTGGCTTTGGGCAATGCCTTGTCGCGTCGCAGTGTCGGGGCCTTCCTGGAGCGCAATGTTTTTTCATCTGCTGGCGAAGCCTTGCCCCTGACTCTTCGTGACCTGCCTACCGCGCGTTGGGCACTGACCGCTGAGAATTTCAGACCCGCTTTACAGGCGTCCTGCAGCATCCCCTTCCTGTTGGACGCTGTGCGTGACATCCCTGGCGCCACCCCAGGGGCGCATTGGGATGGGGGCTTGGTCGACTACCACTTCCACTGGAACTTCAACGCCATGGACAGCGGCCTGGTGCTCTATCCCCACTTCCAGCAATCCATCGTGCCCGGCTGGCTGGACAAGTCTTTCAAACGCCGGCACCTGCCCACGCCGGGCTTGAGCAACATGGTTTTGCTGGCCCCCAACCCCGAATGGGTCGCCCAACTGCCCGGCGGCAAGCTGCCCGATCGCGACGATTTCACTCGTCTGGATTTCCCCCAACGCGTCAAGCGCTGGAGCGCGGCCGTGGCGGAAAGTGAACGCCTGGCGCAGGACTGGGGCGATTGGTTGCAGCGAGGCTGTCCGATCGGCGAAGTCCGGGGCCTGTGATCGCTACACTGTTTTCATGGACTCCACCATCAGCCTGATGCTGATCGCCGCGCTCATCGCGGTCAGCGCTTTTTTCTCGACCGCCGAACTGGCCGTGGCCGCCTCGCGCCGCGTGCGCCTGCGACAGATGCTGGAGCAAGGCGACTTGCGCGCCCAGCAGGTCATGCACGTGCAAGACCAACCTGGCGACTACTTCACCGTCATCCAGATCGGCCAGAACAGTGTGGCCATCCTGGGCGGCATTGTGGGCGAGGGCGCGTTCTCGCCCTTCATCCAGATGACCTTGCGCACCTTCCAGGTCTCGCCCGAGCGGGCTGAAACGGTGGGCTTGCTGCTGTCTTTCGTCATCGTCACCAGCCTGTTCATCTTGCTGTCAGACCTGTTCCCCAAGCGCCTGGGCATGGTCGCGCCCGAGAAGGTGGCGGTCAGCGTGGTCGGTCCCATGCGGATCTTCCTGGCGGTTTTCAGGCCCGTCGTGTGGTTCTTCAGCCACCTCACCGACGCCTTGTTCAAGCTCCTGGGCCTGCCCACCCGGCGCGACGACAGCATCACTTCCGACGACATCCGCGCCATGGCCCATGCGGGCGCCGAAGCCGGTGTGCTGGCCGCCCGCGAGCACCAGGTGATCGAGAACGTGTTCGAGTTGGAAACCCGCACCGTCACCAGCGCGATGACTGGCCGCGAGCGCATCGTGCACTTTTTGCAGGACGACAGCGAGATCCTGATCCGTGCCCGCATTGACCAGTACCCACACTCTACCTACCTGGTGTGCAAGGGCAGCATCGACCACGTGGTGGGCTATGTCGATTCAAAACACCTGCTCAGCCGGGTGTTGAATTCATTGCCCATTTCACTGGAAGCCGATGGCCTGATCAACAAGGTGCTGATCGTCCCCGATCGCCTGACGCTGTCCGAGTTGTTGACCCAGTTCCGCCAGGCCCAGGACGACTTCGCCGTCATCGTCAACGAGTACAGCCTGGTCGTGGGCATCATCACCATCAACGACGTGATGAGCACAGTGATGGGCGGCCTGGTGATCTCGATGGACGAAGAGCAGATCGTGCAGCGCGATGCCAACTCCTGGCTGATTGACGGCATGACACCCATCCCGGACGTGATGCAGGCGCTGGAGCTGTATGAATTGCCTCTGCAGGAAGACTACGAAACCCTCGCCGGTTTCATGATGGTCATGCTGCGCCGCATCCCCAAACGCACCGACGTGGTGGTGTGGGGCGGCTTCCGGTTTGAGGTGATGGACGTCGACAGCTACAAGATCGACCAGGTGATGGTGACCCGGGAAGTGACGCTCCCAGCCTCAACTCACATCGAGGCCGACAGCAGCTCGGCGTAATCCTCAGGCGTGGCGATGCGCGGGTTGGTCTTGTGGCAGTGGTCTTTCATCGCGCCATCGACGACCTTGTCGAACCATTCGCGCTGAACACCTAACTCGCCCAAACCCTTGGCCAGACCCAGCCGCGCATTCAGATCGCGGATGGCCTGAGGGATGTCGCCTCCGCTGCTCAAACCCATGGCGTGGGCCATGCGCTCCAGGCGGCGTTCCTTCTTGATCGACTCGGCTTGCGAGTTGAACTGGATGACGGCGGGCAAGAACATGGCATTGAGGGTGCCGTGGTGCAGCTTGGGGTTCACGCCACCCAGGCTGTGGCTCAGGCTGTGCACCGCACCCAAGCCTTTTTGAAACGCCATGGCGCCTTGCATGGAGGCGCTCATCATGTTCAAGCGCGCTTCGCGGTCGCTGCCATCTTTGGTGGCGCGCTCGATGTGGTGCCAGGCGCGCTCCAGGCCGTCCAGCGCGATGCCGTCGGCGGGCGGGTTGAAGGCGGGCGCCATGAAGGTTTCCATGCAGTGGGCGATGGCGTCCATGCCAGTGGCCGCCGTCAGGGCAGGGGGCAGGCCCATGGTCAATTCAGGGTCGCAAATGGCGGCCTTGGGCATCAGGTTCCAGGAGTGGAAGCCCAGCTTTCGGCCGTCGTCCACGATCACGATGGCGCCGCGCGCCACCTCACTGCCAGTGCCAGCCGTGGTTGGCACGGCAATCAAAGGGGCGGCCTGCGCCGTGATCTTGGGTGAGCCCCCTTCGATCGTGGCGTAGGTTTTCAGGGGGCCGGGGTGGGTGGCCATGATGGCCAGGCCCTTGGCCAGGTCAATGCTGGAACCACCGCCCACGGCGATCAGTCCGTCAGATTTGGACTGGGTCCAGACCTCGTGCGCCGCGCGCACCGACGCTTCGGTGGGGTTGGGCGGGGTCTGGTCAAAAATCGTGACGGGCCAGTCTTTCAAGGCGTCCAAAGCCTTTTGCAGCACACCGGCCGCGCGCACACCAGCGTCGGTGACGATCAGGGGTCGCTTGATGCCGACCCGCTCGCATTCCGAGGCCAAGAGTTGGATGGCGCCAAATTCAAATTGGATTTGGGTGAGGTAAAGGATGGTGGACATGGCTTTTGATAGAAGGTGTCAAACGCGGGTACGGCGCACTTTACCTCGGCACCGCTTCAAAGCCCCCGCAGTGAGGGGGAGCCCGGATTTTTGTTTAAAAACAGTTGCACCGGCAGCCCAAAGGTGCAATACCATACGCACCCAATGAGATGAAACGGGCGTTTGAAACGTTCGTATCCCGGAGACCCACCTGACCATGCCGACGGCCGCCCCCCGCTTGTCACCCACGGACACCAAGTCCCGCATCCTGGATGCGGCCGAGGTTTTGTTCGTCTCCGGCGGTTTTGAATCGATGTCCATGCGCCAGATCACCACGGCGGCCGGCGTCAACCTGGCGGCGGTGAACTACCACTTCGGCAGCAAAGACGCGCTGATCCACGCCGTGCTGGCCCGACAGCTTGACCAGCTCAATGCCCAGCGCGTGGCCATGCTCGAATGGTTTGAAAACACCCTGCATGGCGATTTGACTTGCGAGCACGTGCTGGTGGCCATGTTCCTGCCTGCGGTGCGCATTTTCCGCAGTGGCACGCCAGCCGCCGAGCGTTATCTGCACTTCCTGGGTCGTGCCTACACCGACCCATCGCCCGTGGTGCGCGACTTCATCAACAACCACTACATCGAGACGCTGGGCCGCTTCTTCCTGGCTTTCCAGCGCACCTTGCCCGATCTGAACCGCAGCGAACTCGGCTTTCGCCTGCATTTCGCCATGGGCGCGCTGTCGGGCATCCTGGCCGGTGGCAACACCCAACGCCTGATCCGCGACTTCACGCGGGGTGAGGGTGATGACGAATCCCTGATTCTGTCGCGCCTGGCGTCGCTGATGGTCGCGGCCTTGAAGGCGCCCCTGCCAGACGCCGAGCACGACACCCTGTTCGGCCACATCCTGAAGATCCCCGGCTTTCCCAGCCAGGGCCTGTTCCCCATTTCATCAGACACGCAGCCCAACGAGGCGGCGAACTCGTCAGCCTGACCAGGCTGACGGCGGTGTGGTGCGCGATGGACGCACTGACCAACGGTGAGGCGGCGTGGTTGCTGCCTCTTGATCCCAACCAGGCCGTGGCGGCTGTGCACGCCGTCCGGCTGTTTTCTCGAAGCGATCAGTATGAAAGACGGTTACCTTGATTTCGCCAATTCGCCCATGGGCGCCAAGCTCATCAACGCCTTGGGCCTGCCCAAGCCGTTGCCGCTGGAGCGCTACAAAGAAGGGCAGCCTGTTGTTCAAGGCACCGTTCTGATCGGTGGCGCTGGCGAAACGCCCATGCTGGAATCGCTGGCCAGTTTCTTCAAGTCCATTTCGGCTCAGACCATGGCGCACGCCAAGCTGCCGCAATGGGTGGCGGTGGCCAACAAGGCAGGCTTGACGACCGGCCGTTGGGGCAGCGATGGCAAGCCAGGCGAGAAGGTCAAGGCTTTGGTGTTTGACGCCACCGGCCTGGATGACAGCACCCAATCGGATGCGCTGTACTGGTTCTTCCACGATGCGGCACGCTCGGTGCTGCCGTGTGGCCGCGTGGTCATCATTGGCCGCCCGCCCGAGCTGTGCAAGAGCCCGCGCAAGGCCGCTGTCCAGCGCTCGCTGGAAGGCCTGACCCGTTCGTTGGGCAAGGAACTCAAGAAGGGCATCAACGCCCAGTTGGTCTATGTGGCCGAAGGCGCCGAGGGCAATGTCGAGTCGACCCTGCGCTTCCTGCTGTCGCCCAAGTCGGCCTATGTGTCGGCACAGGTCATCCGCATCGGCGCGATCGTGGGCCCGCAAGCCATCCCTGCCGACTGGAACAAGCCCCTGGCTGGCAAGAAGGTGCTGGTCACCGGCGCTTCGCGCGGCATTGGCGCGGCGATTGCCGAGATCATGGCCCGTGACGGCGCCGAGGTGATCTGCCTGGACGTGCCCCAAGCGCAAGCCGGCCTGGACGAAGTCGCCAAGAAGTTGAACGGCACGGCCATTGCGCTGGACATCGGCGCGGCCGACGCCCCGCAAAAATTGGTCGAGGCCGCCAAGGCCCAGGGCGGTTGGGACATCGTGGTTCACAACGCCGGCATCACCCGCGACAAGACCATTGCCAACATGAAGGAGCACCTCTGGCAGTTGGTGGTGAACGTCAACTTGTCCACCCAAGAACGCATCAATGACGCTTTGGTTGAATCCGGTGCCATCAACGTCGGCGGCCGCATCGTGTGCGTGTCGTCGATCTCGGGCCTGGCGGGCAACATGGGCCAGACCAACTACGCGGTCTCCAAAGCCGGTGTGGTCGGCATGGTGCAAGGCACGGCCCCGATCTTTGCCGAGCGCGGCATCACGATCAACGCCGTGGCACCTGGCTTCATCGAAACGCAGATGACCGCCGCCATCCCCTTCGCCATCCGCGAAGCCGGTCGCCGCATGAACTCCATGAGCCAAGGTGGTCAGCCCGAGGACGTGGCCGAAGCCATCGCCTGGTACGCCAGCCCGGCTTCCAGCGGCGTCACCTCGAACGTGATCCGCGTCTGCGGCCAAAGCCTGATCGGCGCCTGACCGAGACCCGTCATGAAGCTCATCGAAGTCAACAAGTTGGTCAACCCGCTCACGATGTACGTGCGGGCCATGCAGTCCAGTACCAAACGACCAGGCGTGATCGAGTCTTTGCCGGAAGTGACTTACGTGCGGCCACGCGTCAGGGTGGAAGAGGCCCACATCGCCAGCTACTCGCGGGTGTGTGGCTTCAGCCGTGCGCACGGTGTGCCCATCACTTACCCGCAGATGCTGGCCTTTCCGCTGACGATGGCGTTCTTCGGATCCAAGTACTACCCCTGGCCTGCCATGGGCACGGTGCACCTGGCCAACAGCGTCAAGCAACTCCAGCGCATCAATGTGGGCGACGAATTGCGGATCGAGCTGGCCACCGGCCCGCTGATCGCCCACGAAAAAGGGCAGATCTTCACCTTGACGCAAAGGGCTTTGCGCAACGATCAGTTGGTGTGGGAAGGCACGCAGTACCTGCTGCGTGTTGGCGTTCGCCAGCCCAAGGGCCAGGCTTTCGCCTCGGCCTTGATCGACCCGACGCCTTTGTCGCACCAGGCGGATTTCTTCGCCGCGGGTGGCATTGGCCGACGCTATGGCCGGGTGTCGGGCGACATCAACCCCATCCACCTGTCTGGCATCACGGCCAAGATGTTTGGCTTTCGCAAAGCCATTGCCCACGGCATGTGGACCAAGGCCCGCGCCTTGGCCACCCTGATGCCGCGCGAACCCATTGAACAGGGCGAGGCGATGGTCGAGTTCAAGACGCCTTTGTTCCTGCCGGCCCGCGCTTCGCTGTGGTCCACCCGCCAGGAAGATGGCGCGCTGTTCGAAGTTCGCAACGCCAAGGGCGACAAGCCCCACCTGCGCGGCCGGGTCACCTACTGACCGTCGTCGCCTGATCCGCTCCATCCATTTTTTGCATCTCACCTTCTGGGGATCCATCCATGAACACCATTCGCCGCGTCGCCATCATCGGTGGCAACCGCATCCCGTTTGCCCGCTCCAACACCGTTTACTCGCATGTCTCCAACCAGGACATGCTGACCGCCACGCTGCAAGGCCTGGTTGACCGCTTCAACCTGCATGGCGAGCGCCTGGGTGACGTGGCCGCTGGCGCGGTCATGAAGCACTCGAAGGACTTCAACCTGGTGCGCGAGACGGTGCTGTCGACCACCTTGTCGCCGGAAACGCCTGCCTACGATCTGCAGCAAGCCTGTGGCACCGGCCTGGAAGCCATCATGCTGGTGGCCAACAAGATCGCCCTGGGCCACATCGAGTGCGGCATCGGCGGCGGCGTGGACACCACCTCCGACGCGCCCATCGGCATCAACGAAAAGATGCGCAAGATCCTGATGGAGGCCAACCGTGCCAAGGGCACCATGGCCCAGCTCAAGATCATTTCCAAGATCCGTCCCAGCATGCTGGTCAAGCCAGCCATCCCCAAGAACGGCGAGCCGCGCACGGGCTTGTCGATGGGCGAACACGCCGAGCTGATGTCGCGCGAATGGGGCATTGCCCGCGAAGACCAGGATCAGCTGACCTTCAAGAGCCACAAGAACCTGGCCCGAGCCTACAACGACGGCTTCTTTGCCGACCTGATGACCCCGTTCAAGGGCGTCACCAAGGATAACAACCTGCGCGGCGATCTGACGATCGAAAAGCTGCGTTCGCTCAAGCCTTGCTTCGACAAGAAGGTCGCGCCCGGCCAAGGCACGCTGACCCCCGGCAACTCCACGCCCCTGACCGACGGTGCCTCGGCCGTGCTGCTGGGCAGCGAGGAATGGGCCAAGGCCCGCAACCTGCCCGTGCTGGCCTACATCACCTTCAGCGAAGTGGCCGCCGTGGACTTCTTCAACAAGAAGGAAGGCCTGCTGATGGCCCCGGCCTATGCCGTGCCCCGCATGCTCGACCGCGCTGGCATCAAGCTGCAAGACTTTGATTTCTATGAAATCCACGAAGCCTTTGCCGCCCAAGTGCTGTGCACGCTGAAGGCCTGGGAAGACGCCAAGTACTGCAAGGAGCGCCTGGGCCGTGATCAGCCTTTGGGCTCGATCGACATGAGCAAGCTCAACATCAACGGCAGCTCGCTGGCCGCTGGCCACCCCTTTGCGGCCACGGGCGGCCGCATCGTGGCCACCTTGGCCAAGATGCTGGCCCAGAAGGGTTCGGGTCGCGGCCTGATCTCCATCTGCGCGGCTGGTGGCCAGGGCGTGGTCGCCATTCTGGAACGGTAAAAGTGGGGGCAATTTGCGAGGGAGGCCTTCAAACCTCCCTCACAGGTTGATACACTTGTCCGCTTAAACAGGCAACGCGAGGCAACCCTTGTCTCGGGAAAGCCCCTCCTGCCAAGCCATGAGCTTGGCAGGCATACGAGGAGACATCAGATGACCACATCCGCAGCAGCCACGGCATCGGCACCTGTGCCCGGCCAGTCCATCGTCAACCCTGACGGCACCACCAACCGCATTTGGTTGTCCTCGTATGTCAAGGGCGTGGCCCACGACATCGACATCAACAAATACCAGTCGCTCACCGAATACTTCGACGAGTGCATCAACAAGTTCCGTGATCGTCCCGGCTTTGTCAGCATCGGCACCGAGATGCTCAACTCTCGCCTGGACCGCCTGGTCAAGGAATTCGCCGGCTTCCTGCAAAGCAAGGGCGTCAAGCAGGGCGACCGCGTGGCGATCATGCTGCCCAACACCTTCCAGTACCCGGTGGCCCTGTTCGCTGTGCTGCGCATTGGCGCGGTTGTGGTCAACGTGAACCCGCTGTACACGGCGCGTGAACTGAACCACCAACTGAAGGATTCTGGCGCCGAGACCATCATCGTGATGGAGACCTTCGCCAAGACCCTGCAAGACGCGCAAGCGGGCACGCAAATCAAGAACATCGTGCTGACGCAGATCGGTGATCTGCTGGCCGACGGCTTCTTCAACCCCAAGGGCTGGGCCCTGAATTTCATCTTGCGCAAGGTTCAGAAAATGGTGCCGGCCTACAGCCTGCCCACCGCCATCTGGATGCGCGAAGCGCTCAAGCAAGGCGCCCAGGTCAAGGTCAAGCCCGTCACCGTCAAGCCCGATGACCTGGCGTTTTTGCAGTACACCGGCGGCACCACCGGCGTGGCCAAGGGCGCCATGCTGACGCACCGCAATGTGCTCACCAATTGCCAGCAGGCTTTGGCGTTTGCCGAAGGCCAGTTGACGGGTGAGACCGAGACCGTGGTCACGCTGATCCCGATGTACCACATCTTCTCGCTGACGGTGAATGGCCTGATCTTCATGGCGCTGGGGGGCCGCAACATCCTGATCGCCAACCCGCGCGACACCAAGCGCGTGATGATGATCCTCAAGAACGAGAAGTTCTCGGGCATCACTGGCGTGAACACCTTGTTCTCCTCCTTCCTGGAAGACCCGGCTTTCCGCGGTCTGGACTTCTCCAAGCTGAAGCTGTCCATCGCGGGCGGCATGGCACTGCAACGCAATGTGGCCGAACGCTGGAAGGAAGTCACCGGCAACGCCGTGGTTGAAGGCTATGGCCTGACCGAGTGCTCGCCCATCGTGACCCAGGCGCCTGTGGACATCTCCAAGCCGGGCCCGGTCTTCACCGGCAACATTGGCGTGCCAGTTCCCTCAACCGAAGTGCGCATGCGCCGTGAAGACGGCACCTGGGCCGACATCGGCGAGCCGGGCGAGTTGTGCGTGCGTGGCCCGCAGGTCATGAAGGGCTATTGGAACCGCCCTGAAGCCACGGCCGAAGTCATCGACAAGGACGGCTGGCTGGCCACGGGCGACATCGGCATCATCGACGACAAGGGCTTCTGCAAGATCGTGGACCGCAAGAAGGACATGATCCTGGTCTCGGGCTTCAATGTGTACCCGAATGAGATCGAAGACGTGGTCGCCATGCACCCCGACGTCAAGGAAGTGGCCGCCATTGGCGTGCCAGATGACGCGGCAGGCGAGCGTGTCAAGGTCATCATCGTGCCGCGCAACCCGGGCCTGACCAAAGAGTCGATCATCGAGCATTGCCGCAAGAACCTGACCGGCTACAAGATCCCCCGCATCGTCGAGTTCCGCACCGAAGAGCTGCCCAAGTCGCCCGTGGGCAAGATCCTGCGCCGCGAATTGCGCGACAAGAAGTAATCAACCCACCGAAGTATCTCTGGCACTTGTGCCGGACAATGGCCCGCATGCTCACCCATGCGGGCTTTTTTCATGACGACTGAATTTCCATTTCACCACCACTTGCGTGTCCGCTGGTCTGAGGTCGATGCCCAGAAGGTCGTCTTCAATGGCCACTACCTGAACTTCCTTGACACGGCGATGTCGGAGTATTGGCGCGCCTCGGGCCTGCCTTACCCGGAAGGCCTCACCCACCTGGGTGGCGACGTGTTCGCGCGCAGCAATGCCCTGCAGTACCACGCGCCGGCGCGCTTCGGCGACTGGCTCTCCCTCGGCGTGCGCTGCGATCGCATTGGCAATTCGTCGCTGGTCTTTGCCTGGGAGATCCGAACCAGCGGACGCCTGTTGGTCACGGGAGAGACGGTGTATGTCTACGTCAGCCTGGCAACCAAGCGACCAGCCCCGGTGCCCCAGGCCATGCGCCTGCAACTGGAACGGCAAAAGCAGGGCGCCCCAGTGCACGAGCTACTCAGTGGCGACTGGACCAGCCTGGCCTTGATGGCCCAGGCGGTGCGCACGGCGGTGTTCATCGAGGAGCAAGGCATCCCGGAGTCTGAAGAGTGGGATGAGGACGATGCCGAGGCCTCGCATGTGGTGATCACCAACCTGGCCGGTCTGCCGGTGGCCACCGGGCGATTGATCACGGCGGGCCTGGCCCCAGGCGAGGCCAAGATTGGCCGCATGGCCGTGCTGAACGGCAGTCGTGCCCTGGGCCTGGGCCAACAGGTTTTGCAGGCCCTGATCGGCGCTGCTCGGCAGAGGTCCGTTGAGCGACTGACCCTGCACGCACAAACCAGCGCCCAGGATTTTTACCAAAGCGCGGGTTTCAGCCCCGAAGGCCCGGTGTTTGACGAGGTGGGCATTCCCCACATCGTCATGACGCTCAGGCTTTGACCGGGCGGCTCGCGACTGATTTGATCAGGCTGCGCGCGCGCGTCTTGGGCGCCGATGGTGTGGGGGGCAGAGCATGGTTGTCATGCTCCGACACATCGCTGCTTTCAAACGGCTCGTCGTGGTGCATCCCGGGCGGCGGCAAGGTGGCATTCAAGCGCGCCAATTCGGCCTCGGCCGCCGTGTGGCGTGGCGGCCAGTTCTTCAAAGTCACCCGGCGCAACAAGGCCATGCTCGACTGGTTGGAGTAAGTGCGCTCCAGCACATGCGTCACCAGGCGTTTGTTCACCCGTTCGGTGATGACCAGCGTGGAACAGCGCGTGCCGTACTTCCCATCGGGCGAGCGCACCAAGGCGGCGGACAGCAAGCGCTCCCGTTCCAGCGACAAGCCGGTGTCGGGCAGTTGGTCATCGGGAGCGATGGTCGGGTCGGTCAGGGCCTCGAACAGCCTCACCACCAGACCATCCACATCGGTGGTGCTGTTCAAGGCGGCCTTCATGCGGGACTTCAAAGCCTGCACCTTGGGCCAGGGTGTGTTCAACCCGGCATTGGACAAGCCATACAAACCACGCTCCAGGCGCTGCGGGTACAGCTTGGTGTTGTTCACCCAGTAAGCCTCGCCCTCGGCGAAGTCCACGGTCAACAGGTTGAAGCCGTTGTAGCCCGTCATGGCCAAGCGTGGCCACAGCCGGTTCATGGGGATGTCTCCCTGCAGCCACAAGGGCAAAATCTCGCCGCGAGAGGGGGCGGTTGGGTCCAGCACTTGCGAGGCGTCTCGGACATTGGTGACCACCCCCAGCCGGCCGTGTGCCGTCAGGCCCAGCCAGGTCCCTCCCGCCTGCAGATCGCGTCCACCCAGGATCGACGGCGCGCCTTGGCCCGGCTCCCACCAGCCCAAGCGAGCGGCCGGGCGGTCAAAGAACTCTTCGCGGTTGCCCGCCATCACAAAGGGAAAACGGCTGCTTTGATCCAGCGCCATGGCCACCAAGCACATCAGGCTGTGTCCTTCTCAGTCAATGTTGCTGAACATCTCGACGTGGCGCTCACCCATTTGTCCAACGGGCAAATCCTGTGCGGCCAGCTCGATCAAGGTGGCCAGCAAGACGCTGAGGCCTTCGGGGTGTTCATAGGTTTCCATCCAGGTCTGCGCTGCTGCTTTCGCATCGGCGCGAATCCACAGCCTGGCCGTCAGGTCTTCATGGGATTGCCGCAAAGCGGTCTGCATTTGCCGAACCGCGTTTTCAAACGCCGGGGCATGGGCCGGGTCCACCTTGTAGTAGATGAACAAAGCCTTTGCCGGGGCTGCATCTGCCGTGGCCATGAGTTCCTAAGGCGGTCAAGTGTGATGGAGGTTAACCCGTGGCTCGCACCCCTGACAGGACGCGCTGCAGGCATGCGCCCAAACCGAGGCTGATTGCCGTTAAGAAATTGTCAATTCAGTCGTTCGAGGTGCCCAGGGGGACTTCGTAGGGCATGGCCCCGAGGGCCAGGGCAGGGCCTTCTGCAGAACCAAGGTGCCATCCGGTGTCCAAGGCTTGCCATTTCAACTCGACCAAGGCGCTGAAAGCGGTGCCAGGTTGACCATCGGGGGTGGGGATGGCCGCGGCATTGGCCACCATGCCGGCGGGCTGACCTGGGTCTGCTGCCGAGAAGACTTCTTGCCCGGCCTGGATGGGTTCGGTGCCATGCAGCAAGAAGGTGCGCCGTTTGAGAGTGCCTCGGTATTGGCTGCGCGCCACCACCTCCTGGCCGGGGTAACAGCCCTTCTGGAAATGCACTCCCCCGACCAATTCATAGTTGACCATCTGTGGCACGAACTGCTCCACGGTGGCAGGCTCGATCCGCACCACACCGCTCATCACGTCCAGCCACTGCCAGGTGGTCAAGGGCAGGGCGGGCAGGGCCTGGAGCAGGGCTTGGGCCGCGTCCACGGGGCCGATCCAGAGCCAGCGAGGCACCTCCAGCACATCGGGCAAGCGCACCACCTGGCCACCGCTGGGCGCATGGGGGTTGGCTTGCCAGGGCTCGGCCAGCGCGGCATCGCCCAACCATTCTCTGGCGGTCGATCCCATCAGCCCCACGGCAGACAGGGCCACGGCGGCATCACTCAAGCGAGCCTTGGCCCGCATCACGAACATGGACAAGCGCTTGAGCGCCGCTGGCAGCACTTGGGCGTCCGTGACCAGCCAGAAGGTGTCGGTCTGCGGCTTGACGACCACAAAACTGGCCAACATCCGGCCTTTGGCCGAGCAAAATGCAGCCAAGCGTGCTTGGCTGGTCAATTGGCCGGTCACGTCCTGGCTCAGCTGCCCGTGAAGGAAGCTCGCGGCATCGGCGCCTTCGGCCGAAATGATGCCCAAATGGGACAGGGCAACGGCGCCATTGAGCGCCTTGACGTCTGGAAATTGAATGTCTTGCATGGGGGTCATTATCATCACGGTCGTTAATTCCATCATTGGTCCACGGATGATCCCGACTAAGCTGTTCTCAAACCACCCAAAAGCACGGCAACAACGAGGCGGCGCCATGGGTATTTTGCTCGGCTTGCTGCTGTTGGCTGCATTGGCTTTCGCGGGCGCCGTGTTCTGGTGGGTGCACCAGCCCTTGCGCATGCATGGTGACGACATCGAGCTGGCCATCGAGTCAGGCACCACCCCCCGTGAGATTGCCCGCGGCTGGGTCGAGGCCGGTGTCGATGCCTCGCCTGTCATGCTCTACCAGTGGTTTCGCTGGTCTGGCAAGGCTCGGCAGATTCGGGCGGGCAGCTACATGCTGGAGCCAGGCGCCACCCCCCATTCCTTGTTGCGCATGATGGTGATGGGCGATGAGCGTCTGGCCGTGGTCAAGCTCATTGATGGCTGGACTTTCAAACGGTTTCGGGCCGAACTGGCGCAAGCCGAAGGCCTGCAGCCCACCACGGCCAAGCTAACTGACGAGCAGCTCATGGCACAGCTGGGCAACCCAGCTTTGTCGCCAGAAGGGCAGTTCTTCCCGGACACCTATTCGTATGCCAAGGGCAGCACCGATCTGGCCGTGCTCAAGCGCGCGCACCGGGCCATGCAAAAGCATTTGAGCGATGCCTGGACCTTGCGCGGGGCCAGCAACAATTGCCCCCTGAACTCGCCGCAGGAGATGCTGATCCTGGCCTCCATCGTGGAAAAGGAGACCGGCCTGTCAGCCGACCGCCCCATGATTGCCGGCGTTTTTTGCAACCGCCTGCGCGTGCGCATGCCTTTGCAGACGGACCCCACGGTGATCTACGGCATGGGTGACCAGTTCGACGGCAACCTCAAGCGCAGTCATTTGCAGACCGACACGCCGTACAACACCTACATGCGAACCGGCTTGCCACCGTCACCCATCGCCATGCCGGGCAAGGCAGCGCTGTTGGCGGCAGTGCACCCGGCCGAGACCAATGCCCTGTACTTTGTCTCGCGCGGCGATGGCAGCAGCGTGTTCAGCAGCACCCTGGCTGAGCATAATCGCGCGGTCAACCAGTACCAGAGAAAGCGCCCATGAGCCGGTTCATCTCGTTTGAAGGCATTGATGGCGCTGGTAAAACCAGCCATCTTGATGCCTTGGAAGGCCAGTTGCGCCAGGCCGGGCACGATGTGGTGCGCACGCGCGAGCCGGGTGGCACGCCTCTGGCGGAAAAGCTGCGCCAAAGCGTTTTGCACGATCCCATGGACGCGCTGACCGAATCATTGCTGGTGTTCGCCGCGCGCCGCGATCACCTGGTCCAGGTCATCGAGCCCACGCTGGCCAGAGGCGCCTGGGTTCTGTCTGACCGCTTCACCGATGCCACCTTTGCCTACCAAGGCGCGGGGCGGGGCTTTGACCTGTCGGTGCTGAGCACCCTGGAAAAATGGGTGCAAGGCCAGCGCCAGCCCGACCTGACCTTTCTGTTCGACCTGCCGCCCGAAGTCGCGGCCGCTCGTCTGTCAGCCGCCCGTCAACCAGATCGCTTCGAAGCCCAGGACACCGCGTTCTTTGAACGGGTGCGGGCAGGCTATCAGTCGCGCATGCAGGCCGATGCCCAGCGCTTCGCCCTGATCGATGCCAGCGCCAGCCCGGCTGACGTGGCGCGCCAGGTCGATGCTGCGCTTCAATCCAAAGGCTGGCTGTGAGCGATTTGCTGCCCTGGCTGCATGAGCCCCTCGCCATGGCCCTGGCGCAGGCCAATGGCCATGCCACACTCGTTCATGGTCCTCAAGGGGTGGGGCAGTTCGAGTTTTCCATGGCCCTGGCCCAATCCTGGCTGTGCGAGGCTCAGCCGCCCGGCAGCCCGTTCAAGCCGGCGTGCGGAGCCTGCGGCAGTTGCCACTTGATCTCGGCCCGCTCGCACCCGGATCTGGTGGTGGTCGTGCCGGAGGCCATGCAGGCCGCTTTGGGCTGGACCGGCTCGGGCGACGACGACGACGGCTCGTCCGAGAAATCAGGCAAGACCAAAAAACTCAGCCAGGACATCAAGGTTGAGGCCGTTCGGGCGGTGGTGCAGTTTTCGCAGCAGACCGCCTCGCGCGGCCGCGCCAAGGTTGTGGTGGTGCACCCGGCCGAGCGCATGAACATGGTGTCCAGCAACACCTTGCTCAAAACCCTGGAAGAGCCGCCCGGCATGGTGCGCTTCGTGGTCAGCGCCGGTTCGCTGGATGAACTGCTGCCCACGGTGCGCAGTCGCTGTCAGGCCTGGCGCCTGCCTTTGCCGGAGCAGGCCGCGTCCATTGCCTGGTTGCGAGAGCAGATCAATGGGCTGAGTGAAGCCGATGCCAGCATCTTGCTGCAAGCGGCTGGAGGGCAACCGCTGACCGCCCGAGACCGCCACGCCGTCGGCCTGGATGCCGTGCGCTGGCCGCAGATTCCGCGCGATGTGGCACAGGGGCAAAGTGGTGCCATGGCGGGCTGGCCCTTGCCTTTGGTGGTCGAAACGCTTCAAAAACTGTGTCATGACCTGGCCTGCATGGCCACGGGCGCCGCGCCGAGGTACTTTCCGCAAGCCAGCCTGCACCGCCATGGTGATCTGGCCCGGCTCACCGCCTGGTCTGGCGAGTTGCGCAAGGCCAGTCGCACCGCAGAACACCCCTGGAGCCTGAATTTGAGGGTGGAATCGTTATTGCAACAAGCTCGTCAGGCCTTGCGTTTCAACAAGTAAAGGGGCTTCTCCCGCGCTTAAATTCACGTTTGCCGCGGGCGGGCGACGTTACACTTTCACCAAGATGAGCGAATTCCACACCACAGCCCTGCCGTCAGCCTTTGCCAATTCCGGGCCAGGCAAGACCAGCACAACCCCCACGGGTGGTGTGGCGGGTGCGGTGCCGAGCGCTGGAGTGGCCCGTCCCAGCGTCATTCAGTTGGTGTTCCGTGAGAAAGGCGCGCTGTACGCCGCTTACATCCCAGCTTTTTCCGACGGCGGTTTGTTCGTGCCCACCACTCGCGATTACAAGCTGGGCGACGACATCTACTTGCTGCTGTCCCTGCCTGACGAAGCCCAGCGCTACCCCGTGGCGGGCAAGATCTCCTGGATCACGCCGGCCAATGCGTCGGGTGGCCGAACCCAGGGCGTGGGCGTGCGCTTCCCGTCTGACGAGAAGACCCGCCTGCTGCGCATCAAAATCGAGCAGACCCTGGGCACGTCCCTGTCGTCGAACAAGCCGACCCAGACACTTTGAGGCAAGATCGGGGTTTGCTTCACGCAACCCTCGCTTTCAGTCCTCATCCATGTTCGTCGATTCGCACTGCCACCTCAATTTCCCCGACTACGCTGACAAGCTCGACCAGGTGCGCGCCGAGATGGCGCAAGCCAAAGTCGAGCGCGCCCTGTGCATCAGCACCACGCTGGAAGAGTTTCCGCAAGTGCACGCCCTGGCCACGCGCTTTGACAATTTCTGGGCGACCGTGGGTGTCCACCCCGACAACGAAGACGTGCAGGAACCGACCTTGGCCGATCTGGTGGAGCGCGCAGCCCTGCCTCGCGTGGTGGGCATTGGCGAGACCGGGCTGGACTACTACCGCCTGGGTGAGCGTTCAGTGGCTGACATGCACTGGCAGCGAGAACGCTTTCGCGTCCACATCCAGGCCGGCCTGGACACCGATCTGCCCCTGGTGATCCACACCCGACAGGCCAGTGACGACACCATCGCCATCCTGACCGAATCCGGCCAGCACCGATCCCGGGGCGTGTTCCATTGCTTCACCGAAAGCATGGCGGTCGCGCGGGCTGCGCTGGACCTGGGTTTCTACATTTCGTTCTCGGGCATCTTGACCTTCAAGAACGCGGCCGACCTGCGCGAGGTGGCCAAGTTCGTGCCGCTGGACCGCTGCCTGATCGAAACCGACAGCCCCTACCTGGCGCCCATGCCGCACCGGGGCAAAACCAACTCCCCCGCCTATGTGGCCCTGGTCGGCCGTTTCCTGGCCGAACTTAAGGGGGTTGAACCCGAAGACTTAGGCCGCATTACCACGCGCAATTTCGAGCAATTGTTCGCAATACCGCCGCTTACCGCAGCCTTGAACTGACCCGGAGTTCAAACCCTTGTCAGACAATTTCTGACAGACGGTTTGGATTTTCGGCGACTACCGCCCCCGGACCGTGAAGCCTAAAGTCAGCCCATCGAAACGGCACTTCTTCACACCGGAGTCAGTATGCAAAACACAGGTCTTTACGCCAACCCCTTCGCCCTCATGATGGATCCCCAAGCGGTGATCGAAGCGATGGAGCGATCGGAGCGTCTGAACCACCTGCAAAGCCGCATCTGCCGCCCGCTGGACAAGCCACTGATCCCCCACATCAATGGCGACACCAATGCTTATGACCAGGAAGTCGACAGCGCGCCCGACCTTGAGAACGACATCAGCGGCGCTGACTGAGTTTGCCCTCAGGCGTCCAGCGTGGCGCCGCCGTCAACCCGCAGGTCATGCATCGTGATGTGACGTGCGCGGTCCGACGCCAGAAAGCACACTGCTTGTGCAATGTCTTCCGCCTGGGCCAATCGACCCAGCGGGATGCCCAGCCTGAAGTTGTCCAGCGATCCCCGGATCACGGCCTGGGCGCTCTCAGGGCCCGACCAAAGCTGACGCTGCATGGCGGTGTCGGTTGAGCCGGGCGACACGATGTTGCAGCGCACCCCAAGGGGAGCCAACTCCAATGCCAGACACCGCGTGAATTGCGCCGATGCCGCTTTGGAGGCCGCGTAGGCTGCCATGTGCGTGCGCGGCGTCTGCGCGGCATTGGAGCCCACCGTCACGATGATGCCTTGGCGCCGCGCCACCATGCCCTGGGCCACAGCCCGTGACATGCGAAACACCCCCATGGTGTTGACCGCGAAGGTCGCCTCCCAGTCTTCATCGCAGGTGTTCAACACGCTGTTCAAGGTCAACACACCCGCCACATTGACCAGGATGTCGATGGGCCCCAACTCGCGCTCGACCTGGGCCACGGCGGCCAGGATGCCGGGCCCATCGCACACGTCCAGGGTGAGGGACAGGGCGGCTTCGGCTTGCTTGAGGCCTTCCGGCTGGCGATCCAGTGCGGCCACTTTGGCGCCACCTCGGACCAAAGCCTGGGCCACCGCCAGGCCAATGCCTTGTGCTGCGCCCGTGACCACGGCGACTTTCCCTTGAAACTCCATGTTCACTGTTCCATCTCGTCCATGATGCGGTGGCGCTCCGCGTGGTAGGCCTCTTCGGTGAAGTGGTCCTTCCAGTAAGGCACGGCGTACATGTCCTGTTTGGCGATGCCGCGCGCCTGCAGCAGGTGATCGCGGATGGCCACCACCTGGCTGTTCTCGCCAGCGATCGTCACGGAAGGCCGGCCCAGCGGCCAGCGCATGGCGCGCACGGCGTCCACCAGCAAAGTGCTGTCTGCGGCGTGCCGGCCTTCGCGCGACAGGATGATCAGTTCAATGCCGCTGGGATGATCCAGTGGCGGCGTCTCGCTGTGGTCAGGCACTTCCATGAAGCAGTAGCCCTTGGCATCGGCAGGCAAGGCGTTGAGGACGGCCAGCAACAGCGCATAAGCGCTGGGGTCGCCGACCAGCAGGTACCAGTCGGCGCCGGGCTTGAAGCGATCCGGTCCGCCGGGGCCAGCCACGCCCACGGCATGGCCCACTTGGGCATGCCCAGCCCAGCGCGAGGCAGGGCCGTTGTCGCCATGGAGCACGAAGTCCACGTCGAGTTCTCCGTTGGCGGCGTCGTACCGGCTGACTGAATAAGTGCGGGCAATGGGGCGCGCATCCGCTGGCGGCCAGATGGGACCGTCCGGACCCAGCGTGGGCAGGATGGGCTCGGTTTGGCCTTCGCGGGCCAGGAGCAGTTTGATGTGCGCGCCTTCACTGCCCACCGGGAAGCCGGCCAGGGCGTCGCCACCCAGCGTGATGCGGCGCAACTGCGGCGTGATGTCGTGGATGCGGTGCACACGCAGCAACCTGGGTGGTGTGCGGCTTGGGGCATTGCTCATGGGGTTCTCCTGTGAGAGGCGAGCGCGGTGATGTGCTCTGCGAGAACGCGGCCCACGTGGGACAGCGGTGCCGGCTGGCTCATGCCGGAGTGCGTGCTGTCGATGTCCACGCGCTGCATGGCGCCGGACACGTAAGGCGTCCAACCCCGCCAATCAGGCGCGTGGGGTGGCCGGCGGGAAGCGTGGAAAAACAGCAAGTCGCCGTCAAAGACTTGGTGATCGGCATCGCGGTACAGCTTCATGGAGTGCAGGGCCATCTCGGTGAGCCGCTGCAAGCGGGCTTGGTCGAACCCGGCCAGCGAGCTGCCGGGTTGGCGCAGCTTGTCGCGAATGGCTTCGATGGACAGGGGCTGGCCGTCCGGCCCGTTGGGTGATGCGCCGATCACGTCCAGCACGGCCTCCAGGGCGTCGCGCTCCTGAGGTTCGGGCTTGCCTGCCCAGATGTCGCAGGGGTAAGAGTCCATCATGGCCAGCAAGGGCACGGCCTCGCCCAGTCGGCGCAGTTCCACCGCCAGGGCGTGGGCAATGCCACCGCCAGACGACCAGCCAAGCAGGTGATAAGGGCCGTGCGGCTGTGCTGAGCGGATCAAGCCCAGGTAGTCGCTGACCATGGCGCTGAACGACGCCGGGGTTTCGCCGGTGATGCCACGCGCCTGGAGACCCATGATGGGCATGTCGGGCAGTTGCCGAGACAGGCCAAAGTAGCACCAGGACAGGCCTTCGGCAGGGTGCACGCAGAACAAGGCCGGGCCTTCACCGCCCTGGATGGTGAGCAAGGGCGCCAGTTCGTGTCCCACGGCGGCGGGTGGCGGCTGGTGGCCCACTGGAGCGGCCAGCGCTTGCGCCAGTGCCGCCACGGTGGGGTGCCGGAACAGCAGCGAGACGGGCACGGCACGTTGCAAGGCCACGCCCAATCGCGTGGCCACCTGGATGGCTTGCAAGGACTTGCCACCCAGCATGAAGAAGTCGTCATCCGGGGTGATGTGGAGGCCGCCCAGCACATCTCGCCAGACGGAGATGATGGCCTGTTCAAAGGGCGTGGCCACCACGGCCGCAGGGGCTGAATCGCTGGCGGCGTGATCCCGCAAGGCATGCCGGTCGATCTTGTTGTTGGCATTGCGCGGCAGGCGCGGCATGAACACATACAAGGACGGCACGGCGGGCGCGGGCAGGCGTTCGGCCAGCGCAGCCCGCAAGGTGGCCGGTTCGATGCCTTGGTCAGACACCAGGAATGCCACCAGCCGTTTGCCCCCTTGAGGCAGCACCTGGCCGACCACGGCGGCTTCGCGGATGCCGGCCAGGCTCAGCAGCGCGGTTTCAACCTCGGCCGGGTCGATGCGGTGTCCGCTGAGCTTGAACTCATCGTCCAGCCTGCCCAGGTAGCGCAGCTGGCCGTCCTGGCCCAATTGCACGCGGTCGCCAGTGCGGTAGGCACGCGGCTGACCTGGCAGCATGGTGAGCTTGACGAAGCGCTGGGCCGTCAGTTCCTCACGCCCCTGGTAGCCATGGGCCAGCGCGCCGCCGATGACACACAACTCATCGCCGATCACCGCGATGTCCACACCGGGCAGAGGCGTGCCGATGGGCACAGCATCACCGTCATGGTTCAAGGCGTCGGGGTCCGACAGCGTGGCTGTGGTGCAAATCACTGTGGTCTCGGTGGGGCCATAGGTGTTGAGCAAAACGACGTGGTCTGGCACCGTTCGCCGCCAGCGGCTGACCCGCTCCGCCAGCGCGGCCTCACCGCCGATGATGACCAGGCGCACAGTGGGCGCCAGGACCGCATCGCCATGGGCCACGCTGTAGGCCATCTCGTGCCAGAAGGCGGTGGGCAGGTCCATCACGCTGATGGCTTGGGCCTCGCACGCGGCCATGAGCCCAGCCATGGAGTCGAGCATGGCGTCGGTGCGCAGCACCAGGGTGGCGCCATTGGTCAGCGGCAGGAAAATTTCTTCAACACTGGCGTCGAAGTGCAGTGGAGAGAACTGCAGCATGCGGTCCGCCGACGAGAACTGGTAGCGTGCGGTGGCCCCCGCCACAAAGTGCGCCAGCGCAGCGCGCCCCACCATCACGCCATTGGGTTGGCCGGTCGAGCCGGAGGTGTAGATGATGTAGGCCAATGCGTCTGGCCCCATGCGAGCGGCTTGTGTCAATGGTGGCGGTTGCCGATCAGCTTTGTCGTCCAGGAAAAGAATGGGCAGCTCAGGGTTGAGTTCGACCACCGTTGCGGCAAGCGCCCCCAAGGTCAGCAGCAGCGTGGCTTGTGAGTCGGTGAGCACCATGGCCCTGCGGGTGGCGGGGCCGTCCGGGTCCAGCGGAACGTAGCAGGCACCGGCCCACAGCACCGAGAGCAAGGCGATCACAGTGCGGGGTTCGCGGGGCAGCAACAAGGCCACGCGGTGGCCGGGCCGCACGCCGTGTGCGACCAGCCGGCCGGCCATGGCTTGCACTTGTGCCAACAACTCCCCATGGCTCAACACCACACCATCTTGCTCCAGGGCCGGGTGTTGGGGGGATGCTTGCGCCCAGTGGGCCCAGGCCTCCAACACCGGCACGGCAGGCTTGGGCAGTGGGCCACCGGACAGGAAGCCTGTGACTGCAATGGGCTGGCTGCCATGGGGCGGGCCCAGCACATCGCGCAAGGGGCTGTCGGGGTGGTCCGTGAGTTGAACGATGGTGGCGAGCAAGGTGTCTCGGTGCTGCGCCAGCGCGCTGGCGTCGTAGGCGTTGGGGTTGGCCTCCAGGTCCAGCCGCAAGCCACGGGTGCTGGGCACGGCAGTGATGGACAGGTCTTCGACCGGGCCGGCCGACAAGGGGTGGGACAGGGCCATCAGGCCGCCGAACTGCAGGGGGCGGTCGAAGGGCATGAGGTTGACGACGGGGCCGAACAGGCGCTTTTGTCCGCCCACGCGGCCCAGGTCATGGCGCAGTTGCTCGTAGCGGTAGCGTTGGTGCGGGCGCAGCGCGCGCAAGGCCGCGGCGGCTTGCTGGGCCAGGGCGTAGATGCTGCGCGCAGGTTCCACGGTCAGGCGCAAGGGCACGATGTTCATGGCCATGCAGGGCACGGACAGCGCCACCGAGCCCAGGCGGTTCATCACCGGCAGGCCCAGCGTGATGTCGGTTTGGCCCGTGCGCTGGTACAGCCAGGCTGCCACTGAAGCCAGCATCCAGGCGGCCCAGTCCAGCTTGGCCGCGTCTGACACTTGTCGGCATTTCTCGAAAGCGTTGGAGCTCAAGCCGCCAGCGCAGCGGCGCACGCTGTGGGCAATGGCGGCCGGTGGCGCCAGCGTGATGGGCGAGGGCGCGTCTGCCAGGCGTGCTTGCCAGAACGCCAGGTCGCGCTGGGCATTGGGCGAGGCCTGGTAGAGGTGGTCTTCTTCCACGACTCGGCTCAGGGCCCAAGCAGGCTTGGGCAGGATTAGGCCTTGCATTCTGGCGCTGTAATTGGCGGCCACGCTTTGGGCCAGCAAGGCATAGCCAAAGCCATCCAGGGCCACATGGTGAACGCGCAGAAACCACAGGTGCCGGTCTGGCGAGATTTGCACCAAGGTGGTGGCGAACAAGGGCCCATGCGCCAGGCTCACGGCTTCGGTGAGCTGTGCCCGCATCCAGCTTTGTGCCGAAGCCCAGGGATCGGTTTCATTCGATAGATCCAAGCGGTTCAATGGCCAATCGGCTTGGCGGTCCAACCTTTGCCAGATGGCTTGCCCATCATGGGCAAAGCGCATGTGCAGCGAGTCGCAGTCGGTGAGTACTTCGCGCAAGGCGGCTTCCAGGACCACGGTGTCCAAGGATCCGGTGATCTCCACCGCCTCGGCGGTCAGGTAGGCGGGGCTGGCGGGGTCCAGGTGCTGGCCCATCCAGATGCCATGCTGCGCGGCGGTGAGTGGCAGTGCTGCGGTCTCCATGTCAGATCCCTTCGTGCTGGGATGACAGCAGCCGCCACCAGGCTTGCAAGGTGGCTTGTTCGGCCAGGACGACGAAGGTGATGCGGGGATCAGCCGCACGCCAGCGCTCCACCAGGGTCATCAGCCGGATGGAGTCCAGCCCCAGGTCCAGGAGGTTGTCATCAGGGCGCAGATCGGAGGCGGGCATCTGCAGCAAGGTGGCGACCTCTTCGCGCAAGGCGTCCAGGCTTGGGGGCAGGACACCTTGGGGTGGCGTCAGCGCCTGGATGATCTGGTGAGTGCTCAGCACCATGCCGCAGCGCTGGCTCACGTAGTTCAGCGCCATCGCATGTTGCTCGGCCGAAAAGTCAGCCACCGCATCGCCCACGAAGAAGGGTTGGATGTCGTTCATGAAGGCGTCGGCGGTGGTCAGCATGCAGCCAATGTGGGCATACACGCCGCACACGATCAACTGGTCGCGCCCTTGGGTCTGCATGCGTTCGCGCAGGTCGCTGCGCACAAAGGCGCTGTAGCGCCATTTGGTCAGCACCACGTCTTGCTCGCGCGGCGTCAAAGGATCGACCACGGGCGCTCGCTCGGGCCGGGCGGTGATGCCTGGGCCCCACCAGTCTTGCAACAGGCCACGTTGCGCAGGGGATTGCTCGCCGGGCTGCGCGGTGTAGACCACCGGCACCTGGGCCACATCGCAGGCCTGTCGAAGGCGGGCAATGTGCTCAATCAAGGTGGGAACGGGGGCGGCCGATGCGTCAAAGAAATCCATGAAGTAGGACTGCATGTCGTGAACCAGCAGCACGGCGCGTCGGGGGTCAACCCGCCAGTCGACCCGGTTGGAGGGCAGGGCCGCTGGCTCGGGCATGGGATAGGTGGCGATCTTGGGAATGGTCATGGGGTCGTGACTTGGATGGCAGGGGCGGTTCGTTCTCGCAGCAGGCGCTTGTTGACCTTGCCGACGCCGGTTTTGGGGAACTGGTCCACGAACACGATGCGGTCCGGGATCTTGTATTGGGCGATGCCGCGCTCGCGCAGGAAGCGAACGAGTTCAATGGCGCGGGGTGCGTCACCCCGCGCGACGATGAAGGCGCAGGTCTTCTCGCCCAGGTAGGCATCGGGCATGGCCACCAGGGCCGCGTCGTGCACCGAGGGATGGGCCAGCAGGTGGTTCTCGACCTCTTCGGCGGCCACCTTGTCACCCCCCCGGTTGATCTGGTCCTTGGCGCGACCTTCGACGATCAGGTGCTCGGAGGGCAAGCGTCGCACCAGGTCGCCGGTGCGGTAGAAACCGTCCGAGCTGAAGGCGCGCGCATTGTGTTCAGGGGCCCGGTAGTACCCCCGGATGGTGTACGGCCCGCGCGTCAGCAGGTGGCCGACCTGGCCGGGCAACACATCCCGGTCCTCGTCGTCCACCACGCGCACTTCATCGTCGGGCGAGATGGCGCGGCCTTGCGTGCTCACCACCAGCTCTTCCGGGTCGTCGGCTCGCGTGTAGTTCACCAGGCCTTCGGCCATGCCAAACACCTGTTGCAAGGCACAGCCCAACTCCGGCTTGACCCGGCGTGCTGCTTCAGCGCCAAACTTGGCGCCCCCCACCTGCAAGAGCTTCAGGCTGGACAGGTCGTGAGGGCTGGCGCGGGCCGAGTCCAACCAGACCATGGCCAGGGGTGGCACCAAGGCCGTGATGGTGATCCGCTCGGACTCGATCAAGGGAAAGGCCGTGTCAGGGCTGGCGCGGCGCGCCAACACAACGCAGCCGCCAGCATGGAACACGCCCAGTGTGCCGGGTGAGCTGAGCGGGAAGTTGTGCGCCACGGGCAGGGCGCACAGGTAGACGCTGTCAGGCGTGAGGCCGCAGATGTCCGCGCTGGCCCGCACGCTGTACAGGTAATCGTCGTGGGTGCGTGGGATCAGTTTGGGCAAGCCCGTGCTGCCGCCGGACAGCTGCAGAAAGGCCACATCGCTGGCCTTCGGTCCTGCGGTGTCTTGTGGGGTGTCGTGCAAGCCATCGATGGCCACGAACTCATCGGGCTGTCCAGCCACCAGCACGTGCTTCAGCATGGGCGCCTCGCCGATGACTTCGCGGGCCAGGCCCCGGTAGTCATAGCCCGCGTCCACGTCGGTGATCACATAGGCCACCGCATCGGTCATCTGGCAAAAGGCACTGATCTCTGCGCGGCGATGCGCCGGCAGCGCGAACACCGGCAAGGCACCGATGCGGAACAGGGCAAAACACACCGTGAAGAACTCGGCCACATTGGGCAACTGCACCACCACGCAGTCACGCGGGCGGATGCCCAATCGGCTGAAACCGGCGGCCAGTTGGCGGGCTTTCAGGTCCAGGTCCTGGTAGGTCCAGCGGCGGGCGCCACACACCAGTGCCAGGCTGTGCGGGTGTGCCTTGGCTCGGGCCTCAAGCATGGTGCCCAGTGTCTCGCCGCGCCAATGGCCAGCGGCTCGATAGCGTTGCGCAAAGTCGTCGGGCCAGGGGGTGAAGTCAGGCAACAGGAAGTCGCTCATGCGGCATCCCCCAGCAAGGATTCCAGTTCCATCGCGCGCAACATGGTGCGCAGCTTGGCTGTGGTCTCGGCCAGCTCAAGCGCCGGCTCTGAACCAGCCACGATGCCCGCACCCGCGTACAACGTGGCCGACCTGGGGCCCACCTCGGCGCAGCGGATGGTGACGGCCCATTCACCGTCGCCATCGCCATCGCACCACCCGACCAGGCCGGCGAACAAGCCGCGGTCGAAGCCTTCGACTTCGTTGATGAAGTCTCGGGCTGCGTGAGTGGGCTGTCCGCACACCGCCGGCGTTGGGTGCAAGGCCAGGGCCAGTTGCAAGGAGGTGACCGAGGGATCGATGACCGTGCCGCTGATCTCGGTGCCCAGGTGCCACATGGTGGAGGTGGAGACCAGGGCGGGCTGATCGGGCACCCGCAACTTGCTGCACAAGGGGCGCAAGGCGCGCGCCACTTCATCGACCACCATCGCATGCTCGCGGTGATCCTTGGCCGAGCGCAGCAAGCCTTGCGCTCGGCGCTGGTCTTCGGCCGCATCAGGGCTGCGCGGGATCGACCCGGCCAGCGGGTGAGAGGTGACGCTTTGCCCATGCCGGGCCACCAGCAACTCCGGGCTGGCACCGACCAGAGCGCGGTGTTCATCGTCGCTGCCCGGCAAATCGATCGCGAAGGTATAGCCCCGCGTGTTGCCAGCCGCCAGGCGGCGCATCAGCCTGGCGATGTCGATGCGGGCCTCGATCGTGAGCGAGCGCGACAGCACGACCTTGTCCAGGCGGCCTGCTTGCATCTGTGCCAGGGCTTGCGCCACGTGCGCCCGGTAGTCCTCGGGCGTTGGCGCGAAGGCCACCTTGCCCACCAACCTGGGCAGAGGTGGGCCCAGCGACGCCGCGCCAAGCCCTTCCACACCCCAACCCCAGACCACGCCTTCAGGCACGGACAGCTGGACGGGGGCGCCCGGTTGGAAAGGCACGGCCCCAATCAACAAGGGGCGAACATGGCCTTCTGCCTTTACTTGCCCAAGCAATGCATTGGCCTGGGCACACAAGGTGCCATTGGCCGCGGTGGTGAGGACCGCGTGGCGGCCCTGCGTCAGCACGCTGCGATGCGGGGATGCGAACAGATTGGCGCCAGGCCGATACAGCCTGAGCAAATCGCTGGCTTGCGGCGCGAGCAATGAGGGGTCGCGAAGTCGGTCATTCATGGAGGCCTCCGAACTGGTTTAGGGCAGAGCGAGACCTCTGAGTGCCTCGTTCAATTTGCACTCATGCTAATCGTATTGCGAATGATTCGCAATACACATATGATGGAAGGCTTATTGATAAACCAGGCCGGACCAACGGCCAACTCAGAGAGACCAACCCTTTGCCATGAAGACCACCCAGCCCGCCACGCCGGCGTACAAACTGTTGCCATTGACCATCGCTTTGTTGTCCGCCTTCCACGCCGCCAGGGCGGATGAAGCCAACAACACCACGCTTGATCCTGTCGTGGTCACCGCGCAGCGCGGCAAAGACACCAACACCGTGGTTCGCGCCAGCCGCATGGACGTGGAGCAAGCCCTGAGCTTGCAAGACCTGTTCAAACAAACGCCCGAAGTCAACATCAGCGGCGGCGCTTTGGCCACCGTGCAAAAGGTGTACGTGCGGGGCATCAGCGAACGCATGCTGAACGTCACCATCGACGGCGCTTCGCAACCTGAAGCAGCCTTCCACCACAACGGCCAGATCATGATCGAGCCCGAGCTGCTCAAGCGTGTGGAGATCGAGGCTGGCACGGGCGCCGCCACCGCAGGTCCAGGGGCTTTGGCCGGTGCTTTGCGCTTCACCACCAAAAGCGCCAACGACTTGCTGCGGCCCGGCGAAAACTTCGGGGCCTTGCTCAAACAAAGCTACCAAAGCAATGCCGACGGCAACAAGACCAGCGGCACAGCGTACGGCCGCCTGAGCGAGCAGATCGACCTGCTGGCCAGCCTGACCTCCCTGAATGCTGGCGACTATGTGGATGGCCACGGCAACCGGGTTCAGAACAGCGCCACCGAGGCCAAGGCCGGCTTCATCAAGCTGGGCTTCACGCCATCGCAAGGCCACCGCCTTGAGCTGGCCCATGAGCGGCATGAGGATGAAGGGCTGCGCAGCTTCCGCGCCAACCTGCTGCCTGCGGTTTTCAATGCCACCCAGCGCCAGCGGGCCGAGCGTGAATCGACCACGCTGAACTACCACTACAAGCCAGGCAACGAACTGGTGGACCTGCATGTGGTGAGCTTCGTCAATGACAACGCCTTGTCCATGGCCATGGGGGGGACCACGCAGGAAGACGTCGGCACCCGCAGCCATGGGCTGAACATCAGCAACGTGTCGCACTTGGGCGATCACAAGGTGACCTATGGCTTTGATTACCGCCACGACAATGGCTACTCCGAACTCGCAGGCGCCCCCTCGCCAGACGAAACCGCCAGCGTCAAGGGTGCGTACCTCCAGGGTGACCTGTCGTTCGCGGACCAATGGTTGCTGGCCCTGGGCGGTCGATACGACCAGTACCACTACAAGGATGTTGAAGGCCGCCAGTCAGACGCCAGCGGCGTTTCGCCCAGCGCCAGCCTGGCCTTCAAACCCGTGTCCAGCCTGACCTTGCGGCTCAGCCATGCCAGGGCCTTGCGTGGTGTGTGGGTCATCGAACCCTTCCTGAAGCCCAGGTGGGAAACCACCAGCAACCTGTCCCCTGAAAAAGCCAGCAACAGCGAGTTCAGCGCGGCATGGCAGGAAGGCCCATGGCAGATCAATGGCGCGGTCTTCAAGCAGCGCATCAACCACTTCATCAGTTTTGGCGAGGATTTCCGCGAGAACGTGGGCAATGTGAGCGCGCGGGGCTACAGTGCCAGCGCCGGCTACAAGGGTGCACAGTGGTCGGCCAGCCTGGGCGTGGCCGAAAGCCAACCCAAGCTCAATGACCAGCCCTTGGCCGATGGCGATTCGCTGCTGCTGGGCACCACCAGTGGACGCAACTGGGTGGCGCAAGTGGACTACCAATGGCCCAGCCAGAACCTGAAGTTTGGCTGGACCGGACGCCTGGTTGAGAAACTCACCAACGTGCCCGCCGGGACCGAGGCCAAGCCGGGCTACAACGTGCATGACATCTACACCCAATGGCAGCCCATGGGCGACAAGCTCAGCCTGACGTTGACCATCAAGAACCTGTTCGACCAGTACTACCACGACCAGACCAGCTTTGGCTACAACGCCCGTTGGGGCACGGTGGCCAGCCTGGCCGAGGCGGGCCGTGACGTCCGGGTGTCGGCATCCTGGAAGTTCTGACATGGTGATCGCACTGATCGCGGCTTTGCAGTTCACCTACATCCTGGACTTCATGATGGTCATGCCCCTGGGGCCTGACCTGAGTGCCGCCCTGGGGTTTCCGTCAGACCAGTTGGGCTGGCTGAGCGTGGCCTACACACTGGCCTCGGTGCTCTCGGGCCTGGTGTGCGTGCGTTGGTTGGACCGTTACCAGCGCAGGCCCGCCTTGCTGGTGACGATCGCCCTGTTTGGCTTGGCCACGCTGGCCGCAGTCTGGTGCCATGACCTGCCCTCCTTGCTGGCGGCCCGTGCCTTGACGGGCTTCTTTGGCGGGCCCATGGTGGCCCTGGGCATGGCCGTCATCATCGACATCACACCACCGGCCAAGCGCGGGCAGGCCATTGGCCGGGTGATGATCGGTTTCTCAATCGCGGCCATCGCGGGCGTGCCATTGGCCTTGGAGCTGGCGCGCTGGGGGCAATGGACCACGCCGTTCTATGCCGTGACCGGGTGCGCCGTGATGCTGTGGTGGGCCACGGCCTGGCTGTTGCCACCCATGGGCGATCACCTGCTGCAACAGCATCCCAAGGTGTCCTTGCTGGCTTTGCTGAAACAGCCGCGCATTCGCCAGGCTTGCGGGCTGCAGGCACTCAGCCAGTTCTCGGCCTTCCTGGTCATCCCCAGCTTCGCAGCCTTTTATGTGCTGAACTTGGGGGTGCCTCGTGAGCAGCTGGGCTTGCTCTACCTGGCGGGTGGCATCGCGGCCTTGATCACGCTCCAGGGCCTGGGCCGATTGAGCGACCGTTGGGGGTCTTTGCCCGCGATGGCACTGGCCTCCGTCGGCTTGATCGCAGGGCTGCTGCCCTTGTTGGGCGGTACCGCGTGGTGGCCCGTGTGGCTGCCCTTTGTCCTGTTCATGGCCAGCAACGCGGGGCGCAATGTGGCCTTGGGGGCGGCCACCAGCCAGGTGCCCGGCCCCGGCGAGCGCGCTGGGTTCATGGCCTTGCAAAGCATGGTTCAAGACTTGGCGATTGCATCGGCGGCCATGGTGTCCAGCTTCATGTTGAGTGAAGCGGTGGGTGGGCAGTTGGTGGGCATGGACCGCGTCGGCTTGTTGTCGATCGGTTTGGTGGCGCTGCTCTTGTGGCGGTGCACCTCATGGCTGCCCAGGGCTGACCAGCCAGCGTTGCTCAACCCGGCGGCCAGCCCGCGACAGGCTCAGGCACATGGCGGCGTAGATGGCGGCCACGAATAGGTAGCCTTCCAGGTAGTAGGGACGCCACTGCGGGTCTCCGCCCAGGCTCAAAGACAAAGCCCCGGTCAGCTCATGCAGGCTCACCACCATGACCAGCGAGGTGTCCTTGAGCAGGCCAATGGCGTGGCTGACCAAGGCCGGCAGCACCGCCCGCAAGGCTTGGGGCAGCACCACCAACCTTTGGGTCTGCCAGCCTGACAGGCCCATCACCTTGGCGGCATCAAATTGGTCCGCCCCCACGGTTTGCAAGCCGCCTCGAACAATCTCGGCCAGGTAGGCGGCCGAGAACAAGGTCAAAGCGATCATCACGCGCCACAACAGGCTGACTTCGAAGCGGGCGGGGATGATGGCCGGCAGCATGAATGCGGCCATGAACAAGACCATCACCAAAGGCACGCCCCGCGTGACCTCAATGAACCCGGCGCACGCCCAACTCAACCAGGGCCACCGAGCCCTGCGGCCCAAAGCCAAAGCCATGCCCAGCGGCAAAGACAGCGCCATGGTCAGGCCAGCCAGGATCAAGGTCAGCGGCAAACCGCCCCATTGATCGGAGGACACCACCACCAGGCCGGCCACACCACCGTGCATCAACACGCCCACGGCCAGTGACAAAAGGCAAGCGCCCCACATCACGCCCCGCAGTGACAAAGCCCAGGGCCGCCAAAGCAGGGCCCCGGCACTCAGCAGCATCAAGGGCAGGGCCAGCAAAGGCCGCCATTGCTCGTCATGGGGATAGCGGCCAAACAGCAGTGGGCGGATTTTCTCGGTGATGACGCCCCAGCAGGCGCCTGAACGCTCCAGCGCATGACAGGCGGGTTCATCGGGCCGGAACACCGCGTTCAACACGCCCCAGTCCAGCAGCCGCCAGGCGGCATAGACCAGTGCCACCCAGAAGAAGGCCGACACCGCCATGGAGATGGACCCGGTCTTCTTCATGCCTGGCCCTTGAGCGCATGCCGCGCGTTGAACCAGTTCATCAAGGCTGCGGTCAGCAGCGACAGCGTCAGGTAAATCGACATCATCACCAGGATGCATTCCACCGCGCGGCCGGTCTGGTTCACGGCGGTGTTGCCCACCGAGACGAGGTCGGGGTAGCCCACAGCCACGGCCAGTGATGAGTTCTTGATCAGGTTGAGGTACTGGTTGGTCATGGCCGGGACCATGGTGCGCAGTGCCTGCGGCAACACCACGCGCAGCATCACCTGGTGGGGGCGAGCGCCCAGAGTCTGAGCCGCCTCGCTCAATGATCGGGGCACTGACTCCAGCCCCGCCCGAACCACCTCGGCCACGAAAGCAGCCGTGTAGGTGACCAGCGCCATGAACACCGCCAGGTACTCGGGTGTGACCGTGGCCCCGCCGGTGACGCTGAGCCCGTCTTGCGCTGGGATGCTCCACGACCAGGCACCTTGACCTGCCGCCAACCAGGGAAAGCTCAGGCCGCCCTTGCTGAGGGTGACACCTGGCACCCATCCCAAGGTCAGGGTCGTGTCCGGCAACCAGTCCAGCAGCAGGAAGTACCACATCAGCAATTGCACCAGCAAAGGCACATTGCGCACGACGTCGATGTAGACGTTGCCTGCGGTTCTCAAACCAGGGTGCACCGACCTGCGAGCCAGCGCAATCAAGGTGCCCAACAAGGTGGCGAACACCAAGGCGGGCACGGACACCCGCAAGGTGTTACCCAGGCCCACGGCCAAGGCACGCCACAGCGGCTGGCTGGCGTCGTAGACCAACAGCCCCGTCTCGCCAATGCCGAAGCCTGCCGGCTGGTTCAGGAAATCAAGCATGTCAGCGGATGGGTGGCGCGTACATCAAGCCCCCCTGGCTCCACAGGCGATTGGGCCCACGCGGCAGCTTCAGCAGGGAGCCCGAGCCCACGTTGCGCTCGTAGATTTCGCCATAGTTGCCCACGGTTTTGACGGCCCGGAAAGACCAGGCTTTGTCCAGCCCCAGCAACTTGCCCATGTCCTCGCCCGTGCCCACAAAGCGCTGGATCGAGGGCGATGGGCTGGTGCGGAAGCCGTCGATGTTGGCTTGCGTCAAGCCCAGCTCCTCGGCCTCGATCAGGGCAAACACCGTCCATTTGACGATGGCAAACCACTCGTCGTCACCGCGCCGAATCAAGGGACCCAAGGGCTCCTTGGAGATCAACTCGGGCAGGATCATGTAGTCCTCGGGGTGAGGCGCCTCCTTGTTGCGCACGATGGCCAGCCCTGATGCGTCGGTGGTGTACGCCTGGCAACGTCCCGAGAAAAATGCCTTGAAGGCGGCCTCGAACGAGTCATAGACCACGGGCTTGAAAGGCACGCCTTGCGAGCGAGAAAAGTCAGACAGGTTTTTCTCGGTGGTGGTGCCTGATTGGATGCACACCTGCGCATTGCGCAGTTGCTTGGCGCTGCTCACCTTGAGCTTCTTGGGCACCAGGAAACCCTGCCCATCGTAGTAGGTGACCGCCGCGAAGTGAAAGCCCAGCGAGGCATCACGCGTCAAGGTCCACGATGTATTGCGCGACAGCAGATCAACCTGGCCTGACTGCAGGGAAGTGAAGCGCTGCTGCGAGTTGAGCGGCACGAAATTGACCTTGTCGCCATCGCCCAGCACTGCGGCGGCCAAGGCGCGGCACACATCCACGTCCAGCCCAGCCCAGCGGCCCTTGCTGTCGGGCGCCGAGAAGCCCGCAACCCCGGTGCTGACCCCGCATTGCACCTTGCCACGCTCGCGGATGG
>CAZKPN010000001.1:82982-93285 GCA_964554655.1 uncultured Aquabacterium sp. | reverse complement strand
AAGCCCGCAACCCCGGTGCTGACCCCGCATTGCACCTTGCCACGCTCGCGGATGGCGTCAAGCGTCTTGCCTGCCCGTGCCGGGACACACAGCGTGGTGGCCAGCAAAGCGGCCATGGCCACGGCAGCTCGGCCACAAGAGCGGTTCAATGTCGTCCAGTGCATGCGCCGATCCTTGCTTGAAAGCGTCAGTCAGTAAGCCGCAAGGATACGTGAGGAAAATTGGCTTCGCGGTTCAGTCGTTTTTGCAGCGCATGCTGTAGTTCGACTGGAAGTTCACAAAGTCGTTCTTCTGGCCTTCGGTCATCGAATCAAACTGGCTGCGCTTGCCGTGGAGGATGCGCAGCATCTCATTGCAACGGTCTCGCTCCCTCAGGCTGAGCTCCTTTTGAGTTTGTTGAGCTTGCTGTTCTGCCCTGCGCTCCTGCCTTTGCTGATCCCGCTCTTTGCCCAAGGCTCGGTAGGCGTCACTTTCATCATCGCTGCATTTGATTTGGTACTCCGACCTGAGCTGATAGATCACGTCCGAACGCAGACCCCGTGCGGGCGCAGTTCGGATTGCGTCATTGAGCTGGGCGCAAGCTGTGCTCAAGTAACGCAGGTGCTCGGGCGCCTTGTCAACAGAAGGCAAGTTGTAGCTTTGGCCGCGCATGGGCATGGGGTTCGCCGCAGGCCCCATGGCGGTGAATTTTTCTTCGCGCTTGTTGACCCGACAAGGCTTGTCCGAGACGAACATCGAACTGCCGTTGTAACAGCGGTACATGCCTGATGCGCCTGCCGCCAGTCCGGCCTGCGCAGTGAAAAAAATCAATGCCAGCACGCGAGCGGTGCTTGGCACGAAGAAGGTGCTATGTGACGTTGCCATCGTCTGGCACTCCCTGCAAAGTTATCCAGTAGAAAACGCATTCAGCTTATTCACTTGGCCTTGCAGTTGATCGGCAAAAAAGCCGGGGGGATGTCTGTCTTGTCTGTGCCCTTCAGGGTCATCTTGTCAGGGGCATCGGCGTGGCCGCACACCCAGGTCACCGGGACGATCTGCGCGTCTTCAATCACCGCCGGGCGCAAGGTCAAGACCTTGCCCTTGATCGCTCCGTTCACGCGGTTGCCAAACGTGATGTGGATGGCGCCATCGGCCACCGCCACACTGCTGACCACGTTGTTGACGATCTTGTCGGCGCTGGGCAAGCTGGCCGCAGCGTTGTCAGCGGGCAGCACCTTGGACATGGCCCATGACGCGGCCACCGGTGGCTTGGCGATGGCCGCCAGCCCGACGCCTTCGGCAATCTGGTCCCGGATGATCTTGCCCTGGTAGCTCGGCATGGCGATCAAAGCCAGGATGGCGATGATCGCGATCACGACCAGCATTTCGATGAGGGTGAAGCCGCGGTGAGCCTGGGTCATGGGTGCGCTATCCGGTGCGTTGCAGATTGGCCATTGTGCCAAGTCGGCGGCGCGCTCAGTGGCTTGGATGAGCATGTGACGATTCCGTCACGGATATCCGTCAAAGTTGAGCTGGCGGCTCGGGTTTGACGGTGACATGGACTTCAGCCGAGCGTTACGCGTCCGATACCCCTCCCATGGCCAATTTTTGTGTCACCGCACTTGCTTTGTCCAACAACCCGCGACGGGGAGCACGCGGGTGAAACTGAGAACCGTTTCGCACAGCATGTTCCTGGGCGTGATCTTGGCGTTGATGGCCAATTTCGCGTTCCTGGTGCTGATCAGGTCGGCTTATGAAACCAGCCCCCGGGTGGCCTTGCAGCGCGAACAGACCACCCGTGCTTTGGAACAATTGCGGCTTGAAACCGATTTGCTGCGGCGATTGGTGCGCGCCTACACGGCCACAGGCGATGTCAATTACCTGCTGACCTACTACGACATCTACGCGATTCGCCAGGGCGAGAAGGCGGCCCCCAGCACGGACGATGTCAGCGTCCATTGGGAAGATGTGATCGCCAAACGCAAGCCACACACCGTGTCCGAAGGCGGCACAGGTGTTTCCTTGCTGGACCGCATGAAGGCTTTGAACCTGAGCCCGGCGGAGCTGGCCTGCCTGCAACGCGTGCTGGCCGCCACAGAGCAGCTGAAAAAGACCGAGCAGGTGGCCTTTGCCGCCACGCAAGGCTTGTACGACGCGCAGCACCAAGTGTTCGTCTCGGAGGGTGAACCCAACCTGGCCTATGCGACCAAGCTGGTTTACGCCAAATCGTATGAGCAAGATGGTGCGGACCTGACCCGCGCCATTGCCGACCTGACCCGCCTGGCCAATGCCCGAACCGAGGATGCCGTGACGCAGGCATCAACCCGAGTGTCGCGCTTCATCGCCCTGGCCGTGGCCGTTGATTTCTTGCTCCTGCCCGTCATGGGCGCAGCCCTGTTGGTCATGCGCCGCCGCGTGCTCCAACCCATCAACGCCTTGAGTGACCAGGCACGCGCCTTTGCCAAGGGCGACTACTCGTCCCGTGGAAACCCCCGCTCTCACGCGGTCAGGGAAGTCTTCGCCCTGAGCGTCACCATGGACACCATGGCGCAATCCATTCAGCAGGACCTGGCCGCGCGTGCGCAAGTTCAAACCGATTTGCAGGCCGCGCGCGACCAGGCCGAATCAGCCACCAAGGCCAAGTCGCTGTTCCTGGCCAACATGAGCCATGAAATCCGCACCCCGATGAACGCCATCATCGGCATGACGCACCTGGCCCTTCAAACCCCCCTGACCGACCAGCAGAAGGACTACCTGGACAAGGTGCTGTCGGCATCGCAGATTCTGCTGGGCGTCATCAACGACATCCTGGATTTCTCGAAGATCGAAGCCGGGCGCCTGTCCCTTGAGCGCGCGCCCTACCGCGTCGAAGAGGTGGTGGGCAACGCGCTGATGCTGGTGCGTCAGAAAGCCCAGGAGCGCGAAATTGAACTGCTGTGCGAGTTCACCGATCCAGCCTTGCTGAGTGATGCCGGCGTGGTGCTGGGCGACATGCTGCGGGTGGGCCAGATCTTGACCAACCTGTTGGCCAACGCCGTCAAGTTCACACACAGCGGCCACGTGAAGGTGAGGGTGGGTCTGGAGGACCGTGACGGCGCCCAAGCCACTTTGCGCTTTGAGGTCTGCGACACCGGCATCGGCATGAACCGTGAGCAGCAAAGCCGACTGTTCCAGGAGTTCACGCAGGCCGACGACAGCACCACCCGGCGCTACGGAGGCACAGGCCTGGGCCTGAGCATCTGCCAGCGCCTGACCACGCTGATGGGCGGGCAAATTTCGGTGGCCAGCCAGCATGGGGCCGGCTCCGTCTTCACCGTCACCTTGCCGGTCAGTCTGGTGTTTGATTCAGCATCATTGGCCACGACCGTTCCGCCGCCACGCATCGAAGCGCTGCGTGTGTTGATCGTGGATGACCAAAGCGAAACCCGAACCTCGATGGCCGGCCTTTTGACGATGATGGGCGTGGGAAAACATGCCGGTGGCGAGCATGGTGGGCTCGTGGCCACCGCAGAGAACGGCGCCCAGGCCCTGGCCATGGTCACCGCTGCTGATGAGGCCGGCCACCCATTCGACATGGTGCTGCTGGACTGGGTCTTGCCCGACATGGGCGGTGCCGAAGTCACCAGCCGCTTGCGCCAGGTTCACCCGGGCGTGGATGTGGTGGTCATCTCGGCTTACGGCTGGGACAGTCTGCAGGCCAATGCCACCCAAGCGGGTGCCGACACCTTCCTGCCCAAGCCCATCTTGCCCGATGCCTTGCGCAGCCTCTTCGGCAAGCTGACAGGAATCGACACCTCGGCGGCACATGCGCAACAGTCACCCGATGCGGCCATCAGCCTGGACGGCCTGCGCGTGTTTCTGGTGGAGGACAACGCCTTGAACCAGCAACTGGCGATCGAGTTGCTGAGCCGCCGCGGCGCCATCGTGAAATCGGTCGACAACGGTTGTGAGGCGGTGGAGCACCTGCGCATGAGCGGTCCTGCCGCCTACGACGTGGTGCTGATGGACCTGCACATGCCGGTGATGGACGGCCACGAAGCCACCCGCCAGATCCGCGCTGATGAACGCTTTCGGGCCTTGCCCATCCTGGCCATGACCGCCCACGCGCTGGACGAAGAGCGGGACCTGTGCCTGGCCATTGGCATGCAGGACCACATCAGCAAACCGCTGGAGCCCAAAAAGCTGTACGCCACGCTGGCCCGTTACCACCCCTTGAACAAGGTCCCCTCGGCACGTGTCGAACCTGTGTGGCCAAGCAGCGCCACCGGCAGGCTGCCCCAGGCACCAGGCCTTGACTCACGCCAGGCCTTGACCAGGCTGGAGGGCAACCTGAGCCTCTACGTCCGCGTGCTGAACGGCTTTGTCGATCATGTGATGACGGGCGGTTCAGCGCTGGCCACCGCCGCTCAGGCCCACGACTGGCCAAGCCTGGCGCGCGAAGCACATACCCTGCGCGGCCTGTGCGCCACCATCGGCGCGAACGACATGGCCCGCCTTTGTGCCGAGCTGGAGCGGGCCGTCAAGCAAGAGTCTGCCGAACGCACCCAATCCCTGGTCGATGCCTTGAAGGAGGCCGCAGAGGCATTGCTGCTGGTGCTGATCCCTCAATTGCAAGTGGGCCTGCCCCCCTTGGTCACCCCGCATGCCGACGTAGATGCCGATGCCATCCAGACGCAAACCGAGGCACTTGAACGCCTGGTCCACGACAGCGACAGCGCCGCGATCAGCCTGTGGCGTCAACAGCGCGCGGTGTTCATGACTGCATTCGATCCGGTAGTCTTCAGCCGATTGGACACCGCCATCGAAAGCTGTGATTTCGACGCAGCCTTGGCTCTACTGCAAGAAAGGCTCGACGATGTCACCCCATGAAGCGCAGGCCCACACCCCGACCATCCTGGTGGTGGACGATGCGCCCACCAACCTGACGCTGCTGGCCGGCCTGCTGGACAAGACCTACCGCGTCAAGCTGGCATCGTCCGGCGCCAAGGCGCTTGAGCTGGCCCAGCGCTCACCACCTGATCTGGTCTTGCTGGATTTGATGATGCCCGGCATGGACGGCTACGAGGTCTGCCAACGCCTCAAGCAAGACCCCCGCACCAGCCACATCCCCGTGATCTTCCTGACAGCCATGCAAGAGCCGGAAGACGAAACCCGAGGCTTTGAAGTTGGCGGGGCCGACTACATCCACAAGCCCATCAGCCCGGCGGTGGTCAAGGCTCGTGTCAAGACGCACCTGCAGAACAAGGCCTTTCACGACTACCTGAACAACCGCAACGTCAAGCTTCAGACCCAGCTGGAAACGCAAATGGCGCAGCTGGACCACCTGCGGGATTCAACGCTCTTCATCATGATCTCGTTCGCCGAGTTCAGAGACGAAGACACCGGCAACCACGTCAAGCGCACCCAGGAATACGTGCGCGTGCTGGCCACGCACCTGTGGGGGCAGGGCCTGCACCACGACGTGCTCAACCCCGACAGCATCCAGCTGATCGCCAAGTCGGCACCGCTGCACGACATCGGCAAGGTCGCCATCCCTGACAGCATCCTGCTCAAGCCGGGCAAGTTGACCGCGGAAGAATTCGAGGTCATGAGAGGCCACCCATTGCACGGTTGGGAGATGCTCAACCGCGCGGCTTTGCGCGTAGGCGAGGAAACCGACTTCCTGGCCTACGCCATGGAGATCGCCCGCTCCCACCATGAAAAGTGGGATGGCTCCGGCTACCCCGACGGGCTGCGTGGCCAGGCCATTCCCCTGTCGGCCAGGTTGATGGCCGTGGCCGATGTGTACGACGCCTTGATCAGCCGCAGGCCCTACAAGGAACCCTTCAGCCATGAAGTGGCCATGGCCTTCATCAACGAAGGCCGCGGCAAGCATTTTGACGGCGACATCGTGGACGCCCTGCATGCCACTCAAGCGATGTTCATCGACATCGCCAGCCAGTGGAAAGATTGACACACCTTGAACCAGGACCGACTGCACATGAAAAGCAACGATCGATCTCTTCCGAATGCGATGGCCGTGGCACTGATGCTGTTCGCCAGCACGGCGGCCCAGGCGCAGGATTTTTCCTATTCAGCCTTTGGCACCATCGGCGCCGCCATCTCCAACCAGGACTACCGCTACCAGCGCTTCATCGATTCTGATGGCAGCCTCATGCGCGACACCGTCTTGGGTGCGCAGCTGGATGTTCAATTCACCCCCGAGCTGTCGGCCACCGTGCAGGGCAAGCTGGCGCCATCGGCCCGCAACGACCAGGATTGGGACCTGACCGCCAGCTGGGCCTTCGCCTCCTGGCGCCCCAACAACGACTGGCTGTTGCGCGCGGGCAAGCTTCGCATCCCCTTGTACTTGTCGTCTGAAAATCTGGACGTGGGCCAAAGCTATGAATTTGCCCGCCTGCCCACCGAGATGTATTCCATCGCCCCCACGACCGACGTGACGGGCTTGTACATCACCCGCAACTGGGCCTTGGGCAACTCGGACCTCAGCCTGGATGCTTACAGTGGCCAGGCCAAAGTCTGGGTTCGCTTGAACACCCGTGACACCGGAACCTCATTCAACAAGTACGACACCCGTGTCAGTGGCAGCGTGTTGACCTGGCGTGCGGAAGACACCATGTTGCGCTTCAGCGCGCACCATGCCGTCACCCGCCCGGATGGTGGGCCCCTCAATCCTGTCAGCACCCAGTCCATCACCACGCCTTTTGGGCCGGTTTACGATGCCAGCGGCACCACGCCCAAGATCAGGAACGACATCATCACCGTGGGCATTGACCAGAAGCTGCCTGGCAACTGGCGGATCATGTTCGAGGCCGAGCGCAACATCCAGCACGACACCGACCTGGGTGCCAACACCGCCGGTGGCTACATCGCCATCCTGAAAAGCATGGACAAGTGGACGCCCTATGTGTCGGCCTCGGTATTGAAAACCGTGGGCGCCCCGGCCCGCGCGCATGAAGCCTTGAGCCAGTCATCGGTTCCGGACCTGGTGCCCGGCGTGACCGACGTGATCAACGCCAGCCAGCGCCGTTTTGCCGACAGTATTCCTTTCTATGACCAGCATTCACTGGCCATCGGCACCTCGTATGCGCTCACCCCCCACAGCAAGTTGAAAGCCGAATGGCTGCACACCTGGGTGCGCAAGGGCTCGTCCATGATCGACTCGCCCAGCGCGGGCCCCGCGGTGGCCGACAAAGGCATCGATGTGCTGTCCATCAGCTACAACTTTGCGTATTAAGGAGTGCCCATGACACGCCTTAAATTCACCCTCGCAGGGTTGCTGCTGCTGGCCTGCGTACCCTTGTGCCATGCAGCCGACCGCATCGTGGTCATCGGCCACGCCAACGTCCGCAAGATCGACCTGACGACGGTTCAGCGCATTTTCATGGGCAAGACCATTGAGGTTGATGGGGTGCGGGTGCGGCCTGCCAACGGCACCCCCAACCTGGTGGCACGCCAGCGCTTTCTGAGCCAGTACCTGCAGACCGATGAAGACCAGTACGTGGCCTACTGGACTGTTCGCCGCTATGTGGGCAAGGGCACCCCGCCGCATGAGGTCAAACAGACGGCCGAGATGATCGAGTTCGTGAGCAAGACACCAGGCGCCATTGGCTATGTCGATGAAGCGGATGTTTTACCGGGCATGAACGTGGTGCTGCGCAAGTAGTGGCGGCCTTGGTCAGGGCGACAGCATGCGGAAGAAGTCGCGCGAGAAGTCATCCGCAGGAAAGAAGGTTTCAACCCGAAGCTCTTCGGCGGTGATGTCCAGCGCGGTGCCAAAGGTGGACACCATCGAGAACACCTTGAGGGTGTGCTCGCCCAGGTCGTATTCCAACGGAAAAATGGGTGGCGGCATGGGCAGCACCCAACCTTGGTGATGCCAGGTCTCCGGCACGCCCGGGAACTGGCAGACATCGGCCAGCAACTGCCGCAGCGCCAGGTGCGTTGGGTCCGCCGCCACCTCACGCTGAAGCCGCGACAACAACAGCGGCGCCACCTGGGCCCAGTTTCTCAAGCGTGGTTGCATGCCCTGCGGGTGAAAAGTCATGCGCATCACATTGCGGCCACCACTGGGATCAACGAGACGCCACAGTTCATCCGGCTCGCCCAACATGGCCGTGAAGCGCTGGGCTGGCCCATTGCTCATCACCATGTCCCACTGCCGGTTGACCACCAGGGCAGGGTAGGGCTCGTGATGCTGGAGCATAAGCTCCAGGGCTTCGCGCACCGCTTTCATCTCATCGTTTTGCAGGGCCCGTTGCTGAAAAATCGGTGCGAATCCGGCCGCGCTCATCAGCAGGTTGCGCTCGCGCAGAGGCACGCCCAGCACCTCGGCCAACTGCAGCACCATCTCACGGCTGGGTTGCGAGCGGCCTGATTCCAGAAAGCTCAGGTGGCGCTGCGAAACGCTGGCCTCCAGCGCCAAGTCCAGCTGCGAGCGCTTGCGCAAGTCACGCCACTGCCGCAGAAGGCTGCCAAACGGGGGTGGCTCATGAGGGCTCAGGCGCAAAGATTCGGCGTTCTTCATGGGCTGCAGTATGTCTTTACCCCTGGCGCGGTTCAATGACCTCCGAGGTAATTGCCCGATGTGATTGGCGCGCGGAACATCCATGCGCAACTTGCCAAACCACCGGAGAGCACCATGAGTTCACTCAAAACCATCCACCTGGCACAAGGCCCGCTTCAATACCTGGAACGGGGCAGGGGGCAGCCCATTGTCTTTGTGCATGGGCTGTTGGCCGACCACCAGCTTTGGGTGCCGCTTCTGCCAGATCTGGGCCAGGTCGCGCGTTGCATTGTGCCCAATTGGCCCCTGGGCGCCCATGCCAAGGCGATGAAATCCGACGCGGATCTGTCGGTGCCCGGCGTGGCTCGGCTCATTGCAGACTTCATCGCGGCACTCGACTTGAGGGACGTGACCCTGGTGGGCAACGACAGTGGAGGTGCCTTGGTGCAGATGGTGTGCGCGCGGTACCCCGAGCGTATTGGCCGCGCAGTGTTGACCACCTGTGATGCCTACGACGTTTTCCCGCCGCCAGCCTTCGCCACGCTCAAGTGGTGGGGGCATGTCCCGGGCTTGGCCTGGGTGTCTGCGCAGTTGCTGCACCACGTGCCGGTGCTGAGGCGGCTGCCCATCGCCTTTGGCGACCTGACCGATGAGCCCTTGGCCGATGACCTGATTGAGCACTGGCTCCGCCCCCTGCGCAAAGATACCGGTGTGCGCCGTGATGTGAGGAAGTTCTTGCGCAGCGTCTCAACCCGCTTCACGGAAGAAGCCGGTTTTGCACTGCAAGGATTCAACCGGCCAGTGTTGCTGCTGTGGTCCACACGCTGCCGGCATTTTCCAAAGCGTTTGGCAGAGCGATTGCTAAGCGAGTTGCCCCATGCCGAGCTGCAATGGGTTGACAGCGCGGGCGTGTTCCTGAGTTTGGAGCATGCGGGGCCGGTGGCCGACAACATCAGGCGCTTTCACCAGGAAAATGCGTTGCAAGAACAGCCTGAGGGCAAGTCATGCGCCATCTGACTGGGCTGCCATTCCACGAGCCCAACCTGGCCATCCTCTGCGCTTCAGGGTGACCACATTCCCTGGCAAATGTCCTCGCCGCCCTTGTTGGCAACCTGCGCTTCAGTGGGGACGTCGACCAAGGTGATCACTTCATTGGCATCGATGTTGAAGCCTCTGTAGGTCTTATCTGTTTCCGTGCTTCTGCTGCAAGCAATACGCCATTGGCTTCCAACTCGGGAGAGCACGGTAACGTCCATGAGTACGCAGGCATCGGGTGCAGTTTCACCCGGCATGGCTGCGTAGCGACTGGCGTTCACGCCGGCCAGCCGAAGTGCATCGCAAGTGCCTTTTTGGACCACGATGTGGGCATGAGGGATGCGAACCGAGACGATGCGCATCAATCCATCGTGCACTTTGCTGGAAATACCCAGCACCACGGCGGTACCGGAGACGCAAATGAATATGGCCACGGCCTGGAAAGCCCAGGCGAAGGCTTGCTTGCCTTCATCGGCTTTCAAGGCAATGCCAAGGTTGACTGAGTGGAGAAAGATGGCCACGGCAAGGCCAGCCAATAGCCAAAGCCAAACCGTGGTGGTCCCATTGATGTTCAACGGGGAGATCGTGCTCATCTCGACAAAGGCAAGCAGCGGGTACGTTGCGAACAAGGAAAATCCGGCGAACCAGCCAGCTCTCTGGACGCTGAATGACGCCATGTTGGGCTGGTATGAAAAGCAGGTCAGTGCTGCCAACCAAGTTGCGGTTGCGAGGAACTGTATTTGCGAGCGGTATGTCGGGCCAAGGCCCAAGTCTGGCACCGCC
>CAZKPN010000001.1:78622-82882 GCA_964554655.1 uncultured Aquabacterium sp. | reverse complement strand
GAGGAACTGTATTTGCGAGCGGTATGTCGGGCCAAGGCCCAAGTCTGGCACCGCCCCACATCACCATGAATGACAGCAGTAAAGCGCAGGCCAGCAAGGCCACGATACCGCTCAGCGATGCCATGCTGGCCAAGCTGTCGATGGGCAGGTAGCGGATTTTCAGAAAGTAGACCGTGACAATCACTGCACCCATGGCGGTGGCAATCGCGGCGCTCCTGGTTAGCCAAGTTGTTGTCAGTTGCCACCATTCGATGGGCGATCCCTTGAGCGATCCGGAGGTCGCTGGTGCCGGTGAGGGCGTGTCGGTGGCCACAAGTGCTGCGGCCTTGGGCTGATCAGTCATTCATTACTCCCTGTATTTTCATTTGTAATCAATGGTTTGCATTTGGTTTGCAATGTAATACATTAGTTTTAATGAGGAAGTTTAGGGCCCGTTAAAGAGGAGCACTGTTGATGCGAAAGTAGATCTCCTGATTGCATTTCATCAAGAGGTGTATTTGCGCCATTTGCTTCTTAAAATGAAGTTAATGGGCGTATATGCGCCTCTTGATTTCATTGAGTCAAGCGCCAATTTGATTACAATAAGAGGTGTAAGAAGGACAATAAAAAGGAAAATTTTCGATCAACGGGCTGAAATGCGCCTTTTGTAAAAATTATGGAAATCATGGTGACTGCTAATCTGACGCCCCAAGAGCTCGAAGCAGAGCTGGGTGAAAAACTCAAGGCTCTTCGGCTCGCCAAAAACCTGGGCCAGAAGACGCTGGCCGAGCGGGCAGGCATCAGCGTGCGCGCCGTGCGCAGTCTCGAGAACGCAGAAGGCTCCACGGTCAAGACCTTGGTTTGCGTTCTTCGTGCGTTGGGCCGCGAAGCCTGGCTCGACACCGTTGCCCCCATCGCCACCGTCAGCCCGCTGGCGCTGTCTCGTGAGGCAGCGCCACGGCAGCGTGCTTCGCGGCGCGCGCGCCCTGAGCAGCCTTGATCAGGCGCCAATCGCATGGTCACTTCACCACGAAAAAAAACCAAGGCCTACAAGCACGTCAATGTCGTCGAGGCTTACCTCTGGGGCGAGCACATCGGCTCGGTGGCGCTGGACCAGCGCTATGGGTACTACGCTTTTCAATACACACCAGCGTTTGCCAACAAGGCCATTGAACCGTCTCCGCTGCGCATGCGGGCGAATCCGGACGAGGTCTACCTGTTCACAGACTTGCCAGACGCCACCTACAAACGCCTGCCAGCGCTGCTGAGCGACGCGCTTCCCGATGACTTTGGCAACGCGCTCATCAACCGGTACATGGCCGACCAAGGTATCGCCGCCGCCAACGTCACGCCCCTTGACCGGCTTGCCTACATGAGCACCCGGGCGATGGGCGCGATGACGTTCAAGCCAACGCGCGGACCGGCCAAGCACAAGCCGACGGCCATCGCACTGAGCGAACTGGTTGAAGAGGCAAGAAAGATCGTGACCGGCCACCTGGATGGCGACGACCACGCGAACGCGGCGTTGCGCAGCATCATCGACGTGGGCACCTCGGCAGGCGGTGCTCGCGCCAAAGCGGTCATCGCCTTGCAGCCGCAGACGAATGAAATCCGCTCGGGCCAACTCGATGCACCCGAAGGGTTCGAGCATTGGCTGCTCAAGTTCGACGGGATGGGGCTGGACAATGAACTGGGTGCGTCGCAGAACTACGGCCGCATCGAATACGCTTATCACTTGATGGCGCGCGCAGCGGGTATCCAGATGACCGACTGCCGGCTCTTGAGCGAAAACGGCCGCGCCCACTTCATGACCAAACGCTTTGACCGCGAGGGGCAAACCGGGCGCCATCACATGCAAACGCTCTGCGCGATGGACCACCTTGATTACAAGAAGAAGGGGGCCAATGCCTATTCGCAGCTGTTCACGGTCATCCGGCAATTGAACCTGCCTTACGAAGACCTGGAGGATGCTTTCAGGCGCATGGTGTTCAACGTGATGGGGCGCAACTGCGATGACCACACCAAGAACTTCTCGTTCCTGCTGCGGCAGGGCGGCAAGACTTGGGCGCTGTCGCCGGCCTACGACGTGACGTTTGCGCACAATCCCACCGGCGAATGGACGAGCCAGCATCTGATGTCGGTCAATGGCAAGTTCAAGGGCTTCGGCGTTGATGACCTGCTGGCCGAGGCTGCGCGTTTCGGTGTTGGTACAGGGCGTCGCGTGATCGACCAGGTTCGTGCTGCCATTGAGGATTGGCCGAAGTTTGCGCGTGAGGCAGAGCTTCCGGAGGATGAGACGGTGAAGCTTCAGAGGCAGCATTTGCTGCTCATCTGAAATCGTGGCTGGTGCTATATGAAACAGGGCACCAAGTCGGCGGCGGTGCCTGAGACCTTGTGCAAAGGCATCGTGGCCGGTGGCGTCTTCATCGCTTGGGATGAGAAGCGGCAAGGGCGGACCATCAGAGATGCCGAGGCACATAGTCCACTGAGTAGAGTTGGAAGCGTCATGAGAGGCACCCTGATTTTCCTGGTAGTTTACTTTCCACGATGTATATTATGTAAACTAACGAAGCGCTTCAGAAACGGGTAAACGCTGTCATCACAAACCCCGCCTATGTCCATGATTTGACATTCGGACAAGGCCCCCTTGGTCACCATGAACGCATGCGTTGCGGTGCGTCAAGCCCGGCGGCGTGTCAAAGAATTCAACTCACACGCTTAGGAGAAATTGATGCCATTCCATCCGACCACCACGAAGCTGCTGCTGACGGCAACCCAAGCTGCGCTTGCCACACTCATGGTCCCTGGCATGTCAAGCGCCGCCACCACCACGCCAGATCCGTTTTACCAATACACAGACAGCACGCCCTTGGCCAGCATCGAGCCAGGCACTGTCCTCAAAACGCGCACGATTTCGCTCACCGTCGTGGGCATCAAGACGTCGGTGAAGGCCCTGCAACTGGTGTACCGCTCGACCGATGCCTTGCAGCGGCCGTCCACGAACGTCACGACCGTGATCCTGCCCAAGTGCACGTCCACCTGCCCGAACAAGGACAAGGTCATTTCATACCAGTCCTTCTACGACTCGCTGAACCCGGAAGACTCGCCTTCTCGGGCATACGCCGGTGGCAAGAGGTTTCAAGACCTCATTCCGGGACTCGAGGCGCTGTTGGTCTCGCCCTATCTGCAGAAAGGGTTCACCATCGTCATCTCCGACATCGAAGGCCAGAACGCCAACTTTGCGGCGGGTCCGGAGTACGGCTACAACACGCTTGACTCGATTCGTGCCGCGCTCAACTCCCCCGAGGCCGGCCTCACGAGGAATGCCCAGGTCGCGATGATTGGTTATTCGGGCGGTGCAATCGCCACCGAATGGGCCGCCGAATTGGCACCAAGCTACGCACCAGACCTCAACCAGAACCTGATTGGCGCCACCTTTGGCGGCGTGCTGGTGAGCCCCGAGCACAACCTCGGTTACGTCGAGAACGCGCCAATCTGGGGCGGTGTTCTTGAGATGGCCTTCATTGGCATCGCACGCTCTTACGAACTGGACATCACCAAGTACCTTTCCGACAAGGGCCTGGAGATCTACGAGAAGATGAAGACCCAGTCGATCATGAACGTGCTCGGCCAATACCCGAAGGTCACCTGGCAGGGCATCGTCAAGCCAGCGTATTGGGATCGCACGAAGGTGCCTGAATATGTCACCTCGGTGAACAAGCTCATCATGGGCACTGGCGGTACACCAACGATCCCGCTTCAGATTGGCCAGGGAACGGGCGGCATCTGGGAAGGCACGAAGACATCGCCGGTCTACGGCAAGGGCGATGGCGTGATGCTCGCTGGTGATGTCCGTGCGCTCGCGCGCCAGTACTGCGCCCAGGGCGTGAAGGTGCAGCACAAGGAATATGGATCAAGCCACCTCATCACCGCGGTCAGTTGGCTGGCAGGAGCAACTCCCTGGATCAATGACAGGTTCGATGGCAAGCCTGCTCCGGAGAACTGCGCCAGCATTGCGCCCGGCAATTCGCTGGCGCCGCTCGTTTACGCGCCCTGAAAAATCAAGGTTCGATGGCGGCACCGACCACCGCCTCACCCGTGCCCTGGTAAACCAACACGCCCAGCTTGCGGTCCCAGGGCATGCCACTGCTCGGTCGCGTCTTCAGCTGGCAAGGCCACTGGCGTGCCGATGGCACTGCTAGACCAGTTTGAAGAAGCTGACCTCGCTGCTGAGCCGCCGCGCCTGGTCTGCCAATGAGCCAGAGGCGGCCGCAGTTTCTT
>CAZKPN010000001.1:66356-78522 GCA_964554655.1 uncultured Aquabacterium sp. | reverse complement strand
CTGCTGAGCCGCCGCGCCTGGTCTGCCAATGAGCCAGAGGCGGCCGCAGTTTCTTCCACCAAGGCGGCATTCTGCTGCGTGGAGTCGTCCAAAATGCGCACCGCTGCGGTCACCTCGCCAACGCCCTGATTCTGGTGGCGCGTGCCTTCGGCGATCTCTTTCATCAGCTTGGAGATTTTCGCGGCATTGTCAACAACAGCTCGCATGCTCTCACCGGCTTTGGCCACCACGGCGGAGCCTGTCTCCACCTGCGTCATGCTTGATCCGATCAATGACTTGATTTCTTTGGCAGCCAGAGCAGAGCGACCCGCCAGCGCCCTCACCTCCGAAGCAACCACCGCAAAACCGCGCCCGTGGTCGCCAGCTCGTGCCGCTTCCACAGCGGCATTGAGGGCCAGGATGTTGGTTTGAAAAGCGATGCCATCGATCACGCCGATGATTTCGCTGATCTTGCTTGACGATTCGCGGATGCCCTGCATGGTCTGCACGACCTTCGCAATGGCAACGCCGCCATGATCGGCGGCCAATGCATTGGCATCGGCGCTGCCTGAGGCCATTTCAACCGTGTCAAAGGATTGCTTCATGGAGCCCGTGATCTCCTCCATGCTGGCGGCCGTTTGCTGCAGGCTGGCTGCGGATTGCTCGGTTCGCTGAGACAAGTTCAGCGAGGCCGAAGCGATTTCACTGCTGGCGGCTTGCACGTTGGCCGCACCATCAAGCACCACGCCCACGATCCTGCGCAGGCTGTTCTGCATCTCACCCAAGGTGATCATCAGTTGCGCGGCTTCATCATTGCCCCATGGTTTGGGGGCGGTGGAAAGATTGCCTTTGGTGATGGCTTGCAGGTGGCCTGACACCTCATGCAATCCGCCCATCATCACCTTGTAAAAAGCCAGCATCAGGTAGCCTGCCAACCCGACAAAGCAAGCCGCAAAGGTCAACTGGCTGATCAGTGTTGACTGCAAACGGTCAATCCGGGCCTGCAGTTGAGAGTCAAGCCGATCCATGACCTGCAATGACAGTTTCATTTGCTGATCGACCGCCGCATTGCCCAACGCCAGGAACGCTGCGGCATCACCGGTCGGCGCTGGGCCCATGACCTGCTGGTGTATGGCGTCAATGAAGGCCGCGGCCGCGGCGTCGGTCCCTTTCATGTCAAAAAGTTGGGCGACCTCGGGCGTGAGCTCAATGCCATTTCGGTAGGAGCTTTCCACGTCTTTGTCGAGGATGTCCAACTGAGCCAGCCACTTGTTCATCAAGTCCCGGCGCTGCGGCGTCAACTCGTTCGCCTTCAGGGCCAGGACACCCAGGCCTCGCAACTGGGCGGTGTTCTCGTACTGCATCGGCCCTCTCAGCACCGACATGTTCATCATGTGGTACGTGTCGAGGTCGGGATCAAGGCTGAGTTGCGAACCGTTGGCGACCTGGCTGATGAGATCGATGATGGCCGTGATGTAGTTCGAGTGCTGCTTGAAGGTTTCGTCGGGCGTGGCAGCCACCGGGCTTTGCATCAAGGCCTGGTGAGCTTGCGCAAAAGCCTCGTACTCCTTGGCATCAGTGAAGGCAACGCCAAGCTCATCGTGCTTTGCTTTGACCTTGCCAAAGGCGGCTCCGATCTTGTCCTGAAACTCTGCCAGTTCGGGTGCGTTGGTGGCTGCCGAGCGGCGACGATGCTGGGCCAGTTTGATGAGGTCGACCAGTGGTCTTGCGTAGGTCACGCCCTGTCGCTCCGAGCTTGCAAACTCGATCTGCGCGCGAGCGCTTGTCCAAATGAAGAACAACATGACCAGCAGTGGCACCACGAAGGCCATGGCAATGCAAGCGGCCTTGGATGGAAAGCCGATGGTGCGAAAAAGTCGCACGCCTGGTGCAAGCCAGCCGTGATACCGGAAAAATTCGCCAAAGCCGCTGCCATCTTTGGTGCTGCCCGAGGCAGGAGGTGAGTAACTCGACATTCAGTGGTCCTTTGCAGCAGCCACGGCTGGACTGGCGCGGCTGGAAGTCCGGCAGTGGCGAAATTCGGTGCGGATGAGTTTTCTTCCCCGGGATATCGGACTCTTGTTTGCACTCTTTAATTCAACCAAAACATCCATAACCATCAAACCGTTGTCTTGTGCCAGATGTCTCAAATCACCGGTGTTTGGCGCCAGATTGGAATCTGCGGCTCAGCTGGGCATATCCTTGCAAGCCAGTTCGCGTACCCTCTTCAAACCGTGCCTCAAGATCGCCGCTCCTACACCACCCTTGATGTTGCCAAGCGCCTGGGCGTGTCTCTTCAGACCGTGCAGCGCTGGGTGGATGCTGGGCACCTCAAGGCCTGGAAAACTTTGGGCGGACACCGCAGGATCGACGCTGAAAGCGCGGAGCTTCTCTTCAAGTCCCAAATAGAACGCATTGGCGCGTTGCCCGAAAGCCCTGCCGAGTCAACGCGCCAGGATGGTGCTGTGTCGGTGGTCATCGTGGATGACGACCCCATGGACCGCGAGTTGCTGGTTTGGCTAGCGCGGAAAGCTTTGCCGAACGCGAGAATCGAAGTGGCCGAGAACGGCTTTCAAGCCCTGGTGATCATTGGGCGAATTGCGCCTGACATCGTGATCACCGACATCAACATGCCGCACATGAATGGGCTGGAGATGATTCGAAATCTGCTGTCGGACGAGGCCGCTCGACCTCGCGCACTGGTGGCCGTGTCAGCACTTTCCAAGCAGGGCTTGGCGGAGCTGGGCACCTTGCCGCCGGAGGTGGTCTTCCTGACCAAACCGCTGGAGGAGGCAAGATTCATCGCCGTCATGGAAGGCCAGCTCGCACCTGCGAAATGAAGGTCGATACATTGATGGGCTTTGAAATGTAGCCGTCGCACCCAGCGGCCAGCATCTTGGCCTCGTCACCCTTCATGGCATAGGCCGTGAACGCCACGACCACGATGCCAGAGGTGGCCGGGTCGGCTTTGAGGCGACGCGTCAGCTCCAAACCGTCCATGTCGGGCAGCTGGATGTCCATCAAAATCAAATCGGGCCGGAATTCGGGAAGGCTGTTCAATGCCGTGGCCGCGCCACATTCCACCTTCACGATGTACCCATTGGCTTCGAGCATGTAGGACACCAGCTCGAGGTTCATGTGGTTGTCATCGATGATCATGATTCGGCTGGCCGTCATCACGTTTCCTTGTCATCGGTGGCCAATGTGGCGGCCGTCGTGGCCAAGGGGCCTCTCCAGCGCCGCAGGTCGTGCAGCAAGGCTTCCAGGCTGGCACCACCTTTGCTCAAGATCGCCAAGGCGGAACGTGCCAGGTGCGCGTATTCCTCGGGGGTCAACAGCATGCTGGTCCAGATGAACACTGGCATGTCCTTCCATTCGGGTTGCCGGCGCAGTGCGTCCAGCATTTCAAAACCGTCCATGCCGGGCATCATCAGGTCAAGGATGATCGCGTCGGGCCGATGCTGCGCCATCTCGTCAAGCGCCTGGCGGCCGTCAGACAAGCCGATGAACTCGATGCCCAGTTTGTTCAAGGTCGCTTCCATCAAGTCCAGCGCGAGTTGGTCGTCGTCAACCACCATGACACGCGCCCCGGTGCGCTGGGTCAGCCCCAGATTGCCAAGCGCCATGCCGAGCTGTTGCGTTTCCAGCGGCTTGCTCAGCACGTCGGTCACCGGGAAGTTGGCGGCCGTCGAAGAGGCTGTCCGCATCGACACGGCCACCACCGGTGATTCGCGACTGGGCCCCTTGCTGCGGATGGCCGACAGGGCTTCCAGCCCACTGCAATCCGACAAGATCAGGTCCAGCGTGATCGCGTCATACGGATGGTTGCGGGCATGTGCAACGGCCTGATCGCCGGTCGTGGCATGGTCCACTTCAACACCCACGGCCAAGAGGGCATCGGCCATGCGGCTGTGCTCGTCGGAGTTGTCCTTGATCACCAAAAAGCGATGCCCGCTGCCAAAAGCCGGGCTGGGCAAAGCCTCGCGCGAGGCGTTGTTCAGGTTCAGGATCAGGTGAAACACACTGCCCACCCCCAGGGTGCTGCGCACGCCAATGTGCCCGCCCTGGGCTTGAACCAGCCTGCGCGTCAATGCCAGGCCCAAGCCCGTGCCTTGGTGGCGTTTGGTGTAGCCACTGTCAAGCTGCTGGAACTCCACAAAGAGCTTTGACAAATCCGCGGCGGCAATCCCCACGCCAGTGTCTTCCACTTCAATCCGGAAATGCGCACTGCCCTCTGGCATGGCCCGCAAAGTGACCTGTCCGCCCGGCCGCGTGAACTTGATGGCGTTGGACAGGTAGTTGTAGAGCACCTGCTTGAGTCGCGCCGGATCAATGTGAAGCTGGGCTACGCGCTCATCGATCTCGGTACAGATGGCCACCCCTTGCCGGTTGGCCGAGGTCTGAAGGATCGCGGTGACTTCCTTGATCAGCAATGCCAGGTCCACGGATTCAGGGAAGAACTCAAGCTTGCCCGCCTCGACCTTGGACAGGTCCAGCACATCGTTGATCAATTGCAGCAGGTGCTGGCCGCTGGTTTCGATGTAACCCAGAAACTCACGGTGCTTGGGTGATTCAGCAGGGACCGCACCACTGTGCAACAGGCCTGCGAAACCAATGATGGCATTGAGCGGTGTCCTCAGCTCATGCGACATGTTGGCCAGGAACTCGCTCTTGAGTCGATTCGCAGCGTTGATCTGGCGGTTTTCAGCCTCCAGCCGCTCGGCGTCCAAGCGCATTTGCTCCACGCGCTTCTGATGCGTGATGTCTCTGGCAATCTTGGAGGCGCCAATGATCCGGCCTTGCGCGTCCCTGATGGGGGAGATGGTGACCGAAACATCGACCAGATCGCCATTTTTGGCCCGGCGCACCGTGTCGAAGGCCGTGACCTGACCACCTGCAGACAGCTCGGCCAGTATGGCCATCTCTTCAGCTGCGCGGTCAGGGGGCAGCAGCATCTGGACCTGCTGGCCGATGGCTTCTTGTGCCGTGTAGCCAAACAACTTTTGTGCTGCACTGTTCCAGCTGGTGATGCGCCCTTCCAGGGTCTTTCCGATGATGGCGTCGCAGGAGGACTCGACAATGGCAGCCAGCTGATTGGCCCTGACTTCGGCCTGGTTCAGCAGCGTCATGTCGCGAAAAACCATGGCCAGCCCCTTGACCTCTCCGTCCTGCGAATAGGTCAGCGAGGCCTTCACCTCGACAGAGGTGCGCGTCTGGTCTCGGCGGATGGCCACCACTTGGTGCGCGGCGTCAATCGTGGCGCCGGTGTCGATCATGACATCGACCGGATTGCGGCCCAGGTAAGAGTCTGGCCGGTCTTCGCGTTTGAAAACCTCCCAAAGGGGCTGGCCCAAGGCCTGGGATTGGCTCCAGCCTGTGACCTGCTCTGCCACGGTATTCATGCGGCTGACACGGCCCTCGCGGTCAGTGGACAAGAAACCGGCGCCGATGCTGGCCAGTGCGATGACAAAGGCTTCCTGGGTGTCTGCCAGATTCTCTTCAGCGGCGCGCCGCTGCTTGATCTCGGCCTGCAGTGACTGGATGCTCGACTGCAACTGCCCGACCGAAGGGATTTTGAGCGCCTTGGGAATCAATGGCCAAATGGCCACAGCGGTGATCAGCGAGATGAGGGCCGTGAGCACTTTGCTGATGGCCTGCAAACCATAGAACGGCTGCCAAATGGTGATCACATCGAACAGATGCGTGATGCCACAGGCAAAGATGAAGGCGCAAAACAGCCCGATCAGCCAGTTCAGGGACGATTCGCCCCGTTGGCGGACAAAACTCAACATCGCCAGTGGGATCGAGAAATAGGCGCCTGCGATGATCAGGTCAGCGCCCACCATGGACCACAACAGCTCCGGCCTCCACGTAAAACAATAGCCATGGGGCAGGTACCCATTGCGGCCCAGAAACGAAACGATGTCATCCACGGACCAGCCCTCCACTAGAGGGTGATGATCAACCGTTTCACAAGGGGCTGTCAAGGTAGCGGTCAAACACCATGGACACGCTTCGCACGAAATGCCACCCCAAGGGCGTCAACTGCACCGCGCGGGGCTCAAGCACCAGCATGCCCTCCTCCACCATCGGCTGCAATCGGGCGAGTTCTGGCTTGAAGTATTCGGACACCGTGATGCCGCATGTGGTTTCGATCGCATCGAAATCCAGCCGGCCCTGGCACATCAATGCCATGACCACCGTGCGGCGAATGAGGTCGTCGCTGGACAACCAAAGGCCTTTCTGGGTCGGGAAACGCCCCTGCATTAGCGCGGCCTGGTACTGGTCCAGCGTTTTGGCGTTCTGCGAATAGCTGTTGCCGACACGCCCGATGGCGGACACCCCCAGCGCCACGATGTCGCAGTCAGGTTGCGTGCTGTAGCCTTGAAAATTGCGCTGCAGCCTGCCTTGACGCTTGGCCACGGCCAGGGAGTCCTCAGGCAAGGCGAAGTGGTCCATGCCGATGTAGTCATAGCCCTCAGCCCTGAAGCACTTGATCGCCTGTTCGAGCATGCTGACGCGCTGCACTTGTGTGGGCAAATCTGGCGTGAGGATCCGGCGCTGCGGCTTGAAGCGCTCGGGCATGTGGGCATAGCCATACAGCGCGATGCGGTCAGGCCGCAGGTGTGCAACCTGCCCCAGGGTTCTGGCAAACGACTCGGGCGTTTGCTTGGGCAAGCCGTAGATCAGGTCCGTGTTGATGGAGCCATAGCCCAAAGAACGGGCGCTTTCCATCAGGCTTTGAACAGACTCAAAGGGTTGCAGGCGGTGCACGGCCGCTTGAACCTGCGCGTCAAAGTCCTGCACGCCAAAGCTGATCCGGTTGAATCCCATTTCAGCCAGGTTGGCCAATCGTTGTGGCGTCACGGTTCGTGGATCCACCTCGACGGACATTTCAGCATCGGGTGAGAACTCGACTGCGCGGCGCAGGATGGACATCAGGCGGCTGATTTCCTGATCGCTCAGGAACGTGGGCGTGCCACCGCCCAGATGGAGTTGCGAGGCCTGCTGGGGGTGGCGCCACGCCCGCACATGCAGGTCGACCTCCAGCTCGATCGCGTCCAGGTACTTGGTGGCGCGGGTGTGGTCGCGCGTGACGATCTTGTTGCAAGCGCAGTAGTAGCACACCGATTCGCAAAACGGCAAATGCACATAAACGGACAGGGGCGTGATGGCCAGACCGGCCGCCAAGCCTTCCGCACGCTTCTTCAGCGCCCGTTCATAGTCCTGCGGCTGGAAGCGTTCATTGAAGCGGTCTGCCGTGGGGTAGGAGGTGTAGCGCGGCCCACTCTTGTCCAGGCGTTGGAGCAAGCGTGAATCAAGCTCCACAGACGACGAACTGTTCATGAACGGCTTTCAACGAGGGATGACGAAGGTGGACTTTTCCACCACGCTGGCGTTGCTCCCCTGTCCGTCGCCAGCCAGGCGTTCGATTCGAAACTGAATCGGGTGTGCGCCAGGGCTCAGTTGATGGGCAGATTCTTGCGGCACCTGGACGACAACGGGGAACCAGCGGGCTTCGGTGGCCTCCACCTGGATCACGGTCACACCAGTGACCTTGGCGCCCGGCAAGCCACTGACCTCCACCTGCAGGCGCTGGGTTTCTTCTGTGGCGTTCATCAGTTGCAGGCGGTAGACGTTTTCAACGTTGCCCTCCCCTGCGATCCGCGCCAAGGAGCCGCGGTCTCTGACCACATCGACTTTGAACGGGCTTTTCAGGGCCAGGCTGGCCACCAGCGCCAGCGAGATGGCCACCAGGATCCCGCTGTAAATGAGGATGCGAGGGCGCAGCATGCGGGCCATCATCTGGCGCGAAGTGAACTTCTGTTCCATGCCCGCCTGCGTGGCGTACTTGATCAGGCCGCGCGGGTAGTGCATCTTGTCCATCACGCTGTCGCAGACATCGATGCAGGCGGCGCAGCCAATGCACTCGTACTGCAGGCCATTTCGGATGTCGATGCCGGTTGGGCACACTTGCACGCAGAGGTCACAGTCGATGCAGTCGCCCAAGCCCAGTTGTTGGAGGTCGGCACTCCGTGCCCGGGTTCCGCGAGGGTCGCCACGCGCCTGGTCATAGCTGATGATCAGGGTGTCGCGGTCAAACATGGCGCTCTGAAAGCGCGCATAGGGACACATGTACTTGCAGACCTGCTCGCGCAGATAACCGGCGTTGCCGTACGTGGCCAGTCCATAGAACAGCACCCAGAAGGTTTCCCAGGGGCCCAGGTTGAACTGGGTGACTTCAGCGGCCAGCGTTCTGATCGGCGTGAAGTAGCCCACGAAGGTGAAGCCCGTCCACAAGGCAATGGCGCCCCAGGTGAAGTGCTTGCCAAACTTGCGCCAAAGCTTGCGCCATCCCCAAGGCCCGGCGTCCAGCTTCAGGCGCTGGTTCCGGTCACCTTCGAACTGGCGCTCGACCCACAGGAATATTTCGGTGTAAACCGTTTGAGGGCAAGCGTAGCCGCACCACAGGCGCCCGGCCACGGCGGTGAACAGGAACAGCGCAAAGGCACTGATGACCAACAGCCCCGTCAGGTAAATGAAATCCTGCGGGTACAGCACCAGGTCAAAGATGAAGAAACGCCTGGCGGTCAGGTCAAACAGCAAAGCTTGCCGACCGTTCCAGGGCAGCCAGGCCAATCCGTAGAACAAGGCCTGGGTCAACCACACCAAGGTCCAGCGCCAGGCTGCAAACCAGCCATGAACGGCGCGTGGGTGAATCTTGGGCTGCTTTTCGTACAGCGACACGAGTTGTGCCGCATCGCTCCCGCCTGCACCGTTTGCCACAGGAATGATCGGGATGACACGCGCCGACGTCACTTTCTTGTCCGATCCAGTCATGGTGTGCTTACCGTTGCAGGGCAACGTTCTCCACCTTGGGCTGGGACATTTGCCAGACATACGCCGCCAGGACATGGATCTGCTCGGCGCTCAAGCGGCCGCCATGGGCTGGCATCTGGTTGGTTTTGCCGTTCTTGATCATGCTCATGACGGCCGCTTCACCCCAGCCATGCAACCAGACCTTGTCGGTCAGATTGGGAGCGCCGAGGGCTTGGTTACCCTTGCCATCCATGCCATGACAGGCTGCACAGGCAGAAAATGATGACCGACCCAGTTGCGCCGCGATGTTGTTGTGCGCACCGCCAGACAGGCTCAACACATAGTGGGCCAGGTTGCGTGCATCTGCTTCAGTGCCCACTGCAGCGGCCATGGGCGGCATCATGCCAATCCGTCCCTTCGTGATGGTCTCTTCGATCTTCTCGACGGCGCCACCGTGAATCCAATCGTTGTCGGTCAAATCGGGAAAGCCTTTGCTGCCGCGAGCGTCCGAGCCGTGACAGGTGGCGCAGTTGTTGACGAACAGGCGCTCACCAATGCCCATCGCCTGAGGGTCTTTCGCCAACTGGTTGGCGGGCAAACCTGCGAACTTGGCATAAAGCGGGGCACTCAGCGCGCGGGCTGCTTCCACTTCGGCGGCGTGCTGACCATTGGTACTCCAATCAAAGTAGCCGCGTGCGCTGCCCAGTCCTGGGTAGAGCGCCAGGTAGGCAAAGGCGAAAATCACCGTGCTCACGAACAGCCCCATCCACCAGCGCGGCAAGGGGTTGTTCAGTTCGCGCAAGTCTTCGTCCCAGACATGGCCGGTGGTGTTGTCACCTGGAATGACCTTGCGCCTGGCTGCGATGACCAACAAGGCCAGGCAGGCCAGAAGCCCGATGATGGTGGCCGCCGTGATGTAGACGGACCACCCATTGCTGAAGAAATCACTCACGAACGGGCTCCTCGTCGCTGAAGGGAAGTTGTGCGGCGGCGTCAAAATCAGCGCGATGCCCGGGCCAGCAGGCCCAGACAGCGATGCCGGCAAAGCAGACGAAGCTGGCCATGGTGACCAGGACGCGTAACTCATTGAGGTCCATGTGGGGTCTCCTTGTTACTTCAGTTGGGTACCCAACACCTGCAGGTAGGCGATGAGCGCATCCAGCTCAGTCTTGCCCTGCACGGCTTCGGACGAGCCATCGACTTCGGCTTGGGTGTACGGAACACCCAGTCGCTTCATGGCGGTCAAGCGGGGCGGCATGCCGGTAGGATCGACTGGCTTGGTGGCCAACCATGGATAAGCCGCCATGTTGGATTCAGGGACCAGGTCGCGTGGGCTGGTCAGGTGAATGCGGTGCCATTCATCGCTGTACTTGCCGCCAACGCGTGCCAGATCCGGCCCGGTGCGCTTGCTGCCCCATTGGAATGGCCGGTCATAAACGAACTCGCCCGCCAAGGAGTAGTGCCCATACCTCAGTGTCTCGGACTGCAGGGCACGGATCATCTGCGAGTGGCAGTTGTAGCAACCTTCACGCACGTAGACATCCCTGCCCGCCAACTGCAAGGCGGTGTAGGGCTTGACACCGGCCACGGCTTCGGTGGTTGATCGCTGGAAGAACAAGGGCACGATCTCAACCAGGCCACCCACGGCCACCACCAACAGGATCAGGACGATCATCAGGCCGTTGTTGGTCTCGATTTTTTCGTGTCCCCGCGCCGGGTTGACGTGTCCTTCATGCTTGGCGACAGGAACCTGAGCGACGGCTACCTTGCCTGCGCGCACGGTCATGACCACGTTCCAGGCCATCAGCAACATGCCACTGAGGTACAGCAGGCCGCCCGCCAGGCGAACCACGTAGAACGGGAATGTGGCCTTCACACTTTCAATGAAGCTGTACACCAAAGTGCCGTCGGGGTTGACCGCACGCCACATCAAGCCCTGCATCACGCCAGCGATCCACATGGCCGCGATGTAGAGGACGACGCCCAGTGTCGCGATCCAGAAGTGGATCTCGATCGCCTTGACGCTGAACATGGTGGTCCGGCCAAACATTCGGGGGATCAGGTAATACAGCGATCCCATGGTGATGAAGCCGACCCAGCCCAAGGCCCCGGCGTGCACGTGGCCCACCGTCCAATCCGTGTAGTGCGACAGCGCATTGACGGTCTTGATGGACATCATTGGCCCCTCGAAGGTGGCCATGCCATAGAAGGACAAGGCCACGATCAGGAACTTGAGGATGGGATCGTCGCGCAGCTTGTACCAGGCGCCCGACAAGGTCATCACGCCATTGATCATGCCGCCCCAGCTGGGCGCCAGCAGCACCAGCGAGAACACCATGCCCACCGATTGGGCCCAATCGGGCAAGGCGGTGTAGTGCAAATGGTGCGGGCCCGCCCACATGTAGGTGAAGATCAGCGCCCAGAAGTGCACGATCGACAGGCGGTACGAGTAAACCGGCCGCTCAGCCTGCTTGGGGATGTAGTAATACATCATGCCCAGGAAGCCGGCCGTGAGGAAGAAGCCGACGGCATTGTGGCCATACCACCATTGCACCATCGCGTCTTGCACACCGGCGTAAGCCGAGTAGCTCTTCCACAGGCTCACGGGCATGACGGCACTGTTGACCACGTGCAGCAAGGCCACGGCCAGGATGAACGAACCAAAAAACCAGTTGGCCACGTAGATGTGCCGAACCTGCCGTTTGGCGATGGTGCCAAAGAACACGATCGCGTAAGAGACCCACACCACCGTGATCAGAAGGTCAATGGGCCATTCCAGCTCGGCGTATTCCTTGCCTTGCGTGTAGCCCATCGGGAGTGTGATCGCGGCCGCCACGATGACGGCTTGCCATCCCCAGAAGGTGAACTTGGCCAAGGCCGGTGCGAACAAGCGGGTTTGACCCGTGCGCTGAGCCACATGGTAAGACGTGGCAAACAACGCGCAACCGCCAAAGGCGAAGATCACCGCATTGGTGTGCAAGGGCCGCAGGCGACCATAGCTGAGCCATGGGATATTCGCAGTCAGGTCGGGCCAAGCCAGTTGAGCGGCGATCAGGACGCCGACGGTCATGCCGACCACGCCCCACAGCACCGCCGCCAGCGCAAACTGTCGAACGGGCCAGTCGTCATAGCTGACCACGGCAGATTTTAGAGCGGCCATTCGGCGCGTCCTTTCGTTGTTTTCGTGCTTGAGATTGAAGGGTCTATCGGGATTGTTGTGCAAGAGCCCCGTGTGGGCCTTGACCCTGATCAAGGCTCAGAGCGGCCGCGCGCTCATCGTGTTCATTCAGCCCTGCGGCCACCAACGCGCCAGTGGCGCCCAAGGTGGCCAGGACGAAGGCAATGGCTCTGATCATCATGTGGTGGT
>CAZKPN010000001.1:50507-66256 GCA_964554655.1 uncultured Aquabacterium sp. | reverse complement strand
GTCAGGCCTGCGCGCAGCACGGGTGAATGGCGTCCTGGCATGCGGATCACGGACACGGTGTCGTCACGCCTCATCCAGGTGGGTTGCTCGCCTGTGAACAACCACCACAGGCCCAATCCCAGGCAAGCCAGGTGCAACAGCGTCCACAGCGGGCGCAAGGCAGGCACTGTTTCGCTCCAGACACCGAGGGTGGACACGCTGTACGCGGCGAGTGCGCCCACCAGCATGTAGCTGATCAGACGCCCTACTTGAAAGCTGGTCGTGCTGTGCTTGTCTCCACGCGTCACGGCCGAGCAAGGTGCCGCACACATGACGGCGCAATGCGGCGTGGCGGCAACACCCATGGCCAAGCCAGCGAGGATCAACGGCCACTGCATGGCGTCTGTGTCAGCGACGAAACGCCTGTGCGGCAGATCCTGGGTTGTGCACGGGCTGGTCACCGCCGTTGATGGCCAGGGCCAGCGTGATGAATCCCGCGACCACGACCAAGGCCGGGCCGCCAATCACCAGCCACACCATGGGGATGCGCCACCACGGCAAAGTGGGTGGCCCCATGATTGATCGTGTGTTGTCAGCCATTTAAACGCCTCTGCTTTCCATGCTCAACCGAGATTATTCGTTGAGGCGCGCTCAATCACCTTGATGTAAATCAGGCGACTCTTGCGCTGCGTCCAGAATTTGCTCGCCGTGCTGCTCAACGTCATCAAATTGGCCAGAATACAGCGCCCACGCAAAAACACCCAGGATGACCAGCACCAACACCGACGACAGGGGAATCAGCAGGTAGAGGATGTCCATGAAAGGTCAGCGCGAGAGGCGCAGCGAGTTGAGCACGACCAGCAGTGAGCTGGTGGCCATGCCCAGGCCCGCAGCCCATGGCGGCAACCAACCCATCAGGGCCAATGGCACGCAAGCCGCGTTGTAGGAAGCCGCCCAGATGAAGTTCTGGCGCACCACGCGCAAGGTTTTTTTGGCCAGGGCGCGTGCGCGAACCACGTCTTGCAGGTCATTGGTGACCAGCACCCCGTCGGCTTGGGCTCGTGCAATTTGCGCGCCCTCCCCCATGGCGATGGAGGTGTCGGCCTGAGCCAGAACAGGCGCGTCATTGATGCCATCACCCAACATCGCCACTTGCTGGCCGCGCGCTTGAGCTTCGCGCACGGCGGTCAGCTTGTCTTGCGGCGCCATGCCGCCTTGGCAGTCATTCAGACCCAGCAAGCGGCCCACTCGGTGGACGCGCTCAGTGCTGTCACCTGACAACAAGATGACGCTCACGCCATCCTGCTCAAGGGCCCTGACCGCCTCCATGGCACCACGGCGCAGTGTCTCGGTGAACCGGAAGCAGGCCACTGGTTGACCATCGCGGCTCAGCCAGGTCTCAGCGTCGTTGCCGTCATTCGCCGCCACCGGCACCGCTGGCGATGCCCGACCCAGTTGCCAGATCGATCCATCGCTTGCGCAGCCTTCAATGCCTTGGCCTGGTGTTTCACGCAGGCCATGCCATGCCGTTGCTGCCGTGGCGGTTTCCTGCGCCAGAACTTTGGCCAACGGGTGTGTCGACCAGGCAGCGAGCGATGCAGCCTGCTGGCGCACCACATCATCTGTCCAGCGTTCATCCGGGCTGGTGCGGATCATCGTGGCCCGCTGACGCCGCGCTTCGGTCAAGGTGCCGGTTTTGTCGATGAACAAGGTCTGCATGCCCGCGAGGCCTTCAATGGCCTCGATCCGGCGCAACAGCAGGCCTCGCTTGGCCATGGCCGTGGCCGCCGACAGCATGGCCGAGGGCGCTGCCAGTGACAAGGCGCACGGACAAGTCACGATCAGCACAGAGACGGCCACCCAGATGGCCCGCGATGGATCGATCACGCTCCACACTGCCGCAGCCATGGCCGCCAGCACCAGGATCGACCACAGGAAAGGCGTTGCCCAGCGATCACCTGCGGTGATGGATGCGGGGCGCTGTGTGCGGGCATCGCGCATCATGGCCACGATCGCTTCATAGCGGGTGTCCGCGCCCACGTGCTCGATCCGCATGGCGACCGGCGCGGCCAAGTTCAGGCTCCCCGCCACCACGGCATCTCCCACCGCTTTCTCGACCGGGTCTGATTCACCGGTCAGCAGCGACTCATCCGCGCGTGTCTGGCCTTGGGTCAGGATCCCGTCGGCACAGAAGGCACCGCCCACCGGCACACGAACGATGTCGCCGCGCTTCAAGCGCAACACACTGATCGCCATGACGCTGCCATCCGGGCTCTCGCGCAGAGCGACCTCTGGCAGCCGACCGATGGTGTCTTCCAGCGAGCGCTCGGCGTGGTGACGGGCCCGCATCTCCAGGTATCGCCCCCCCAGCAGGAAGCTGATGAACATGGTCAGCGAATCAAAATAGACCTCCCGACCGAACACACCACCCGGGTCGAACGTGGCGCCGCTGCTGGCGATGAAGGCCACCAGCATGCCCAAGGCGGCGGGCACATCCATGCCGATTCGGCGGTTGCGCAGTGAGCGCCATGCGCCACCCAGGAAGGGGGCTGCGGCAAAGATCATCACCGGCAGCGTGAGCAGCCAACTGCCCCAGTCGAGCAGCTGCTTCAAGTCGGGCTCAAGCTGGCCTGATGCGCTGACATAGGACGGCGTGGCCAGCATCATCACCTGCATGGCGCAAAACGACGCCACGAACAGGCGCCACAGCGCATCCCGGGATTCTTTCAGGCGAAAGGCGCGCGCGTCGGCCACCGTATCCGGCGTGGCGCGGTAGCCTGCTCGCTCGATGGCCTGCACGAGTTCAGAAGGACGGGTCCGCTCCACATCCCAGGAAACGGTTGCGCACTGCCCTGCTGCGCTGACTCGCACTGCAGTCACGCCGGTCACGGCTTGAAGCGCCTGTTCGATGGTCGCTGCGCAAGCCGTGCAGTGCATGCCGCCGATGCGCAAGGAAGACTCGCCAAGGCGTCGGCCATTGGCCAGGGATGTCCACCGGGTGAACTGCGCAGCTTCCACTTCGTCATCCAGCAATGTCACTTGGGCGACAGGTGTTTGGGCCGGTTGGGACTTCGCAGGGGTGTTCATGGGGTCAGCGCAAGGTACTCAGCAGCACCGCCTGGATGAAGGCTTCCCGGCAACCATGATCGTCATGGGCAGGGCCCGCTGCGTGCGCCAGCGCCTCCTGATGCTTCATGTGCTCAAACTGTCTGAATGCTTCATGACATGGCGATCCTATTCCATAGTAGACCACCGTGCCCGCATGCTTCACCAGCTGGGCAACGACCTCGCCATCCACGCCCTGGCATTCAACCGCTTCATACAGGCGGCCCAGCATTCTGGCCGTGGCGATGAGGTCGGCTCCTGGGGCCAAGCCCGCATCGCTGGAGCGGATTCGGGCCACGCGCGCGCCCAGGCTGGTGGCAGCGCGTTCAAAAGTGCTGGCATCGTCTGCGTCCGAGTGGCCGCAGACCAAGGCAATGTTCTTACCACGCAACAGCATCTGCGCAGCGCCAGGCACGCTGGCCCCGGCAGTCAGGCTGTCCGCCGCGCAAATCAACGCCCGGACCTGTTGTTCATTCAGGCCACCGGGAGCGTTCAGCGCTTTGTAGTCAAGGTAGGGGCTCACATTGGAGGGCCATTGAAGGGCAACATCGGGATGATCCTGCTGTGCCGGAGGCTAAGGCGCTGTCCGCCAGCGGGGGTTGACGCAGGTCAAACGCCAGGAGGTTGATACAAACCGTTTACGTAACGTTACGCAGCGAGACATGCCGTTGGCACGTCAGTGATCCGCCATTTTTAGACTAAGCAGCATTGACAAACCCACCAACGCCTAGTCCAGAGAAAGTCGCCAATGACCACCTCCACCCACATTTCTGCCCACCCCGCTCACCCGCCATTCGCCGCTCCCGCGATGGCGGATCTGGGATGGAGAAACACGGATGCCACGGTGGTCAGCGAACGGATTGCCGGCAGCTTGCGTTTGCTTCAACAGGCCGTGACCATTCAGCGGCGCCTGGTGCATGCGGGTGACAAGATCTATGAGGCGGGTCAACCTTTCAAATACCTGTACGTGCTCAATTCGGGCATTTTCAAAACCATCAATGCATCGCAAGACGGCCGGGAACAGGTCGTCGGCTTGCACTTCAAGGGCGACTGGCTGGGCTTTGATGGCATTGCGCGTGGCCGCTATGGCTGTGACGCTGTCGCGATGGACACGGCCGAAGTCTGGTGTGTGAGCTACACGTCCTTGTGCCAGGCGGCCGCGACCCAGCCAGCGCTGATGGCCTTGCTTCACGAATCGATGAGCCGTGAAATCACGCGTGACCGGGACTCGCTGTTGTCGCTGTGCACCTTGTCTGCCGATGCGCGGGTGGCCGACTTCCTGCGGTACTGGGCCGAGTCACTGGCCCAGCGTGGCTTGCGCACCGACCAGATCACCCTGCGCATGACCCGCGCAGAGATTGGCAACTACCTGGGGATGACGCTGGAAACCGTCAGCCGCGCCTTGACCCGATTGGCCAGCAAGAGCCTGATCGGTTTCACGGCCAAAGGCCGACGCGACATCCTCATCCCCGACGTGACTCAACTGGTGGCCTTCATTGAAAGCAGCTTGCCTGCCGCCCGCACGGCCACGCTTCAATGAGGTGATGCCGAGGTGACTTTGGCGATGGCATTGGCCAGTTCATCTCGGCCGTAAGGCTTCTGAAGCAATTCCCAATGCTCGGGCGCATCGCGGTTGGCATCCAGCAACTCGGATGAGAATCCCGACATCAGGATGATGGCCAAGGCAGGCCAGCGCGCTTGCGCCATCTTGGCCAACTCCATGCCGCGCATGCCCGGCCCCAAGGCGATGTCGGTCAGCAGGAGTTGAACATCCTCGCCAGCATCAAAGCCAATCAACGCCTCTTCCGCGCTGGCAAAAGGCGTGACCTGGCAGCCCAGTGTTTCGAGAAACCGCTGAACAACCGCCCTGACCTCCGCGTCGTCTTCGACCAGCGCCACCCGAAGGTCCATCGGCACGCGGTGTGCGGACGTGGTTTGTGGCGATTCCGGCTCATCGTCCTGCGGCGGGGCGGGAATGTACAAGGTCAAAGTCGTGCCGACGCCGATGGTGCTGTCCATCGCCACCGCGCCTCGCGACTGCCGGGCAAAACCATAAACCGTGCTCAAGCCCAGCCCCGTGCCTCGACCCGCCTCTTTGGTGGTGAAGAAGGGCTCGAACGCGCGCTTCTTGACCTCTTCGGACATGCCCGTGCCCGTGTCCGAGAGCGATATCTCGACAAAGGGGTGCTGAGTCGACAAGCCTTCAGCATCGAACGCGTCGGACTGGAGGTCGGCCGGTAGTGCGCTGCAGGCCTTGCAGGCAATGGTCAGCGTGCCGCCATCGGGCATCGCATCACGCGCGTTGATGGCCAGGTTGAGCAGCGCTGCCTCCAGTTGACCCGGATCGGCCAGGCAAGGCGGGCATGCCTCATCCACCATCAACTTGATTTGAATGCGTTGGTCCAGAGTGCGGCGCAACATGTCCGCCAACGAGTACAACTGGGCGACGACATCGACGCGCCCGGGCTGCAGAACCTGCCGGCGAGAAAATGCCAGGAGTTTGCTGGTCAACTCGGCACTGCGCTTGCCTGCCCGCAACGCTGCACCCAGCAATTGTTGGGCATAAGGATCGGCGGTGATGGCTGGCAACTCTTCCAGCACCTGGAGATTGCCCTGGATGACGGTCAACAGGTTGTTGAAATCGTGGGCGATGCCGCCGGTGAGCTGACCGACGCTTTCCAGGCGCTGGGAATGCCTCAGCGCCTCTTCCGTTTGCGATCGCTGCAAAGTGCTCGCCAGCAGATTGCCCACCGACTCCAGAAACCGGGTTTCATCTTCACCGAAACGGGCCGCTTGCGTGGACCTGACGACCAGCACCCCCACGGTCCGGCCCCGATCAGACAGAGGCACAGCCAGGCCACTGATCAAGCCAGCGTCCAGGTAGCTGCGCAACACACCGAAGCGCTGCTCGGTGCGGCCATCGTGAACCAGCAGCGGGGCATTGTGGGCCAGCACATAGCCCGGCATTCTGTCGGGTGTGCTGGGCAATCGAGCCCCCAGTTGCTCTTCGGCCGCCAGCCCCACGCCGCTGGCCACTAAGAATTGCAAACGGCTGGGATCCAGCAGGTAGACCGCGCTGGACTCGACCTGCAAGGCATCGGTGGCCATCACGGGCACCTCTTGCAGGAGTTCTTGGGGGTCACGCATGTCCACCGCCAGCCGCCCCAAACGGGCAACATAGTCGCTGTACCGAGCGCGTTGCAAAGCCTGCTTGACCCGCGGATAGGCCCCGATGCCGCGGATGGCAGTCACCACATAGGGAAATCCGAAGTCTTTGAGTGGGCTGAGCGCAATTTCGACCATCACCTCCGAGCCATCTTTGCGCTTGGCCACCAGGTCCATCTGCGTGCCCATAGGCCGAGCGTGGGGATTGTGGCCGTAAGCTTCGCGGTAGTTGGCATGCCGAGGGCGAATGGCATCGGGCACCAGGGCCTCCACCGAGAGCCCCACCAATTCGTCCCGGTCGTAGCCGAGCAGTTGGGTGGCAGCAGGATTGGCCATCACGATCGTGCCGCCGTCGTCCACCAGCAAAAGGGCATCGGGATAAGCCCTGAAGATGGACTGGAACACCGAAACCTGGTCCAGCCCTTGAGGCAGTTGATGGTTCATGGTGCTGCGCTGACGATCGGCACGAAGACGTACCCTGCCCCACGCACCGACTTGATGATCTTGGGATCCTGGGAGTCTTCTTCCAGCTTTTTGCGAAGGCGCCCCACCTGGACATCGATCGTCCGGTCGAAGGGGCCCGCCTCACGCCCTCGGGTGTGTTCCAACAAGAAGTCACGGGACAACACGCGTCCGGGATGTTGCAGGAACACCGCGAGCAAATCAAACTCGCCACTGGTCAATGGCACCTCGTCACCTTGGGGCGCCAGCAAGCGGCGAGCCGCTTGGTCGAAGGTCCAATTCAGGAACCGCCATGTGTCATGAACCTGGTGTGTGGCCTGCAGGGCTGGCTCGCTGGCCGGCGGTGCGATTCTGCGCAGAACCGCTTTGGTTCGGGCCAGCAATTCGCGCAGGTCAAAGGGCTTGGTGACGTAGTCGTCGGCGCCCAGTTCAAGGCCGACCACTTTGTCCACGGGGTCGCCGCGACCGGTCACGATCAAGAGGCCGCAGCGCCACTTTTCGCGAAGCTGTCGGGCGATGCTCAAACCGTCTTCGCCAGGCAATCCCAGGTCCAACAACACCACTTGAGGCGCATCCAGCGCCATCATCGCCATCAAGGCCGCCCCCGAGTGAAGAACACTGACCCGGAAGCCATGGCCGGAGAGGTAGTTGCCCAGCAATTGGGTGATCTCGGGCTCATCATCGACAACGGCAATGTGGACTGGGCTAGACACGTTGATTTCTTGATCTGGCGCAAAGGGATTCCAGGGGCGTCGTCTATTTTGTAAGATCTGACGCCTGCTTGGATGGAGATGATTATGAACCCATTGCGCCACGTGCTTGTGCATGTCGATGGCTCTGAACGTGCCCTGGAGCGTCTGAAATTTGCCCAGCCAGTGGCAGCGCCTTTTTCAGCCCGAATCACAGCACTTTATGCAGTGACACCCTGGATGGTGCTGTACCCCGCTCACCACGTGGGCGACCAAGCTGCCGTCGCAACGCTGTCCAGGCTGGACACCGAACGGCGTGCCAAGGCTCATGCCTCATTTCAATCAGCGACCGAAGGCTTGCCCAACGTGAGCTGGGATGAAGTGCGAACCCCGTCGCCATACGACTTTGCCCAGCATGCGCTTTACGCCGACCTGCTGGTGCTGGGCCAGCCAGCGCATGCGCTTCATGTCGATGGCGAAGTTCCTGATGATTTCGTGTCCTCGGTTCTTGAGCACAGTGGCAAACCGGCGTTGATCGTCCCCGCGAAGGGCGGTGTTTCCGGACAGGTCATCAGGTCTGTTTTGATCGCCTGGAATGGCAGCAGGGAGTCTGCGAGGGCATTGAATGCGGCATGGCCATTCCTGGCCAATGCACAGGAGGTCCATGTGGCCATGCTGGGTGATCCCGCCGATGAGGACCCTGCCCGCCGAGCCCACCTGGAGCGCTATCTTGGCCTGCACGACATCAAACCGATCTGGCATGTGAGGCGCCCCGAATCAGCCCACGGTGTGGGCACGGCGCTCTTGTCCCTGGCCGAGGATGTCAAGGCAGACTTGCTGGTGATGGGCTGCTATGGGCACAGCCGAGCCAGGGAGTGGGTGCTGGGTGGGGCCACCAAGACCGTCCTGCATGACATGTCGTTGCCGGTGCTGATGGCGCATTGAAAAAAGCGAGGACGGTATGACGCACTCACCTGATCGGCCCTTGTCCCACGCGCAAGCGGCCTTCTATGCCCCTGCGCCATTTGACGTCCTGGACAAATGCCATCAGGAAATCCTGACCATGCTTGATGACCTGCACACCTTGATCGATCATGTGGCCACGAACGGTGTCGATGCCTCGGCCAGGGCGCTCTCGCGGAGCATTCATTTGTTTTTCACCACCACGGGCCTGCCCCACCATCTGGATGAAGAACAACATGTGTTCCCAATCCTGCTGAAAAGCGGCGATCCCGAGATGGTCTGCATGATCGAGCATCTTCGGCATGACCATGTCGAGATCGAAGCGCAATGGTTGAGTCTGGTGCCCCACCTGGACATGATCGCCCGGGGCTACAGCCACCCCCATATCGGAGAGATTCGGGCCTTGGCCCAAAGATTCAACTCGCTTTGCCGGCATCACATGGAGGAGGAAGAGCGTTTGATCTACCCCCGCGCCAAAGCGAGTCAGTCTTCGCAAGACCTTGACGCCATGCGCCGAGAAATGGCCGAACGCCGCGATGGACTGCTGAAGCCTGACGATGAACAGGGGCTTTGACATCCCGAAATGAACCTCAAATCGAAGGCTCCAAGGTAGATGCCAATGGGTCCGAACATGCCAATATTCAAGCATGATCTCGCCGGCGGATCGAACGCAATGACCGGTTCCTTTCCTCAACAAAGGCGGCCACATGCGCGACAACCAACCCGTGACTCAACGAGCGTTTGAGTTCCCTGACGATGCCACTTTGATGTCCACCACGGACACCCAAAGCCACATCACCTATGCGAATGACGCTTTCGTCTCCGTGAGCGGCTACACCCGTGAAGAGATCCAGGGGCAGCCGCACAATCTGGTGCGCCACCCGGACATGCCCAAGGAGGCCTTTGCCGACATGTGGGCCACACTGAAGGGCGGAGAGCCCTGGACGGCTCTGGTCAAGAACCGACGCAAGAATGGGGACCACTATTGGGTCCGCGCCAACGCCACGCCGGTGATGCGCCAGGGACAGCAGACCGGGTACATGTCAGTTCGCACCAAGGCCTCGCATGAAGAGATCGCCGCGGCAGAAAGCCTGTACCGCGATTTCCGCGAAGGCAAGGCCGGCAATCGCAAGTTCCACAAGGGTTTGATTGTTCGCACAGGACTGGCTGGGTGGACTGCCCTGTTCCAGACCATGCCCGTGCGCTGGCGCATCCGCTCCACCCTGATGTTGCTGGCGCCCGCCCTGGTGGGCGCGGCATGGGCATTGGGCATGGCCAGTGGTATGGCATTCCTTGGCTTTGCCGGCACGGTTGCTGTGTTGTCACTGCTGGCCATTTGGTCGCTTGAAAGCCAGATCGCCAGGCCGCTGGAGCAAATGCGCGATCAGGCCCTGCGGGTAGCTTCGGGCGACACCCAGAAGGCTTTGCACATGGACCGCGTCGATGAAATCGGCATGACCATGCGAACGATTGGTCAACTGGGCCTCATGTTCCGCTGGGTCATCGATGATGTCCGCAGCCAGGTGCTGAGTGTGCAAACGGCTACCAGCGAGATCGCCCAAGGCAACAATGACCTGAGTTCGCGCACGGAGCAGGCCGCTGCCAGTGTGGAAGAAACGGCCTCGTCGATGGAGCAGATGACCGTCACCGTGAAGAACAACGCCGACACGGCCAGCCAGGCCAACAAGCTGTCGGGCTCGGCCAGTGAGGCGGCGGCCAAGGGTGGTCGCGCGGTGGCGGACGTGGTGGCCACCATGAACGACATCACGCACAGCTCCAAGAAGATCTCGGACATCATTGGTGTGATCGACGGCATCGCATTCCAGACCAACATCCTGGCCTTGAACGCTGCCGTTGAGGCCGCGCGCGCTGGTGAACAAGGTCGAGGGTTCGCGGTCGTGGCCAGCGAAGTGCGAAGCCTGGCTCAACGCAGCGCTGGCGCCGCCAAGGAGATCAAAACCCTCATCAGCGAAAGCGTTGACAAGGTGGAGTCAGGCTCCAGGCTGGTCAATGATGCGGGCCAGACCATGGACGACATCGTCAGGCAGGTTCGGCAGGTGTCAGATCTGATCGCAGAGATCAGCTCGGCCACGCATGAGCAAAGCGCAGGGATCGCCCAGGTGGGCCAGGCCATCGGTCACCTGGACCAGATCACGCAGCAAAATGCGGCCTTGGTGGAGCAAGGCGCTGCGGCGTCTGAAAGCGTCAAGCAGCAGATGGCTTGTCTGGCCGATGCCGTGGGCGTGTTTCGCTGAAAACCGGTGGGTCATGCAGTACCTCAAACAGTTGACCCGTCTTTTCTCGCCGCGCCCCAAGTGTTCTGTGGAAATTCAGCAGGCACAGGCCTTGATCAAGGCCATTGACGGCGGCGGCGTACCGCTTCACCCAGGCAAGGTCAATGACATTGCACGTCAATTAGGATTGGAAGTGTCCAGCAAGGCGCCCATGGATCAGACCATCCATCGCATTCGCGAGGCTCTTGCTCGCTTGTGATGGGGCTCAGGCTGATTTAGGCACCAGTTTGCTGACGATGTCGATCAGGCGAGAAAAGTCCACGGGTTTGGAGATGTACTCGTTGCAGCCTGCCGCCAAGGCCCGTTCGCGGTCCCCTGGCATGGCGTGCGCGGTGACCGCGACCACCGGGATGCTGCACGTGGCTTCGAGGCCTTTGAGTTCGCGCGTGGCGCTCAGGCCATCCATGCCTGGCAGGTGACAGTCCATCAAAACCAAATCGGGGTGGGCATCGCGGACCATGGTCAGCGCTTCTTCCGCCGTGGTGGCCTCGACAACCGCATACCCTTGCTGTTCCAACACCAATCGCAATAGCTCGCGATTCAAGGCATTGTCGTCCACGACCAAAACCGTCTGTCCCATGGGAGCCTCTTACAACTGCTGACAGGCATGTTGGGCCCACCAGGGCGGTCCTTCTGAAGGGGCACTTAAAAATTCCTGAAAGCGCGTGCTTTGGCAGGCCGGAAAACCTGATCGCTGCCAGGGTTCACCGCCAAGTCGTGCAGATTGACCGCAATGACGCTTTAATCAAGGCCGAATCCCGTCAGTCAAAGGCAAAGGAACTTTCATGAGTCAAATCAAAATCGCGGTCGTGGTGGGCAGTCTGCGCAAGGAGTCGTTCAACCACAAGCTGGCCATCGCTTTGGCCAAACTGGCCCCGGCGGACTTTGCCTTCGAGCATGTCCGAATCGATGATTTACCCCTCTACAACCAGGATGACGATGCCAACCCGGCGGAGTCCGTCAAGCGGTTGAAGGCGGCTGTCAAGTCGTCCCAAGGTTTGTTATTCGTGACCCCGGAGTACAACCGATCCATTCCTGGCGTGTTGAAAAACGCCATCGACCATGCCTCGCGCCCCTACGGTCAAAGCGTGTGGGCAGGCAAGCCGGCGGGGGTGATCGGTGTGTCGGTGGGCGCCATTGGCACGTCCCTGGCCCAGCAACATTTGCGCAATGTGCTGGCCTACCTGGATGTGCCCACATTGGGCCAACCCGAGGCCTTTGTTCAAGCCAAGGAAGGCCTGTTTGGCCCCGATGGCCGCATTGCCAACGAAGACAGCAGGAAGTTCTTGCAGGGCTGGGTGGACCGCTACGTGGCCTGGGTCAGGAAGCTGGCCGTTTGATGGGTTTCAAGGCGGCTCGCACGGCCGCTGCCGCCTCTCGCACGCCGCAGCCTTCGATGTGGTCGTTGACCATGCCCATGGCTTGCATGAAGGCGTACATGGTGGTCGGGCCGACAAAGGTCCAGCCGCGCTTTTTCAGGTCCTTGGACAAGGCGGTGGCTTCTGGTGCGATGGGCATGGCCTTGAACGCCTCCAAGGTCAGGACCTTGGGGCGCGCCTGTGATGCTGGTTCAAAGCGCCAGACATAAGCTGCCAGCGAACCGAACTCATCGCGCAGCTCAATGGCCCGCCGCGCGTTGTTGATGGTCGAGACGATCTTGCCCCGGTGCCGCACGATGCCGGCATCCAGGACCAGCCGCTCAATGTCGCTGTCGCCAAATCGGGCCACCTGGTCCACGTCGAAGTGGGCGAATGCTTGCCGAAAAGCTTCTCGTTTGTTGAGGATGGTGAGCCAGCTCAATCCGGCCTGAAAGCCTTCCAGGCACAGCTTCTCGAACAGCTGCCGGTCATCGGTTTCCGCAAAGCCCCATTCTTGATCGTGGTACCGCTGGTAGGCCGGTGTGGCCTGACACCAGGCACAGCGCAGAAGGCCTGGCGAGTCTGAGAAGAGGCCTTGGGGCGTGGTCATGGTGAGGAGATGTTTTGCAAAGGCCTTGAGGTTAACCCGAGGGAACTGGCCTTTCAAAGGCGCTTTTATCCTGTGTTCAGGTGTAACTGATCTGAGTACGCTAGGTCCCATATGAAAACGCCACCACCATCCTATCCAGTCGAACGCTCCCCACAGCCGTCTCCTGGCTTTGTGCAGTGGGATGACACGCCTTCCTTGGCCGACTCCTTGTCGTGGCGCTTGCAACGGGCTGGTGACGGCAATGGCCCCGTGGTCAATTTCGCCGACACCATGCCGGCCGCCTTGCTGCCTGTTCAGCCCCCGACGCCGTTCAGCGAGCCGGTCGATGGCCTGTCGGTGCGGGAGATCACCGACGACGATTTGTTTGTGCATCTCTTTGGCAAATCGGACGTGGAATAGGTTCCGAAAGATCACACGTTGATGCATTTTGCGGCAGAAGTGCACGTGAATTCACCCCTGCATCCCGAGCTTCAAGGGGGAAAATATACCCTCAGACCATGGTGATTGATTGATGATGGCGGGCCCAGGCACCACCTCAGCCATTCGTGATCATGTTGTTGTATGTTTGACGGTTTTAAGCAGCAAACGCCTGGATCTGCCTCGGTGTCCATCAGCCCTACCGCACGCGACTTCGTCCCCACGACCGGCTTTGGGGCGACTGACCTTGCGCCAGTTGACTACGGCCCGGTCTCCGCAGACTCCGCCGAGCAAATCGACCAACTGCTGGTAAACGGCTTTCCCACACTGAGCTTTCCTGCTGAGCTTGAAAAGCGTTTTCAACACGATACTGCCGCCGACCGCCTGAGGGTCATCATCATCACCGCCGCGCTGGTCGTCATCCTGTTCAACGGCTATCTGCTGACTGACCTGCTGATGATCCCCGATGTCTTTGCCGAGGCGGTAGCGTTGCGCACTGGCTTGTTCACGCCGGTGTGCCTGATCGGCCTGTATGTGTTGATCAAAACCCCCCACCCATTTTTTCGAGAAGTCCTGGTGCTGCTGGCCGCAGTGCTGGCAACGTGCATCGTTCTGTACTTGCCCAGCATCAGCAAGGATCCCTTGGCCGGCCCCTACCTGGTCGGCCTGGCCATGGTGGTGATGTTCAGCCATTCCGTGGCGCAAATGCGCTTTTGGATGGCCATCGCCCTGGATATTTTCATCGCCATTGGCACGGTGGTGGCCTTGCAATTCATCCCGCCCGCGCCCATCGAGGTCATGATCCCTGCAGCCCTGGTCATGATCTCGACCGTGACCTTCACCCTGTTCGGCTGCTACAGCCTGGAGCGCGACGAGCGCCAGAACTGGCTGCTGCGGATCCGTGAAACCAATCTGCTGGCCGCCCTGAAAACCGCCAACGAGCGGCTGGACAAGATTTCGCGCTCGGACTTGCTCACCCAGGTAGCCAACCGTCGGCATTTCGATGAGTTCCTGACGCAAGTCTGGGAGCGCGCCGAGTTGGACGGCAGCGAGGTGTCTTTGATCATGATCGACGTGGATCACTTCAAGGCCTACAACGACAACTATGGACACCCCGCTGGCGACGAATGCTTGCGGCAGGTGGCCGGCACCCTCAAACGCCGGTTGCGGCGCCCAGGCGACCTGGTGGCCCGATTTGGCGGCGAAGAGTTCATCGCCGTCCTGACCGGCACGACCTTGCCCATTGCCTTGCAGGCGGCCGACCGCATCAGGGTGGCCATCGAACGACTCCGCGTGCCCCACGTGGGGTCACCGACCAGCTCTTTCGTGACCGTCAGCGTGGGCGTGGCGTCCATGCGGCCAATCGACCGTGGGGCCAGTCAGAAAACCCTGCTGACCAAGGCCGATGAGGCGCTTTACCGGGCCAAGAACAGTGGGCGCAACCGCGTCTGGCCCGACCCTGATGCAGGCGGTGCCGCATGAGCGCGGCCCAGGCACCGATCGAGTTCGACAAGCGGCGCATGAACCAGGTGCAGGACTTGCTGAACCTGGGCTTTCGGTGGATGAAGTTTCCGGCTGGGTTGGAGCATCAGTTCCTCAGCCAGGATCCTCAGCAGCGTTTGCGGCATTTCATCATCAGCGGCTTGATTTCGCTGATGGTGTACGACGGTTTTTTGATCGCGGATTACCTCCTGATCCCCGACGTGTTTGCGATCGCAGCCACCTTGCGCTTGCTGATCTTCACGCCCATCAGCGTGATCGCGTTGCTGTTGCTGTGGCTGAACCGTGATCGACCTCTTGCCCACCATCCAGTGATGCTTGATGCCACGGTGCTGGTCAGCGGCCTCTTTGCCGCAGCCACCCTGGCTTATGCCCTGTCAATCACCCGCAGTCCGCTGAGCGATTTCTATCACGCGGGCTTTGCCGTGGTGGTGATGTACGGCAACCTGGTCCAGCGTTTACGCTTTTGGTCGGCCCTGGGGTTTTCTTTGGCCGTGCTGACGATCCAGATCGTGGGCGTGGTGGTGCTGCCCAACTTCAACCCCCGGCTGGTGTTGCCCATCTGCTCACTGACTGCGGCCACGGTGGCCTTCTCGCTGTGCGCGAACTACGTCATGGAGCGCGACAAGCGCCGTCGCTACCTGCTCAGCGAGCGCGAGCGTTCACTGGTCAAGGACCTGAGCGAGGTGAACCTGAAGTTGCAGCAGCTGTCCCGAGTGGATGTGCTGACCGCGCTGTTCAACCGCCGGCATTTTCAGGAATACCTGCAAGACCTGTGGCAACGCGCCAAACATGGCGGCACTGAAGTGGTCATCATCATGATGGATGTGGATCATTTCAAGCCTTATAACGACCACCATGGTCATCCTGCGGGAGACGAGTGCCTGCGCCAGGTGGCCAGCGTGATGCAGAACAGCCTGCGCCAGCCGGGCGACATGGTGGCACGCTATGGGGGAGAGGAGTTCATTGCCGTGTTGCCTAACACCTCTTTGGCCTTGGCAGTTCAGGCGGCTGAGAGGCTTCGCAAGGCGGTGCAAGACATGGCAATGCCGCACGAAACATCGCCCACCTTGCCTGTGGTCACGGTCAGCCTGGGCGTGGCTTGCTGCAATGCGGCCACGCCGGGCGCCACGCCCGATGGCTTGATCTCCAAGGCCGATCGCGCGCTGTACGACGCGAAACACCAAGGGCGCAACAAGGTGTGCTC
>CAZKPN010000001.1:5809-50407 GCA_964554655.1 uncultured Aquabacterium sp. | reverse complement strand
AGGCCGATCGCGCGCTGTACGACGCGAAACACCAAGGGCGCAACAAGGTGTGCTCGCTTTAACCCAAACTTTGTTCGTGTGAAATGTCCGGAATGGGCCTCAAGCCGCTGCCAAATCAGCCGAAAACGGAACCATGAGAACTCCCCAGGCCGAGTTCTACCCGTTTAAGGACTGATCGTGACGCGCACTACTCATCAGAACAAGAAGCAAGCTGGGCTCACCATCCTTGAGGTGGCTGTGGTGATCGCCGTTCTGGGCGTTGTCTCGGGCATGGCTCTGCCAAAAATCAACAGCTATCAGTCCAGCAATCGCATTTCCCAGCTCACTGCTGTCCGTGGATCAGTGGCTGCCGCCGCAGCGATCACGCACAGTTCAGCGTTGGCGCAAATCAAACTTGCTACCAAGCAGGCCTGCACGGCAAATGGCGAAGTTGCCATTTTGTCCAAAGAAGGTCATGGCACTTTGTGCACGGAGTCGCACGCATTGGTGGCCTTTACTCATGCCTATCCTTCAGCCTCGGCTGAGGGCATTGTGGCGGCCGCCGAGATCGACCCCCAAGAGAACGAAGTGCTGGTGACTGGCAACTCGGTCACGATTCGATTGGCAGGTAGCCCGTCCCCGGAATCCTGTCAATTCACGTACACGGCCGCGACAGCCGCTCACGCCATTCCTGTCTTGAGTGCGACCGATACATCCGGTTGCTGAACCGGCGCTTGTGACGCCAGGCACGCGGGACTCAACAAGGTGTGCTCTATTTAACGGTTTCAGTTGACCTCGTTTTATCGGTCTTTTTGTGCCTATTGAAAAAGGCAGTCTGACTAGAGTCGTGAACACACCAATACGCGGCTCAGTTCAACATGCCACTGCCTACCTGGCTTACCTCAGGACGTGCCAAAACCACCCATGCGGGCTGGACAGGCGTTCACATCGGACGCGATCAGATCCTCGTGGCATGCGCTCGCCAGGCACCTGGCGGCAAACCTGGCATTCACAAACTGCAACGCTTTGCTGGTCCGGATCGGATCGAAGCACTGCTTGACTGGCAGAAGACAAGCGCCCCAAAAGGCAATCAGACCAATCTGTTGCTTGAGCCCAGCGATTACCAGATCCTTCAGATCGACGCCCCGCCTGTCGAGCCATCCGAGCTCCAGGATGCCGTGCGCTGGCTGCTGAAAGACCTCATCGATTTTCCTCCTCACGATGCAGCGCTGGATTGCATGACGGTGCCTGGAGAGCACACCGGGAACTCTCCCAGCCGCGTGTTGTCGGTTGTGACGCGCAAGTCGGTGGTGGGCGAGTGGATGCTGCATTGGCACAAAGCCAAGCTGGCCTTGTCCAGCATCGACATCGCCGAAATGGCTTTGCGAAACATCGCCGTGCTGGCCTCGGGCGAGCAGGCCGTGGCCTTTCTGCATGTGGGCTGGGAGACCACCAGCCTCATCATCGTCTGGCAGCAAAGCCTTTGCACTTTTCGACAGTTGAACATCGGCGGTGGCCAATTGCTGGCCATGGATGACCTGGAGCGCGCGACCCTGTTCGAGCGCTTTGCGTTGGAGATTCAGCGGACCACCGATGCCTTTGGCCGCCAGTTTTCTGCGGCCAACCTGACGCTCGTGTGGTTGTCCTCGGTGGTGGATGCGCCCGGTGTGGCCAGGGACCTGAGCGCCCAGATCGACCTGCGCGTGCAGCCCTTTCTGCTGGACGACTGGTTGAGCTTGGAGGATCCGCCGCGCGAAGAGGATGTTGAGCAGCGATTGGACTACACGCTGGCCATCGGCGCCGCACTGCGCATGGAGACCACGCCATGAAGCAGCAGATCAATTTGATCGATTCAACGCTGCTGCCCAAGGTGGAGCACCTGCCTGCCAGGGCGGTCGCCATGTTCACGGCCGTGGCCATGGCGGCACTGGGTGCGCACTATGGATACGAACGCTTCCTGCTGAACAGGACCATTGCGCTGGCCAAGGTGAACGACGAACGCGTTGCCGCGCTCAATCCCTCTGAGGATGTCGACGTGGCGGGGCCCTTGTCAGCCCGCCAGCGAGCGCTGGCACGCGATGAGGCCTTGCGCGATGGCCTGGCAAGACTCAACGACTTGCCGGTTGGCAACTCACTGATGCTGAGCAGCCTGATTGCCGCGTTGCCGGGCAGCTTGTGGCTCAAGGAGATCGAATTTGCAGGAAAAGGTGGCGTCCGCATTGTGGGTGGGGCCACCGATCCCACGGCCTTGGCCGAGTACTCGGACCGGCTGGCCCAGGTGCCAGCCTTGCGGGGCGTGCCGGTGAACGTCGTGACGCTGGAGCCTCTGGCCATTGAAAGAGACGAAGAGGACAGCATTGAGCAGGTGCAGCAACAGCCGCTGCAATACCATTTTGTAGTGGCCACCACGGCCAAGGTGGCTGCACCATGAGCAGCGCCATTGCCAAATGCTTGAGTCTGGTGGAGCGCTTGAGCGAGCGCGACCGCATGGCAGTGCTTGCCGCCGTGGTCGCCTCGATCGTGGGACTGGACATGCTGATCGTTTCGCCGATGAACGCGCAGCGAAAGGCCCTGGTCGAAAGCATGGCCGCCACGGCACAGGGTGAGCAGCAAGTCCAGTTGGACGCCCAGCAACAGCAGGCCAATCTGGCTTTGGAGCTTGATCAACGCAAGGCCAAAGTCGACAAGGATCTGGCCGCTTTCGGGCTGAACAACACTTTGAAGGATTCGCTGAGCTTCCTGTTGGCGCGAACGCTGCGCACAAAGTTCGCCACCATTGAAAGCCTGCGCGCCTTGAATGTGGACGAGCTGGTCATTGATGCGCCCACGAACGAAGCGACAGATGCCGTGGCCGAAGCCGCCGGCTCACCTGCCGAAGACAAGCACCCCACGCTTTACCGACACCGCTATGAGCTGAAGCTGCAGACGGAATTGAAAAGCATGGCGCCCACGCTGGATGCCTTGGAGAACGACAGCCGGCCGATGCGGGTGGAAAGCGTTCACATGCTGGCGCTGCCCTCCGGCGCCATTGAGGTGACGGTTGTTCTGGTCACGATTGGATTGGAGAAAACATGGCTCGCGCTCTGATCATGGCCAAGCTGGTCTGCCTGGCCATGCTGTCAACCACCACCAGCTCAGCATGGGCACTGGGCCCTTCTGCGCCCTTCTTGCCCCCTGCCATGGCGGCCTCGGGCACGGGCGCTCCCTTGGTGGCTGAGGGGGTGGCGTTTGGCGCCGGCGGGCTGACCGGCATCAAGCGAGGGCGCAGTCCCAGCGCCTTGATCGATGGCCTGTGGGTCACCCAAGGTGGCATGGTCCGCGATGGGGTGGTGCTGTTGGCCATAGAGCGCCACGCAGTGCAGCTCAAGCACGCCGATGGCACCGTCGAGCGATTGGTCCTTTCTCCTGGGGTCGAGATGACACGCTCGCCCAGAAATACTCCTACTTCCACGAGGATGCCATGATGCACCTTCAACGTCTGATGACCCTGTTGGGTTGCTGCGCCGGCTTGTCAGCCTGTCAACTTGGCCCGGTACCGGGGCGCACGCTGTCGGCCATTGACAAGGAGTTGCAACCCGGGTCGGCACCTCGGCCCGTGGCGAAAGCACCCGAGCAGGTCTTGCAAGCCTTGATGCCCCCCGTGAGCCGCATCAAGCCCCTGCCCTTGGCTGCACCCGAGTACCGCTTTGATCTGTCGGTGACCAACGCCTCACCTGCGCAGGTCTACCAAGCCATTGCATCGGGCTCTCGCTACAACATCCTGCTGGCCAGCAGCTTGCCTGGCACGGTAACGGTCAGCCTCAAGGAGGCGACGGTCAAGGAAGCCCTGGAGGTGCTGCGGGAGCTGTATGGCTACGAGTACCGCATTGAAGGGAATCGGGTCATGGTTCAAGCTGCGGCGCTCAGCAGCCGCATCTTCCAGGTCAGCTACCCCGCCGCTCGGCGTGTGGGGCACAGCGATACGCGCGTCACGTCCGGCTCCATCACCTCCACCCTCAATGGCGGGGCTTCGGCCGGGGGCGCCAGTGCTGGCGGTGGCACGAGTGCACAGGAAGGTAGCCAGGTGACCACCACCACAGACGCCGACTTCTGGCGCGAGCTGGACACGTCGCTCAAGGCCCTCGTCGGCACAGAGGGTGGCCGCCAGGTGGTGCTCTCGCAGCAAACCGGCGTGGTCGTCGTGCGGGCTTTTCCCAAAGACCTGGCCGAAGTCGAAAAATTCCTGAGGGCCTCCAAGCTTTCGGTAGAACGCCAAGTGATGTTGGAAGCCAAAATTGTGGAGGTGACCCTCAAGGATGGCTTCGAGTCCGGCATCAACTGGGCGGGCCTGAATGGCGGCAATCATCGCTTTTCCGTGGGAGCGGATGCGGGTCGCGTCAATGTGCCAGGCAGCATCGGACAGCGGTACGGGTTCGAGCAAGGCTCGATCGCCACGACCGTGACTGATGAAACCATCACCATGTCCACACTGGGCCAGGTGCTGGCCAGCCCAGCTGCTGCTAGTGGTGCGGGTCTGCTGGGCATGGCCTTCACCACCAATGGCTTCGTGGGGCTGCTGTCCTTCCTGGAAACCCAGGGCACGGTGCATGTGCTGTCATCACCGCGCGTGGCCGCCGTCAACAACCAGAAGGCTTTGCTGCGGGTGGGCACAGATGATTTCTTCATCACCAACGTGTCAACCACCATCACATCGAGCGCCTCGGGCAACATCACGACACCTTCGATCACCGTGCAGCCCTTCTTCTCGGGCATCTCGCTGGATGTGACACCACAGATCGACGAGGACGGCATGGTCACCTTGCACATCCGTCCTTCGGTCAGCAATGTGTCCGAGCGGACCAAGGTGGTGAACCTGGGCACCTTGGGCAGTTTCTCGCTGCCTCTGGCCTCCAGCAACATCAACGAAACCGACACGGTTGTGCGCATGCAGGACGGCGTGATCGTGGCCATTGGTGGCTTGATGCAGCAGACGCAGACCACTGACGACAGCAAGGTGCCTGGCGCTGGCGATGTGCCCTTGGTGGGCAATTTGTTCTCTCGCAAGAACCGCCGCCTTGAAAAGCGTGAACTGGTGTTCCTGCTCAAGCCAACGATCATCAAGGGCGAAGCCCAATGGGCACAAGAGTTGGCCAATACCCAGCAGCGCCTCAGTGAATACAGCCAGGCCGGCAAGCCTGTCAAGGCCGTGGAGTAATCACCATGTACCTGCCACACTTCGGCCTCAGAGAAATGCCATTCTCACTGACGCCCGATGTTGACTTCACTTACCTGGCCGAGCCCTATCAGGCGGCCTTGAATGTGCTGTTGCTGGCTTTGGACAGTGGCGAAGGCTTCATCAAGATCACAGGCGAAGTGGGCACGGGCAAAACCCTGCTGTGCCGGACGCTGTTGCAACGCTTGCCGCGCAACACGGTGTCCGCCTATGTGCCCAACCCGCGCCTGAGCCCTCAGGAAATGCTGCGTGCCTTGAGCAGTGACCTGGCCATGCGCCCCGGCCGCCAGCGTGACGAGCACGATTTGTACAGTGCGGTCGAGACCCAGTTGCTGGCCCTGGCCAAGCGCAACAAGCGGGTGGTTCTGTGCATTGACGAGGCCCAGGCGCTGCCGCCTGAGACGCTTGAATCTTTGCGCCTGCTGTCCAACATCGAGACCGGCAAGCAAAAGCTCATCCAGATCGTGCTGTTTGGTCAACCTGAGTTTGACGACATGCTGGGCCAGCCATCTTTGCGCTCGCTGGCCAGCCGAATGAGTTTCTCGGCACGCTTGTCCTCTCTGAGTTTGGCAGATTTCGAATCTTATGTGCGACACCGCATGACGGTGGCCGGTTGGCGTGGCCCGGACGTGTACTCGCCCGCTGCACGCTATATCTTGTGGATGGGAAGCGCCGGCGTGCCGCGCCGTGCCAATGCGCTTGCTCACAAGTGCTTGATGCTGGCGTTCGGCCAGGGCGGTCATCGCGTCAGCGCGAAGATGGCCTGGGCCGCACTGCGAGATGACAAGAGCTTGCTGAGAACGGTCCGCCCCATCCTGGCTGCAAGCCTGGGCCTTCGTTTCAGCGGTCGGGTGTCATCATGAGCGTGATCAATCGAATGCTGCAAGACTTGCAAGCCCGGCAATCGGGTTTGCCCCACAGCCCGGGCCTGGTCATGGCGGCGGTGCCACGGCCCAAATCAATGCGCCGTCTTGGCGGCCTGGTGCTGGTAGGTGGCTCGCTGATGGCCATCGCCATTCACGCACCCTGGCCTGTGGCAGGCCAAGCCTTTGCGTCGCTGCCGCCAAGGCCGCTGGTCATCAGCGATGCCGCACCTGCGCCCGTCCTGGTGGCCAGCGCCGCGATTGCATCGTTCCAAGCCAAGGGCAAGGCCAAACTGTTGGCTCATCCGCCCCCGGCACAAAAGCCTGAGCAGCAGCCAACCGGGGACAAGGTGCTCACGCCTGAGCCCACTACCAACACCAACACCAACACCAACACCGCCGCCGTTGACAAGCAGGTGATCGAAGAGACACCCCGGCAACGGGCACAGATGCTGTACAGACAGGCGGCAGATTTGTCCGCTGCCGGACATGCCAGTCAAGCCATTGACCGGGCGCTGGAGTCTGTCAAGGTGGATCCACTGGACGCCGATGCACGGCAGTTCGCGGTCTCGCTGCTGCACGAACAGCAACGTTTGACTGAAGCCGAGGCCCTTGCACGCCAAGGCCTGGCGATGAATCCACAGCAAGGGCGCCTGGCCTACCTGCTGGCCCGCATGCTCAGCGACCGTGGCCAACACGAATCGGCCTTGGCGCTGCTGGATCAGCAGGCAAAACTTGGCGCTGACGGGCATGGTCTGCGGGGCGGAATCTTGTCTCGGTCGGGTGATTTCAAGCGCGCATCACTGGACTATCAGAGCGCAGTGGCTCAACAGCCCGACAACAGCCTGTGGTGGCTCGGATTGGGTGTGGCCCTGGAGGCCAATGGCCAGCCGCAAGATGCGCGGCGTGTGTATGCCAAGGCCCAGTCCTTGGGCATGGACCGCGCAGACATGGCGGCCTTCATCGATGAAAAACTCCGGACCTTGAACTGACATGACCCCTTCACCAAAATTCCGACTGGGCGAAGCACTGGTCCAGCGCGGCCTGATCACCAATGAGCAACTGGGCGCGGCCCTGGCGCACCAGAAGCTCTCGGGCCGCCGGCTTGGCCGGGCGTTGATGGACCTCAAGCTGGTCACCGACGATGCCATTGGCATCGTCATCAGCGAACAGATGCGCATTCCCTTCGTCAACCTGCTGGACAGGGACCTGGACGAAGCCTTGGTGCGCCGCTTGCCGGAAGCCCAGGCACGACGCCTTCGGGCGATCGTGCTGGCGGAGCAGGATCTGGGACTGCAGGTTGGTCTGGTCGATCCCACCGACATGCTGGCCTACGACCAGGTGTGCCGGGCGCTGAACACGGCGGTCTATCCAGTCGTGGTGACCGAGGATGCTTTGCTGGCGAGCATTGAGCGGATCTACCAACGCCACGAAGAGATCACGGGCCTGGCCAAAGAGGTGGCGGCTGACATGGCCAGCGCCGGCATTGGTCTGACCACGGTTGACGTGGCTGCCACGGCTGAAGATGCGCCCATCGTGCGCCTGCTGCAATCGGTGTTTGACGCGGCCATGTCCCTGGACGTGTCCGACATCCACATCGAGCCTCAAGAGGGCCAGCTGGTGATCCGCTTCCGCATCGATGGTTCGATGCAGGTTCAAAGCACCTCCAGCTCGAAGATCACTTCGGCGGTGGTTCAGCGGCTCAAGCTCATGGCGAGCCTGGACATCTCCGAGCGGCGCCTGCCGCAGGACGGCCGCTTCCAGATGAAGGTCAGCAACGCCACCGTGGACGTGCGCATCTCGACCATGCCCACGCAGTATGGCGAATCGGTGGTCATGCGCCTGCTGCCGCAAAACACCGATCGCATCCGCCTGGACGCCATCGGCATGCCGGCCCCCATCCTGAAGCGCTTGCGTGCCGCGATGGCCTCGGCCTCAGGCATGGTGCTGGTGACGGGGCCCACCGGCAGCGGCAAGACCACCACGCTCTACGCGGCCATGGCCGAGATCAACTCGGTGTCGCGCAAGATCATCACGGTTGAAGACCCCATTGAATACCGCCTGCCCGGCTTGAACCAAGTGCAGGTCAACGAGAAAGTTGGCTTGAGCTTTGCCAAGGTGCTGCGTGCCTGCTTGCGCCAGGATCCCGACGTCATCCTGGTGGGCGAAATGCGTGACCAGGAAACCGCCGAGATCGGACTGCGCGCGGCGTTGACAGGGCACATGGTGCTGTCAACGCTGCACACCATGGATGCGGCGGGCACCCCGATGCGTCTGCGCGACATGGGGCTGGCACCGTACATGGTGGCTTTGGGTTTGCGCGTGGTGATTGCACAGCGACTCGTGCGCACGATCTGCCAAAGCTGCAAACGCCCCCACGAACCTGCTGCGCATGAAAGCGCTTGGCTGAAGCTGGATGATGCAGACACCAATCGGGGGCCATTCTTCAAAGGCGTGGGTTGTGGCCAATGCAACAACAGCGGCTACAAAGGCAGGTCCGGGGTTTACGAACTGATGGAAATGACGCCCGAGTTGGTTCGCCTGGCGAACAGCGATGACCCCGCCGGTTTTGCCATCGAAGCGCAGAGAACCTTTGCCGACTTCACCTTGCGTCGGCACGCCTTGCAACTGGCCCACGACGGTGTCACCACCATCGCCGAGGCCATGCAAGCCAGCAACCAGTTCTGACACTGAGGCCGCACCGTGACCAGGTTCACCTACACCGGCCGCGACAAGGATCGCCAGGCGATCAATGGCGTGATGGATGCCGCCTCACCCTTGTTGGTGGCCGAATCACTGGCCAACATGGGTGTCACGCCAGTGAACATCGACCTGAAGGTCGAGGTTGCAACAGCGCAGGACACCTTCTCCAGGCTGTTCGGCAAACGCAGCATCAACCATCAGCAACTTCAGTTGCTCACACGCCAGCTGTACACCTTGACCAAGGCTGGCGTTCCATTGCTGCAAGCCTTGAAGGGCTTGAGAGACTCATCAGCCGAAGACGGCCTGCGCGAGATCTACCAGCAGTTGATGGGCTCTCTGGACGAAGGCTATGACCTGTCTCAGGCCATGGGCCGGCGCAGCGATGTCTTCGACACCTTCTACGTGTCCATGGTGCGCGTGGGCGAGTCCACCGGCCGGTTGACCGAGGTGTTCCTCAATCTGAGCGATCACCTGGAATTTCAGAGGTACATGAAGCAGCAGGTGGATTCCGCTGTGCGCTACCCGAAGTTCGTGATTGCCGCCATGGTGATCGCGCTGGCCGTGATCACGGTGTTCGTGATCCCATCGTTCTCAAAAGTCTTTGCCAGCATGAAGACCGAGTTGCCCTTGATGACACGCATTCTGCTGGGCAGTTCAGAGTTTGTGGTCAGTTGGTGGCCGGCCATGGTCATGGCGGTGATGGGCCTGATCTTCGCCGCCAAGCTGCATGTGGCAACGCCGGGCGGACGACTGCAATGGGACCGCGTCAAACTCAAATTGCCGGTGGCCGGCAAGGTGATGCACAAAGGCGTGTTGGCCCGAGTCAGCCGCAGCCTGGCCCTCGTGCTGCAAAGCGGGATCCCCGTCGTGCAGGGCCTTGTCCTGACCACTGAGGTGGTCGACAACGCTTACATCGCACAGGCCTTGGTGAACTTGCGCACTTCGGTCGAACGTGGCGAAAGTGTGCTGATGGCCAGTAACCGGGCCGGCATCTTCACGCCCTTGGTCCTGCAAATGATCATGGTTGGCGAAGAAACAGGCCGGCTTGACGAGATGCTCGGCGAGATCGGGCAGATGTACCAGCGCGAAGTGGAGTACGAGTTGAAAACCATGTCGCAACAGATTGAGCCCATCTTGATCATGGTGCTGGGCGCCATGGTGCTGGTGCTGGCCCTGGGCGTTTTCATGCCCATGTGGGATTTAGGGCGCGCAGCGCTCAAGTAGTCAGAAATTCGGTCGAAATGAATCGCACTGTGAGAAATTTATCCCGCTCATGTCAATGATTCTTGCCAGAAAGTCAATACATCATGAATAACTACCCAGCCTCCCGGCAATCACAAACTGGCTTCACGATGGTCGAACTGATCGTCGTGATCGTGATCCTCGGCATCTTGTCGGCCGTGGCTTTGCCCAAATTCACCAACATGCAGGGCGATGCCCGGGCGGCCAAGCTCAATGCCGCTCGCGGTGCCGCCGCCGCCGCCATGGCCATGGTGCATGGCTCTGCCATGGCCCGCCAGGGTGTGGTACCAGGTGTGTGTCTGGCCACAGGCAGCACGCCCACCACCATCAGCGCCACCACGGGCAATGGCAGTTTGTGCACGGAAGAACCCGTGCTCATCAACGTGACGCGCCTGTATCCAGCGGCCAACGCCAACGGCATCATCGCCGCGTCCGGCATCGTGCCCACTGAAGGCTACACCATCGTGAACGGCAACCCGATCACCGTTCGAGTCACGGGTGCAACGGCTCCCGCCACCTGCCAGTTCACCTACACGGCACCTACCGCCTTGGGCGTGGCACCTGTTCTGAGCACGCCAATCGTCACCGGCTGCTGATTGACATCAGGCAGCACATGCGCGGTTACACCATGGTCGAGCTGATCGTCGTGATGGCGATCCTGGGCATCCTGGCGGGGATCTCGCTGCCGGTGTTCAACTCACGCACACCCGTCAATCAACGGGGTGTGCGGGACCAGGTGGGTGCCATGCTGGAGTACTGCCGCAAGCTGTCGGTGGTTCAGCAGCGCGGCGTGTGTGTGCTGGTGACCCCCACCACGGTGCAAGCCCTCTACACGGTCGCGAACGCTTGCTCGGCGGCCAACCCCGTGGATGAGCCAGGCAACGCCGGAACACCATTCACGCTGCGAATACCCGCAGACGTGGCCATGGGTGGGGCGGCACTGGTTCAGTTTGCACAAGATGGTCGGCTGACCTCGAACGTGCCATTGACCATCACGATGGGCCCCCACAGTGTGGCGGTCACCCATGAAACCAGCCACATCACTTACCAATAGGCGCGCACCGTTGCCAAGGCGGTCGCGGGGTTTCACCCTGATCGATGTCCTGGTGCTCATCACCCTGCTGGGCATCGTCGCCGGCTCGATGACCGTGATCTTCATGCGCATGGCCAGCCAGTCGGCCGAGGTGATGCGCACCCGTCAGGCCATCACGGTGGCCCAGGCCTTGCTCAACGAAATACGCCTGATGCCCTTCACCAACTGTGATCTGCGAGCTGCCGGGTGCAGCGCCACGCCGGAGGTCATGGGCCCAGAGGCCGGCGAGGTCCGCTATCACACGGCCACCACCACACTGGACACCCGGTTTGACAACCCCAATGACTACAACGGCCTGGTCCAGCCAGGCCCAGGCTGTGCCGGGATCTGCGACATTGAAGGCAATGTGCTCAACCCAGCCGGCAGCGCGCTGCGGGGCTGCACTTCCGTGACGGCTGTGGCACCACAAGCCATGGCGAGCGGCCTGCCCAACACGGAAGCTGTGCTCATCTCGGTCACTGTGGACTGCCCGGGCTCCGCGCCTTTGACGCTTCAGGCCATTCGGACTAAGCATGCGCCCACCATTTTTTAACATGGCTTGGCACCCTTCAGCCAGGGGCTTCACCCTGGTCGAGATGGTCATCGCGCTGACCTTGCTCAGCCTTCTGGCCACGGTGGCCATCCCGATGTTGCGCATGCCCATGACGGCCTACATGGAGGCCTCGGCGCGGGCCCGGGTCACCACCAACCTGGACTGGGTGCAAAGCAAGCTCACGGCCGATTTCTCCACGGCTTTGCCCAACAGTGTGCGGGTGCGCAATGTGGGCAACCGCTACTTCATCGAGTTTTTGCAGGTGCATGCCCAGGGCAGATACCTCGCCGGGGATCCATCTGTGGCCGTGCCTGCTTGCCCCGTGACCCCCAGTTGCACGGCCACCCCGGACGAACTGGCATTCGGCGCATCGGCCGCCTGCACAGACACCTGTTTCATGTCTTTGGGAGACGTGACCCCCGTGGGCAATGCCGCGGTGGTGAATGGCAGCGACTTTGTGGTGGTATCGCCCACCAACACAACGGGGTTGACAGGTGATCCTTATGCCAATGCAGCGTTGCCAGCCGTGCAAAGCATCAAGTCGCGACTGGTGAGCCTGGCCGCCTGGAATGCCACACGCCGTGGCCGGCAAATCACCATGGCCCCCAACACGTTTCCCGACATCCCCGCTCCAGGTGAGTCACCTCGGATCAAGCGCTTTTACATGATCGCATCATCGCCCGTGACTTACGCCTGCGACATCACGTCTGGAACGCTCACACGCTACTCGGGCTACAACATCCTGCCGGTACAACCCGTGGCCTTTGGCGGCGGCGTCCAGGCGGTGCCGCTGGCCACCAACATCGCGTGCAACATCACGTCGGTGGCCTCCACGCTTGAGCCCGCAGGCATGCGTGGGCGCGGTGGGCTGGTCACCATCAAGATGACCCTGTCGGCGCCTGTTCCCGCGGGCGGGATCCCGGAGCAAGCGGAGTTGATCTTCTCGGTGGGGGCCAACGATGGCTGACCACAGGCAAGGTGGATTTTCCAGCGTGCTGGTGATTGCGGCCGTGGTGCTGATGTCCAGCCTCATGGTGTTTGGCGTCACGGTGCTCACCTCGGTGCAAAGTGGCTACACCCAGGAGTTGAGCAGTGCGCGGGCCAACCAGGCTGCCCTGGCCGGGCTGGATTGGGCACGGTATCAGGTCCGGCCAGGTGCAGCCGTCCCCCTTTGCCCGGTATCCCAAAACGTGGCCATGCCGGGCACTTTGGCGCCGTACACCGTGACGGTGCGCTGCACGGACAACAGCCCTGCCGCCGGGTACACCGAAGGCGCCACCACCGTCAGGGTCTATCTGCTGGAAGCCACTGCCTGCACCTTGCCGGGCGGGGCGGTCAGTTGCACGCCACTGACCACCTCCAATGGTGCGGATTTCGTCAAAAAGACCCTCGCGACCTGGGTCCAACGTTGACATTCACCTTCATGGCAAGTCACACTGTGCCCATGAACTTGTCGATGACCGCCCTCGCCCTGCTATCGCTAGCCACTTTGGCTGGCGTGGGTGCGCGCGCATGCGTTGAGTTTGGTTGACCCTTCAGCCACACCAACCCCCGACACCCCTCCAGCCAGCTTTCGAGCTGGCTTTTTCATTTCTGGAGCATTTTCATCATGTTGAAAGACCCGTCTCAAAAGTACCGCCCTGCCCCCACCGTTGACTTGCCAGACCGCACCTGGCCCCAACAGCGCCTGACCCAGGCGCCCGTGTGGATGAGCACCGACCTGCGCGATGGCAACCAGGCGCTGTTCGAACCCATGGATGGCGGCACCAAGCTGCGCCTGTTCAAGACCTTGGTCAAGCTCGGTTTCAAGGAAATCGAAGTGGCGTTTCCTGCTGCCTCGCAAACCGATTTCGACCTGGTGCGCACGCTCATTGATGACGGACACATCCCTGATGACGTCACCATCGAGGTCATCACCCAGGCCCGGGAAGACTTGATCCGCCGCACGTTTGAAGCACTGTGCGGCGCACCGCGCGCCATCGTCCACCTTTACAACGCCACCGCACCGGCCTGGCGCCAGTGGGTGTTCAACATGAGCCAGGCCGAGGTTCGGCAATTGGCGGTCAACAGCGCGCGCCTGATCAAGCAGTTGGCCGAGGAGCATCCCGAAACCCATTGGACGCTTCAGTACAGCCCCGAGACCTTCAGCACCACCGAGCTGGATTTCGCGCTGGAGGTTTGCAATGCTGTGACCGAGGTCTGGCAGCCCACGCCCGAGCGCCCGGCCATCATCAACTTGCCGGCCACGGTCGAAGCATCGACCCCCAACGTGTACGCCGACCAGATCGAGTGGATGCACCGCCACCTGGCCCGCCGTGATGCCATCGTGTTGAGCGTGCACCCACACAACGACCGGGGCACCGCCGTGGCCGCGGCCGAGCTGGCCTTGATGGCCGGTGCGCAACGCGTTGAGGGCTGCTTGTTTGGCAATGGCGAGCGCACCGGCAATGTCGATCTGGTGACCTTGGCGCTCAACTTGTACAGCCAGGGTGTCAGCCCGGGCCTTGATTTCTCGAACCTGCATGCCTTGGCACGCGAGGTGGAGCAATGCATCTCGCTGCCCGTTCACCCACGCCATCCCTATGCGGGCGATCTGGTCTTCACGGCGTTTTCAGGTTCGCACCAGGATGCCATCCGCAAGGGCATGACGGCCCAGGTGGGACAAGCGCTGTGGGCCGTGCCCTACCTGCCCATCGATCCGGCCGATGTGGGTGGCAATTACGAGGCGGTGGTGCGGGTCAACAGCCAATCGGGCAAAGGCGGCATCACGTACTTGCTGGAGTCGGCCTACGGGCTGGTGTTGCCGCGCCGTGCGCAAATCGAATTCAGCGGCATCGTGCAGCGCGTGGCGGACGACACGGGGCGCGAGCTGACCTCCGGCGTGTTGTGGGACTTGTTCCGCGCTGAGTACCTGGAACGCACGGCGCCGCTGGAGTTGGTGAGCCATCAGATCGAAGAGCATGGCACTGTGACGCATGTGAGCCTGGCCATGAAGGTGGATGGGCAGACACGGCATCTGGTGGGGCAAGGCAATGGCCCGCTGGATGCCGCCTGGCATGCCTTGCAGGCATTGGACCTGCCGCCGGGCGTGCAATTGCAAGGTTATGAAGAGCACGCCACAGGCCAGGGTTCCGACGCATCGGCCTTGGCCTGGGTTGAGCTGGGCGGGCCGGGCGTGGCTGGCAGCGTGCATGGCGCGGGCTGGCATCCCAACCTGGTCACGGCCTCCTTGCAGGCCCTGGTGCAGGCGCTCAACCGGTTGAACCGGGCCTGAGACGTAAGATCGGCGGATGACTGAAACGACACCTGTGAAAGAAACCCGCCTGTGGTCCGACAACGGCTGGACGGCCCGCGTCATCAAGAACAACGATGACGATGGCTGGGCCGTTGAGATGCTGCGCGATGGCGAGCCCGAGCCCGCCCTCGTCGGCCCCTGGACCATGGGGCGGGACAAGAAGAACCCCAAGCCGCTGGACACGGCGGCCTTCAACACCTTGGTCAAGACGGCCTCGGAGGTGATCCGCCGCCATGAGCAGCAACTGCACGCCACCTTGCACAAGGAGGTGGTGGTGACGGTGGCTGCCCACCAGTGGCGCGTGACGCTGGACATCGTGGCCGACGAGTACGAGCCGCACGCACTGCTGGCCGCGCTCGATGATGGCGGTGACCAGGTGGCCCAGGTGCGGGTGTCGGTGGGATTCAAGCTGAACATGGCCTCCGCCACGGCGTGGATCGAGGACGAATTCAGAAAACCCCGCTGACATCATTTTTCTCAACACGGCGCGGCCGGGCTGCGGTACGATACTGTACAAATAAACAGTATTATTGCTCTCCATGTTGCTTGCCCACCGGTCACCCGTTTTGCCCGACCACATCGCCCAGACGGTGTGGCGCGGCAATGCACTGGGCGGTCAGACCACACCGGTCCTGTCGACGGGCCATGCGGCGCTGGATGCTGAACTGCCCGGCGGCGGCTGGCCTTGCCAAGCCCTGACGGAGGTGTTGCAGGCGCCTGGGGTGCATGCGGAATGGCGCCTCTTGTCGCCCGGGCTGGCGCGGCTCGTGTCGCAAGGCGGCACGGTGCTGCTGGTCAACCCGCCGCACAGCCCGCACCTGCCGGCCTTGCGGCGAGAAGGCCTGCGAGAAGATCGCCTGGTCTGGATTCAAACCCGCACCCCCACCGAGGCCCTGTGGGCCACAGAACAGGCCTTGAAATCGCGCAGCGTCAGCGCTGTCCTGGCCTGGCTGCCCCAGGCCCGGTCTGACCAATTGCGGCGACTGCAGGCCTGCGCCATGCACCATCCCGCGCTGGCCTTCATCTTCAGGCGCCAGGCTTCACGCACAGAGGCCTCGGCCGCGCCGCTTAGGCTGGAAGTAAGCGTGAGCGGGTACCCGCCCAAACTGCCGCCACCGCTGCGGGTGAACATCCTGAAGCGGCGCGGTCCCTTGCTGGACCGCATCATTGAACTGCCCCATTGGCCCGCCGGGCTGGAACCCTTGATCCAGCGGTCCGTGTCAATCAAGGGCTGCGGCCGGTGGTGATGGCCCATGCTGTTCTGGATCGCGCTGCTGCCCGAAGAGGCCTCCTCGTCGCCTGACGACAACCTGGATGCCTTGTCGCTCGCCTGGTGGGCCTTGCAGTTCACGCCCCGCGTGGCCTTGCTGGACGAGGGCGTGGTCATGGAGGTGCATGCCAGCCAGCGCCTTTTTGGCGGCTCGCAGAACCTGAAGCGCCTGGTGGTGCAAGGCGCGGCATCTCTGGGATGGACGCGGTGGGCTTGCGGCCCCACCGCCTTGGCCACGCTGGCGCGGGCTCGATACGGGCGCCCCACCAAAGGCAAAAGCAACCGCCTGGACGAACTGCCCTTGTCCACCATCAGTGCCGTGCAAGCCCACGAGGCCACCTTGTCCAGACTGGGCTGCCAAACCCTGGGCGACGTTCGCCGCCTGCCCCGGCATGGCATGAGCCGCCGCTTCGGCGCGGCCTTGCTGCTGGCGCTGGACCAGGCGCATGGCACCAAGCCCGAGGCCTTCGAGTGGGTGCAGACCCCTGAACGCTTCGACTTGCGGCTGGAGTTGCCAGGCCGGGTGGACAACGCCGCCTCGCTGGTGTTCGCGGCCAAGCGCTTGCTGCAGCCCTTGTGCGCCTGGCTGGCGGGCCGCCACAGTGGCGTCAGGGCCTTGACCTTGCGCTGGCAGCTTGATTTTCACCGCCGCGATGTGGCCGGCCAAGGTGAACTGGTCATGCGCCTGTCCGAGGCCTCACGCGACATCAACCGTCTGCACCGGCTGCTGGCCGAACACCTGAACCGCACCACGCTGGGCGGCCCGGTGGGCGACCTGAGCCTGCACGTTGATGAGGTCGAAGCGCTGGCCATCGACAGCGATTGCCTTTTTCAGGAGCACAGCACGCTGGGCCTGGGCGCAGGGCCGGATGCCCTGGCCTCGCCCGCCGCGCAGCGCCAACAGCGGCAGGCCTTGTCCACCCTCCTGGACAGGCTTTCTGCCCGGCTTGGCAAGGACCACGTCAGGCAAGCGGTGGTGCAAGCGGACCACCGGATCGAGCACACCCAGCACTGGGTTGCGGCAGTGGATGCGCTCCCGTCTTCGAGCAACACCAGCACCGTCCCGGTTCAGCCCATCGCCGACCACCCACAACCAAGCTGGCTGTTGCCACAACCTCAAGCCTTGAGCTTGAGCCCCCTGCAATGGCTGGCCGGGCCCCACCGTGTGGAGGCCGGCTGGTGGGATGGGCAAAACGTGGCCCGCGACTACTACCTGGCGCACAACGACCAGGCCGGGCTGTTGTGGGTCTTCCGTGAACGGCATGTACAGGAAACCCAGTCCAGCCCCTTGTTCCTGCACGGCATCTTTTCATGACGACGGGCCGGCCCAGCCGTGCAGCCCTGCCCGCTTACGCCGAGCTGCATTGCGTGTCGAACTTCAGCTTTTTGCGGGGCGCAGCGCACCCAGGGGAGTTGGTGGACCGTGCGTTGGCCCTGGGCTACACCGCCCTGGCGCTGACCGATGACTGCTCGGTGGCGGGCGTGGTGCGCGCCCACCTGGCCTTGCGCAAGGTGCATGAGCAAGCCCTGGCCGATGGCAAAGATTCGCCCGATTTCAAGCTGATCATCGGCAGCGAGTTCACCGTGCAGGCCGGGCCCGATTTCAAGCTCGTGGTCCTGGCCTGCGACCTTGAAGGCTATGGCCGGCTCTGCGAGTTCATCACCCGGCTTCGGCGTGCCACGCCAGGCAAGGGCCCTGATGTGCTCAGGCTGCAAGACATCCCACCCTCGAGCGTGGAAGGCTGCCTGATCTTGATGGTGCCCCACCGCCGCACGCCATGGCCCCAGTTGCAGCAACAAGCCCAGTGGCTGCAGTCTCACTTCGAGGGGCGCTGCTGGCTGGCAGTTGAACTGCTCAATGCCCTGGACGACGCCTGGTGGCTGCGCCGCCTGCGCGAGCTTGGCCAGCAAAGCGGCGTGCCCCTGCTGGCCAGCGGCGATGTCCACATGCATGTGCGCTCACGCAAGCCCCTTCAAGACGTGCTGACCGCCACGCGACTGGGCAAATCTTTGCCAGACTGCGGCCTTGAGCTGCAGGTTCACGCTGAACAGCATCTGCGCAGCCGCTTGAGGCTGGCCCGGCGTTATCCCCCCGATCTGCTGGCCGCCACGCAAGACGTGGTGGCACGTTGCCATTTCAGCCTGGACGAGCTGAGCTACGAATACCCCGAAGAGATCGTGCCGCCCGGCGAAACCGCCGCATCGCACCTGCGCCGATTGACCCAGGAAGGATGCCTTGGGCGCTTTCCCGATGGCACCCCGACCGCGGTGACAGACCAGATCGAGAAGGAGCTGGCCCTGATCAGCGAACTGGGCTTTGAAAAGTATTTCCTCACCGTGCACGACATCGTTCGCTTCGCACGATCCAAAAACATCCTGTGCCAAGGACGTGGCAGCGCGGCCAATTCCACCGTGTGCTACTGCTTGGGCATCACCGAGATCGACCCGGCGCGCAACACCGTGCTGTTCGAGCGCTTCATCTCGCGCGAGCGCAACGAGCCGCCCGACATTGACGTCGATTTCGAACACCAGCGCCGCGAAGAAGTCATCCAGTACCTCTACGGCAAATACGGCCGCGACCGCACCGCCCTCACCGCCACGGTGATCACCTACCGCACCCGCAGCGCCTTGCGTGACGTGGGCAAGGCCTTGGGCGTCAGCGCTGGAGTGATCGAGCGTGTGGCCGAGAACCACCAGTGGTGGGACGGCCGGGGCATCGACCCGCAACGCTTGCTTGAACTGGGCATTGCGCCCACTGAGCGCCGCATCCAGCAATGGCAGGAGTTGACCTGCCTCCTCGTCGGCTTTCCACGCCACCTCAGCCAGCACACGGGCGGCTTCGTGATCGCCCGCAAAGCGCTGACCCAACTGGTGCCGATTGAAAACGCCACCATGCCCGACCGCTCGGTGATCCAATGGGACAAGGATGACCTGGATGCCTTGCGCATGCTCAAGGTCGATGTGCTGGCGCTGGGCATGCTGTCCGCCTTGCGTCGCGCGCTGGACTTCATCAGCCTCCGGCGGGGCCACACCTTCGCCCTGCAAGACATCCCGGACAAAGACGCCGCCACCTTCGACATGATCTGCCAGGCCGACACCATCGGCGTGTTCCAGATCGAAAGCCGTGCGCAGATGAACATGCTGCCGCAACTGCAACCGCGCACCTTCTACGATCTGGTGGTGGAAGTGGCGCTGGTCAGGCCCGGGCCCATCCAGGGGGGCATGGTCAAACCCTATCTCTTGCGCCGATCCGGACAGGAGGCCAACGATTGCCCTGAATTGCTGAAACCTGCTCTGGCACGCACGCACGGCATCCCGATCTTCCAGGAGCAGGTCATGCAAGTGGTCATGATCGCGGCCGGCTTCACCCCGGGCGAGGCCGATGACCTGCGCCGGTCCATGGCGGCCTGGAAACGCCATGGCAGCGTCGACAAGTTCCACCAGCGCATCACCCAAGGGATGACCAGCCAAGGCTACACCGCCGAATTCGCCGAACGCATCTTCCAGCAGATCGAAGGCTTTGGCGCCTACGGTTTCCCTGAGTCGCACTCGGCCAGCTTTGCCTTGCTGGTCTACGACAGCGCCTGGATCAAATGCCACGAGCCCGCCATTTTCCTGGCCGCGCTGCTCAACGCCCAGCCCCTGGGCTTTTACTCGCCTAGCCAACTGGTGCAAGACGCCGCACGCCATGGCGTGACCGTTCTGCAGCCGGATGTGGTGCACAGTGGCCTGGAATGCACCCTGGTTGACCTCACCGATCAGAGTCGGCAACCTTCTGTTCGCCTGGGCCTGGCCATGGTTGGCGGGCTGTCATCGGAGGCCGCCACGCGCATTGTCGAGGCGCGACAGACAGGCCCTTTCACGAATGTGGAGGAGTTGTCGCGCCGCGCCCGGCTTGACCAGTCGGACATGCGCCACTTGGCCGCCGCCGATGCCCTGATCAGCCTGGCTGGCCACCGCCGCCAGCAGGTCTGGGAAGCCTCTGCACTGCACCGTGCCCCCGCCCTGCTGCGGGAAGCGCCCGTCCATGAAGACCTGCTGACCCTGCCCTGCGCGCCCGAGGGCGAAGAGATCGTGTTCGACTACGCCTCGCTGGGACTGACCCTGCGCCGCCATCCGCTGGCCTTGTTGCGCCCCAAGCTCGACCAGCAACGCCTGATGTCCGCTGAAACCTTGCGTGAACTCGCCCACGGCAAACTGGCCCGCGCCTGCGGCATCGTCACTGTCCGACAGCAGCCGCCCACGGCCGGTGGCGTGGTCTTCGTGACCCTGGAAGACGAAACCGGCACCGTCAACGTCGTCGTCTGGAAGCACCTGCGCGACCGCCAACGCCAGGAGTTGCTGCACGCGCGGCTTCTGGCCGTCTACGGCGTATGGCAGCGCGAAGGCGAGGTCCGCCACCTGATTGCCCACCATTTGCGGGATTTGAGCCCTTTGCTAGGCAGGTTGACCACCGAAAGCCGGGATTTTCACTGAAGTCAGGGATTTCCACGGTTTAACGCCAACCATTCATCTGTCATTCTGCCCAAATGTGATAACAGCTGTTTCCTAATTTAGAAAGAAGCACCATGACCTTCTGCCTGAGTCGACTCCTCACCATGGCCTGCGTGGCGACAGCCGCACTCGCCGCTGGCCACGCCCAGGCCGCCAAGTGCACCGACACCATCAACACCAGCTCTGCACTGCTGTCCAATGGTTTCGCGTTCAACACGGCCAACACTCGCAACCAGGCGTCATCGATCAATTCGTCCAATGTGGCAAGCCTGACCCTGGCCTACACGCACGTGGCCGAAGGCACGATCGAGAAAAAGGGCGCTCCGGCAGTCACGCAGCAAACGGTGTACTTCTCTGAAGGCCGCGATATCGTGGCGGCGAACCGTGTCGGCGGCTGCGAGTACTGGCGCTATTCAGGCCTGGACAAGACCACCCCTTTCATCGGCTCGAACGCCATCCGATCCTCGTCGGTGTACTTCCTGCCTGGCACCCTGTTCAGACCTGCCATGGTCTATGGCGGCGACTTCTACGGCAACTTTTATGGCGTGAACGCCAAGACCGGCGCCCTGGTCTGGAAAGCCTTCGTGGGCACCGACGCGGGCCGCCATTTCATCACCGGCTCGCCCCAGGCCTACAACGGCACGCTGTTCATCCCCGTGGCCACCAAGGAAGTCATCACCACGGTGGTGGACCTGCTGACCGCCTGCTGTTTCAGCCACGGCATGCTGCAAGCCGTGGACCCGTACACCGGCAAGGTCAAGTGGACATACCACACCTCGGCCGACGCCAAATACAACCCCAACACCGGCACCCGTGGCCCCAACGGCATGAGCTTGTGGGGCACCCCCATGATCGACGCCGCCAATGGCTCCATCATCATCGGCACGGGCCAGAACCTGAGCCTACCCGCCACCACCAACTCCGACTCGATCATCGCCCTGAACATCAACACAGGTGCGGTCAAGTGGGTGTATCAATCAACGGCGGGGGATGCCTGGAACGCGGCCTGTCAGGCCCCATCCGGTCTGGACAGCCATTGCTCGCGCCCTGAAGGCGGTGACTTCGACTTTGGCGCGCCTCCGATCCTGGCCACCTTGCCCAATGGCAGCAAAGCCATCATCGCTGGCGCCAAGAACGGTGCGGTCTATTCGCTGAACCCCAAAACTGGCACCCTGAACTGGACGAGGCGCCTTGGCGCCGGTGGCAGCCTGGGCGGCATCCACTGGGGCATGGCCGTTGACACCAAGAACGTCTACGCCGCCGTCACCGACATCTGGGTGAACAAGCTCCAGCGCCTGTCGATCGCCGACCTGCTGGCCCTGCAAGGCGCCATTGGCGACAACATGGGCCCGGTGCCCAATGCCAAGCCTGGCCTGTATGCGCTGGACTTGAGCACTGGCAACCTGGTCTGGGAAAAGCACCTGACGCACGACTACCAAGGCAGGCCATACGCCACCTTGTTCTCGGCCGCGCTGTCGGTGACCAACGATGTCTTGCTGGCGGGCAGTCTGAACGGTGAAGTCAAGGCCTTCCGCACCAGCAATGGTGAAGAACTCTGGTCCTACAACACGGCCGTGGGCGTCATCGACGTCAACGGCATGGCGGGCAAGGGTGGCACGATTGACTCGGTGGGCGCCGTGCCTGCAGGCAAGGACCTGTTCGTGAACTCGGGTTACGGCAGCTTTGGCGGCCTCAATCCATGGCAAGCGGGCGAAGGCAACGCGCTGTTCGTGTTCCGCCTGCCCTGACAATTCATGCGCTCAGCTTTTCGTAGACATCAGCAAAAGCCTGGCCATTCCAGACGTACAGCAGATGTGCCGCGTGCACGCACTGGCTGGCGCCTTTGGGCTTGAATAGGCCGACGCACTCGCCACCCGGATGGCGCACGCTGCGGTAGGCTACACCCGCCGATCCTTGCTTGCGCAATTGCTTGCCCAAGTCTTGTGATGCGACGTAGCTTTCAGCGGCGTGCACACCGACACCATCCGAGTCCAGCGGACGCAGATCGTGCACTTGCGCGCTGATGCGCACGGCGTAGAGGCGCATCGGCAACTGCATGGCCGGCTGCTTGGTGGCGGCCAGGAATTTAGCGTGGTGGTATTGGGTCTCGGCCACGGCGGTGTCTTTGTCGTGCGCGGCATAGAACACACCGTAGCTGCCGTCTGAAAACCGACTGCCTTCCGGATTGAGGTGGGTGAAGGCCGCCATCACGGGGCCGGAGCCTGGGCCGACCAGCCGGTCTTCTTGCGCCACCAGGTCCACTTGGCCGACTTCATCGCGGATGCGCTCGTTGGTCAGGGACTCAAGTGCATACAAGGCGTCAAAGTCTTCAGACTCGGCAACACGGTCGAACAGGTACACCGTGGGGTAGCGCGTGGGCACGATGCGATGGGCGGGCTGCCAGCGCAAGCGCCGGACTTCAGGCATCGCCTGGCTCATGCCCAGCCGCCGCTGCGCACCGAATCCAGGTAACGGCGAACCAGGTTCAGATCACTGACATTGCCCGCCAGCATGCGGTCCAGGGCCGAGCGGCCACCGAACAGTTCTGCCGTGTTGGGCTGGCGCACCCAGGCGTCCGCCGCCTGCGGGTCGGGCAGCAGGATCTGCAAAGACTTGTAGATGCCCAGGAGGTTGGACAGGCGCTCCAACGTGTCGCGCGGCACGCGGGCAGTGTCAGGCGACTTGCGCCAGGCAAAGAAGGTGGACCGGGCGGGCTCGCCCAACAGGCGCAGTTGCTCGTCGGTGTTCAAACCCCAGGCGTCGGCGATGCGGGCAAAGGCCCGCAAGCCCGCCGAGCCCATTTGCTGGGCCGACGGCGCTGGCGGCGCCATGGCCGCCCGAGGAAGATCCAATGCAGCACTCATGGTTCAATTCTAGACATTTATCAAATAAAAGTCCAGATTTGAACTTGAGCGCTTGCGCTACGGATTCAACCCGGCTTCTTCAACTTGCCACGAACCGGCACCACCGTGGTGATGCTGGGCATGACCGCGCCGGGCGAAATCGGCTTGGCAGGCGTTTTGTCCTGCTTGGGTTTCTTGACTTCCTTGCCGCTGCGTTGCTGACCTTTGGCCATGTTTGACTCCTCGATGGATGGGCCCCTGCGGGGCAAGCCAACATGGTAACCGGCCGCTGTCGCGCGAACGCCTAAGGTCGTTGCCTTGGGGGCATCAAATCAGTGCAAGTCCCATGGGCGGCTTCGGCGGCCAGGCCGATGCTTTCGCCCAAGGTGGGATGCGGGTGGATGGTCTTGCCGATGTCCACCTCGTCGGCACCCATCTCAATGGCCAAGGCCACCTCGCTGATCAGGTCGCCCGCGTTGGTGCCCACGATGCCGCCGCCGAGGATCTGTGTCGTCTCAGCGTCGAACAGCAATTTGGTGAAGCCTTCGGAGCGGCCATTGGCCAGCGCCCGGCCCGAGGCTGCCCAAGGGAACAGGCCTTTCTTGATGGCCTTGCCCTGTGCCTTGGCCTGGTCTTCGGTCAGGCCCACCCAAGCGATCTCGGGATCGGTGTAGGCCACGCTGGGGATGACGCGCGCATCGAAGGCCGCGCGGGACAAGGCCGTGTCGTTCAGCAATTCGCCGGCGGCCACTTCCGCCGCCACATGGCCTTCGTGCGTGGCCTTGTGCGCCAACATGGGCTGGCCCACGATGTCGCCAATGGCAAAAATGTGTGGCACGTTGGAGCGTTGTTGCAGGTCAACCGGGATGAAGCCGCGTTCGTTGACGGTGACGCCCGCCAGATCAGCGCCAATCTTGCGGCCATTGGGGCTGCGGCCCACCGCCTGCAAAACCAGGTCGTAGGTCTCAGCTGCGGGCGCCTCAACCCCAGGCTTGGCGGATTCGAAACTCACGCGGATGCCATCGGCCGTGGCTTCAGCCGCCACGGTTTTGGTGCCCAGCATGATGCGGTCGAAGCGCTTGGCGTTGTGCTTTTCCCAGACCTTGACCAGGTCGCGGTCGGCGCCGGGCATCAGGGTGTCGCTCATCTCGACCACGTCGATGCGAGCGCCCAGGGTCGAATAAACAGTGCCCATTTCCAGGCCGATGATGCCGCCGCCGATGACCAGCATCTTGCGTGGCACGGAGGGCAGGCTCAAAGCGCCGGTGGAATCGACCACGCGGGTGTCATCCGGCATGAAAGGCAGGCGAACCGACTGCGAACCTGCCGCGATGATGCAGCGTTTGAAGCTGAGCGTTTTGGTTTCGCCCGATTTGTCTTGTGCCGGGCCGGTGGTGACTTCAATCTTGATGTGGCGGTCATCGACCAAGCTGCCGTAACCTCGCACCACGGTGACTTTGCGCGCCTTGGCCATGCCCATCAGGCCGGTGGTCAACTTGCCGGTGACTTTGGATTTGTGCGCGCGCAGCTTGTCCAAGTCCAGCTGGGGCTCGCCAAAGCTGACACCCAGCGCGTCGAAATGCTTGACCTCTTCCATGACGGCGGCCACGTGCAGCAAGGCCTTGGAAGGGATGCAGCCCACGTTCAGGCACACGCCGCCGAGTTCGCCATAGCGCTCGACCAGGATGACTTTGAGGCCCAGATCGGCCGCGCGAAAGGCGGCGCTGTAGCCGCCAGGGCCGCCGCCGAGCACCAGCACATCGCAATCGGCCTGTTCGGGATCCTTGCTGGCGTTCTGGCGGGCGGCGACAGGCTGAGTCGCCGCACCTTTCGCCGGTTCAGCCGCCACTGGCGATGGGGCCGCGGCCACACTGGCGGAAGCCACAGGGGCCGCAGAAGACGCGGGGGCTGGCGCCGCAGCAGACACGTCCTGCCCAGCCGCCTCCAGCGTCAGGATGACTGTGCCCTGCCCGACCTTGTCGCCCAGCTTGACCTTGATTTCGCCGACCACACCGGCCTGCGGCGCAGGCACTTCCATGGAGGCCTTGTCGGACTCCAAGGTGATCAAACTTTGCTCGGCCTTGACGGTGTCACCCGCCTTGACCAGGATTTCAATGACCGCCGCATCGGCGATGTCGCCAATGTCGGGCACGGGGATGTCGATCAGGGCCATGGTGTCAGTTCAAAGGAGTGCGCGGCGGAAATCAGCCAGCAAGGTGGCCAGGAAGGCGTTGAAGCGGGCGGCGGAAGCGCCGTCGATCACGCGGTGGTCGTAGCTCAGGCTGAGCGGGATGATCAGGCGCGGATCGAAGGATTCGCCGTTCCACACGGGCTTCATGGCCGCTCGGCACACGCCCAGAATGGCCACCTCGGGCGCGTTGATGATCGGCGTGAAGGTGGTGCCCCCGAAGCCGCCCAGCGACGAGATCGAGAAGGTGCCGCCCTGCATGTCGGCTGGCGACAGCTTGCCTTCGCGGGCCTTGGCGGCCAGCGCGGCGGTTTCAAGCGCCAGTTGCGACAGGCCCTTGGTGTCGGCATCGCGGATCACGGGCACGACCAGGCCATTGGGCGTGTCGGCCGCGAAACCGATGTGCACGTACTGCTTGAGCACCAGGTCATCGCCATCCAGCGAGGCGTTGAACTGCGGGAACTTTCTCAAAGCCACCGCGCAGGCTTTGATCAAGAAGGCCAGCATCGTGAACTTGGGGCCCGTTTTGGCGTGCTCTTCATTGAGCTTGACGCGCAAAGCTTCCAACTCGGTGATGTCGGCTTCTTCGTTGTTGGTGACGTGCGGGATGCGCACCCAGTTGCGGTGCAGGTTGGCACCCGACAGCTTTTTGATGCGTGACAGCGGTTGGCGCTCGATGGGCCCGTATTTGGCGAAATCCACCTTGGGCCAGGGCAGCAGGTTGAGGCTGTCGCCACCAGCCGGTGCTTCAGCCGAAGCCACGGAAGCGGGCCCCCGAGACAACGCTGCTTTGACAAAAGCCTGCACGTCCGCGTGCGTGATGCGGCCCTTGGGGGCCGAGCCTTGCACGCTGCCAAGTGCCACGCCCAACTCCCGCGCGAAACGGCGCACCGATGGCGAGGCGTGGGGCACATGGCCATCCTTAACGGGCGGCTCCGCCGGCGGCAAAGCGGCCGTGGGCGGCATGCGCGAGGACGGGGTTTCGGCAGGCGCCGAAGCGCCCGGTGAGCCGGACGTGACAGGTTCGACCAACTCGGCCGCTTGTACCTTGGCTTGAACCACGGCAGCCGGCTCCGGCTCCGCCGATCCTGCTGCGGCAGACGGTGCTGCATCAGCGGTCGGCGATGGCGCGGCGGCATCCGCCGTTTCCAGCAACGCGATCAAAGCCCCTTCGCTGACCTTGTCGCCCAGTTTGATCTTGACCTCCTTGATCACCCCGCCTTGTGCGGCCGGCACCTCCATGGAGGCCTTGTCCGACTCCAGCGTGATCAAGCTTTGCTCGGCCTTGACGGTGTCACCCGCCTTGACCAGGATTTCAATGACGGCGGCATCGGCCACGTCGCCAATGTCCGGAACCTTCAATTCGATGAGTGCCATTCAGTGCTGCCTCAATGCATCAAGCGTAGAGCGGGTTGATCTTGTCGACGTCGATCTTGTAGCGCGCGATGGCCTCGGCCACCTTGGCCACGGGCACAGTGCCCTCTTCCGACAAGGCCTTGAGCGCGGCGACCACGATGTAGTGCCGGTTGACCTCGAAGTGCTCGCGCAGGCGGTAGCGAAAATCGCTGCGGCCAAACCCGTCGGTGCCCAGCACTTTGTAGGTGCGGCCCTTGGGGATGTAGGCGCGGATCTGCTCTGCGAAAGTCTTGACGTAGTCGGTCGAAGCGATGACCGGACCAGCGTGCGGCGCCAGTTGTTGCGCCACAAAGGACAGGCGCGGTTTTTCGGTCGGGTGCAACAAGCTCCAGCGCTCGGCGTCCTGGCCATCTCTGGCCAATTCGTTGAAGCTCGGGCAGCTCCACACATTGGCGGCCACGCCCCAGTCGGCTTCCAGCAGCTCGCGCGCCACCACCGATTCGCGCAAGATCGAGCCCGAACCCAACAGGTTCACGCGCGGCGTTTTCTTGGCGCCTTCCTGCAACAGGTACATGCCCTTGATGATCTCGGCCTCGGTGCCTTCACGCAGGCCGGGCTGGCTGTAGTTCTCGTTCAACAGCGTCAGGTAGTAGAAAACGTTTTCCTGCTGCTCGACCATGCGCTTCAAGCCATGCTGCACGATCACCGCCACTTCGTGCGCGTAGGTCGGGTCGTAGCTCAGGCAGTTGGGGATGGTCGAGGCCACCAACTGGCTGTGGCCATCTTCGTGCTGCAGGCCTTCGCCGTTCAGCGTGGTGCGGCCGGAGGTGCCACCCAGCAAGAAGCCGCGTGCCTGCATGTCACCCGCAGCCCAAGCCAGATCGCCCACGCGCTGCAGCCCGAACATCGAGTAGTACACGTAGAACGGGATCATGATCCGGTTGTTGGTGGAGTACGACGTGGCCGCCGCGATCCACGAACTCATGCCACCGGCCTCGTTGATGCCTTCTTGCAGGATCTGACCGGCCTTGTCTTCGCGGTAGTAGCTCACCTGGTCGCGGTCGACCGGGGTGTACTTCTGGCCTTCCGGCGCATAGATGCCGATCTGGCGGAACAGACCTTCCATGCCAAAGGTGCGGGCCTCGTCCACCAGGATGGGCACCACGCGCGGGCCCAACTGGGCGTCGCGCAACAAAGGGGTGAGGCAACGCACAAAGGCCTGCGTGGTCGAGATCTCGCGCCCTTCGGCCGTGGCGTCCAGCACGGTCTTGAAGGCGGCCAGTTCGGGCACCACCAACTGCTCATCGGCCTTGACTCGGCGCTTGGGCAGGTAGCCGCCCAGGGCCTTGCGGCGCGAATGCAGGTATTCCATCTCCGGCGTGTGCTCGGCTGGTTTGTAGAACGGCACCTGGGGCAGGTCTTCGTCGGTGATGGGGATGTTGAAGCGGTCGCGGAAGATCTTGATGTCTTCCTCGGTCAGCTTCTTCGTCTGGTGCGCGGTGTTCTTGCCTTCACCGCTCTTGCCCATGCCAAAACCCTTCACGGTCTTGATCAGCAGCACGGTGGGCTGGCCGGTGTGGTTCACGGCCGCGTGGTAGGCGGCGTACACCTTCTGCGGGTCGTGGCCGCCCCGGTTCAAGCGCCAGATGTCGTCGTCGGACATCTTGGCCACCATCTCGGCCACCTTGGGGTCGCGGCCGAAGAAATGCTGGCGAACAAAAGCTCCATCGTTGGCCTTGCAAGCCTGGTAGTCGCCATCGACCATGTCCATCATGACCTTGCGCAGCAGGCCGTCCTTGTCGCGCGCCAGCAGCGGATCCCAGTAACCGCCCCACAGCAGCTTGATCACGTTCCAACCCGCACCGCGGAACTCACCTTCCAGCTCTTGCACGATCTTGCCGTTGCCCCGCACCGGGCCGTCCAGGCGCTGCAGATTGCAGTTGACGACGAAGATCAGGTTGTCGAGCTTTTCGCGCGTCGCCAGGCCGATGGCGCCCAAAGATTCTGGTTCGTCCATCTCGCCATCGCCGCAGAACACCCAGACCTTGCGGTTGGACGTGTCGGCAATGCCACGGGCATGCAGGTACTTCAAAAAGCGCGCCTGGTAGATGGCCATGATCGGGCCCAGGCCCATCGACACGGTTGGGAACTGCCAGAACTCGGGCATCAGCTTGGGATGCGGGTAGCTCGACAAGCCCTTGCCGCCCACTTCCTGGCGGAAGTTGAGCAATTGGTCTTCGGTGATTCGGCCTTCCATGAAGGCACGGGCGTAGATGCCGGGCGCCGAATGGCCTTGTATATAGAGCAGGTCACCGCCATGGCCTTCGTGCTCGGCGTGCCAGAAGTGGTTGAAGCCACAGCCCAGCATGGTCGCCAGCGAGGCGAAGGACGAGATGTGCCCGCCCAGGTCGCCACCGTCGGGCGGCTCGTGGCGGTTGGCCCGCACCACCATGGCCAGCGCGTTCCAGCGCATGAAGGCGCGCAGGCGCTCTTCAATTTCCATGTTGCCGGGAAACTGCGCCTCGTCCTGAACCGCGATGGTGTTCACATAGGCCGTGTTGGCCGAAAACGGCAGGTCGATGCCAGCCTGGCGGGCATGGTCCAACAGCTGTTCAAGCAGGTCGTGGGCACGGCCACGACCCTCGGTTTCGATGACGCCCGACAAGGCGTCAAGCCATTCGCGCGTCTCTTCCGGGTCAAGATCCATGGAAGCAGACGGCAGCGCATCGGCAGCGGACATAGGCAAAGTCTCCGTTGGTATGTACCAGTGTCATGAGTATCAGCCATCCCCTGAGTGAGTGGGGTGATTAGAGTGAATCCTTAACGCTGGAATTGAATCGGGATTGCACTCGTTCTCAAGCAGTACGTCGATTGTGGGAGACCACACGGATAATCGCGGGATGCCGTCTCGCTCATCCTTGTCCACCGCCGCCTCACGCACACCTGGGGCGGGCAACTCCAACCGCTTCTTCTGGCAGTGGTGGCGCAAGCAATCGCCCAACCAGCAGGATCGCTATGCGACCCTGGGGCCGCTGGTGTCGGTGCTGTTGTTTTTGGCCGCCATCATCGCGGCCTTCTGGTACCTGCGCAACGAAGAGCTGGAGCGCGAGCAAGAGTCGGTGAAACGCGACACCGAGGTCGTGCAGCAACAGATCCGCATGCGCATGATCGAAAGCCAGGAGCAATTGCTGCGCCTGGCTAGAGAGATCAGCATCAAGGCGGTGAACTCCGAACAGTTCATGTCGCAGGCCAGCGACTTCGTGCGCGCCCGCCCCGAGGTCATCAGCGTGGCCTGGACGCAGGCCGACGAGACCGTCAAGGCAGCCCATTCCGCCATGAACCTGTACCTGCCCGCGCCGCAGGGCTTGAACCTCGACCCCTACGCCAACCTGTCGTCCTACGATCCATTGCGGGGCGTTGAAGCCCCCCAAAGCGCCTTCAAACTGGCCAAGGAGCGCAACCAGCCGGTCTATTCCCAGCCCTACATCAACGGCTTGGCGGCGCGCGTCATCCAGATTCAGGTGCCACTGATTGACAGTACCGGCTTCATTGGCACGCTGTCTGCCGAGTATTCGCTGGAAGCGCTGATGCGCTACATGGTGCCCCGCGAGATCGTCAGCCGCCACGCGATGAGCCTGGTGCAGGTGGGTGGCGAAGTGCTGACCAGCACGGTCAGTGCGTCATCCGAAGGCTCGGCCAAACCCACCTTCGTGCACGAGGTGATCGTCACGCCCGTGGGCAATGGCCTGGTCCTGCGCGGCATGGGCTTTCGCACCTCCACCAACCTGGTGGGCAACACCCTGTTCTGGATGGTGGTCGCCCTGTCGGCCCTGACCGTGTGGACGCTGGTGGGCACCCTGCGCCACATGAGGCGCCGCGCCCAGATCCAGAAAACGCTGGTGCAGGAAACCAATTTTCGCCGGGCGATGGAAAACTCCATGCTCACCGGCATGCGCACCATCGACCTGGAAGGCCGCATCACCTATGTGAACCCCGCCTTTTGCGCCATGACCGGCTTTGCTGAAGAGGAGCTGATCGGCTGCGTGCCCCCCTACCCTTACTGGCCCAAAGACCGGCTGGACGAGTTCAACCGCATGTTCCAGCAAGAACTGCTGGGCCGCAGCCCGACCGGCGGCGTCGAGGTGGTGATGCAGCGCCGCGACCTGAGCCAGTTCGACGCCCGCATGTACGTCTCGCCCCTGATCGACTCGCAGGGCAACCAGACCGGCTGGATGACCTCGGTCACCAACATCACCGAGGCCAAACGCGTGCGCGACCAGCTCACCGCCGCGCACGAACGCTTCACCACCGTGCTGGAAGGCCTGGACGCGGCCGTGTCCGTGGTCTCCGTGCAACGCGGCGAGTTGTTGTTCGCCAACCGTTCCTACCGCCTCTGGTTCGGCGCCAACCCGGGCGCCCACTCCGAGCTGACCGGTGGTGAATTCGACCCTGCCGACCTGGCCGATGGCGACGAATCGGTCGACAATTTTGGCAACCTGCCCACGCAGGAGCTGACCGCCGCCGGCGTCGATGCCCGCGACATCTACATGGAATCAGCCCAGAAATGGTTCGATGTGCGCGCCCGCTACATCCAGTGGACCGACGGCCACCTGGCGCAAATGCTGATTGCCACCGACATCACGGCCCGCCGGCAGGGCGAAGAGGCTGCAGCCCGCCAGGCCGAAAAAGCCCAGTTCACCAGCCGCCTGATCACCATGGGCGAAATGGCTTCTACCGTGGCGCACGAGTTGAACCAGCCCCTGGCGGCCATCGCCAACTACTGCAGTGGCATGGTCAGCCGCATCAAATCGGGCAGCATCAGCAACGAGGGGTTGATCGAGGCGCTGGAAAAAACCTCGCGCCAGGCCCAGCGCGCTGGCACGATCATCCACCGCATCCGCCAGTTCGTGAAGCGAAGCGAGCCGCAGCGCCAACCCGCCCGAGCCCGCGACATCATCGAAGCCGTGCTGGAATTGGCCGGTTTCGAGATGCGCCGCCGCCGCGTTACCCTCAACAGCACCATCGCCCAGCGCCTGCCCACGCTGATGGTCGATCCCATCCTGATCGAACAGGTGCTGCTGAACCTGCTCAAGAACGCCGCCGAGGCCATCGATTCGGCGCAAATGCCACAGTCGCGCCGCCATGTGGATTTGCGCGTGCAATTGCGCAAAACCGAAGACCAGGGCGAGGTGGTGGAATTCGTCGTCACCGACGCCGGCCCGGGCATGAAAGACGAGATGAGCAGCCGCCTGTTCGAAGCCTTCCATTCCTCCAAAGCCGAAGGCCTGGGGATCGGCCTGAGCCTGTGCCGTTCCATCATCGAGTCACACCACGGTCGCATTGGCGCCGAGAACATCTACAATGGCTCAACGGTGATGGGGTGCAAGTTCACTTTCACCCTCCCGGTCGACAGCAGTGGTGCCTCGGATTTCCCCGATTCGGTCACCCCTCCCTCCAACGACTTGCTAGCCGATAACCCATGAGTCTGATCCCCAAAAAAGGCACTGTGTATGTGGTCGATGACGACGAGGCCGTGCGCGATTCGCTGCAATGGCTCCTCGAAGGCAAAGACTACCGAGTGCGGTGTTTTGACTCGGCCGAATCCTTCCTGGCTCGGTTCGATCCCCGCGAAGTGGCCTGCCTGATCGCCGACATCCGCATGGATGGCATGAGCGGCCTGGAACTGCAGGACAAGCTCCTTGAGCGCAAATCGCCCCTGCCCATCGTGTTCATCACCGGCCACGGCGACGTGCCCATGGCCGTGAACACCATGAAAAAAGGCGCGATGGACTTCATCGAAAAGCCCTTCAAGGAAGACGCCCTGGTGGCCCTGGTCGAGCGCATGCTCGACGAAGCCCGCACCGCGTTCTCCAGCTCGCAAGAGGCCGCCAGCCGCGAAGCCCTGCTGTCGCGCCTGACCACGCGCGAAGCGCAGGTGCTTGAGCGCATCGTCGCTGGCCGCCTGAACAAGCAGATCGCCGACGACCTGGGCATCAGCATCAAGACGGTGGAAGCCCACCGTGCCAACGTGATGGAAAAGCTCAACGCCAACACCGTGGCCGATCTGCTCAAGATCGCCCTGGGTGCCAGCGCACAGCCCGCCAACGCGCCGGCCAAACCCTGAGCAAGGCCTGCGGGGGCACCTTGCCCCCACGCGCATCAAGAGGCCGCATCCGTGCGGCCTTTTTCGTTCTTTTGAACCCTTTTTTGACCGAATTGCAGCCCGCCCCATGACCGCACAACTGATCGACGGCAACACCCTGTCCAAGCAACTCCGCGCCGAGGTGGCCGTTCGCGCCGCCAAGCTCACCGAAAAAGGCATCACCCCTGGCTTGGCCGTGATCCTGGTCGGCGAGAACCCCGCCAGCCAGGTCTACGTGCGCAACAAGGTCAAAGCTTGCCAGGACGCCGGCCTGCACTCGGTGCTCGAGAAATACCCCGCCACCATGACCGAGGCCGAACTGCTGGCCCGGGTTGATGCGCTGAACAACGACCCATCGATCCACGGCATCCTGGTGCAATTGCCCCTGCCCAAGCACATCGACGACCACAAGGTCATCGAATCGATCTCGCCCTTGAAAGACGTGGACGGCTTCCACGTGGCCAGCGCGGGTGCCCTGATGGTCGGCGAACCAGGCTTCAAGGCCTGCACCCCCTACGGCTGCATGAAAATGCTCGAATCCATCGGCTACGACCTGCGCGGCAAACACGCCGTGGTCATCGGCCGCAGCAACATCGTCGGCAAACCCATGGCCCTGATGCTCTTGCAATCCAGCGCCACCGTCACCATCTGCCACAGTGCAACACCTGATTTGGCCTACCACACGCGTCAAGCTGATGTCGTGGTGGCGGCCGTGGGCAAGCGCAATGTGCTCACTGCCGACATGGTCAAGCCCGGTGCCGTCGTGATCGACGTCGGCATGAACCGCGATGATGAAGGCAAGCTGTGTGGCGACGTCGATTTTTCCGGCGTCAAGGAAGTGGCCAGCTGGATCACCCCCGTGCCGGGCGGTGTCGGCCCCATGACCATCACCATGCTGCTGGTCAACACCATCGAAGCCGCTGAACGCTTGTAACTCGCCTCCAACCCAATATCGCACGCCCATGACCACACCCAATCCATTGCTCGACACCTCCGGTCTGCCCGCTTTCTCGTCCATCAAGCCCACCGACGTCACGCCGGCCATGGACGTGCTGCTGAAGGAAGCCGAAGCGGCATTGGACAAGGTCACCGGCCCCGATGTGCCTGCCGACTACGACACCCTGTCGCTGTTGCTGGATGTGGCCACCGAGCGTTTGGGCCGTGCCTGGGGCGCCGTGGGGCACCTCAATTCTGTGGCCGACACCCCCGAAATCCGGGCCGCGTACAACGAAAACCTGCCACGCCTGACCGAGTTCTACACCCGCCTGGGCGCCGATGAAAGGCTGTACGCCAAGTACAAAGCCTTGTCGCAATCGCCCGAAGGCCAGCGCCTGAGCCCTGCCCGTCACCGTGCCCTGGACCTCGCCCTGCGCGGTTTCGTACTGGGTGGTGCCGAGCTGCAAGGCGATGCCAAGAAGCGCTTCGCCGAGATCCAGGAGTTGCAAGCCGCCTTGTCGCAGGCCTTCTCCGAGCACGTGATGGACGCCACCGACGCCTACAGCTACTACGCCACGTTTGATGAGCTGGCTGGCGTGCCTGCCGACGTGGTCGAGTCCACCGCAGAAGCCGCCAAAGCCGAAGGCAAGGCGGGCCACAAGCTGACCCTGCACATGCCCTGCTACCTGCCGGTCATGCAATACGCCACGCACCGGCCCCTGCGCGAAACGCTGTACCGTGCCTACGCCACCCGCGCCAGCGAAACCGGCCCCGCCGAACGCGACAACTCGCCGCTGATGCAGCAGATCGTGGCCCTGCGCCAGGAAGAAGCCGCCCTGCTGGGCTACCCCAGCTTCGCCGACGTGTCCCTGGTGCCCAAGATGGCAACGAGCCCGCAGCAAGTCATGGACTTTTTGCGCGACCTGGCCCGCCGTGCCCGACCCTTCGCCGAAAAAGACATGGCCGAGTTGCGCGACTTCGCCCGCACCGAGCTGGGCCTGACCGAGTTGCAAGCCTGGGACATCGCTTTCGCCAGTGAAAAGCTCAAGGAAGCCCGATACGCTTTCAGCGACCAGGAAGTCAAACAATACTTCACCGAGCCGACCGTGTTGGGTGGCCTGTTCAAACTGATTGAAACCCTGTTCGACGTGACCATCAAGCCTGACAGTGCCCCCGTCTGGCACGAATCGGTGCGCTTCTTCCGCATCGAGCGCGCTGGCAGCCTGGTCGGCCAGTTCTACCTCGACCTGTACGCCCGCTCGGGCAAGCGCCCCGGCGCCTGGATGGACGACGTGCGCGGCCGCTGGACTCGCCCCGACAACCACCAAACGCAAACACCGGTGGCCCATCTGGTGTGCAATTTCGCGTCAGGTGTTGGCGGCAAGCCCGCCCTACTCACGCACGATGACGTGACCACCCTGTTCCACGAGTTCGGCCATGGCCTGCACCACATGCTGACCAAAGTGGATGACATTGGCGTGTCCGGCATCAGTGGCGTCGAATGGGATGCCGTCGAGTTGCCAAGCCAGTTCATGGAAAACTTCTGCTGGGAATGGGATGTCGTCCAGCAACTCACCAGCCACGTGGACACGGGCCAGTCCCTGCCGCGCGATCTTTTCGACAAGATGAACGCGGCCAAGAATTTCCAGAGCGGCATGGCCACCTTGCGTCAGGTCGAATTTTCACTGTTTGACATGCGCCTCCACGCTGAAACCGGCAACGACCAACGCGTGCAAGCCGTGGTGGACGAAGTGCGCAAAGAGGTGGCTGTCAACACTCCCCCTGCGTTCAATCGTTTTCAACACAGCTTTTCACACATCTTTGCAGGCGGCTACGCAGCAGGCTATTACAGTTACAAGTGGGCGGAGGTGCTCTCGGCGGATGCTTACGCGGCTTTTGAAGAGGCGGCCACAGGCCCGGCTGGCGTGCTGAATGCTGAAGTCGGCCGGCGTTACCGCGAATCGATCCTGGAAGCTGGCGGCAGCCGCACCGCCATGGATAATTTCAAGGCGTTCCGGGGGCGTGAACCGAGCATCGATGCCCTGTTGCGCCACCAAGGCATGAGCTGAACCCAAAGGTAAAACCACATGAGTCGTTACTTGCAGTCCTCTTCCTTGTTGGCCACGGCGGTGGTGGGTCTGACCCTGGTCACAGCTGGTCCGGCCTGGGCCCTCTACAAGGTCGTGGCCCCGGATGGCCGCGTCACCTACACCGACCGTCCTCCTGCTGATCGGCCCGCCGCCACGCTCAAAACCAACGGGACCGTGGTGCAGACCTCCGGTTTGCCTTTCGAGCTGCAGCGCGTCGCCAGCCAATACCCGGTCACCTTCTACGCGTCCTCCAAATGCGCACCCTGCGACAGCGCACGCCAGATGCTGCAGGGCCGAGGCATTCCTTACGTCGAGAAAACAGTGGAGACGTCCGAAGACATCCTGACCCTCCAAAAGCAGGAAGGCGTCCAGCAGTTGCCGGTGTTGAAGGTCGGCAGCAAGCAGCTGGTGGGTTTTACGCAGGCAGACTGGATGGCTTATCTGGATGCTGCGGGCTACCCGGCCAAGTCGGCGCTGCCCTCCAGCTACAAGCAGCCACCGGCCACGCCATTGGTCACGCCCGAAGTGCGCACCCCTGTGCCTGAGCCCTTGCGCTTGCAGGCCGACACCCCCAGCAATGTCAGCCCGGCGCCCAGCCCAACGCCTCCGCCTCCACCGGGCTTCAAGTTCTAAGCCAGCTTGCTTGGTTTGACCTTCAGAAACTCAAGGTTCTGACGCCATTCGGTGTGCCCAGCAGGCACACCGAGGCGCGGTTGCGGGCAAAGATGCCCACGGTCACCACGCCCGGCCACTGGTTCACGTCCGACTCCATTTGAGCGGGGTTGGTGATGGCCAGGCCCGTCACGTCCACGATCAGATTGCCGTTGTCGGTGGTGACGCCTTCGCGCACTTTGGCCTGTGCGCCCATGGCCGTAAAGCGGCGCATGACCTGGGCCGATGCCATCGGGATCACCTCCACCGGCAGCGGGAAGCGCCCCAACGTGTCGACCAGCTTGGTTTCATCGGCGATGCACACAAAGCGCTCGGCCAGGTCTGCCACGATCTTTTCGCGGGTCAAGGCAGCACCACCGCCCTTGATCATGTCGCCCTGGTGGTTGATTTCGTCTGCGCCATCGATGTAGACGGCCAGGCTGCTGACCGATTCGGCCGGCAACACCTTGACGCCCAGTGCCAATAACCGTTCGGTGCTGCGCACGGAACTGGACACGGCGCCCACCACCCGCTGGGGGTCGGTCTTGAGCGCGGCACCCAGGGCGTCGATGAACTTGTCCACGGTCGATCCCGTGCCCACGCCCACCACGCTGCCAGCAGTCACGTAGTCCAGGGCCGCTTGGCCCACCAGGGTTTTCATTTCGTCTTGGGTCATGGTGTGTTTACTTCAAAAAAATCCAGGCGTTCAGGGCACCGATCAGCAAGGGCTGGTGCAGCATGTAAAAAGTCAGGCTCCAACGGCCCAGGGTTGCCAAGGCAGTCCTGATCGTTGGGATCAAACCCGAATTGTCGCCGCTGCCAGGCTGGCTCGCGCCAGAAGCCATGCAATGAGGATGCCTGGCCAGCAGCCATTGGGTGGCCGCCATGCCCCACCACATCACGCCCAGCCAGGGCAGCACGGGCACGTAATCTTCGGTGATGGGCTTGTACGTCACCAACCCCAGCCAGTTGGTGGCGCGCGTGTCAAAAAATGGGTGCTGGATCAACCTGGGCAACAGCAACGCCACGGCACCCAAGGGCCAGAGCCAGTGCTTTAACGGGGCGCTGAGGCGGGCCACGATCAGCATCACGGCCATGCCATGCAGCACACCAAAATAGATGAAGCTGTTCGGGAACATGAACCAGCTGCCCAGGGACACCAACACCGCGCAGCCCGCCACTTGCGCCCAGCGGCGCCAAAAGCGTGGCCAAGACTGGCCTTGTGCGGTGGCCACCGCCTGCCCCGCTCCCGCGCACAGCAGGAACAGCGACAGGATGCAGGTGCGCTGCGTGGTCCAAAGCGCGTCCTCGTAGAAGTTGGCGGCCAGCAAGCCCTGGTGGCTCAGGTCAAAGCAGAAGTGAAACACCGCCATCCACACCAGCGCGAAGCCCCGCAAGGCATCCAGGCGGTCAAAGCGAAGGGCGGGCGCGGATGAAGAAGCCACGCTGCCTCAGCGGCCTCGGGCCAGCGGGTTCGGTGTCGGCTCGCCAATCCGGCTCAGGTAGTTCGTGTCCACGTGGTGGAAGGGCTCGGTCTGGCCCTTGATCATCATCACAGTGTCTTCGTCATAGCCCCAGGTGCCGTCCGCGTTGAACTGCACCTTGATGCGGAACTCCACCGTCTTGAAGGCGTAGTCAATGAAAGCGCTGGAGCAAATGCCCGCGCCGTTGGTGGTCACCAATTCGAAACTGGTGGCGTCGGGCTTGACCTGGCCCGACACCATCACCGTTTGCGCCCGAGGAATGGTCAGGGTGTGCGTCACGGTTTCGGTGGCCGGCTCCCACAGCCAGTAGCCCACCTGCTCGTGGTAGGTCTTGACCTGGTCCGGCTTGGTGATCAGGACCAGGTAGCGCAGCCCGTACAAGAGCTGCGGGCCGTTGGTCACCGGATCAATCGGCTGCAACTCCATGCGCTCCACGTACGCCTGCTTGCGGGGGCCATCCGCCTTGGGCTTGATGTCCAGGCCGCGGGTGCCCTGCCAGATGCCTGCCATGCCTCGCAAAGGCCCCAGGTTGGCCAGGGTGTCGACATCGACGGTGGAGGGTTCGGTGTAGATGTCGTCCGAAAAGTTGCTCATGGTCAGGCTCTGGTGAAAAGAGAGGTAAGGCTTCTTCGGATTATTAAGCAGTCCATATGATTTTTTTGCACACCGGCATGCCAAGTCATTGCTTCTCAAAGCCAGAGCGACCCCCTAAGGTGGCACCTTCGTGATTGACAACTGAATAGACACCCATGACCATCACCGCCATCAATGTACGTAACCAGTTTCGCGGCAAAGTCAAAGAAATCATTGACGGCCCCGTTGTTTCGGAAATCGACGTCGAAACCCCCTCGGGGTTGATCGTCACCTCGGTCATCACCACCCGCTCGGTCAAGGCGCTGGGGCTGGTCGTTGGCAAGGAAGTCATTGCTTTGGTCAAATCGACCGAAGTCTCGATCGCAGCACTCTGACCCATCATTCACCCAAGGAGCAACATGGCCACCAATCCCGACTGGAAGTTCGAAACGAGGTCCGTGCACGCGGGCTATTCCCCAGATCCCACCACCAAGGCGGTGGCCGTGCCGATCTACCAGACGGTGGCCTATGCGTTTGACAGCGCCCAGCACGGCGCTGATCTGTTTGACCTGAAGGTGCCGGGCAACATCTACACCCGGATCATGAACCCGACGCAGGATGTGCTGGAGCAGCGCATCGCGGCGCTGGAGGGCGGCATTGGTGCGCTGGCGGTGGCCTCGGGCCAGGCGGCAGTGACCTATGCCATCCAGACCATTGCCGAGGCGGGCGACAACATCGTCTCCAGCACGGCGCTGTATGGCGGCACCTACAACCTGTTGGCGCACACCCTGCCCCAGTTCGGCATCACCACCCGGTTTGCCGACCACCGTCATCCCGACAGCTTCGAGCCCCTGATTGATGATCGCACCAAGGCGATCTTTGTCGAATCGCTGGGCAACCCGTCGGGCAACATCACCGACATCGCCAAGGTGGCCGAGATCGCGCACCGGCACGGCATCCCGCTGATTGTGGACAACACGGTGCCCTCGCCTTACCTGTGCCGGCCGTTCGAGCATGGCGCCGACATCGTGGTTCACTCCTTGACCAAGTACCTGGGTGGGCACGGCAACAGCCTGGGCGGTGCGATCGTTGATTCGGGCAAGTTCCCGTGGGCGCAGCACAAGGCGCGCTTCAAGCGCCTGAACGAACCGGACGTGAGCTACCACGGCGTGGTCTACACCGAGGCGCTGGGCCCTGCCGCCTACATTGGCCGGGCGCGTGTCGTGCCCTTGCGCAACACAGGCGCGGCCATCTCGCCGTTCAACAGCTTCCTGATCCTGCAAGGCATTGAAACGCTGGCCTTGCGCATGGACCGCATCAGCAGCAATGCGCTCAAGGCGGCCCAATACCTGAGCCGCCATCCGCGCGTCAAGTGGGTCAACTATGCGGGCCTGGAAGACCACCCCGACCATGCGCTGGTCAAGAAGTACCTGTCGGGCCAGGCTTCAGGCTTGTTGACCTTCGGCGTCGAAGGAGGCCGTGAAGGCGGTGCGCGTTTCCTGGATGGACTGAAGCTGTTTACGCGCCTGGTCAACATCGGGGATGTGCGCTCATTGGCGACCCACCCTGCCTCGACCACGCACCGCCAGTTGTCGCCAGAAGAGTTGGGCAAAGCCGGTGTCACCGAAGACACCGTTCGCCTGTCAGTGGGCATCGAGCACATCGATGACCTGTTGGCCGACCTGGATCAGGCCCTGGCCAACACCACGGTGCTTTGATTTTGCTGCAGCACGGGCTTGATCACCACGAAGGCCTTGGCTTCGATCAGCCCGATGTTGCGCCAGGTCAGCGCGTCGGTGCCTTCGAACTGAAGCGCCTCGCGCGGGCCGAGTGGGTATGAAGCCTCGTCAATCAAGACCTCCAGCGTGCCTTCGGACAAGGCCACGTTGATGCGGCGAGGCTTGGCAGGCGTGGTCAGGCTCAAACGCGCCCCAGGTGCCAGGCGCAGTTCGTAGAACTCGTCACGGTGACCCTCGGTGGGCATGTGCAAGGCGCGCAACTCGCCGTCGCCGGGATTCAAGGCTGTGGCATTGTCTTTGGCAGGTTTGATCAGCAGCACGCTGGCATCGTGCTGCGACTCCAGAAACCACGACACCGACACGCCCAGCGCCTGAGCGGCCTGCCACAGCGTGCGGATGCTGGGCACACTTTTGCCTTGTTCGATCTGGCCCAGCATGGCGCGCGAGACGCCGCTGTACAGGGCCAACTCTTCCAGTGACCAGCGGTGCTGCTTGCGCAAACGCCGCAGATTATGGCCAACCAAGGTCGACACGGCGCCATCGCTCACGGCGGGGCGCGGTATTTCGCCGACGCTCGGCTCGATCACCGCGTCCAGAGAACTGCTCATTGAATCTTCTCCCTGGAATCCAATTGCCAAAGTCATGCGCCAACGATAGGCGGCCAAGGCTTGCAAGGGAACGACGCATTTGACATGTGCATCCTCGTTATGCGCATGGCCATCAAGGGCATGCGCAAAGGTCGCTTCACGGCGAAGGGCTCATTCCTTAATGTTTCACCCATCGCGTCTTTGCGCAGGATCCGCCCATGAGCTTGATTGGCCTCCAGGAACTGAAAACCAGTGCTGTTCAGCATGCCTCCAACCGCTATGCCGGTTCGCAGGTGCGCGTGCTGGTCATCCCGGGTTTGCGCAACAGTGGGCGCACCCATTGGCAAACCTGGCTGCAAGGCCAGTACCGGGGGGCGGTCCGCGTCAAACAGGCCGACTGGGATCAGCCCGACCTGGACGCGTGGGCAGCGCAGATTGGCCGCACACTCGAACGCGCATCAGCCTCGACCACCTGGGTCGCGGTGGCCCACAGCTTTGGGTGCCTGGCCCTGGCGCGCTACCTGCGCGATTTGAACCCGACCTTGTCGCCCTCAGGCGGCGCCATCCGCTCAGCCCTGCTGGTGGCCCCGGCCGACCCGGTCAAGTTTGGCCTGGTCGATGCCTTGTCAACACCTGGCCTGGGCCTGCCCGCCACCGTGATCGGCAGCGAAAACGACCCCTGGATGCCCTTGGACAGCGCCCGCCATTGGGCCGAGCACTGGAGCGCCCGTTTCCTGAACCTGGGCCCCGTGGGCCACATCAACACCGAATCGGGCTTCGGCCCCTGGCCACTGGCCCGCTTCCACGTGGACCAAATGATCCGCGACCAGCAGCGCCAGCGCCGCATCGAGCGGGTGCACCCCATGGAACTGAATTACGCCATCTGATCCCTGACAAGGTAGGGATACTGCAATGCGTTGATGTCTCGCAGAATCCGGGCAAGAACAAACCCTTCACCCAGGGAGCCCGCATGCCATCCGAGACACCACGATGAACCAGCTTACCTGCTCCGTGGCAGCGGGTGAGCCGCACGGCGCGCTGGGCCGCGAGTTGCATGACTGCATCGTGGCCGGTGCCGCCGATCTGTTCACGGTCGAGCTGCACACCTGTCTGGCTGAAAGCGCGCAGTGCGATCTGTCGCTGCCACTGGTGGATGCGGACAACGTGGCCGACGTGGCCGCCACCATCGCGGCCTGGCGCCTGAAGCATCCCCACTGCCTGGTGCTCCCGGTGGTGATGGAGCTGTCGCAGCCGCAGTTGCTGGCCTTGCTGTCGGCGGGCGCGATCGACTTTGTGAGCATGCCGCTGGATGAGCCGGCCTTGCTGGCCCGCTTGCGCCGCGCCGTGGGGGCCATGCCCGCCTCTCCTTTGCAACTCAAGCAGGTTCAATCGCCCGCTTTGCGGGAGCTGGTCGGCGCCAGCCCGGCATTCGTCAAGCAACTGGCCATGTTGCCCACCATCGCGGGCTGCGATGCCGGGGTGCTGATCCTGGGCGAGACAGGCACTGGCAAAGAGGTCTGCGCGCGGGCCATCCACTACACCTCGGCCCGCGCCACCCGGCCCATGGTGGCGGTGAACTGCGGCGCCATCCCGGCCGACCTGCTGGAGAGCGAGCTGTTTGGCCACGTACGCGGCGCCTTCACCAGCGCCCACGCCATGCGCAGCGGCCTGGTGCGCGAAGCCGAAGGCGGCACCCTGTTCCTGGACGAGATCGACTCACTGCCCCTGCCCGCCCAGGCCAAGCTTCTGCGCTTTCTGCAAGACATGGAGTTCCGCCCGGTTGGTGGCGACACGGTGCTGAAAGCCAATGTCCGGGTGATCGCCGCCTGCAATCAGGATCTGGCTGGATTGGTGGAGCGCGGCCTTTTCCGCCGCGACCTGTTCTTCCGCCTGCACGTGCTGACGGTGGTGCTGCCACCCTTGCGCGACCGCGCCGAGGACATCTGCACCCTGGCCCTGCGCTTTCTTCAGCAGTTCTCTTCCCAGTCAGGGCGCCCGTCCATCGGCCTGTCGCCTCAGGCCGTCAAGCGCCTGCTGGCCCACGACTGGCCCGGCAATGTGCGCGAGCTCAAGCATGTGATCGAGCGTGCCGTGCTGCTGGCCCAGGGTTCGAGCATCCAGCCCGACGACCTTCAACTGCAGGCGATCGACACCATTTCAGGCGGTGAGGAATCCTTCCACGACGCCAAGACGCGCATCGTCGATGCCTTCGAGCGCGGTTACCTGGAGCGCCTGCTGGCGGCCCATGGCGGCAACATCACGCAGGCCGCCGAGGTGGCCCAAAAAAACCGGCGCGCGCTGTTCGAGCTGATTCGCAAGCATGGCATTTGCGCCGAGCGCTTTCGGCCCAAGGATGCGGCAGCGCATTGAGCAGGACATTTCCGCGCATCTGGCAGGACAAATTCATCCAGGTTCTTTTCTGCTGTGGCGAGATGAAGGTTCAAGCTTGAAATGGCTGTGCAAGGTGGACACATTTGTCCGCCGACATGGCTGCCCGACATGGCATTTCCCTCTGCGATCAGGCTGCGTGAAACATGGCACCGAGATTGCGTAGAGACAGGTCAAGGGATTGCATGTCGCCATGAATGTTTCTGCTTCGGTCGCCAAGATCGTGGGTGTTCTGTCGTGCTATCTGCGGCAGAACCCCCTTGCGTCCGACACCTTGGAAGGCATTGCGCAGTGGTGGCTGAAATCAGGTGAGGTGTCCTTGGTGGACCTGGCGCAAGCGCTCAAGCAAATGGAGCAGGCCGGTGTCATCGAGGCGAGCAACGCGGCAGACGGGCAGGTGCGTTACCGGCGCACGGGCCTGAACGCCAAAGTCGATGAAGCGCTTGACCGCTTCATTGCGAATTCTTGATCGATTGAACGAATGTTCCAGGAGGCACACATGGTGCAAGTGAGTTACCCAGGCGTCTACATCCAGGAAGTGTCGAGCGGCGTGCACACCATCACCAGCGTGGGCACCTCGATCACCGCTTTCATCGACTTCTTCCGGGAAGGGCCCATGAACGAGGCGATCCAGATCTTCGGCATGGCCGATTTTCAGCGCGTCTTCGGTGGCCTGGATGACCGCAGCGAGGCAAGCTACGCCATTGCCCAGTACTTCCTCAATGGGGGCGGCTCGGCCTACGTGATCCGTGCGGCCACGGCGGATGTCAGCCATCCGGTGTCGCTGGCGGGGGCCATCCTGAAGGCCGATGCCTCGGGTGGTGGCGCGGCCGTGCTGGACGTGCGCGCCTACAGCGAGGGCCTGTGGGGCAACAACGTCCGAGTGGACGTGGACTACAACGTGGACTTCAGCAAGCCCGACGCGGCCACGCTGTTCA
>CAZKPN010000001.1:3001-5709 GCA_964554655.1 uncultured Aquabacterium sp. | reverse complement strand
GGTGCCACCGCCACCAATCGACCGGCCTCCAGCGGCACCCTCAGCGGCGATCTGGCGGCCTTGGCGCTGGCCGACTTCAACGGTTTCAGCGGCAAGAAGATCAGCGTCAAGATCGGGGCGCTGGCCGCCGCGGATGCCACGCTGGACGTCTGGCCCGCAGGCACCGTCACCACGCTGGCCCAGCTTCGGCCTCGCCTGGAGAAAGCCATCCGGGCGGCCAACGTCAACTCCACGTCTTACACCGGCGCCACGGTTGAAGTGGTGGGCACCAGGCTGCGCGTGCTGTCAGGCAAAGGCAGCACCACCTTCGACCCGGTTGAAACCGTGCTCATCGCCAATGCGGCCGCCGACACCACGGCCACCACGCTGGCGCTGGTGGCCGCCAACAACACCAATGTGCAGCAGTACCCATTGGGGCTGGTGGCAGGTGCGGACATCGCGGCGCTCAAGAAGTCCACGGTGGGTGGCGATGGCATCGCCCCCGACGCCACGGCCATCATCGGCAACCCCGCACTGTTCACGGGCCTGAACGCACTTGAAAAAGTCGACCTGTTCAACATCCTGTGCATTCCACGCGCGGTGGCCGATGGCTTCCCCGATTCGCAGACGCGCGCCGTCTACAGCGCCGCGCTGACCTTCTGCGAACGCAAGCGCGCCTTCGCCTTGATCGACTTCCCCTCCGACAAGAACGAGGTGCAGGAGATCAAGGACTGGCTGGACGACCACAACGAGTTCCGCAACAAGAACGCGGCGCTGTACTTTCCGCGCACGCAGATTCCCGACCCGGTCAACGAGTTCCGCCTGCGCTCCGTGGCCGCCAGCGGCACCGTTGCCGGCATCTACGCGCGCACCGACAGCCAGCGTGGTGTCTGGAAGGCACCGGCCGGCGTGGAAGCGGTGCTGAACGGCGTGGCACAACTCGACACCAAGCTGACCGATGCCGAGAACGGCGTGCTCAATCCCCTGGCCATCAACTGCCTGCGCACCTTCCCCGTCTACGGCGGGATTGCCTGGGGCGCGCGCACGCTGGTCGGCGCCGACCAGATGGGCTCGGAGTGGAAGTACGTGCCCATCCGCCGACTGGCCTTGATGCTGGAAGAGTCGCTGTTCCGCGGTACCAAGTGGGTGGTGTTCGAGCCCAATGATGAACCGCTGTGGGCCAACATCCGCCTCAACGTGGGCGCCTACATGAACTCGCTGTTCCGCCAGGGGGCCTTCCAGGGCGGAACGCCAAAAGAAGCCTACTTCGTCAAGTGCGATGGCGAGACCACCAACCAGAACGACCGCAACCAGGGCATCGTCAACATCCAGGTCGGTTTTGCCCCGCTCAAGCCCGCCGAATTTGTCGTCATCAGCATCCAGCAGATCGCTGGTGATCTGTAAATAAATACCGGAGAACCTCGTCATGGCCAATACCGGTTTCGTCGTCAACGCGACCCGCATCGATCCTTACAAGAACTTCAAATTCCGCGTGCTGTGGGACGGCAAGGCCGTGCTCGGCGTGTCCAAGGTCAGCTCGCTCAAGCGCACCACCGAGGTCGTCAAGCACCGCAGCGGTGGGCAGAACAGCTACGACCACAAGTCACCTGGGCGCTCGACCTACGAAGGTGTGACGCTGGAACGCGGCATCACCCACGACCTGGAGTTCGAGAAGTGGGCCAATGGCGTCAGCAGCTACGCGGGTGATTCCGCAATGGACCTGGCGGGCTACAAGAAGGATCTGACGCTGGAAGTGCTCAACGAGAAGAGCCAGGTGGCCATCCGCTACTTCCTCTTCCGCTGCTGGGTCAGCGAGTTCGTCACCCTGCCCGACCTCGACGCCAACGCCAACGCGGTGGCGATCGAGCACATCAAGATCGAACTGGAAGGCTGGGTGCGCGATGCCGACACGCCTGAGCCGAATGAGGCGGGTTGATGATGGCTGGGCAGGATGCTCAGGCCTGGCAGGCGCGTGCCGTTGGCAGCGCGGCATCGGACATCGACCTGGTGTTCGACGCGGCTGATCGGCCTGGCACGGTGACGGCCTTGCTGGCAGCGTGCGTGTGCGGCCCGGATGGGCAGGCCATCGAAGCGGATGAAGCCTGGGACTGGACGCTGAACCAGCGCTTGCAGGCCTTGATCGCCATGCGATTGGCCGCGCAGGAGCCCGTGATCGAGCTGCAAAGCGCGTGCATTCGGTGCAGCGAGGCCATGGAGGTCGCGTTGGACTTGCGCGCCTTGGTCGGCCAATCGGCTGCGCCGCGCTTCGATTGGCACAGCGACAGCGGCATCGAATTGGCATTGCGCCTGCCCCGTGGCCGTGATCTGCAAAACTGGATGATGGAAGGGCCTTCTTCGCAAGAGGCCCTGGCAGCGTCTTTGATTGAAGCCGTGCATGGTGTGGCGCCTGATGAAGAGCCGCCGGCCCTGTCCACCTTGCTGCCCATGCTGGACGACGCGTTTGAAGCGCATGACCCTTTGACCGCCTTGCGCCTGCACACGGCTTGCCCCGAATGTGCGCATGACAACACCCTGGTCTGCGACCTGGAAGCTTTGCTGATCGACGGGTTCTCGCGTGCTCAAGCCCGCATGCTGAATGACGTGCTGCAACTGGCCAGCGCCTTCCATTGGCGCGAGGCTGACATCCTGGCCTTGCCCCGGTGGCGACGTGCGCACTACCTGCGGCAGCTTCATCATGACGGAGCCTGGGCATGAGCGGCTACTTTGCC
>CAZKPN010000001.1:0-2901 GCA_964554655.1 uncultured Aquabacterium sp. | reverse complement strand
TGGCCGCGCCATCTCCAGACAAGCAAGCCAGCCTTGGCGTCGAGGCTGACTCAGCTTCAGAACGAAGCCCCGGCAGCCAACAAAGCTTTGGCACCACTGACCACGGCCCAGACCCACACCACGTCCAGTTCGCCTCGGCAACCAAGCGACATGCCCTTGCCGCAAGTCAGGCCCGATCTGATCAAGGAAGCGCCATCAACCCTGGCCAGCCCAAGCAGCTTGGACCTGACCCGGCAAAACCCCGAGCCTCAAGAGCAAAGCCTGGCATGGCAGGTCCCTGAACAGGTGCCCTCCGTGGGATCGCCATTCAAGGTGCGGCCAGTACAGCCTGCGCACCAGCGCGGATCGCTCCCAACGATCAAGCCCTCCAACCCAGGCGAAGCCATGCCCCGCACCCATGTCCGCATCGGCACCATCACCCTGGAGGTGCGTGCCGCCAACCCTGTCCCGGTGATGACGCCCGAGCCTCAGACCGTGGCCGAGCCCACCCCGGCGCCAGCGCGGTTTGCCTTGCGCCGCCACCATGTGCGGTGGAGTTGAGCCATGTCACTTGCCGCCAGCAGTGAGGCCATCGGCGCCGTCAGCGATTTGCTGAAGGTCCAGATTGCATCCCGAACCGGCATCAACGCCGTGGCCGTGGGCCGGCCGGAAGACGCCAGCAATGCCGGGGCGACGGGCGGCAGCTTCAATCTATTCCTCTACCGCGTGGGCATTGATGCCAACCTGCGCAACCGCCCGCTCGATGCCGGGCAGGCTCCGCCCGTCTGGCTGGTGCTGTACTACCTGCTGACCGCCTTCGATGGCGCGGACAGCGACTCCATCGCCGCGCACAAGCTGCTGAGCCGGGGCATGCTGGCCTTGAACAGCATGAGCGTGATCCCGCCTGACCCGACCAACGCCGCCTTGTCGAGCAGCCCCGATCCATTGCGCATCACCTTCGACGAGGCCGATGTCGAGATGCTGTCCAAGATCATGCAGGGCAGCGAAGAGAAGTACCGCATCTCGGCCGCCTTCCAGGTTCGCCCGGTCATGCTGGCGCCGATGGACACGCCGCCGGCCTATGCGCTGCCTGTCAAGACCATCGGCAAGCCGCTGCCGCCACCGCAGATGTACGAAGGTGTCACGGCACTGCCCAGCCTGGGCCCCAGGCTCAGTGCCATCGAACCAGAGCGCTTCAGCGCCGGCCAGGCCTTCGTACTGCGCGGTGTTGATCTGGCGGGCTACGACATGATCATGGTAGGCGCCTCGGTCTATCCCGCCACGCCCACAGCAGATGGGGGTTTGAGCGCCACCATTCCGTTGGCCGACCCGATCGCCGCAGGCGCCTACCCTGTCTGCGTGGCACGCACGCTGCCCGATGGCCACACGCTCAGCAGCAATGCAGTGGCCGGGCACCTGGTGCCTCGGGTCACCAGCGTGAACCTGCCCGTTCCGCTCACCCTGGTGGCGGGCAAGCTGTTCGGTCAGTTCGTGGTCAATGGCGCGCAACTGGGCGGGCCTGATGCCGCCATCTACGCGGCGCTTTACCTCAATGGCAAAGCGCAATTGCTGCTGGAGCCATTGCCCGGCGGCAGCGCCACCTCCCTCACCTTTGCCGTCAGCGACGTTCAAGCGCTGTCGCCCAATCCCAACTACCGGGTGATCCTGCGCGTGAATGGCGAACAGGCCCTGGACTCTCCCGCGCTGAGCTGGACATGAGCACGCCACTCGCCGCCACGCCTGTTTCCATGAACCCCGACCTGGGCGTGGGTGACCCGGTGTGCGCCCATTGGCTGGCGCAGGTGACCTGGCGTCTGCGCCGTGAGATCGCCTGGTGCTGGCACCAGCGGGGCCATGGCGCCGCGCCAGTCCCTGGCGCCTTGCCGCCCGTCACGGACCCGGTGCAAGACAGCCTGGACCTGGCGCGCTTTCGAGATGACAAGCGCACCTTCTTTGCCGAGGACACGACCGCGCGCTACTTGAGCGACCGCATCGCCGAGCTGGAGGCACCTCGTCTGCGCCTCAGTCGCCACGGGGATTGGGCCTGGCTGACGCGCACTTGCGGCTTGACGCCCGCAGCCCAGTTCGTGTTGGCCTGCGCGCTGGCGGGGCGTGTCGATGCCTCGATCGGCGCGGTGTGCGCGGCCTGCCAGAACGACCTGTCTCGCCCCTGGCCGACGCTGGCATTGGCACAGCGCCTGTGGGACGACCCCATGGCCGTGGCCGCCTGCGCCGATGCCAGTCATGCCTTGTTCCGCCATGGCCTGCTGCACTTGCCAAGCGGGCGGGAAGTGCTGGACTGGCATCAGGCGCTGGACATGCCCGCCAGCGTGGCACAGGCCCTGCTGGATCCTCAAAGCAGCCCCCGAGGCCTGCTGCAAAACGTTGATGCCCCCACGCGCGAACTGCCACGCGAGATGCAAGCCGTGCTGGCTCGCCTGCGCTCTGATCCACCCCCCGCCATGCAGGTGTTGCCTCTGCAGGCGCAGCGCGGCACTGATTTCACCACCTGGGCGCAGGCCCTGAGCGCCGCCACAGGCCGAGGCCTGTGCCTGCTGAGCGACGACATCACCCCCGAGCGTGGCCTGGCCGCGGCAGCGACCGTCTGCTGGCTGCGGGGCGTAGACGTGCTGCTCCCGGAACATTGGCAAGACCGCTGCTGCGCCAACGGTGCGGATCACTGGACCGCGCCACTGGCGGCCCTGCCATTGCGCTGGTACCTGCCCACCACCGATGGCGGCCAGGCTGCACGTGGCCTGCCAGGCAAGCTGATGCTGCCCACCTGCACCCTGCCACCGTTGAATGTGGCAGCCCGGGGTCAGCGGCTGAACGCATTGCTCGCTGACTGCGCCCCCTCCGTTCGCGCAGCCATCCCCGAAGCCGCGCGGCGCTTCCGCATGGCCGAGCGCCCGCTGGATCGCG